>NZ_JAXGFS010000007.1:0-262673 GCF_041008745.1 Pseudophaeobacter sp. 1A09344
GTTGCCGATTACGGCCTCGTGGCAGACCTGTTCCAGGCCGTCCCCGAACTCACCGAAAAACTGGGCTAAAAGCCCTGGCTCCGGCCCGGCACACGCCGGGCCACACAGAGCCACATGTCATCGAAAAAGGCCCGCATCCGATGCGGGCCTTTTGCGTTCTGTATACTTCGAAAACCAGGCAGCAGGTCGGCCACTCTACTGACCGGCAGCTATCACATGCGGGTCAGCCCGCTGCTTTGCGCTGCCCCAGGATACCCTGCAGCTTCTCAGCCGTGGCGCATCCAATCCGGTTGTGTTCCTTCGGCCCCAGCATATGGCGTGCCGTCGGCAGGTCGAGCGGCCCCATGTCCATGCCCATGACGTCATTTGCCAACCCTGCGGTGGCAACGGGGAGCTCTACCACCCCTTTGACCAAGGGCCTCAGAGAATCGACCATCGCCTGATCGACCAGGACCGGTTCACGTCCGAACATTCCCACACCACCCAGATTATAGCGCAGCCACAGCAGCACCAACCGTCCGTCCATCGCAGTGATGAGATCACCCATGCGACTGACCCACACAGATTGCAGATGCAGGCAGAGGGTTTCAAACCGCTCCTCAGAGACGTTTTTGAGCTCGGTCAGAAGATGCTTGTTGAAATGAAACTCGGTGAAATCCACTTCCGGATAAAGGGCCTTCAGTTCAGGGCGGGCTTGCAGGAACCGGTCATTCCGGCGCGGATGCACCCGGTAATATTTGTTCGACAGATTCTGGGCGCCCAGAAGCTGGAAGACAGCGATATCTGATGCCTTGGCCACCTTCATAAGGCTGTCATCGCTCATGAAACTGTCCAGCCCCGCGTTCACACCGCCAAGGTTGACGCAAGGAACATCCAGCAGGGATTCGGCCACGGCGGGAAACGGCTCAGCCACAAAGCGACCAAACACCTCTGTTCCGCCCAGAAATGCGATATAAGGTTCATTCAAGTCGCGTTCGGGTCCACGTACCTGCAGCCTTGAGCCTGCATAGCAACATGTTCCACCCGAAAGCGTCGAAACGCTTTGGAGTTCGTAACTCATAGTCCCACCAATTTTTCACCCGATACTCACTTTGAGCCTGAAAACTTGCAAATTTCCTAAAGCTCAAATTTGGTTAAAATACCCCTTCGCCAGCCTTGTGCCCCCCCCGAAACGACCGATAAGATCACCCGGCAGGCAGCCAGGGAGCCATCGGCATGGAAGTCAAAAAAATCGGCGTAATCGGAGCGGGACAGATGGGCAACGGCATTGCCCATGTCATGGCAGTTGCGGGTTATGACGTTGTTATCAATGATGTAAATCAGACCGCATTGGATGGCGCTATGAGTGCGATCCAGAAGAACCTGGCCCGGCAGGCCAGTCGCGGCAAGATCAGCGAAGAGGACATGAATGCGGCCCTTGCGCGCATCACTCCGACGCTGGCTCTGCCCGATATCGGGGCCACCGATCTGGTCATCGAAGCGGCAACCGAGCGTGAAACCATCAAGCAGGCGATCTTTGAAGATCTGCAACCGCATCTGCAGCCGCATACGATTCTCACCTCTAACACCTCGTCTATCTCGATCACCCGTCTGGCGAGTCGCACCGACCGCCCCGAACGTTTCATGGGCTTCCACTTCATGAACCCGGTGCCAGTGATGCAGCTGGTCGAATTGATCCGCGGTATCGCCACCGACGAGGAGACCTTCACGGCATGTCAGACCGTGGTGGAGCGTCTGGGCAAGACCGCCGCCAGCGCCGAAGATTTCCCCGCCTTCATCGTCAACCGGATCCTGATGCCGATGATCAACGAAGCCGTCTACACCCTCTATGAAGGGGTTGGTTCGGTGAAATCCATCGACGAATCGATGAAGCTGGGCGCCAACCATCCGATGGGGCCGCTGGAACTGGCAGACTTCATCGGCCTGGACACCTGTCTTGCCATCATGAACGTGCTGCACGACGGGCTGGCCGACACCAAATACCGCCCCTGCCCACTGCTAACCAAATATGTCGAGGCTGGCTGGTTGGGCCGCAAGACACAGCGCGGGTTCTATGACTATCGCGGGGAAACGCCGGTTCCGACGCGCTGATCCCCGGGCTTTCCTGACTGCTGCGGCGACGGCCCTCTATCCAGGGGCCTGACCCGCAGCGATCAAAAAGCTGCAGCGCGTCCATCAATTTAGAAAGCGGATTACTTGTCGTCAGCCGGAGTTTTACTGCCCAGCGACAGGGTATGCTCTCGCAGCCAAGCCATGAAGCCGCGCGGATCGCTGTGCAACCGCTCCATCTGCGCATCCGTCAGCGGCTCTCCGACCACTGGCGCCTGCGGCTTGTTGCAGGAGCGCACGATTTCATGCAGCAGCAGCCCCTGACGCAGGATCGGAGAGATCCGGCAGGCAATTTGATACCAGCGCGAATTCGACCCCGGGAAGAAGATCGGAACCACACGCGCGCCAGAACGGCGGATCAGCTGCGCGGTGAACACGTTCCACTCCTGCTCGATAGCAGGGCCAAACCAGCTGTCCGACGACATCACCACCCCCGAGGGGAACAGCGCCACAACGCCGCCTTCCTTCAGATGGGCCATGGTCTTGGCTCGCATTTCCACCATCTTGCGCTGCGCTTCAGGGTCATGGGGGAACGGCACCGGGATCATGAAGGAGGTCGCCGCCTCATCAAGCCCCGTCAGGACCGAGCGCGTCAGAATTCGGTAATCAAGCCGGATGCGACCAATCAGGTCAGCAAAGATCATGCCATCGACCATTCCGTGCGGGTGGTTCGCCACGATCACAACCGGACCTTCGGCGGGAATGTTGCGGATCTGCTCTTCGGGCGTAAGCAGATCGATCCCCATCACGTTCAGCGCGCCGCGCCAGAATTTCTGACCGCGGTACTGGGCGTTCTGCTTTTCGAACTTCTTGACCATGCGCAGAATGGTCAGCTTGCCGGTGAACCATTCGATGGCGCGGATGGCAAGCGAGGTCCAGCGGTCGTCAAAGGAATTGGCATAGGTCAGGGTGCGCCGGTCATAGACCTCGCCCGTCTCCGACTCTGCCTTCAGGCCGCCGTCATGGTCATGCGCCGTATCCGCCACTTTGCCCTTCCCGTCTTCCACAGGTGCTTGTGCCCTTCAGTATCCTTCGCCGAATTTGTCGGCGACAAGAGCCTCCAAAGCCTCTGCCAGAGCCTCTGCGTCCGGCCCCGAAGTATCGACGTCAATAGTCGTTCCTTTCGAGGCTGCCAACATCAAAAGCCCCATGATACTGTCGCCGGAAGCTGACAGACCGTCCTTTGAAACCTCAGCCGTGGCATCAAAGCCTTCGACCACTTCGACCAGCTTTGCGGAGGCACGCGCATGCAGGCCTTTTTCATTTATGATCTTCAGCGTTTTAACTGCCATTGAAGTGTCTTACTCCCCTGCGGGGTTAATGTTCTGCGAGTTGATATACTTGCGCCCCGCCTCCATCGCCTGGCGCACGGCATCGGCAACAGGCAAATGGCGGGATTTTGCCAGCTTGATCAGCATCGGAAGATTGGCACCGTAAAGGATGCGCCGATCCGTGGGCGCACAGGCCCGTAGGCTGAGATTGGACGGAGAGCCACCAAACAGGTCTGTAACGATCACAACGCCATCGCCGGTGTCCACATCGTCGGCGGCAATACAGATTTCGCGCTGTTTGTCGTCACGGTCATCGTCAGGTGCAATGGTAATCGCACGCAGGTTCGGCTGCTCGCCAACCACATGCTCAACGGCGGCCAGATACTCTCTGGCCAGCCCCCCATGCGCGACAATAACAATCCCGATCAACCCGGCCTCTCCGTTCCGCTGTTAGCGCTGCAGCTCGCGATGTCTAATTGACACCTGCTGCCCGTCTTCCGCAAGGGTCTTAGCCAGGGTTTCTGCTAGGGTCACCGAACGATGTTGCCCACCGGTACAGCCAAAGGCAATGGAGAGATGCGATTTCCCTTCGCTGCGAAAGGCGGGCAACAAAAACCGTACCATATCCACCACCCGCGCCATGAACCCGTCATACAGCGGGTCCTTTTTCACATAGTCCTGAACCGCAGCGTCGCGGCCATTCAGCGACCTTAGTGCCTCTTCCCAATAGGGGTTCGCCAGGAACCGGCAATCAAAGACCAGATCGACGCTGCGCGGCACACCGCGTTTGTAGGAAAAACTTTGTACGGACAGGGCCAGCGACCGCCCATCCGGCGCGAACCAATGTTCAATCTCGGCCTTTAGCTGGTGCACATTCATTTCGGAGGTGTCGAGCAGCATATCCGCGCGTTCGCGAATTGGCGCCATCAGGTCCTGCTCCCGCGCCACGCCAACCTCGGGCGTTTCTGCCGGGGCCAGTGGGTGCCTGCGCCGTGTTTCCGAATAACGCCGCAGCAGGACGCCGGGGCGGGCATCCAGATAGAGAACCGTCAGTTCGGCGTCCTGCCGCGCCGCCAGCATTTCAATCATGTCGAGAAGGGCACCCGGCGCAAAATCCCGGTTGCGGCTGTCCAGCCCCAGCGCCATTGGCGCGCTCACCCCTGCCGCCTCGATCAGGATCGGCAGCAGCCGCAGCGGCAGGTTGTCAATCGCCTCGAACCCCAGATCCTCCAGCACATTGATCGCCGTGGTGCGCCCGGCGCCGGACGGACCGGTGACCAGAACGATCGGCTGTGCATCGGGATCGACGTCAGGCATCAGGGTTCAGGGCTCCACATTTCAAATACTGCAACAGGGCTGGAGCGAAATGCGTTGCCTCCACGCGGTGTATCACGGGAAGATCCAGCCCCAGAATCGTTTCGGCAGACTGGGCCGGAAGCCGCCCGTCTGCAAGCCGGTCCAAGTCCACAATGGCACAGACAGCCGCCTGAGCGGTGTTTTCCGCGTGCAGGATGCCCAGACCGCGCGCTTCGATCAGGCCTGCCGTTGCCTTGGGCGGCCGCGCCACGACGGATCCATCATTGAGCGTGAGCAAAACCCGGTCGTCCGCGACCAGCTGCGCTCCATAGGCCATTAAATGCAGGGCCAGCGCCGATTTCCCACTGCCGGAAGCCCCCCGGATCAGGAGGCCACGCCCGTCAAGCGCTACACAGGAGGCATGTATACAATGGCTAAGGTCCTGCACCATCACAGGACCATCACAAGAGGATCACACCGGCAGGCCGACCACAAACCGCGCACCCAGCGGTTCAGAGGTGATGTCGGCTTCGGTCGGGCGGATATTCTCGGCCCAGATCACACCGCCATGCGCTTCGACGATCTGCTTTGAAATCGCCAGTCCAAGGCCAGAGTTATTGCCAAAATGCTCTTCCGGGCGCTGTGAGTAGAAGCGTTTAAAAATGTTCGACAGCGCCTGTTCGGGAATGCCCGGACCGGTGTCCTCGACCACAATCAGCACCCGATTGGCCCGGCGTCGCGCCCAGACACGGATCGCATCGCCATCTTCGCAAAAGGAAATCGCATTGGTGATCAGGTTGACGAACACCTGCGCCAGACGTGCCTCAAGTCCCTGAAGCATAATCGGTTGCGGCGGCAAGTCGGCGATATAGTCGATCCCCTTGGAGCGGGCATCTTCGCCAAGGAACTGGTTGAGATTGCCCAGCATGGTCAGGAGGTCGAATTCTTCTTCTTCTTCCTTGACCAGTTCGGCATCCAGTCGGGAAGCATTCGAGATATCGCTCACCAGCCGGTCAAGGCGGCGCACGTCGTGTTCGATCACTTCCATAAGCTTCTCCCGTTGGTCTTCGCGCTTTACCATCCGCAAGGTCCCGACTGCAGATTGCAGACTCGCCAAGGGATTCTTGATCTCATGTGCCACATCAGCTGCAAATTGTTCGTTACTATCGATGCGACTGTAGAGCGCTTTTACCATTCCGCGCAGCGCCCGGCTGAGACGACCAATCTCGTCAGGCCGTGCAGACAGGTCCGGGATACGTACCCGGCCGGGGTGACTCTTTCGGGCATCACGGTCGCGCCCGCTTTCCGCAGCCTCTGCCAGATCGGCAAGAGGATTGGCTATGGTCGAGGCAAGAACCAGGCTGAGCCCGACGGAAACCAGCAGCGCCACGACGAACATCTGCAACACGCGCTCGCGCTCACCACGCACCAGCGCGTCGATTTCCCCGATGGGAGAGGCCAGGGCCACCACTCCGATGACCTGTCCGTTGTGAAGAATCGGGGCTGCCGCTGAAAAGACCGTACCACCCCTGGTATCTACGGCAGTATCAACTGTTGCTCCGGCGCCAAGGGTGTGCTCCGCCAACCGGCCCAATTGCGCCTCGAGCGTAAGCCCCGCATCGGCGGTGTTTTCCCCGGATTTGAACACACTGCCCGCCGCCGACCACAGCGCCGACAGCCCGTCGGAGATCAGAGTTTTACCCTTTTGATTTTCATTCAGAGCATTCAGCGCATCCGAGCGCGCAACGCCTGTGACGCTGGCGATCAGGGTGCCACTAGCATCGAATACCATGGCTTCGACCCCGCCCCGCAGGCTGATGCCGGACAGGGTGCCCTCGGCATCGATGCCGTCACCGGTGGCAAAGCTGACGCCGCCCACCGCAGGCAATTCAGCTTCGAACACATTTGCGATCAGGGTTGCTTCGGAAACTAGCGCGCCCGCCTTTTGCCGAACCAGGCTCTGGCGCGAGGAGTTGAGGTAGAGAATCCCAGCGACAAGGATGATCAGTGCGATCAGGTTGAAGGTGATGATTTTCCGAGTCAAAGGCGAGCCTTTGAGCGAAAACACCCCGCGGCTGGCCCGACGCACCTGCATCTCTTCCGTCACGGTTTGCTCTGGAGCGACCCAATCGTCGCCCAGAACCACATCCTCACCGGATGGTGGCGGTGTGCTGCCGGTATCGCGCATATCCCCCTGCCTCCCCAAACCGGATCTGACTCTTACTCTTCGTTGTAGCGGTAACCGATCCCATACAGCGTCTCGATCGCCGCAAAGTCGGAATCCGCGCTGCGCATCTTTTTGCGCAGGCGTTTGATGTGGCTATCGATGGTGCGGTCATCCACATAGACCTGATCGTCATAGGCCACATCCATCAGCTGATCGCGGCTTTTGACGAAACCGGGCCGCTGGGCCAGCGCCTGCAGCAGGAGGAACTCGGTCACGGTGAGCGAGACATCCTTGCCCTTCCAGCTGACCGCATGACGCAGCGGGTCCATGCGTAGGTTGCCGCGCTCCATGACCTTGGTCTCTGTAACCGCAGCGCCTTCTACCGCGTCGCCGTTGATTGCTTCCTGGCGCCGCAGCAGGGCACGGATGCGTTCGACCAGCAGGCGTTGCGAAAACGGTTTCTTGACGTAGTCATCCGCCCCCATGCGCAGACCGAGAACCTCGTCGATCTCATCGTCCTTGGAGGTGAGGAAGATCACCGGCATCTGCGATTTCTGCCGCAGACGCTGCAGCAGATCCATGCCGTCCATGCGCGGCATCTTGATGTCCAGCACGGCCATATCCGGAAGCTTCTTGTTAAAAGCATCCAGGGCGGCCTGACCGTCGTTGTAGGTTTCGACCTCGAACCCTTCTGCCTCCAGCGTCATAGCCACCGAAGTCAGGATGTTTCTGTCGTCGTCCACCAAAGCAATCTTTGACATTGAATGCGCCCCTAAATCACTGCTCAGCTTTTCGCTTTTTACATTCCTTAATCGCCCTTCTCAGGCTGCGAATCAATCCCCATTGGCGAATCACGGCACCTTTGGGCCGCAATTAAGGCAAAAATGTCTTAGCACTCACTGAAGAAAGCGCTTCCTTTTGGCGACAAAAAAAATGGTTGCGCTAAACGTTCACTTGATGGCGCTAACTGCGCCAAAGCGTCCTGTTCACCGTGTAAAACGTCATGTTAAGACCCGGCTCACCGGTGTCGCTACCGGTGAATTGCCCCACGGCGCGGCTTTAGATGTATGCGGCTTCAAGCAGCCGCCACAGGAGAAAGAACACATGGCATCAGGACGGGTGAACCCACAATTCCGCCTCGAAGATCAAGGTATCGAGGGTCTGGGCAATGTCCATTACAACCTGATGGAGCCCGCGCTGATCGAAGCGGCGCTGAAACGGGATGAAGGCACACTGGGCAACGGCGGCGCCTTTCTCGTGACCACCGGCAAATTCACCGGTCGCTCCCCCAAGGACAAGCACGTGGTCAAGACCGAAGCGGTTGCAGACACCATCTGGTGGGAAAACAACGCCGAGATGAGCCCCGAAGGCTTTGACGCGCTTTATGCCGACATGCTGGAGCACATGAAGGGTCGCGACTACTTCGTGCAGGATCTGGTTGGCGGTGCGGACCCCGCCCACGCAATCAACGTGCGCATGGTAACCGAACTTGCCTGGCACAGCCTGTTCATCCGCCACCTGCTGCGCCGTCCCGACCGCGAGGATCTGGACGAGTTCATGGCAGATTTCACCATCATCAACTGCCCCAGCTTCCAGGCTGACCCGGCCAAGCACAACTGCCGCAGCGAAACCGTGATCGCGCTGAACTTCGACAAGAAGCTGATCCTGATCGGCGGCACCGAATACGCGGGCGAGAACAAGAAATCGGTCTTCACCCTGCTGAACTACCTGCTGCCGGAAAAAGGCATCATGCCGATGCACTGCTCGGCCAACCACGCCAAGGGCAACCCGGTCGACGCCGCCGTGTTCTTTGGCCTGTCCGGCACCGGCAAGACCACCCTGTCCGCCGACCCGGACCGCGTGCTGATCGGTGATGACGAACATGGCTGGGCCGACAACGGCACCTTCAACTTCGAAGGCGGCTGCTATGCCAAGACCATCAACCTGAACCCCGAGGCAGAGCCGGAAATCTACGCCACCACCGAGAAATTCGGCACCGTGATCGAGAACATGGTCTTTGATCCCGAGACCTTTGAGCTCGACTTCGACGATGACAGCCTGACCGCCAACATGCGCTGCGCCTATCCGCTGGAGTATATCTCCAACGCATCCAGCACCGCCCGCGGTGGTCACCCCAAGAACATCATCATGCTGACCTGCGATGCCTTCGGTGTGCTGCCTCCGATTGCACGCCTGACCCCGGCGCAGGCGATGTATCACTTCCTTTCGGGCTTCACCTCCAAGGTGGCCGGCACCGAGCGCGGCGTGACCGAGCCGGAGCCGACCTTCTCCACCTGCTTTGGCGCGCCCTTCATGCCGCGCCGCCCCGAGGTCTACGGCAACCTGCTGCGTGACAAGATCGCCCAGCATGGCGCAACCTGCTGGCTGGTGAACACCGGCTGGACCGGTGGTGCCTATGGCATCGGTTCGCGGATGCCGATCAAGGCGACCCGCGGCCTGCTGACTGCCGCGCTGGACGGCTCGCTGGCAGAGGTCGAGTTCCGCAAGGACAGCAACTTCGGCTTTGACGTGCCGGTCGCCGTGCCCGGCGTTGCGGAAGTTCTGCTGGACCCGCGCCGCACCTGGGACGATCAGGACGCCTACGACAAGCAGGCCGCCAAACTGGTTCAGATGTTCGCAGACAACTTCGAACAGTATCTGCCCTACATCGACGAAGATGTGAAAGCCGCCGCAATCGGCTAAACTCTTTCGTCAGATCAAACGAAAAACCCGGCCAGTGGCCGGGTTTTTTGTTTCATGAGAGATCCGGTGTCCTGATCAGCCCTGCGAAATGCGTCCTTCGACCATGTCGCGGACCTTCACCGCATAACGATCCGTCATGCCCGAGACGAAATCGCCCAGAGAATGCAGCGCGGTATACTCATCCTTGATCCCGCGCAGGTCCAGATCGACGGCCCGGATCAGTTTCGCCCAATAGCCATGCCGCGCCTTCAATGCCTCGACGTCCCAGCCGCAGGCCTTCAAATCCTCATAGAGCCCGCTGAAGTGATCCAACAGCCCATGCAGCACCTGACGCCCCGAAATCTCCAGCTCGGTCTTGCGCCGCGCGGTAAAGATGCGGGCGTTCGAAATCTCTTTCAGCTTGGCAAAGGCGTCCGCCTTGGTGGACACCTCCATCAGCCCGTCGCTGAACTCCCCCATCATGATGGCATCATAGTTGGCCATGAAGGCCTCGACCGCGCTTTCGATGGCGGCCCCGATGGCCATGGCCCGCAGCATTCCGACGCGGTCCCGCAGGGGCATAGCGGCATCTTCGGGATGGTTCGCCTTGCCGGTGATATCTTCCAGAATGCCCGCCACCAGATCGCTGTCCAGATCGCCCACCGTGGCGGCATCCTCGATATCCAGAATGCGGTAGCAGATGTCATCCGCCGCCTCGACGAGGAAGGCAAGCGGATGGCGCCGCCAGACCTGCGCCGCTCCCGTGCCGTCCGAGGGCAGGCCCAGCGCCGTTGCAGCCTCGGCGAATAGATCGCGTTCAGACTGGAAGACGCCGAATTTCTTCAGGCCCACGTAGTTCCCCGAGGACAGCGCCTTGGCCTCTGCCGTGCAAGGGTATTTGGAAAAGGCCCCAAGGGTCGCATAGGACAGGCGCATACCGCCTTCGCGCTGGCCCATCTCCAGCCGAGCAACGATGCGAAAGCCTTGCGCGTTGCCTTCAAAGGCCTCGAATTCGGGACGCACCTCGATAGGCACAGCAGCGGCAAGGCCGGTGCCGCTGGCAAACTGGCGCGCAAACCACTCGCCGATACTGTCCTCGCCGGAATGACCAAAGGGCGGGTTGCCGATGTCATGCACCAAACAGGCCGCCTGCACCACGCCTGCCATCACATGCTGCTGCCCTTCGGCCAGACTGCCGCGTTCAACCAGTTTCTGCCCCACCTGAATGCCAAGGGAGCGCCCCACACTGGAGGTTTCCATGCTGTGGATCATCCGGTGATGCACGTGGTCATGGGAATGCAGCGGATGCACCTGCGTCTTTTGCGCAAGACGGCGAAACGGTTCGGAAAACAGGATACGGTCGTAATCCTGCAAATAGGCGGGGCGGCCCGGCTTTTCCTCAAAATCGGGTCGGCACAAACGCCCCGGGTTCAACAACCTGTCCCATTCCATCGCCATGTGCTGCGCTCCTGCCCTGTGCCTCTTTGGCATGGGTTAAACGGAAACTGGTGCGGAAATGCAATCACCTCAGCGCGGAGAGATACCCGTCTTCTCCAGCTTGTGCTCGGGCTCCACGTGGATGTTCACCTTTGCCTCTGGCAACTCGGCCCGGATCGCGTCCTCTACCCGGTCGCAGATGTCATGGGCCGCACGCACCGTCATCATGCCCGCAACCACCATATGAAATTCCACGAACAAAGCTGTGCCCGCCCGGCGCGTCTTTAGCCCGTGCACCTGCAGGGCACCTTCTGCAGAGCGGTGGATGATTTCCTCGATCTCCTCCCGCTCGTCCGGCGGAGCAGCCGAATCCATCAAGCCGTTGACCGAGGAGGCCACCACTCCATAGCCCTCGCGCAGGATATTGACCGCCACGATCAGCGCCAGCGCCGGATCCAGCCAGCTCCACCCTGTCCACAGTGCCAGACCAAGGCCGAACAGAACCCCAACCGACGTCCAGACATCACTCATCAGGTGACGCCCGCCTGCCACCAGAGCCGGAGACCGCAACGCCCCACCCCGCCCGATCAGCAGGCGCGCCCAGAGCAGGTTGGCCACCATCGCGACAGCGTTGATCCAAAGACCTGCCATTCCCCAATCAGCGGGCGCGATAGGCCGCATTAATGCATAGATCGACTGCTCAAGGATCAGGAAGGCAGCGATGATGATCATGATGCCTTCGGCAACGGCCGAAAAATATTCCGCCTTGTGGTGCCCGAACGGGTGGCCCGCATCCGCAGGACGGCTTGCATAGCGCACCGCAAGCCACGCCAAGAATGCACCGCCCACATTCACCAGGGACTCAAGAGCATCGGAAAATAGCGCAATGGACCCGGTGACCCACCAGGCGACAAGCTTGAGCGCCAGAACAATCAAGGAGATCGCGATGGATCCAAGCGCAAGCTGGCTTGCATTCAGACGGTTGCCCATGTCGGTCTTCCTGCCCCTGCTTGTAGTCTTACAGCCCGGATCTGTCTGATCAACGGATACTGATCACAGCATCAGCGCGCGGCGGAGCAAATTCAACCCCGCAACCAGCAGGACGAACAGCGTCAGACGGCGGAAGGCAACCTGATCGATACGGTCATGCAGACGTCCGCCGATCCACATGCCCATCACCGCAGGCAGGATCAGTGCCACCGAAAACGGTGCTGTTTCAGCCCGCATGACACCCGAGCCGATGTGCCCCGCCAACAGGGCGACCGCCCCCATGCCGTAGATCACGCCCTGCACACGGATTTGCTCGCTCTTTTCCGTGCCAAGGGCGGTCAGATAGGCCACCGTCGGCGGCCCCCAGATGCCCGACATGCCGCCGATCAGCCCGGCAAAGCCGCCCACCAGCACTTCGGACCGGGGCGTGGGCCTGGCGAGTGTCAGCTGCTTGCCCATCAGCTGTGTCAGGGCGAACAGCGATACCGGCACGCCGATAATCAGCAGCATCACCTGCTGCGGCAGAACCCGCACCAGCTGGGCACTGGTCAGAAGAAACACCAGCCCCACCAGAAGGAACAGCCGGAAGCGTTTCAAGGACTGAACCGCTGCGGCAAAGCCGTGACGAAAGGCCTGCATTCCGTTGGTCACAACCGTCGGCAGGATCAGCCCGGCCAAGGCGATTTCCGGCGGCATGAACATGCTGAGACCAGAGACGAGAATCATCGGCATGGCAAAACCAACCATCCCTTTGACCGTGCCCGCGACCAGCGCAACAGCAAAGGCCGCCGCCAGTTCAGACGGTGTGAAAGCGGAAAAAAGACTTGTCATGCCTCTTCATAGCGATAGGTCCAGACCGCTGCACCAGCAAAATAAACACGAAACTTTTGGTCGATATGCCGCATCGCGGCGTATTTTTATTGCGCTGCACCTGCGAAATGTTTACCACCAAGCGACCGAAGAAGGATGTGACTCATGGCCCACGACGGACAGGACTTGCAAATGAAGCAGATTGTACTCCCCGACCTTTTGACGCTGACCGCAGCGACGCTTGGCCCGCTTGACCAACTGCTGGAGACTGCCCGCGGCGCGGTCCGCGATCTGGTCACAGCCGATGGCCGCGTTTCCGGCGCACTGGTAGAGCAGCACCAGACTGCGGCCCACGGGCTGTCCTGGCTTGCCACCTATGTCTACAGCCTGCGCCAGATGCAGAACTGGGCCGAGCGGATGCAATCCGAGGGCAAGTTCAACGAAATGGAGCAGCTGATCCACCAGATCGCCTTTGGCGAATACCTGGCGCAGATGCGCGGCGGCATCCAGATGAACCAGGGTGAGATCATCCGCCTGAACGATCTGGGACTGGACGCCTCGGCCCAAAACCTGCTCGACAGCGCAGAAATCACCACCCTGTGCCAGGCTGGCAACTCCGCTGCTGCCCGCACGCGTCTGGTTGAACTTATGCAGGAACAGGCCGGTTCGGTCATGTTCGGCGCCTCCGGCCTGGACGAAGAACTGGAGATGATCCGCGACCAGTTCCGCCGCTACGCGCTGGAAAAGGTCGAGCCCTTTGCTCACGAATGGCACCTCAAGGATGAGTTGATCCCGATCGAGATTATCAACGAGTTGGCCGAGATGGGCGTCTTTGGCCTGACCATCCCTGAGGAATTTGGTGGCTTCGGACTGTCCAAGGCGTCGATGTGCGTGGTCTCCGAAGAGTTGTCTCGCGGTTATATCGGCGTCGGCAGCCTTGGCACCCGCTCTGAAATCGCGGCCGAGCTGATCATCGCCGGCGGCACGGATGAGCAGAAAGCGAACTGGCTGCCCAAGATCGCCAGCGCCGAAATTCTGCCCACGGCCGTCTTTACCGAGCCGAACACCGGGTCGGACCTTGGCTCGCTGCGCACCCGAGCGGTGAAGAACGCCGATGGCGATTACGAGGTTACCGGCAACAAGACCTGGATCACCCATGCGGCCCGGACCCATGTGATGACCCTGCTGGCACGCACCAACCCCGACACCACCGATCACCGCGGTTTGTCGATGTTCCTGGCGGAAAAAACGCCCGGCACTGATGAGAACCCCTTCCCGACCGAAGGCATGACCGGCGGTGAAATCGAGGTTCTGGGCTATCGTGGCATGAAGGAATACGAGCTTGGCTTTGACGGGTTCAAGGTCAAGGGTGAGAACCTTCTGGGCGGCGAAGAGGGCAAAGGCTTCAAACAGCTGATGGAGACCTTTGAAAGCGCCCGTATCCAGACCGCAGCCCGCGCCATCGGCGTGGCACAATCGGCACTGGATATCGCCATGCAATACGCGCAGGACCGCAAGCAGTTCGGCAAATCCCTGATCAACTTCCCACGGGTGTCGTCGAAACTGGCGATGATGGCGGTTGAGATCATGGTTGCCCGCCAGCTGACCTATTTCTCGGCTTGGGAAAAGGACAACGGCCACCGCTGCGACCTTGAGGCTGGCATGGCCAAACTGCTGGGCGCCCGTGTTGCCTGGGCGGCAGCGGACAACGGTCTGCAGATCCACGGCGGCAACGGCTTTGCGCTGGAGTACAAGATCTCCCGCGTGCTGTGCGACGCCCGGATCCTGAACATCTTCGAAGGGGCCGCCGAAATTCAGGCGCAGGTCATCGCCCGCCGACTGCTGGCCTGACCCCCTTCACACCTATCACTCCCCGGGGACATCCCCGACTGGCCCGGCCTTGTGCCGGGCCTCTTTTTTTATTGAGGTAACGGCTCCCGGCAGACGGTGTTCCTTTGGATCACAGCCGCATGGCCCCCATGAAGTGAACCATTTGGTTACCGGTCGGCGCTGGTGTCCCACGGCAATCTGTCCTACCACGCGACGAACCTAATCCCCCGTCGGTTGAAGACCCGCAAAAATTGATCGCGGATTGCTGCTCTGATTGAATACGAAGAAGGCTGCCCTATGCCCGTTTCCCATTTCACAAAACTGATTTCGTGGCCCGCCCGTCTGGCACCGGTCCTGCTGGTTGCCCTAACTGCCTGCGCCGGGGACGAAACCCTGTCGGCCTATGGCGCGGCAGGCAAGACATGGCGGCTGAGCCAGATTGATGGCGCGCCCTTCAGCGCCTCCGCGACGCTGGAATTCCCCGCCCCCGGCAAGATCGCGGGGCAGGCGCCCTGCAACGCCTATCGCGCCGAAGCCACCGCGCCCTACCCCTGGTTTGATGCCACGGGCCTTTCATCGACCCGCAAGGTCTGCCCCGAATTGCTGGAAGAAACCCGTTTCCTAGAGGCGCTGCAAACCATGGGCGAGGCCGAAGTCACCGGCGACGTGCTGATCCTACGCAATGGGTCGGGGCGCGAGATGCTGTTCAAGGCCGACGGCTGATCAGATCCACCAGTCGCCCGCGCGCTTCGGGCAGCGGGCGGTTGCCCAAGGCCCGCGCCAGATGGCTTTCCAGGAAATAACCAGTGGTGCGCAGGGCAATCGCGATCTCGGGATCCTCTGCCGCCCCCTGCCCCAAAAGCACCGGTGGCAGCGGCAACAAACGGTCCGCCCAGTCCCCTGCCCCCGCAGCCGACACCGCGCGCCCAGTCTTGGGCGAGACATAGACCAACCCCTCCTCTGCCCCGGTGACGGCGCAGGCCGTCAGATCAAGGCCAAAGCCCATCTCCTCCAGCAGCGCCACCTCCCAATGCAGATAGGCCAGCGGCCAGAGGTCTTCTTGTTCAAGAAGATCCAAGAGTTGTTCCGTGCGCGCGTATAGCGCCGGGTAGGCTTCGCGTTCCGGCAGACAAAAGGACAAAAGCGCTGTCACCGCATTGAGGCCCGCGAGAGCCAACCGTCCGGACAGGGCCGCCGCCGCGCGGCTGCGCAGGGGTTCCGCCTGATAGCTGCCCAGATGCTCTTCGAGGCGCGCACGCCACGTCAGATCGAGCTGCGCCCCCGGTTGCAGGATCGGCGCCATCCGCCGCCCGGCGCCACCACGCACGACCCCGGCATGGCGCCCGTGCCCTTCGGTAAAGACATCGATGATGGCAGCGCTCTCACCATGGCGGCGCACGGTCAGCAATATACCGTGGTCACGCCAGTCCATCGCCTACTCCAGCCCCGGTTCATCCAGCAGGTGACGACCCTGCCGGTCCTCGACCTCGATCACCCAGAGGTCAGGGTCAAACTCGCCCTGCCGCCGGACCGAGGCATCCACATCAGCCTCTGGCCCTTCGGCCAGCAGAACCCATTTGCGGTCGCCGCTCATCAGATCGTAAGAGCGATGAAAGGCCTGAGCCTGCCCATCAAGTGTGTTCAGCTTGACCAGAACCGCGCCGGCGGTGTCGTCGCCATGCGCGGTCACAAAGGCCGGAATGTCAGAAAGCCGAAGCCGAGCCAGATAGGCATCGACCCAAAAGCGCGCGGTCAGACGGCTCATGCGTTTCCGTCTTTGAAATCAAGTCCCATCTCCGAATAGCGTTCGGATTCTTCGAGCCAGTTCGGCCGGACCTTGACCTGCAGGAACAGATGCACCTTGCGGTCCAGGAACTCTTCCAACTCGGCGCGGGCGGCCTGGCTGACGGCCTTGATGGTTTCGCCGCGCTTGCCCAGAACAATGCCCTTGTGACCATCGCGAACCACATAAATGATCTGGTCGATCTTGGCGGAGCCATCCTTGCGCTCTTCCCAGTTCTCGGTCTCGACGGTCAACTGGTAGGGCAGTTCCTGATGCAGGCGGAGCGTCAGTTTCTCGCGGGTCATCTCTGCCGCGATCATGCGCATGGGCAGATCAGCGATCTGATCCTCAGGGTAAAGCCACGGCCCCTCGGGCACCTGCTCGGCCAGCCAGTGACGCAGATCCTCGACCCCGTGGCCGCGTTCGGCGGAAATCAGGAAGGTTTCGGAGAATTCATAGGCGTCGTTCAGTTTCTTCGTCAGCGCCAGAAGCTCCTCGGCCTGCACCTTGTCGATCTTGTTGATCGCCAGCGCCACCGTGCGGCCCTTACCGATCTCCGACAGCCCTTCAAGGATGCGCTCCACGCCTTCGGTAACGCCGCGATGCGCCTCAACCAGCAGCACCACCACATCCGCATCCGCAGCGCCGCCCCAGGCGGCCGCTACCATGGCGCGGTCCAGTCGGCGGCGCGGTTTGAACAGGCCGGGCGTGTCGACAAACACCAGCTGGCTGTCGCCCTCCATCGCCACGCCCCGGATCCGGGCGCGGGTGGTCTGTACCTTGTGGGTCACGATCGAGACCTTGGCCCCCACCATGCGGTTCAAAAGGGTGGATTTGCCTGCGTTCGGCTCTCCGATCAGGGCAATGAACCCGGCGCGTGTGGTCATGTGTCTTGCTCCAATCGTGTCAAAAGCGCCTTGGCAGCCGCCTGTTCAGCCTGCCGTTTCGACCCGGCGCTGGCCTGTTCCTCAGTCCCGTCATCCAGTCGGACCGCGATGGTAAAGATCGGCTGGTGATCCGGGCCTTCGCGGGCAACCTGCACATAGGCCGGCGGGTTCTGGCGGCGCGCCTGCACATATTCCTGCAAAGCGGTCTTCGGGTCGCGGGCGTCGTCCTCGACCTTGCCGATACGCGATCCCCACAGCCGCAGGATCATCTCCTGCGCTGCTTCGAACCCGGCGTCCTTGTAGACGGCGGCGATTACCGCCTCCATCGCATCGCCCAGCAGGGCCTCCTTGCGGCGCCCGCCGGACATCATTTCAGACCGGCCCAGTTTCAAGACGGACCCAAGGTCGATCTCGCGGGCGACATCGGCGCAGGCTTCCTTGCGCACCAGCGCGTTAAAGCGCGGCGCGAGCTGGCCTTCGGTCGCGGTCTTGTCATGTTCCAACAGCGCGGTGGACATCACGAGGCCCAGCACCCTATCGCCGAGAAATTCCAGCCGCTGGTTATCCTTGCGGTTCGGCGAAGACACCGAAGCATGGGTCAGCGCGCGCAGCAAAAGTTCGGGCCGGGCAAAGCTGTGCCCGATCCGATCCTCAAATGCCCGCATGTCTTTAGACAGTTTCACTCGATCCCCTTGAAGAAACGATCACCACGCCAGGTCCAGAAATACAGCATCGAGCGCCCGGCAGAAGAGAACATGATGCGATCCGCGCGCCCGATCAGGTTTTCAAACGGTACGAAGCCGACACCTCCGGCAGATTGCGGCAGGCGGCTGTCGCTGGAATTGTCGCGGTTGTCGCCCATGAAGAAATAATGGCCTTCGGGCACCTGATAAACGCCCGTGTGATCCATGCCCTGATTGGCGATATTCAGGATTACATGCTCCACCCCACCCGGCAAGGTTTCGATCTGCCGTGATTTGGCACAGGTCGCGCCCTCACCCACCGGTGCGTTCTCGCAGCGCGGGTAAGAGCCGATCGGCCCCTGACGCTCCATCAGCTCCTCGAAATCGCCTGCGTCCTGCAGCGCGACAGCAGTGCCATTGATCTGCAGAACGCCATTGGTCACCTGAATACGGTCGCCAGGCAGGCCGATCAGTCGCTTGATGAAATCAGTGCCTGTCACCGGATGCCGGAAGACGACAACATCACCGCGCTCGGGCTCACTTCCCAGAATGCGGGTGTTTTCCCCGTCCAGAAAGCCGCAGATGTCGCTGGCATCAACGTCGATCCCGATACTGCCCAGCCGTACGCTGGGGCAGGAAGCATAGGAGTAACCGTACGCCATCTTGTTCACGAACAGGAAATCACCAATCAGCAGCGTCTCCTTCATCGAACCCGAAGGGATCCAGAACGGCTGAAAGAACAACGTCCGGAACACGCCGGCAATCAGCAGCGCGTAGACAATGGTCTTTATCGTCTCAAGGATCGAGTGTCCGGCATGGGATTTGGCCGTCATCAGGCTCTCCGGTGTTGTAGGTTGGGTCGGGGGCTACATGCGGCCCGGCTGGGTCTAAGTCAAGCATCCCCGCCGGATTCCCCCGCTGCGTCAGCAAAGGGTCGCGCTTCGATCATCACGATGGCCTGCGCCCAGGGGTGATCATCGGTCAGGGTGACATGGATATGCGCCTCGTGGCCCGGCGGGGTCATCTTGGCGAGTCTGTCCGCAGCCCAGCCGGTCACATGCATGACGGGCTGGCCGGTGCGCAGGTTGCTGACGGACATGTCTTTCCAGGCGATGCCCATGCGCAGCCCGGTTCCCAGCGCCTTGGAACACGCCTCCTTGGCCGCCCAGCGTTTTGCATAGGTGCCCGCCACATCACGGCGACGCTCGGACTTGCGCTGTTCGACCTCGGTAAAGACCCGGTTGCGGAACCGGTCGCCAAAACGGTCCAGCGTGCGCTGGATGCGGTCGATATTTGCCAGATCGGTCCCGATGCCAAGGATCATGAAGCACCCATGGCGGTCAGTCCCGTCCTTCTTTCTTGCGGATCGCGGTCAGTTGGGATTTCGCACCCATGCCGGTAAAGAACCGCACGAGCACAAGCCCCAGCGCCGCCTGCAGCAGCGCTCCCCCAAACAGGACACTGGCCCCAACCGGATCGCTCATCATCTGGCGCAGCGGCGGCATGATGAGGCTGAGAAGCACCGCGAAGATCAGGCTCAGCCCAAGGATCATCAGCGCCGCAGCCTTTGCAAACCGCCACAGGACAGCGCTTTCCGGCACCGCACGTTCTGCCTTGGCGTATCGTTGCCCTTCGACCATCGCCGCAACGATGGCAGGAATGATGCTCATCCCGCCATTGGCAATGTTATGACCCAAAAGGACCTGCACGGCATAGACAACCGCGATCACCCCTAGAGCCGTAGCCACATAGACCAGCGTAAAGCGTTTGAGGTTCATGCCTCTGCCTCGCTGCGCGCGGCATCCATCCGGCGGCGCATTTCCGCGATGGCTGCAGGCAGCCCCACGAACAGGGCTTCGCCGATCAGGAAATGACCGATGTTCAGCTCCATGACCTGCGGAAGGGCGGCGATGGGACCAACGCTGTCGTAGGTCAGACCGTGTCCGACATGGACCTCCAGCCCCAGATCATGCGCATAGGCGGCCATTTCGGTGATCTTCGCCAGTTCGGCGTCACGCTCGTCCCAGCGACCTTCGGCCCAGGCATCTGCATAGGCACCTGCGTGCAATTCGATTACCGGCGCGCCGATGCGGTGGCTGGCTTCGACCTGGGCCTTATCGGCAGCGATGAACATGGACACCCGGCTGCCCGCCTCGCGCAGGGGGGTGATGTATTCTGCCAGCGCATTGTCATTCCCGGCCACGTCCAGCCCGCCCTCGGTGGTGCGCTCTTCGCGCTTCTCCGGCACCAGGCAAACCGCATGGGGCTTGTGACGCAGGGCGATGGCCTGCATTTCTTCAGTGGCAGCCATTTCAAAATTCAGCGGCGCCTGCAGCACCTGCATCATGCCTTCGATGTCGCTGTCGATGATATGGCGGCGGTCTTCGCGCAGGTGTGCAGTGATCCCGTCGGCGCCTGCGTTCTGCGCCAGCAGAGCGGCGCGCACCGGATCCGGGTTGTCGCCGCCGCGGGCGTTGCGCACGGTGGCCACGTGGTCGATGTTGACGCCCAGCCTCAACCTGTTCTGTGCCTTGTTCTCTGCCATGGTCCTCGGTCCTGAAAGGAATGTCCTGCGCCAGAGACTAGACAGGCAAACTCTGGGGGCAACCCCGATTTTCCATCCTGTTTAGGGAAACCACTGCGGTCTAATCCGCGCGGCGTTTCACACGCGCACCCAGCGATGACTTGAGGCTGGTTTTCAACCCCTTCTTCGCCGGAGGTTCTGTGCTTTCCGCACCTTCCAGCGCGGCGCGGCGTTTGATCTCTTCAAACTTGGCCTTGATCTTGGCCCGGCGGCGCTGCTGGTAGGCCCGGATCAGCGGCAGGCTGACCATATAGCAAACCGTAGCGCAGATGATGCCCGGAATGATGCCGCCGATCATATAGGGATAGAACACCTCGTTGTAGAACACCTGCAACCCGTGCCAATCCGCCGGGCGGTCACTGTAGAGGGCAAAGAGGTTGTTCTTCAGATCGTCACCGGCAGCGAAAAATTTGCCCACCAGAGACTTGTCCACTTCCTCGTCAAAATGGGTGCCCAGCAGCCAGTGGCCGGTCTGCAGCGAGGCCACCCCGATCGGCACATAGGTCAGAGGGTTGCCGAAGAAGGTCGAGCTGAGCGCCGCAAGGATATTGCCATTCATCACCCGCGCGATGATCGCCGCCACAACGAAATGCATCCCGTAGAACGGTGTGAAGGTGGTAAAGACCCCAGCCCAGATGCCGCGGGCAATGCGTTCAGGCGAATCGGGAAGCCTGCGGACGCGGTGCTTGACGTAGTGAAACGCCCGGGTCCAACCGCCCCGAGGCCAGAAAAAATCCGCAACCGCACGAAGGGGCGGACGTCTGTCCCGGCGCCTGAATACCAACGGTCTGCGTCCTTCCCGGTTCCAGCCGAACCATTATCCCGGAATTGTGTGCTTTACCGGTTTTTCCCTGAACCGCACCACTTCGGCGACATGACTTTCCGCCTCCAACGTCAACATGAGGGAATGGAGCTGTTCCACATCCCGTAGCTCGACATTGATCATAAGCCGGTAAAAGTCTGGTTTCCGATCAACAAATTCCAGGTCCGAAATATTGGCCTTCTTCTCACCAATCAATGTACAAATCCGCCCCAGCACGCCTGCATCGTTGCCGACGATCATCTCAAGCGTGGTGTTGTAGACGGCCGGGTGGGTGCCGCTATGCCAATGCACATCGACCCAGCGCTCTGGCTGTTCCTCGAATTCGCCCAGCCGGTCACAATCGGCCGCATGCACGACTACGCCTTGGCCGCGGTAGGTGATGCCAATGATCCGCTCCCCAGGCAGGGGCTGGCAGCATGGCGCGCGTTCAAAGCTTTGCCCCGGCTCCAGACCGATCACCGCGCGGCGTGGCGAAATTTCCTCGCTCTCGTGGGCGGTCAGCTCAGGATAGACCGCCTGAACCACATCGTGGGCCACGATCTCTGCCGCGCCCAGACGGGCAAGCAGTTCATCGACAGTACCGACGCGCAGCGCCCGGGCCGCTGTTTCCAGCGCCTTGTCTGTTGCCTTGCGGTTCACATGCTCAAAGGCCGAGCGCGCCAATTCATGCCCAAGCTTGACAAAGCGCGCCCGGTCCGCTTCGCGCAACGAGCGGCGGATGGCGGTGCGAGCCTTGCCAGTGGTGGCGATTTCCAGCCAGCTGACCTGCGGCGTCTGTCCTTCGGCGGTGATCACCTCGACCGACTGGCCATTGCGCAGCCGCGACCACAGCGGTACCCGGATGCCATCCACCTTGGCGCCAACGCAGGCATGGCCGATACGAGTGTGGATTGCATAAGCGAAGTCGATCGGCGTCGCGCCCTTGGGCAGCTTGATCACGTCCCCCTTGGGGGTGAAGCAGAAGACCTGGTCGGAATACATCTCCAGCTTGACGGCTTCGAGGAATTCATCGTGATCCTCCTCGGCGTCGAACTGTTCGGTGAGCGAGGAAATCCATTTCGCCGGATCCACCGCAAATGGGTTTTCCGAGCGCACGCCATCGCGATAGGACCAATGCGCGGCAACGCCGGTTTCGGCCACATCGTGCATCTGGCGGGTGCGGATCTGCACCTCGACCCGCTTGCCGTCGCGACCCGACACCGTGGTGTGGATCGAACGATACCCGTTGGACTTCGGCTGACTGATGTAATCCTTGAACCGGCCCGGAACCGCCCGCCAGCGCTGGTGGATGGCACCGAGCGCGCGATAGCTGTCTTCCTCGGACTGGGTGATGACGCGGAAGCCGTAGATATCGGAGAGGCGCGAGAACCCCTGGTCCTTGGCCTGCATCTTGCGCCAGATCGAATAGGGCTTCTTGGCGCGGCCAAAGACTTCGGCCTCGATTCCGGCCTTTTCCAACTCGGCGCGCATATCGCCGGTGATCCGGTGGATCACATCGCCGGTTTCCCGCTGCAGGGTCACGAAACGGCGAATGATGGACTGACGGCCCTCGGGGTTCAGCACCCGGAACGCCAGATCCTCCAGTTCTTCGCGCATCCACTGCATACCCATGCGCCCCGCCAGCGGCGCATAGATATCCATGGTTTCGCGGGCTTTCTGCGCCTGTTTTTCCGGGCGCATCGCCTTGATCGTGCGCATGTTGTGCAGCCGGTCAGCCAGCTTCACCAGGATCACCCGCAGGTCCTTGGACATCGCCATGAACAGCTTGCGGAAGTTTTCCGCCTGCTTGGTTTCCCGGCTCGACAGTTGCAGGTTGGTCAGCTTGGTGACCCCATCGACCAGCATGGCCACCTCATCGCCAAATCGGCGGGCAACCTCGTCATAAGACGCTTTGGTATCTTCGATGGTGTCGTGCAGCAGCGCGGTGATGATGGTCGCATCATCAAGGCGCTGCTCGGTCAGGATCGCTGCGACGGCCACCGGATGGGTGAAATAGGGTTCACCCGAGTGGCGGAACTGGCCCTTGTGCATCTCTTCGCCAAAGGCATAGGCTTCGGCGATGCGATCCGCGTTTGTCTTGGGGTTATAGTTGCGGACCAGAGCAATCAGATCTCCGGCGGAAATTTCAGCAGAAGTCATATCCGGTCCGCAGCCTCAGGTAGCAATCTCTGCGCCGCTCAGCCCTGGCTCTGGGCCTCCATCAGCGCACGCAGCAGTTTTTCCTCGGACATATCGTCCTCGGAGGGTTTGTCGTTGTCGGCCCCCATCAGCAGCGCCATCGAATCCTCTTCGGGCTCGTCGACTTCGATCTGGGTCTGGTTGCTTTCGATCAGACGCTCACGCAGCTCGTCGGCGCTCTGGGTCTCTTCTGCGATCTCGCGCAGCGACACGACGGGGTTCTTGTCGTTGTCACGCTCCACGGTGATCGGGGCGCCTGCGGAAATCTCGCGGGCACGATGGGCCGCAAGCATTACCAGCTCAAACCGGTTGGGGACTTTGTCTACGCAATCTTCAACCGTCACGCGGGCCATGGGCGACTCTCCAAAATATTAGTGGGTCCGGAAGGGAGACTTCTACGCCCATATGTTTTTATTGACAAGCGAAGAAAACCCCGAAACGGGTCAATATATCGGGATAACGCTGTCGATATCTGCTTTTGGCAGGGCATCCCGCATCTGGGCGGCTGTTTTATGCAGCACAGGATGACACCAATCCGGCGCGATATCGCACAGCGGCACCAGAACAAAGGCGCGGTCCTGCACCCGCGGATGCGGTAGAATCAGTTGGTCTGGCGTTGCCTCCATCTGCACTTCCAGCGGCAGATCGCGCCAGCGGACATATTCATCCTGATCCGGTAGGACACTGTCTCCTAACGAGATCAGATCGAGATCAAGCGTCCGCATACCCCAGCGCTCTCCGCGCTCGCGGGCATAATGCGCCTCGATCTCGTGCAGCCGGGTCAGCAGTGCCTGCGCAGAAAGGCTTGTTTCGATCTCAACGACAGCATTGGCATAGTCGGGCCCGGCCCCCGCAGGAAAACTGGGTGTCCTGAAAAACCGGGAAACCGCGCGCAAGGAAATTGCCGCACCGGGCAATTCCCCGACGGCCGCCGCAAGGGTGTCCTGCGGCAACAAATCGCGCAGGTTCAGGTTTCCTCCCAGCGCGATCAGTGATTTTGACCGGTTTTCGGTCATTTTGGCCTCGCTTCCGAAAATCCTTCCACTTGCGGCAGATGTCAAATAACTTACATTAAGTCCACCTGTTTCGCCGCTTTTTAGCATTCACTCACGGTACACTGGCGGAATAGTTATATCGGAAGGACAATTTTGATGTTTTACAAAGACGAACGGCTTGCGCTGTTCATCGATGGATCGAATCTATACGCAGCCGCCAAGGCATTGGGTTTTGACATCGATTACAAGCTTTTGCGGCAGGAATTCATGCGTCGCGGCAAGCTTCTGCGGGCCTTTTATTATACGGCACTGCTGGAAAATGACGAGTATTCTCCGATCCGTCCTCTGGTCGACTGGCTGCATTACAATGGCTTCACCATGGTTACAAAGCCAGCCAAGGAATACACTGACAGCATGGGCCGCCGGAAGGTCAAAGGAAACATGGATATCGAACTGACCGTCGATGCCATGGAGCTGGCGCCACGTGTGGACCATATCGTGCTGTTCTCAGGAGATGGCGACTTCCGCCCGCTGATCGCCAGCCTGCAGCGGCAGGGCGTCCGGGTATCGGTGGTCTCGACCATCCGCAGCCAGCCGCCGATGATCTCGGACGAACTGCGCCGTCAGGCCGACAATTTCATCGAGCTGGAAGAGCTCAAGGATGTGATTGGCCGCCCGCCGCGCGAATACCCGAACGAGCAGCGCACCCCCGCAGCGGCCCAGTCCTGACCTCACACAGCTGAATATTGGGGCTGCTCCGCCCTTCAGATATCAAAACAAAAGAAAGGCGCCCAACCACTCGGGGCGCCTTTCTTTGTATTCCGGGCCTTTGTCGGACAGAAACTGCAGGAAACACCGGCCGTTCTCGGTTCCGCCGCTCCCTTCTACCTTCGGGCTTTTATCCTCCGGCAGAACGGGCAGCAGGCGGTGGCCGCCCCAGCCCCTGCGGCAGCGCCGAGCCCGATGGCATATGAACGTTCAAAACCTTTTCAAGCGCGGCAATGGTCACCGGCTTTGACAAGTAGTCATCCATGCCCGCCGCAAGGCATTTATCCGCCTCCCCTTCCAGCGCATTGGCCGTGACGGCAATCACCGGCGTATGACCGCGCCCGTCCCGGGCTTCGGCCGCGCGCAGGGCGGCCGTCAGCTCAAACCCATCCATCGTCGGCATCTGGCAATCCGTCAGCACAAGGTCAAACTGACCGGTCTCCCAGGCCTCAAGGCATTCCTTGCCGTCCCGGACAATCGTTGCGGAATACCCCAGCAGTTCCAACTGGGATTCAAAAACGGCCTGATTGATCTCGTTGTCCTCAGCCACCAGGATGCGCCCGCCGACATGTCCCGACGCTTCAGAGACGGGGGCGCCCCGCGTCTGGTCCTGCGGCGCCGCCCTACCGGACAGATAAGCCAGACCGTCCCAGAAATGTTTGGGGATCACCGGCAGGTCCTGAACCGAATACCGTCCCGGGGCGCGAATGCCCGTGACATCGGTCCGGTCGCGGCTCAGGGACAGCAGCTTGACGCCTGGCGCCTCTTCTTCGATCCGGCTGCGCAGCCATTCACTGGTGCGATCCTGCTCGGTCGGTGCCGTCAGCACAAAGATCTTGTCGGGTCCCGCCTTGCGCGCGATCGCCATGTACTCATCCCGGTTTGCGACCCATTTGATATCGCAATCCGCCGCCAGCGCATAAGAAGACCAGCAGGCCCGGTCGGTGCCCTTGGGCAGCATGGCAACGACTTGTTTCCCCGACGGCCGCAGGCATTTGAGCGGGCCGGAGGCATCCGCCACCGGCAGCCGCAGGGTAAAAGTCGCCCCGTCTCCCAGAGTACTATCGACCGAGATTTCGCCGCCCATCTTCTCTGCAAGCTGTTTGACGATGGTCAGCCCCAGGCCATTGCCCTGGATCATACGCTTGACCACATCCCCAGAGCGTTCAAAGGGCTGAAAGATCGCCTTCTGAACCTCTGCATCCATGCCGATACCATTATCTTCGACAACGAACTCGATCCAGTCGTCCCCCTGCAACTGCACCCGCAAGCTGACCTGGCCAACGGGTTCATCCGACTGCGGTGCCGAAAACTTGATCGCATTTCCGAGCAGATTCAGCAGCACCTGACGCAGACGACCGGCGTCTCCCAGGATAGAATCCGGCAGGTTCGCCTGCACCGACAAGGACAATTCGACCCGTTTCTGATCTGCATGGGCCCGCAGGGTTTCGGCAACGCTTTCGACAACGGGCAGCAAACGCATCGGCGCATTCGACAGCTCCATCTTGCCCGCTTCGATTTTCGACACGTCCAGAATATCGTCAATGATCCACAGCAAGGAAGACGACGATTCCTTGATCGCATGCAGGATACGCCGCTGTTCCGGGGAAAGCTCGGTGCTCTCCAGAATTTCGACCATGCCGATGACCCCGTTCATCGGGGTGCGGATTTCATGGCTCATCGCGGCCAAAAATTCGCTTTTAGCACGATTGGCCTTGCGCTCTTTCTGATGCGATTTCCACAGTTCCTGACCATAGGAATCCGTCAGCTGCCCAAAGGCCATCATCTCGATCATGATAATGCCGAAGACGGTCAGCATGATCGGTATCGACAGGTAGGTCCGAGAAAATTCCTCGTCAAAGATCGGAGAGCCAAAGTAATCATAACCCAGAAGCCGGTACCCGATCCAGGCACACAGAACCGCCACGATCAGCCCGATAATATAGGGCTTTTCCCGCTTCAGAGAGAAGGCCATGAACGGCCCGCCGAGAAGCGCCACGAACATGAACTCGACGCTGCTGGCCGGGTGCAGGTTGAAAACCCCGCCCAGAACCGTGCACAGGCCGGCGACGAACCAGATTAGCCGCGCCGCCATTTTGTGCCGCGTGCGCATCAGATACCAGGCAGCCGCTGAACCGGCGCCGGCGATCAGGGCGATTTCGACGACCGTCAGCTCTCCCATGTAGATGCCAAAACCCATCCACAGAACACTCATCACCACAACAAGATTGGCCGTGGTCCGTACCGTACGGAACCGGCGTTCCATACTGTCCTCGACCGCGCGCCATTCAGCGGTGCTGCTGATTTTCTTTGTACTCGCTACGTCCGCCACTCCGGCCCCCAAGACCAAACGCTCGCCCTGTGAAGAGGGTTTCGCGAAAACCGGTGTTTTCAGTCCCGCACTCTAACCGCAGGCAAAGCACTGAAATCACCTTATCCAAAACAGCAGCCTGCCTGCATCAGGTTAACATTCCGTCATTTCTGCGACAATCTACAGTCGTTTTCAGCAGGATGCCCTAGGGTGGCCTGCAACAGGCAGCTGCCTCTGGACCTTGCGGCCGGAAAACCCTACCTCTGCCGTGCAAGGAGATGCGCGACCATGACTTCAGACCTGTCCTCCGGCCAGCAGGCCCAGACCAATCAGCCCGCGAAACCGGCCCTGACCCTTTACCTGGCCGCCCCGCGTGGTTTTTGCGCGGGCGTGGACCGGGCGATCAAGATCGTGGAGATGGCGCTGGAGAAATGGGGCGCACCGGTCTACGTGCGCCATGAGATCGTGCACAACAAATACGTGGTTGATGGGCTGCGCGCCAAAGGCGCCGTCTTTGTCGAGGAACTGGACGAATGCCCGCTCGACCGCCCCGTGATCTTCTCCGCGCATGGGGTTCCGAAATCCGTCCCCGCAGAAGCGGAAAAACGTCAGATGGTCTATGTGGACGCCACCTGTCCGCTGGTGTCCAAGGTCCATATCGAGGCCCAGCGCCACGCCGAGGCGGGCCTGCAGATGATCATGATCGGCCACAAGGGCCACCCAGAGACAATCGGCACCATGGGTCAGCTGCCCGAAGGCGAGGTTCTTCTGGTCGAAACCCCCGGTGACGTCGCCTCGGTCGAGGTCCGCGATCCGGACCGGCTCGCCTATGTGACGCAAACCACCTTGTCGGTGGACGACACCAAGGACATCGTCGCAGCGCTTGAGGCGCGGTTTCCCAACATCGTCGGCCCCCACAAGGAAGACATCTGCTATGCCACCACCAACCGTCAGGAAGCGGTAAAGGCCGTGGCGCCAAAATCCGACGCACTGCTGGTGGTCGGCGCGCCCAATTCCTCCAATTCGCGGCGGCTGGTCGAAGTCGGTGCCAAGGCGGGCTGCGCTTATTCACAGCTTGTGCAGCGGGCCGAGAATATCGACTGGCGCGCCCTCGAAGGGATCCGCAGCATCGCCATCACCGCAGGCGCCTCTGCGCCGGAACTGCTGGTGAACGAGGTCATCGATGCCTTCCGTGCCCGTTTCGATGTCACCGTCGACATCGTGGAAACCGCGGTCGAGCGGGTCGAGTTCAAAGTTCCCCGCGTGCTGCGCGCCCCGGCCTGAAGCGGACCAGAACCGGGTCGGCCTTTATAGCAGACGGATCCCAAACACGCGCGACAGATCTGCCGCGTGCCGGGACTCCCCTGAACGGGCGCGGCGTGTTAGCAGTTGATCAACACCACTGCGCCGCAAGGAGGCCCGAGAGATGATTTCAATGCAGTTCCTGATCACCGCCCTTGTGGTTGTCATCGCGCCCGGCACCGGGGTCGTCTACACGCTGGCACTTGGGCTTGGCCAGGGAACGCGGGCTGCCCTCTGGGCGGCGCTTGGCTGTACCTTCGGCATCCTTCCCCATCTGGCAGCTGCAACGTTAGGCCTTGCTGCCGTGCTGCACAGTTCCGCCCTGCTGTTTCAGGTCGTCAAACTGGCAGGGGTTGCCTATCTGCTGTATCTGGCCTGGCAGGCGCTGAAATCCGGTGGTGCCCTCTCGATCACGTCGGACAGCCGCCCGCAATCAGGCCTGCGCATCGCCCGGCGCGGCGCGCTGATCAATATCCTGAACCCGAAACTGTCGGTCTTCTTCCTCGCTCTGCTGCCGCCCTTCCTGTCGGGCATCCCGGAGAGCGCCACCGCCGAGATGACCCTTCTCGGCGCCGTATTCATGGTGCTGACCTTTGTGGTTTTTGTTCTTTATGGCGTCTTTGCCGCCAAGGCCCGCGACTTCGTTCTTGGCTCTGAACGGGTGCTGACTTGGCTGAACCGTGGCTTTGCCGCGATTTTTGCCGCTCTTGCCGTGCGGCTGGCGGCAGAACGGGCATGAACCGTATCCCGCTTGTCCCTCTGATCCTGGGCCTCACCGGTCTGATCCCCTTTGTCTGGGGCGCAACCACGCTGTGGCTGCCCGACCTGCAGGCCTGGGGCAGCAGCCATTTGGGCCCAAGGTTCGTCGGTCCCTATGTACAGCTTTTCTATGGCTCAGTGATCCTAAGCTTCATGTCCGGCGTTCTCTGGGGTTTTGCCACAAAGACGAGCGGCACCAAGGCCGCCGCCGGGTACACCCTGTCGGTGATACCAGCCCTCTGGGCATTCTTCATGACCGGCGGCGGGCCGCTGAGCGCCGGGACCAACCTGATCTACGGTTTCGCAGGGCTGCTGCTGCTGGACTGCGTCTTTTCCATCTGGAACCTGACCCCGCACTGGTGGCTGCGTCTGCGGGTGCTACTGACGCTGGTGGTCATCATCTGCCTCTCTGTCGGAGTATACCTGTGAGCGATACCGAAACCATCAAGGTCTATGATTCCCGCGCGAAAGACTACGCCGCGCTGAACCAGGACTACCTCAGCAGCGATCCCAGGCTAGCCGCCTTTATCGCGGCCTGCCCTGCGAATGGCCGGGTTCTGGATCTGGGCTGCGGGCCGGGCACCTCGGCCGGGGTGATGGCAGAGGCAGGCCTGATGGTGGACGCCACGGATGCCTCCGCCGAAATGACCGCCCTTGCGGCGCAGATTGACGGCGTCAACGCCCGGCAAGCGCGCTTTGACGAGATCACCGGAGACGGGATCTACGACGGGATCTGGGCCAACTTCAGCCTGCTGCACGCCCCGCGCAGCGACATGCCCCGGCATCTGCAGGACATCCACCGGGCATTGAAACCCAATGGCGCCTTTTACATTGCGCTCAAGCTCGGTAAAGGCGAGGCCCGCGACACCATTGGCCGCCTTTACACCTACTACGAGGAAGACGAATTGATCGATCTGCTGACCACCGCCGGTTTCACCCCTCTGGACCGCAGCCACGGCAAAGGCCCCGGACTGGATGGCTCGGTTTCACACTGGATTTCGGTGGCCACCCATGGCTGATCTGTTTGCCTATACCGATGGCGCCTGCTCGGGCAACCCCGGTCCCGGCGGCTGGGGCGTGCTGCTGCGCGCGATGGACGGCGATGAGATCGTCAAGGAACGCGAGCTGAAGGGCGGCGAGCCAGAGACCACAAATAACCGGATGGAGCTTCTGGCGGCGATCAACGCGCTGGAGAGCCTCAGCCGTCCGACGAAAATTACCATCGTTACTGACAGTAACTACGTGAAGAACGGCATCACTGGCTGGATCTTCGGCTGGAAGAAAAACGGCTGGAAGAACGCTGCCAAGAAACCCGTGAAAAACGCCGAGCTGTGGCAGCGTCTGGATGCGGCGCAGCACCAGCACGACGTGACATGGGAATGGGTCAAGGGCCACGCCGGTCACCCCGAAAACGAACGCGCAGATGAGCTGGCCCGCGCCGGCATGGCACCTTTCAAACCCGGCAAACGTAAATCGGCCTGAAACGGATCCGTCCCCGGCCCGGCCAACTCCGCAGCACCGCCCAAGGGTTATTGCGACCATGAGTTTTCTGACCCTGCTTGATTACGCTTCGGTGCTGGTCTTTGCCCTGACCGGCGCGCTGGTGGCCAGCCGGGCACAGCTTGATGTCGTCGGCTTTGCCTTTGTGGCCTGCCTGACTGCGGTAGGTGGCGGTACGGTGCGCGATCTGTTGCTGGACCGGCATCCGGTGTTCTGGGTGGACGATCCCAATTTCATCCTGCTGGCAGCTGGGGCCGCCGGTATCGTCTTTGGCACCGCCCACTTGGTGGAAAGCCGGATGAAATGGGTGATCTGGCTCGACAGTTTTGCCCTTGCCGTGGCGGTCCCGGCAGGCACTGGCGCAGCGCTGGCCATGGGCAAACCGCCGGTGGTCGTGGTTTTGATGGGCATGGCAACCGGATCGCTCGGCGGGTTGATGCGCGATGTGGTCTGCAACGAGGTGCCGCTGGTGCTAAAACAGGGCGAGCTTTACATCTCCTGCGCCATGGCGGGGGCGATCACTGCCGTAACCGCCATCTGGGCGGGATTGGACACCGGGCCTGCCCTGCTGGCCTGCGGCGCAGTCTGTTGGGGACTTCGCGCGGGGTCCATCGCCTTTGGCTGGCACCTGCCAGTCTACAAAAGCCGACCACCGCGCAGCTGAGGCAGCTACTTTTGCAAGTATTTCTGCCAGAGCCAGATCAGCAGCAGCGCCCCCAGAACCGCCCCGACCAGACCAGAGAGCATCCCCATCACCGCCAGCAGCGTGCGCAGCACCAACCCGCCAACCAGGGCGCCCGCGATGCCGATCGCCACGGTGGTGATGATATCCGCCTCGATCCGCATCATCCGCGTGGCCAGAAACCCGGCTGCGGCCCCGATGATGATTAGCGCGACAATGGACATCTGATTTCCTCCAATGGCTTGGCACGAGGATCAGCGCCCCGCTAGAGAAGAGGATGGCATTCACGCCCGGCAAAGGAAAGACGCAGCAGACCTGTTAAAGCCTGACACCCTTCGCCACCGGAAAGCCACGCAGAAAGATCTCGCGATCCTGCGCGCCCTTGCCCGCCCGCTGCAGGCGCAGAAGCTCGACCGCGCCGCTGCCGCAAGCAACGGTCAGGGCATCGTCCAGCACCTCACCCGCTTCGCCGCTGCCATCGGCAAGGCGCGAGGCAAGCAGTTTTACCCGCTGTCCGTCAATCTCGCACCAGGCGCCCGGGAAGGGCGACAGGCCGCGGATCTTGCGATCCACCTCTTCCGCCGGTCTGGTCCAGTCGATCTGCGCCTCGCTCTTGTCGATCTTGCTGGCGTAGGTGACACCGTCTTCGGGCTGCACCTCAGGTACAAGCTCGGTCAGCTTCTCCAACGCCTCGACGATCAGCCCGGCGCCCATCGCGGACAGCCGGTCGTGCAATTGCGCAGTGGTTTCTTCGGCCTCTATGGCGGTGGCGCGGCGCAGCAGTACCGGGCCGGTATCCAGTCCGGCCTCCATCTGCATGATGCAGATGCCGGTCTCCGCATCCCCAGCCATGATGGCACGGTGGATCGGTGCAGCCCCGCGCCAGCGCGGCAGAAGACTGGCGTGGATATTGAGACAGCCCAATTTGGGCGCATCCAGAACCGCCTGCGGCAGGATCAGCCCATAGGCCACCACCACGGCGACATCAGCGCCGAGCGCAGCAAATTCAGCCTGTTCCTCGGCGCCTTTCAGCGAGACTGGATGGCGCACGTCAAGACCCAGCGCCTCGGCCCGGGCATGGACCGGCGTTGGACGGTCCTTCTTGCCACGCCCCGCCGGGCGCGGCGGCTGGCAATAGACGGCAGCGATCTCGTGTCCGGCCTCGACCAGCGCATCCAGCACCGGCACGGAAAACTCGGGCGTTCCCATAAAGATGACGCGCATGGGCCTGATCCCCCTTTAGCCGGTCAGTTTCTTGGATTTGCGGATCAACATGTCGCGCTTCACCTTGCTGAGACGGTCGATATAGAGTTTGCCATCGAGGTGGTCGATCTGGTGCTGCACCGATGTGGCCTCGATCCCGACGAAATCCCGCTCGGTGATCTCGCCGTTCTCATCCATATAGCGCACGGTGACGGCGCGGGGGCGTTTCACCTTGGCCGACACGCCGGGGAGGTTGGGCGAGGCTTCATCGTGTTCGCGCAGCTGGGTGGAGGCATGCAGAATCTCGGGGTTGGCCATCCGCACTGCCTTGCCGCGCTCGGTCGAGCCATCCACCACCGCAAGGCGCAGCATCACGCCGATCTGATTGGCACCAAGGCCGACACCCGGCATCGCCTCCATCGTGTCGATCATGTCCTGCCAGATCTGGCGGATCTCGTCGGTGATCTCGGTGACCTCTTCGGCGCGAGTACGCAGGCGTTTGTCGGGCCAGTGCAGGCAGGGGCGGACAGTCATTCGGAAGTCCCTTTCAGGGCGGTGTATTCAACCTCGACCGCAGAGCGGGCTTCGGGATCGAGATGGTCAAAAGTCACGGTGCCATTGAGATGATCGAATTCATGCTGGATGCAGCGCGCCTCGAACCCGTCGAAATCGGCCATGTGAATGTCCCCTTCCGCAGCGGTCCATTGCACGGTGACCGCCACGGGGCGTTCGACCGGAACCATGACACCGGGGATCGACAGGCAGCCTTCTTCCATCGTCACCGGCACGCGTTCCACCGCCATGATCGACGGGTTGATCATCACCATCGGAGAGCGTTTCCCCTCTTTCCAGGTGCAATCCATCACGAAGAGGCGTTTCAGCACCCCCACCTGCGGCGCGGCCAGACCCCGGCCATTGGCGGCGTACATTGTGTCGAACATGTCGGCGATCAGCTCGTCGAGGTGCTCCTGCTCCACCGGGGCGCAGTGCTGGCTGAGCCGGGGATCAGGCCATTTCAGGATCGGTAGAACCGCCATGGGCAAGCCCCCTCTTTCAGCGTTCCGGTCGGAGCCTTACTGCTCCCGGGCGCGCTCGCGTTTCAGCTTTTGCATTTTGCGGGTGATCATCTGCCGCTTCAGCGGTTTCAGGTAATCGATGAACAGTTTCCCGTTCAGATGGTCGATCTCGTGCTGCACGCAGGTCGCCCAGAGCCCGTCAAAGGTTTCGCGCTGCGCATTGCCGTCCCGGTCCATCCATTCCACCTCGACCTCTTTGGGGCGGGTGACTTCGGCGTATTGCTCGGGGATCGACAGGCAGCCTTCTTCGTAGACGTTGGTTTCGTCCGAAGAGGCAATCACAGCGGGGTTGAACATCACCAGCGGGCGCGCATCGCCCTCGCCTTCCTTGGCGCAATCCAGTGCGATCACCCGTTGCAGGATGCCAACCTGCGGCGCCGCCAGACCGATGCCCGGCGCCGCATACATGGTTTCCAGCATGTCATCAGCCAGGGTGCGCAGATCGTCCGAAATATCGGCAACCGGTACGCAAACCTTTTTCAGGCGGGGGTCGGGATGGATCAGGATAGGACGTTTCATGCGCTTGATTTAGGCGATTGCACCCCGCCCTGCAACGCCCCCCTTGCGCGCAGCGTCATTGTGCGTAGCTTCTCTGCCAAACAACCGGAGTTTAAACCATGGATTTTGACACCCTGATCGACCGTCGCGGCACCCATTGCGCCAAATGGGACATGATGGAGAGCCTTTATGGCGTCTCGCCCGATGAAGGGCTTGCGATGTGGGTGGCCGATATGGATTTCCCGGTGCCCCCTGCGGTCACCGACAAGATGCGTGAAATGGCAGATCACGGTGTCTATGGTTATGTAAACTGCGACGAGCCCTACAAGAACGCAATCCAATGGTGGATGCAGAACCGCCACGGCTGGCAGGTCGAGGCCGATGCGATCTTCACCACGACCGGCCTCGTTAACGGTGTCGGCATGTGCCTTGATACCTTCACCCAGCCGGGCGATGGCATCGTCCTGTTCACCCCGGTCTACCACGCCTTTGCCAAGGTGATCCGCAATGCGGGCCGCGAAGTGGTCGAATGCCTGATGACCAACAATAACGGGCGTTACGAGATGGATTTCGACGCCTATGACGCGCAGATGACCGGCAAAGAGAAGATGGTCATCCTGTGTTCGCCGCACAATCCGGGGGGGCGCGTCTGGAGCCAGGAAGAACTACAGGCGGTTGCGGATTTCGCCAAACGCCACGACCTGATCCTGTTGTCGGACGAGATCCACCACGATTTGGTCTATCCCGGCCACACGCACATCCCGATGCAGAACGCCGTGCCCGAGGTGACCGAACGGCTCTTGATGCTGACCGCACCGTCGAAAACCTTCAACTTTGCCGGGCTGCACACCGGTCAGGTGATCATCCCCGACCCGCATCTGCGCGAACAGTTCCAGCGCCGCATGCTGGCCTTGGCGCTGGCGCCGAATTCGGCCGGGCAATACGCCACCGCTGCCGCCTATTCACCCGAGGGCGCCGCATGGGCAGACCAGCTGATCGCCTATCTGGATGGCAACCGGAAGGTCTTTGACGCAGCGATCGAAAAGATCCCCGGCCTGTCCTCGATGCCGCTGGCGGCCACCTACCTGTCCTGGGTCGATTTCTCCGGCACCGGGATGAGCCGCGAGGAATTCACCAAACGGGTCGAACAAGGCGCAAAGATCGCCGCCAACCACGGCACCACCTTTGGCACCGGGGGCGAGAACTTCCTGCGGTTCAACCTCGGCACCCAGCGCTCCCGCATCGAGGAAGCCTGCCGCCGCCTGACCGAGGCTTTTTCGGATCTGCAGTAATTACACAGAAGCGGGCGCAGCGATCACGCTGCGCCCGAAAATATCGACCCGATCTTCGGGCTCGGAATTGGAATAGGGCAGAGCGGGCTCGGTTCAGGCCTCGCCATGCACCCCGTCATAAGCGATCAGAGCCACCGGCGCGTCCGGGGCGCGATAGAAATCCAGCGGCGCGGTATCGGCGGCAGCAGTGGAACGCTTGAACTCGTACCGCATTTCGCCACCCTCCGCCTCAGAGGCGACGATCAGGCACTGCGAGATGTGGCGGGCACCATCATAGAGATCGACGAGGCCCCGCAGTTGCGGCGCGGTTGCCTCTTCCACCGAAAAACCGGTCTTCCACATGCGCAGAACCGGAAACTGCGACTCTCCGACCTGCACGCGCAGGCGGCTTTTCTTTTTCAGCCCCTGAACGCGGGCGGCGTCCAGCGCCTCTTGAACGGCTTTCGGAACATAGGTGGTCATGGCATCTGCCTTTCCGGTGGATCATCTGATCGGCTCTGCTGAGCCTCTCTAGGGTGACTCATAATTGCCTAAAATCAAGTGAACTTTTTTCAATGCTGCGGCGCCCGTGGCTGCTGCTTCCTGCAGGTTGTGCAGATCCGCAGGGAGGCTGCGCGCCTGTCGGCATGGGCGACACCCTCCGAAGTGCCTAGTTTGCGGGCATGGAACGGAAGGAGCGAAAACAATGGGTCTTTTGATCGACGGTACCTGGCACGACAAATGGTATGATACCAAATCCACAGGCGGCGCCTTTGAACGCTCCGTATCGCAGTTTCGCAACTGGATTACGGCGGATGGCAGCGCCGGGCCATCGGGCGATTCGGGATTTGCCGCCGAAAGCGGGCGGTATCACCTCTATGTCTCACTCGCCTGCCCCTGGGCCCACCGGACGCTGATCTTTCGCCAGTTGAAAGAGCTGACCGACCATATCTCAGTCTCAGTGGTGCATCCCGACATGCTGGACCGGGGCTGGACCTTTGAGAAAGACGAACATGGTGCCACCGGCGACACCCTGTTCGGTCACGATTACGCCTACGAGATCTACACCCGCGCCGATCCGAGCTATTCCGGGCGCGTCACGGTGCCGATCCTCTGGGACAAACAGCGCGAAACCATCGTGTCGAACGAAAGCTCGGAAATCATCCGCATGTTCAACTCGGCCTTTGATGATCTGACCGGTAACCGGGACGATTACTGGCCCGAGGAGCTGCGGGAGCCGATCGAAGCAGTTAACGCGCGCGTCTATGACACGGTGAACAATGGCGTCTACCGCTGCGGCTTTGCCACCAGTCAGGCCGCCTATGACGAGGCCGTCACCCCGCTCTTCGACACGCTGGACTGGCTGGAGGACCTCCTGTCCGAGCATCGTTACCTGCTGGGCACACGCGTGACCGAGGCCGACTGGCGCCTGTTCACCACCCTCCTGCGGTTCGATCCGGTCTATCACCTGCATTTCAAATGCAACCGCAAGCGCATCATCGATTACCCGAACCTCTGGGCCTATACGCGCGAACTGTATCAGTGGCCCGGTGTGCAGCAGACCATCGGTATGGATCACATCGTGCGCCACTATCACTATAGCCATGACACCATTAACCCGAACCGAATTCTGCCCATCAACCCGGTGATCGACTGGCTGGAACCGCACGGGCGAGGCTAAGGAATTCCTTACTTTTGGGGCTTTCGGGCCTGCATTGCAGCTTCTGATTGCGACATTCGGTTGCCTTATCACCCGGGCTGTTTCATACGGCCCGGGTCCGGCACCGGGATGTCCCGTGGCCTTTTCACGAGTCAGGGCCTGCAATGGTAGCAAGCAATACAGCAAGCAAGAACGTGCAGCGCGATCACGGCGGCAATCTCGCGGCCGCGATGGAACAATACGGCGGGACACGGGAGGGTTGGATCGACCTCTCCACCGGCATCAACCCGGCCCCCTACCCGCTTCCATGTTTCACAGAAGCCGATTGGTCGGCGCTGCCTGACAGCGCTGCAAGCCACGATCTGCATCAGGCAGCGCGCCGGTTCTGGAATGTTCCGGAGGGAGCCGAGATCCTTTCTGCCCCCGGTGCCTCCTCCCTGATTGCCCTGGCCCCTGCGCTGGCCGATCCGCGCTGGGTGCGGATTGAGACACCGACCTATAACGAACACGCGGCCGCCTTTCGCGCCCACGGCTGGAGCGTCACGGGCCAAGGCCCCGCCGAAGCCTGCGTCGCGGTACACCCCAACAATCCGACCGGCCGCCAGTGGCAAGCCGAAGAGCTGGCTGCGCCCTTCCGTATCATCGATGAAAGCTTCTGCGACATCTGCCCTGATCAGAGCCTGATCCATCTGGCGGCAGAACCCGGCACGCTGGTGTTGAAAAGCTTTGGCAAGTTCTGGGGGCTGGCCGGTCTGCGCCTTGGCTTTGCCATTGGCGATCCTGAGCTGATTTCCCGCCTCTCTGAACTGCAAGGCCCCTGGTCGGTGTCCGGTCCGGCGCTGAAAACCGGCATCCAGGCGCTGTCGGATACAGATTGGGCGGCGCAGACCCGCACAAGGCTGGCGGAGGACGCTGCTCGGATGGACGACATGATCCTGCCCAAAGGCGCGGAACTGGCAGGCGGCACCGATCTGTTCCGTCTCTATCACGTCGATGATGCCGCCGCCTGGCAGCAGCGACTGGCGCGCGCCCACATCTGGAGCCGCATTTTCCCCTATTCAGACACCTACCTGCGCCTTGGCCTGCCTCCGGCAGCAGGCTGGGACCGGCTGGAGGCCGCCCTTTGATCACCGCAACCCTTCTGATCCCCGCCCTGATCCTAGACGCCATTCTGGGGGAACCCCGTTGGCTGTGGAACAGATTACCGCATCCGGCGGTGCTGATGGGGCAACTGGTTGGTGCCCTCGATGCAGGGCTCAACTCCGGCGCCGGGCGCCGGGCCAAGGGCGTGGTCGCCGTTCTGGTCCTTGTCATCACCGGACTGCTGATCGGTTGGCTGCTGTCACTCTTTGGCGCCTTGATGGAGATCCTCGTGGCCGCAATCCTGATCGCCCAGCGCTCGCTCTGCGATCATCTGCAGGCGGTGGTTCAGGGCCTGCAAAAGGACGGTCTGCACGGCGGCCGCGCGGCAGTTGCCATGATCGTCAGCCGCGACACCACCGAGATGACCGGCCCACAGGTCGCCCGCGCTGCCATCGAAAGCGGCGCCGAAAACATGTCGGACGGGGTGATCGCACCCGCCTTCTGGTTTCTGATCGCCGGGCTGCCCGGATTGCTGGCCTATAAGATGATCAACACCGCCGACAGCATGATCGGCTACCGCAACGCGCGCTATCGCGACTTTGGCTGGGCGGCGGCGCGGCTCGATGATCTGGTGAACTGGATCCCGGCGCGGCTGACGTCGCTTTTGATGGCGCTGGCCGGAGGAACCTTGCGGGACTGGTCCGCGATTGCGCAGGACGCCCGCAAGCATCGCTCCCCGAATGCCGGCTGGCCCGAGGCTGCCATGGCGCGGGCGCTGGATGCGGCCCTGTCGGGGCCCCGCTCCTATGACGGCGAGATGCAAGAATTTCCCTGGGTTTACGAAGATGGTGCCAAAGGCATCGGCGCCGAGGCAATCCGGCGCTGCACCGAGATGCTTTGGAAAACCTGGGGACTTGGCCTGCTGCTGACGGTTGCTATTGCGGTAATCTTCTAGCACACACTTGGGGCAATCACGGTCTAGAAAGGACGCCCAAGACATGCGCAAACTGATCCTGGCCCTGGCAGCCGCGATGCTGCCCACCGGCACCTTCGCCCAATGTGGCGGCAGCTTTTCCGACTTCGTGCAGGGCCTGAAACAGGAAGCGGTGACCGCAGGCTATGACGCCGCCACCGTGAATGCGTTCTTCAAAGGCACCAAACAGGACCCCAAGGTGCTGCGCGCAGACCGGGCGCAGGGTGTGTTTCAGAAACCCTTCATCGAGTTTTCACGGCGACTGATCTCCCAGAACCGGATCGACCGAGGCCGAGCCATGTCGAAGAAACACGACAGCACCTTCCGCCGCATCGAAAACACCTACGGCATCAACCGCGGCGTGCTATTGGCGTTCTGGGCATTTGAAACCGACTTTGGCGCCTTTCAGGGCGATTTCAACACCCGCAATGCGCTCGTCACCCTGTCCCACGATTGCCGCCGCCCCGAATTATTCCGCCCGCAGATTTTTGCCGCGCTGGAGTTGTTCCGGCACGGCGATTTCGACCCAGCCCGCACCACAGGCGCCTGGGCCGGAGAGATCGGCATGGTACAGATGCTGCCCCGCGATATTCTGGACAATGGCGTTGATGCCGATGGCGACGGGCATGTCACCCTGAAAACCTCGGCACCGGATGCACTGATGTCGGGAGCCAAGATGCTATCGCATCTGGGCTGGCAGCCGGGTCAGCCCTGGATTCAGGAGGTGACGCTGCCCAAAGGCCTGGACCTGTCGCTCACCGGGCCCGCGCAAAAGCTGAAAGTGGCCGACTGGCAGCGGATGGGTGTCGCGCCGCGCGAAGGGCGCCTGCCCGATCCAGCCATGCGCGCCTCGCTGATCGTCCCGCAGGGCCATAAGGGACCTGCCTTCCTCGCCTACCCCAATTTCGATGTTTATTTCGAATGGAACCAAAGCTTCACCTACGTGATGACGGCCGCCTATTTCGCCACCCGGCTGGAAGGCGCGGCGATCTATGACGCCGGAAACCCCGATCAGGGCCTCAGCGGCGCCGGGATGAAACAGTTGCAACAGAAACTGCAGGCGCGCGGTCACGACGTGGGAGACATCGACGGCATTCTGGGCGCCAAGACCCGGATCGCGGTACAAAAAGAGCAAGAACGCCTTGGCCTGCCCGCTGACGCCTGGCCCACTCCGGCCCTGCTGAACCGACTCTAACGCACAGGAAACCTGTCGCCAGCCTGGTTGATCAGCACCACCCGGCCATGGCTGTGCACATAGAGATCGCAGCGCGAGAACCCGTCGACATAATCGATACAGACGCTGCCATCTTGTGCGATCCGGTAGCTGCCCCAGCTGGTGGCCCCGCCATTTGCGGCCGAGTTGGTATAGGAATAGGCACCATCCTTGCCGAACCGCGCCTCACCGTCATCAAAGAACACGAAGGCCTGCCCAGGCAGCGCCGCGAGCTCAGACGGAGCAAAGGGTTGGTCGGCGGGTTTCAGGTTCCAGTCTTCCGCATCGGCCGGGCCTGCGCCAAGACAGATCGTGGCGACGGCAAGAGAGCAGGCAATAAGGGAAACACGTGTCATGCCCCCGGTATATCGCAAAAGCCGCCGGGCGCAGGTCACGATCCGGTGACGCCGAAAATACCTGTTCCGCGGGCGTGCCTACCAGTCGATGAAGGTTTCGAAGTCTTTCATCGCCCGTGCCCAGAGTGACACCTGCTGGGCAAAGTCATCAGCACTGACACCGTCCCGGCCCAGATAGATATCCATCTCGATGCGGGCCGACCCTTCATTCGAGATATAGGCACGTGCAAACCGGTTCTCCGTGTTCCATTCGTTGATCTTGGCCAGCCGTACCGATCCTTCGGTCTGGTAGCCGGAAAAGAACTGGACCGCGTTGCAGTCGGTGTTGTTGTCACAGCCGTAGTAATAGACTGAGAAATCACTGCCGTAATAAGTCACGCGCAGCTTGGGATCGCCGACATTATCCGTTGTCGCTTCGACCTCTGCCCCTTCATTTTCGAAGAACCTGTAAAGGCTATCGCCATCCGTCGCAAAAACGGGTTCGGCCTGTGCTGCAATGGGCAGAGTCAGCGCAACGGCCGTGAGGATGACGAGGCATCGTGAAGGGTACATACTAGGTCTCCTGAAAACACTTGTACCGATCCTAAGCAGGACGTCTCGGCCACACAAGGAAGTCGCCCGCGCCATAACCTAAAGTCGCCTTGCTTAGATCGAGGATCAGGCGACCAGCGCTTCTGCCTTTTTCAGATCGACAGAAACCAGCTGGCTGACGCCTTTTTCCTGCATCGTCACCCCGAACAGCCGGTCCATGCGGGCCATGGTGACCGCGTGGTGGGTGATGATCAGGAACCGGGTATCAGTCTGGCGGCACATCTCGTCCAGAAGATCGCAGAACCGGGTCACATTGGCATCATCCAGCGGCGCGTCGACCTCGTCCAGCACACAGATCGGCGCCGGGTTGGACAGGAAGACGGCAAAGATCAGCGCCATCGCCGTCAGGGTCTGCTCACCACCGGAGAGCAGCGACAGGGTCGACAGTTTCTTGCCCGGCGGCTGGCACATGATCTCCAGCCCGGCGTCCAGCGGATCGTCGCTTTCGACCATCACGAGGTTGGCCTCGCCGCCACCGAACAGATGGGTGAACAGCATCGCGAAACTGGCGTTGACCTGCTCAAACGCGGTCAGCAGCCGCTCGCGCCCTTCGCGGTTGAGGCTGGCAATCCCGCTGCGCAGGGTCCGCACGGCCTCTTCCAGATCCTGTTTTTCCGACACCAACTCGTCATGTTCGGTCTGGATCTCCCGGGCATCTTCCTCGGCCCGCAGGTTTACCGCACCCAGCGCATCCCGCTGCCGCTTGTGACGGGAGACCTCGGCCTCCAGCGTCTCGGCCGTGGGCATCTGATCAGGGTCGGTATCAAGCTGTTCTAGTAGTACCTGCGGCGCGCAGTTCTGCTCCTCTGCGATCCGTTCCGCAGCATGGGTCACGGTTTCCCGCGCTGCCTCGAACCGGGCTTCGGATCTGGCCCGCGCCTCGCGCGCTTCGGAGGCCAGACGCTCGCAATCGCGTTCAGCCTGCACCGTCTCGCGCAGCACCGCCTCTGCCGCGATCAGCGCATCGGTCGCTGCCGCCTTGCGTGCTTCGGCCTCTTCAATGGCCTCGTTCAGCTCTTCGCGCTTTTCGGCAATCTCGGCGGGTACCGCGTGGGCGTCTTCCAGCTCTTCCTGAGAGGCCTCGCGCCGTTCGGCCAACTCAGCGATCCTGCGCTCGGCAGTGTCTAACCGGTGACGCCAGCCCGACAGATCCTTGGTGACCTGCTGCGCCCGTTTGGTGCGTGCTTCGCCTTCGCGGCGCAGCTCATCGTGGGCCGAGCGGTGGGTCAGCATGGTAATCCGCGCCGCCTCCACCTGCTGCTTGATCTCCTCGACCATGGCGCGGGCCTGCTCCAGATCCCCGAGTTCTTCCAACGCGGTCTCGGCATCTGTCAATTGCAGGCGGGCGGCCATGGCGTCTTCTTCATGCCGGGTCACCGCGATGCCAAGGGTCTCTAGCTTGCCCTCGGCCATATTCCGGTCAGCCTCCGCCCTGCTCAGCGCCCGGGCGGCATCGGCAACGCGTTGATCGGCGGCGCGGCGGGCCTGGCGAGCCAGCTGATCCGCCTGAGACACCTCTTCCAATTTGCGCAGCAGCGCATCATGGGCGGCGCGGGCGCCATCCGCGCGGGCACCAACGCGTTCCAGATCCTGTTTCAGCGCCTCCAGCCGGTTCAGCTGTTCCAGCCGCAAGGCGGCGGCGCTTGGCGCATCTTCGGCCCAAGACCGATAGCCATCCCAGCGCCACAGATCGCCCTCCAGCGTTACCAGACGTTGCCCCGGTTGCAGCTGCGACTGCAGATCGCGGGCCGTGTCACCATCTACCAATCCGATCTGTCCGATCCTCCGCCCCAGCGCCACCGGGCCAGACACATATTTCGCCAGTGGCTCTACCCCATCAGGCAAAGGCACATCGCGATCATATCCCGCCAGTGTGACCCAGCCGGTCGGTCCGTCCACATCGGCCATCGGCGCACGCAGATCATCGGCGAGCGCCGCGCCAAGCGCCTTTTCATAACCCGGGGCCACGCTCAGCTCATCCAGGATCTGGCCGCCTTCAGCAGTGTCCCGTTCCACCAGTTTCGCCAGTGCCGTGACCTCGGCCCGCAGGGTGCCCAACTCGCCCTCGGCCTCAGATCGCTGCGCGCGCGCCTCGGTTTCGCGTTCCTGCGTGTCCGCCCGCATTTCATCGGCAGCAGCGAGCGCCTCTTCGGCGGCCTCTGCGGCCTCGCGGGCGTCCTCCTCGGCAGTGACAGCCTCTTCAAACCGATCGGAGGCTTGTTCCAGTGCCTCTTCGGCCTCTGCCTGGGCGCCGCGGGATTTTTCGCCTTCATCGGTGGCCCGCTGCAGCGCGCGCTGGCAATCCTCGACCAGACGCCGCGCCGATTGGTGACGGGCCACCAGACGGGCCACATCCTCGGTGACCTGCGACAGGTGGTCCTCGCGGGCCTCAAGGATCTGCCCTGCATCGCGCGCCAGATCAGAGGCCTCGGCCAGACGATCCTCGTGGCCTTCGCTGGCCTTGGCCAGTTCCCGCTGTTCCCAATCCAGCCGTTCGATGGTTTCGCCCGCATCCCGGTTCAGACCAGTCTCACGCTCGATATCGTTGCCGAGCTGCTGAATGCGGGAGGTCAGCCGCTCAATGGCCTGACGCGCCTGCGCGTCCTGATCACTCAGCGCATCGCGCTGTACCATCAGCCGCTGCAGGATCGCCGCCGCAATTGCTTCTTCTTCGCGCAGGGGCGGCAGGGCGGCTTCATTCTCAGCCCGCTTGGCGCCCGCTGCACGGCTCAGCGCCTCAGCCTTAGCCGCCTGGGTGACGCGGGTACTCAGCTCTTCCTCGGCTGCAGCGCGGGCGTCGTCTGCCTCACGCCAGCGGCGGTACAGCAGCATGCCCTCGGCGAGGCGCAGTTTCTCCCCGATATCACGATAGCGCTGCGCCTGTTTCGCCTGACGCGCCAACTGCGACAACTGCGCCGCCAGCTGTTCGATCACATCATCGACGCGCAGCAGGTTCTGTTCGGTATTCTTCAGCTTCAGTTCTGCCTCGTGGCGGCGCTGATAAAGCCCCGAGATCCCGGCCGCCTCTTCCAGAATACGGCGGCGCGCCTTCGGTTTGGCGTTGATCAGTTCGGAAATCTGCCCCTGCCGCACCAGCGCAGGCGAATGCGCCCCGGTCGAGGCATCGGCAAACAGCATCTGCACGTCCCGCGCTCGCACATCCTTGCCGTTGGATTTATAGGCGCTGCCTACATCGCGGGTGATCCGGCGCACGATTTCCAGCTGATCGCTGTCGTTGAACCCCGAGGGTGCCAGCCGGTCGCTGTTATCAATCTGCAGGCTGACCTCGGCGAAATTGCGCGCCGAACGGGAGGTCGTCCCGGCAAAGATCACGTCCTCCATACCGCCGCCACGCATGGCCCGGGCGCGGGTTTCGCCCATTACCCAGCGCAGCGCCTCCAAAAGGTTCGACTTGCCACAGCCATTAGGCCCGACAACGCCGGTCAGCCCATCCGCGATGATCAGATCGGTCGGATCGACAAAGCTTTTGAAGCCGTTGAGCCTGAGTTTGGAAAAGCGCAAAGCTGCCCCTGAGTGATTCCGTGATAGTGAACCTCAGCAGGTTCGCGGGTCTTGAGTCAACGCCACAGCCCCCAAATCGGGCAAGCCTGCCTTCTTTGGCCACTATATCTTGTGGATAATCCCGAGAAATACAGCCTCAGCGGGAAAAATTGCCGGAACTGGCCTTTTACGGGCAGGACAAACGCCCGACAAGCACCGCCTGATCACCGCTGACCCAAAGGACCCGGCAGCCGGTAGAGGCCGCCATTGCCCGTCTGGCCCGGTGCCGCAGTGGTCCCAGCCGGGGCGCATATTGCGGGTTGATGCGCACCGCCTCGACCAGAGTTCCGCGCTGTCGGATATCAAAGGTGCTGCCCTCGACCGTAATCCGCGCAGGCGCAACACCCCGGAAATGCGCACTCGGGGTATCACAGCCCGCCACCAGCAGAACGCACAGAAGACTCAGTACACGCATGGCCGCCTCACGGTTGCTTCCTCGCCCTCGATAGGAGAGGCTCGGAAGTGATTATACCACCTCTGCGCTGACCTGCCGAGGCGACACAGCGTCCTGCTCTGCCAGAGTCTCTGCGATCAGACGGGCCAGACGAGCGATCCCCTCTTCGATCGCGGCCTCATCTAGCACCGAATAACTGAGCCGGATCGTGTTCGGGCCACCGCCATCGGCAAAAAAGGCCTGACCGGGAACAAAGGCCACCTTCACGCTGTCCAGCGAGCGCGCCAGAAGCTGCGCCCCGTCCAGCCCCGCAGGCAGAGTAATCCAGATGAACATGCCGCCTTCGGGGCGGGTCCAATACACGCCCGGCGGCATGTGCTGCTTCAGCGCGCGCAGCATGGCGTCCCGGCGCGCCTTGTAAGCGGCGCGGACCTTTTCCATATGGCTGTCGAACTGCTGACGCGCAACGGCGTTTACTGCCATCTGGTTCAGGGTTGGCGAGTGCAGATCCGCCGCCTGTTTGATCAGCACCATCTGTGCAATCACCGGCCGGGCCGCGACGATCCAGCCAACGCGAAGCCCTGGCGACAGGGTCTTGGAAAAGGTGCCGCAGTAGATTGTGCGGCAGTTGTCCAGCGTTCCCTTCTTCGCCAGCTCAAGCGCCAGAATGGGCGGCACCGGATCGCCGTCATAGCGCAGGTCCTGATAGGCACCGTCTTCGACGATGGCGCATTGCAGGTCTTCGGCGAGATCCAGCAGACGTTCCCGGTCGGCCTGACCGACGGTCTCCCCAGTCGGGTTGGCAAAATCCGCTGACAGATAGGCGAATTTGACCGCCCCACCATTCTGTGCGGCGCCATCGCGATAGCTTTGTGCAGTGCGGTTCCCGGAAAGGTTCAGCTGATCATAGCGCGGTTCATAGGCGTTGAAGGCCGCCAGCGCCCCCAAATAGGTCGGCGCCGTCACGAGCGCGGTGTCCCCTGGCGACAGGAACAGTTTGCCAAGGTAATCCAGCCCCTGCTGCGAGCCTGAGGTGATCAGGATGTTGTCCGGATCACAGTCAACGCCCATGCGCGCCATCTGGCCAACGATCCATTCTTTCAGCGGCAGGTATCCTTCGCTGACCGAATATTGCAGGGACTGTGCTTGCTGTCCGCCGGACAAGGCCCCTTGGAACGCTTCGGCAAAAGCCTCGGCCGGGAACAGGTCCGGGTCGGGAATGCCACCTGCAAAGGACAGAATGCCCGGCTGATCCAGAAGTTTCAGCAACTCGCGGATTTCCGACGCCTTCATCCGCATCGCACGACTGGCAAATATGTCTTTCAGCTGCATGAGACCCTCCTGACTGCACACCTTTGGGCGATTGGCAATCTTTCTTGCAGGTAAGTCAATATAACTGACCTTTTATTTCAAAAAGGTGATCAGGCTTTTACGGATCTTGCGCATGACTTGCGGTCTTGCCTGAGATGCGGTCATATGATTTGACCAATTCGGGAAAACCACTCCCGTCGTGCAATACACAGATCCCGAGGCTCCGATGCCGTTTCAGAAAGTTCAGCCGGAAAAACTCTCGACCTCGGTCGTGCGCCAGATCGAGCAGCTGATTCTGCGAGGTATCCTGTCGCCTGGTGAGCGCCTGCCGGCCGAGCGGGAACTAGCGGAACGTCTGGGCGTATCACGCCCCTCGCTACGCGAAGCCATCGGCGAGTTGCAGGAACGCGGGCTTCTGACCTCGAAAGCGGGATCAGGTGTTTTTGTCGGCGATGTTCTGGGCTCCGCCTTTTCCCCCGCGCTGGTGCAGCTGTTTTCCAGCCATGATGAGGCGCTGTTCGATTACCTGTCCTTCCGCCGCGACATGGAAGGTCTGGCCGCCGAACGTGCAGCGCGGCTGGGGTCAGACGATGATCTGAAGGTGATCCAGACCATCTTTGACAAGATGAAAGCCGCTGGAAACCCCGCCGAATCCGAAGAAGCGGCAAAGCTGGATGCGCAGTTTCATTCCGCGATCATGGATGCCAGCCACAACGTGGTGATGCTGCATATGATGCGGTCGATGATCGATCTGCTGCGCGAAGGGGTGTTCTACAATCGCAAGGTCATGTTTCAGCAGTATACCTCGTATGAGGCGATCCTGGAGCAACACGAAGCCATCAATGCCGCATTGCAAGCGCGTGATCCCGCGGCAGCGCGCGCAGCCGTGGAACGGCATCTGGATTATGTGAAACAGGCCCTGATGGACCACCAGCGCGCCGAGCGGAACGCCGATGTTGCCCGGCAGCGGCTGGAACACGAAAAAAGCAAATCCTGACCCAGACGGGCGGACTTTGGATGACTGCGCCCACGCGACACAGCCATCTGCGCCTAGTGCAGGCTTTTCCGCCAGTCGATGATCGCCTTGCCAAGCCGGTCCGCGATCTTCTGAAAATCGCCACTGCTCAGCAGCTCTGCCGCCGCATCCCGCCGGTTCTTTTCCACACAGGTCGCGATATGACCCGCCGCCTGATGAAAACGACTATGCGCCTGCGCTACAGCCTGAAAGTACGGAGAGTCACCGATTTCGGGATCCTGGCGCAGCTTTACCAGCCATTTTCCAAAAGTGCATTGGTCGTCTTGGGAAATTTGCTCTGCCGACCAAGGCAGCTTGCCGGTCGCAACGGCCTCTTTCAGCTGTAGTTTCCAGCATCCATGCGCGCCGACGGCGTCTTTAATCTGCCGGTCCAGATCTACCTTGTCCATCCGGACACCTTTCAAAACTGCTACTCATAACAACCATAAAACCATAACCGAGCATACGTAAATGATGGTTAACGCCGCCGGGCTGCTGATCCGTGAAATACTACCGGCCCGGTGGCGCCGCCTGTGGAGAGAGCACAGGGACGTCCATCCGGGCGGGAGAAGGGGCGCGTTGCAACCCGTTTTAATCTTCTTCAGGCGGCTGCAAAATCCATCAAGAAGCCACGCGACGGATCGGTCTCTGCCAGCCGTTTGCGAACCGGTCCCAAGGCGCCAAGGCATTGCGTGTCGATGATGCTTGCACCTGCGGTTTCCAGCGCCACGGCGATTGCCAGCGGTTCAAACGCACCCGACGGTCCCATCGGGTGAAATGTCTTCAGGCGGCTTTGCTGCGGCGTCATAGCGTCCTCCGGTTCCTTTGAACGTTGCTCAATCCACCATACCCGACAGGGCTGCGCGCCGCAGCAAGGCAGGAGAACAGTCCGCGATGCTGACGGGTTAGCCCTCCTATCCAAAAGGATGGGAAACGGTTCCGGCCCGCAGAAGACCCCGGAAACGCAAAAACCCGGGCGTTACCGCCCGGGTTTTCTAAGGTTTTAAACTGACTGAGGATCAGTGCAGTTTGGCGTCCACATCCGCGATGGCCGCGTCGATCAGCTTGTTCGCCTCGGTCGCAGTCATCTGCTTGGCGATAACCTGATCCGCAGCTGCAACCGCGATGGAAATGGCCTGATCACGCACTTCCTTCACAGCCGATGCTTCGGCAGAAGCGATCTGCTCTTCGGCTGCGGCCAGACGGCGTGCAATCGAGGTTTCCAGATCGGATTTTGCTTCATCTGCGGCTTTGACGGCGTCCTCGCGGGCGGCCGCAACGATGCGGTCGGCCTGCGCCTGGACTTCCTGCTGCTTACGCTCGTAGGAGGCCAGGATGGTCTGGGCTTCTTCCCGCAGGGCGCGGGCTTCGTCCAGCTCTTTCTGGATACCTTCGGCGCGCGAATCCAGCTGGCTCCCCAGCAGGCTCGGCACCTTCACGAACAGCAGAATGCCGACGAACAGAAGGAACGCGATCAGAACAACAAAGTTGGTGTTGCTCATGGACAGGAACGGACCACTTGCGGCAAAGGCCGGGGAAGTGGCGCCAAGGGTCAGGGCAATTGCCAGAACTGTGCGCATGTCCTTATCCTTTCATCCGTTCATCGACCGCAGCCGATACCGCTTTCGCGTCCGCCTTGCCGCCCAGGGCTGCAACCAGCGCCTCTGCGGTGTCGGTCGCCACAACCTTCACGCTTTCCAGCGCGCCGGCTTTGATCTCTGCGATGGCCTTTTCGGACTCGGCGGCCTTATCGGCGATCTGTGCATCCGCCTTGGCGATTGCATCGTTCAGATCGGCCTGAATTTCCGCGCGGGTCTCGGCGGCGATACGCTGCGCCTCGGCGCGTGCGTCGGCCAGAGCCTTGTTATATGCGTTTTCGGCCTCGACCGCTTTGGCTTTCAGATCTTCAGCCGCGGCGAGGTCATTGGTGATCGTTCCCTGGCGTTCCGCCAGTACCGCCGCGATGCGGGGCAGAGCCACGCGCGACAGAATGAGGTAGATCACGACCAGCGCAACGGCGAGCCAGAAGATCTGGTTTCCGAAGGTCGAGAAATCCAGTTGCGGCATGCCCGGTGCAGACCCGTGCGCTGCGTCCGCCGCGCCGTGTGCTGCCTCTTGCGTAATTGATGCCATGTCGTTCTCCTTGGGAACTTGCCGTTACACCGGGCAGCGCGATGATCCGCACTGCCCGGCCGTAAGGATTGAGGTTCCTGAGGTCTTAGACAGCGAACATCAGCAGCAGAGCGACCAGGAACGAGAAGATGCCCAGAGCTTCTGCAAAGGCGATGCCGATGAAGAGAGTTGCGGTCTGGCCGGCGGCTGCCGACGGGTTGCGCAGAGCGCCTGCCAGGAAGTTGCCGGCTACGTGGCCCACACCGATTGCGGCTGCGCCGGAACCGATTGCTGCCAGGCCTGCGCCGATGAACTGACCGAGTTGTGCGATATCGCCTTCCATGGGTTTTCTCCTTACGATGGAATTGATGATTTAGGGTCTCGGGTGAGCCGGACAGCTCACCCGGATGAGGAAACGATCCTGCCTTAGTGGCTCGGGTGCAGTGCGTCCTTGAGGTACACGCAAGTCAGGATGGTAAAGACGTAGGCCTGGATGAAGGCCACAAGAACTTCGAGAGCGTAAACTGCGGTGATGGCAAAGATCGGCAGGAAGCTGAATGCGCCCAGAGCGGCGGCAAAACCTGCGAACACCTTCAGAACCGCGTGGCCAGCCATGACGTTACCCGCAAGACGAATGGAGTGGCTGACGGGGCGCACGAAGTAGGAAATCAGTTCGATGATGGCCAAGATGGGGCGCAGCGGCAGCGGCGCGCTCGACACCCAGAACAGGCCCAGGAAACCGGCGCCGTTCTTGACGAAGCCAACGATGGTCACGGTGAAGAACACCAGCGCAGCCAGAACCGCGGTCACGGCGATGTGCGAGGTGGTGGTAAAGGACATCGGCAGCAGACCCAGGAAGTTCGCCATCACGATGAACATGAACAGGGTCATGATGTAGGGGAAGAACTTCACACCGTCCTTGCCTGCAACGTCTTCAACCATCTTGTAGATGAAGCCGTAGGCCAGTTCCGCAACCGACTGGGCGCGGCTCGGCACGATGGCGCGGCGCGAAGAGCCCAGAACCAGCAGCGCGAAGACTGCAACAACCGCGAGGCCCATCCACAGGGTCACGTTGGTGGGGGTGTACCAGGAAATGTGGTCACCGCCGAACAGCGGGGTCACGATGAACTGATCCATCGGGTGGATCGCCAGGGCGGCATGCTCGGGTGCAAACACAACCCCTGCTACAAGGGCCAGCGCCAGTGCCGCGTAAAAGAAAATCTTGCCCATCTGTCCGTGTCTCCTGTCGCCAGTGCCTTCCCCCTTAGGGTCAGCCCCGGTCTTGCGCATTTTTGTCGGCCTCTTCGGCCAGTTTCTCGTTCTGGATCTCCTGCGCCGTGCGAAGCATCGTCTTCACCCCGGCGGCAAGCCCCAGCATTATGAACAGCACCATGAAGATGGGCAGGGTTCCAAACAGGTGGTCCAGCCCGTATCCGATGCCAAAGCCGATCCCGAGACCGGCTACCAATTCGATCACCATCCGCCAGGCCTGATTGGCCAGAGAGTAGTGTTCATCCACGCGCGGCTTGGGCTCCTGGGCCTTACGCGCCTCCGCCAGCTTTGCCTCCAGCTGCGCCATGCGCTGCTTTTGGTCGTCATCTGTCACGGGCGCCATCCTCACGTGAATTCTGAAGAGGGTGCTAAGGGGTGCGGGGCTCAGAGTCAATTGCCCAGATAGGGCTGCGACAAGCAGTCTACCGCGTTGAAATTAAATCACATTCCAAACTGTCGCCTTCACCGGATTTGTCGAACAGGGGGCCTGCTGCGTCGATTCCGGGCAAAAACCCTTATTCAACTTTTCGGTTAAGTAAGAAAACAGCGCCTAAGCGCGCTATACGACAGAGCATGCTGGGCCTTGACCGGTGGGCGCGCTGCGTCTAACGCCAAAGGGTGACTAACCGCGCCGATCTCGATACCGTCTTTGCCGCTCTCGCCGACCCCACCCGGCGGGCGATCCTGACCATGTTGCTCGAAGACGACATGGCCGTCACCGATGTGGCCGACCCGTTCGAGATGTCGCTGGCGGCGATTTCCAAGCATTTGACCATCCTTACCCGGGCCGGGCTCATCGCGCAGGAAAAACGCGGCCGGGTGAAATGGTGCAAGCTGCAACCGGACGCCCTGCGCAGCGCCTCGGTCTGGATGCAGGGGTTTGGCCAGTTCGAGCCGGTGAACCTTGATGCCTTTGAACGGTTTCTCGCCACCGAACTCGGCAGCGACACGGCAGAGGCCAGCGAATAACCCCATCGGGCCCGCCCCTCAGGTCGGGGCGCGGGCCGGTTTCGCGTCATTCTCCAGCAGCAACACCAGCGCGATGACCGTCAGCGCGATCCCCACCAGCAGCAACCCCGATGGCACCGGGCGACCTAGGGCGATTTCCCAGACAATCACCCAACTGGGCGTCAGATAGGTATAGGCCATGACCTTGGCCGAGGGCAGGTGCAGGGTCGCATATTGGAGCAGCACAAAGGTCGTCGCGCTGGCAAAGATCGCAAGATAGAAAAGTCCGATCCAGACAATGCCCGGCAGGTTCATCCAATCCGTGCTGCGGATATCGTTCCAGCCAAAGACGGTCAGGATCACCCCACCAGCGATCAGCATCCCGAAGGTAAAGACCACCGCAGGTTCACCGCGGTTCAGCTTGCGCACCATGGGGGTATAGACCGCGTGCGAGACACAGCCGGTGAAATAGATCATTTCCCCCTGGCCGATCTCAAAGGCGGTAAAGGCGGACCAATCGGCGCGGAAGATGACCCAGAGCGCGCCGGTGGCTCCGATGGCCAGCGCCAGCGCCATACGCGGCGTTGTCACCTGCCGCAGCAGGATCCAGCCGAAGACCCCGCTCATCACCGGGGTCAGGGTAAAGACCGCTGAGGCGCTGACCGGATCTGCTGTCTTCAGCCCATAGAACATCAGCACAAAATAGGCCGCGAACAGTCCGCCCAGCACCAGAAACCGCCAGGGAGCGCGAAAATGGCTGGCGCGGAACTTCCGCGTGCCGAGCGCCACAGCCCCGATCAGCACCGCCGCAAGGGCAAACCGCGCCGCGTTGAGCGCCGCCGGGGCGATTTCATTGGCAACCATGACCCCAAGCGAGAAAGACCCCGCCACCAGAGCCGAAAACAAAAGCATGGCGATGTGGCCGCGCAGCGCCGGGGTCAGGCCACCCATTCTTTCGACCTTTCCTTCAGGAACTTCAGGAAGCTCTGCACCTTGTTGGTGCGGTGCAGATCGACATGGGTGACCAGCCACAGGCTGCCTTCCCACTCCTTCAACGGCTCCATCATCGGCACCAGATTGCTGTGCCGGGCGGCTTCCCACAGGGACATGAAACCGATCCCGGCATCGGCCAGAATGGCCTCCTGCATCGCGACACCGTCCGTGCAGCGGAACATGATCGTCTCGGGCGTAGTGTGATCCCGCAGCCACCTGTTAAAGGGCGCCCGGCTGTCTGCGTTGTCGCTGCCCACGAAACGGTGGTTCGGCAGATCCTCGACACCGTTCAGCATGCCGTGCTTATCCACGTACCTCTGGGTGGCGAACAGCCCCACTCGCTGGCTCAGGAAGGGTTGTACCACGTTGTCGGGCTGATCGGGGGCATTGCCTGCCCGCAGCGCCACATGCGCCTCACCGTACTCCAGCCGAAACAGGCGCTCGCCGGTCAGATAGCGGATGATCAATCCAGGATGCATCTGCTGGAACTCGGTCAGCACCGGCACCAGAAGATGCGACAGGGACGACAGAGAGGTCACCACCAGTTCACCCGTGACTTCATCCCCCTGCCCTTTGAGCCGCCCGGCCAGCTGGCTGAACTGATCGTCCGTGGTCTGCGCCACCCGCAGCAGATCCTGCCCAGCTTCGGTCGGGGTATAGCCGCGCGCGTGACGCTGGAACAGTTTCACCCCCATCCGGGCTTCGATTGCGTCGATATGGCGGATGACCGTGGCGTGGTGGACCCCCAGAACCTCTGCCGCGCCGCTGACCGTTCCCATGCGAGCCACCTGATAGGCCGTACGCACCTCATCCCAGTTTTCCATTCCGGTCTCCGTCTGCAAATTACCCAGTTGCGCACGCACGCACACGAGCTGTGATTTATCAGCGATTGTGTTCAGTTTTGCAATCGTACATCTCAATAGCAGAGCTTCACTCGTGAACAGGAAAAAGACAATGACCAAGACCGTATTGCATATCGACTCCTCGGCCCGCCGCGAAGGTTCGGTGTCCCGTGACCTCAGCGCCAAGATCGTTGACCGCCTGGCAGCAGACACAGTTGTCCGCCGCGATCTGGCCACGCCGCTGCCGATGCTGAGCGAGGACTGGATCAATGCCAACTTCACCCCGGCCGATCAGCGCAGCGACGAGCAGAAACAGCTTCTGGCCCAGTCCGATGCCTTGGTGGAAGAACTGAAAGCCGCTGACACACTGGTCATCGGCGCGCCGATCTACAACTTTGCCGTTGCCTCCAGCCTCAAGGCCTGGATCGATCTGGTTGCCCGCGTCGGCGTGACCTTCAAATACACCGATCAAGGCCCGGTTGGCCTGCTGGAAGGCAAGCGCGCGATCATCGCCCTCGCCTCCGGCGGCACCGAAATCGGCTCCTCCATCGACTTCGCCTCGGGTTACCTGCGCTACATGCTGGGCTTCATGGGCATCACCGACGTCGAAATCGTGGCAGCTGACACGCTGGCCGTCGATGCGGATGCAGCCCTGGCGCGCGCCAACACCCAGATCGAGTCGCTGGCAGCCTGATCCCCGGCCCTTCTCGGGACACACAAAAAACAAAAGAGCCCCCGCATCGGGGGCTCTTTGCGTTTAAAATGCTGCCTGAATGGCAACAGGCCGGGCGATCAGGCCTCAATCTCTTTGATCATGTCGACGCGTGTTGCGTGGCGGCCACCTTCGAATTCGGCAGACAGAAAAGCGTCAGCGATCTCCAGCGCCAGACCTTCACCCACCACGCGGGCACCGATCGACAGGATATTGGCATCGTTGTGTTCGCGGATCATCCGGGCCGAAAACGGGTCAGAGCAAACGCCGCAGCGGATGCCTTTGACTTTGTTCGCGGCCATCATGATGCCCTGCCCGGTGCCACAAAGGATGATGCCCAGGTCGCAATCGCCCGAAGCCACTTTCTGCGCCGCTGCTTCGCCGTGCTTGGGGTAATGCGTGCTTTCCGGCGTGGTCGGGCCGATGTCAACCACCTCCCAGCCCTGTGCCTCGATATGTTCGGCGATGGCCTGCCGCATGTCGATCGCGGCATGATCGCTGGAAAGAACGATACGTTTGGTGTCTGCCATGATGAAGGTGTTCCCTTGATGATGTTGCGGATCAGACGGCGGCTGTGCCTCAGATCCAGTTTACCGCAACCCCGATGCGGTCGAAGAATGCCAGCAGATCGCCGCGCGGCATGACCACGGTGCGGTCGTTGACCAGCGGATGCATGTTGATCACATCCACGTCCTGCGCGGCGCGATCCAGGTAGAATGTCACGTTCTTTTCGACGCCGGTGATCATCGCCAGCGGGCTGACAGCGCCGGGCCGGATGCCCAGATGCTCCATCAACCGGTCTGCCGATCCAAAGCTGAGCCCGGGCGCGCCGATCTCCTTGCCCAGTGCCTTGAGGTCAACCTCGCGGTCCTGCTCGACCGAGATCAGATAATTCCGCTTCTTGCGGTCACGCAAATAGAGGTTCTTGATCTTCAGCGCCGAGACACCCGGCTCGGCCATGTCGGCCTCGACCGTCTTGGCCTCTTCCACGGTCCGGAGCGGCACATGTTCATGCAGCCTGTAGGTCAGCCCCCAATCCTCCAGCCGCGCCAAGAGCGCGTCCGAGGAAACAGGCATGTCATCATGTTGATCGACTGTGGCGTCCGCTTTCGCTTCCATAGGCTCGCATTCCGCTCTATCTGAACTGTCCAGTTGGCACCTCTATTGCCGCAAATCGGCCGCAGGCACAATGCGGCCCCATCGAAGGCGCGCTCTGCACCGGTCTGCTCTGGCCCGCGCGGTTGACTCCTGCCCCCATCCGGCGTATCGACAGCCAACTTTCCGGAAGATCGCCCGAGTCTTCCGGTCCCCGTGCATTTGCCGGGGATCGCCCTCCACCAGCGTGTTACGCCCGTGGGGGCATTTGTGCATGGGCGTCATGGCCCCTACATACGGGGGCAGGAAACCGTAACCGGCTCAAGGAGGCCGCAAGGCATGTTTGAAAATCTATCCGAACGCCTTTCCGGTGTATTTGACCGGCTGACGAAACAGGGCGCCCTGTCCGAGGAAGACGTCAAGACCGCCCTGCGCGAGGTGCGCGTCGCACTGCTGGAGGCAGACGTTTCGCTGCCGGTCGCCCGCGAGTTCGTCAAGAAGGTGCAAAACCAGGCCACCGGTCAGGCCGTGACCAAATCGGTCACCCCCGGCCAGCAAGTCGTCAAGATCGTGCACGATGCGCTGGTCGAGACTCTGCAGGGCGAAGGCGATCCCGGTGCGCTGAAAATCGACAACCCGCCCGCACCGATCCTGATGGTCGGTCTGCAGGGCTCGGGTAAGACCACCACCACCGGTAAGCTGGCCAAACGGCTGAAGGAAAAAGACGGCAAGAAGGTCCTGATGGCCTCGCTCGACGTTTATCGCCCCGCAGCGATGGACCAGCTGGCCGTTCTGGGCACCCAGATCGGCGTCGACACCCTGCCCATCGTACCGGGCCAGAAACCCGTCGACATCGCCAAGCGCGCCAAACAGCAGGCGGCGCTGGGTGGTTATGACGTCTATATGCTGGATACCGCCGGCCGCTTGCAGATCGACGAAGTCCTCATGCAGGAAGTCGAAGACGTGCGCGATGTCGTCTCGCCGCGTGAAACCCTGCTGGTCGTCGACGGTCTAACCGGTCAGGTCGCGGTCGAAGTCGCCGAGGAGTTCGATGCCAAGATCGGCATCTCCGGCGTGGTCCTGACCCGGATGGATGGCGACGGACGCGGCGGTGCCGCCCTGTCGATGCGCGCCGTTACCGGCAAGCCGATCCGCTTTGTCGGTCTGGGCGAGAAGATGGACGCCATCGAAACCTTTGAACCGGACCGGATCGCGGGCCGGATTCTGGGCATGGGCGACATTGTGGCCCTGGTCGAAAAGGCCCAGGAAACCATCGAGGCCGAACAGGCCGAGCGTATGATGAAGCGCATGATGAAGGGTCATTTCAATATGAATGACCTGAAGATGCAGCTGGAACAGATGCTCCAGATGGGCGGCATGCAGGGCATGATGCAGATGATGCCGGGCATGGCGAAGATGGCCAAACAGGTCGAGGATTCCGGCATGGACGACAAGGTGCTGAAGCGCCAGATCGCCATGATCCAGTCGATGACCAAGAAAGAACGCGCCAACCCCGCGCTGCTGCAGGCCTCGCGCAAGAAACGCATCGCCGCCGGCTCCGGCATGGAGGTCTCCGACCTCAACAAGCTTCTGAAGATGCACCGCCAGATGGCGGACGTGATGAAGAAGATGGGCAAGATGGGCAAAGGCAAGATGCTGAAACAGGCCATGAAAGGCATGTTCGGCAAAGGCGGCGGCATGCCCGATATGGCAGGCGGCATGCCCGGCGGAATGGATCCCAGCCAGATGGACCCCAAGGCGCTGGAAGCCGCGGCCAAGGCGATGGGCGGCAAGGGTGGCCTGCCCGGCGGTCTGCCGGGTCTGGGCGGCATGGGCGGTCTACCCGGTGGTCTCTCCGGTTTTGGCAAGAAGAAGTAACAGCTCATGACCGTGACCATTCCCACCATCGAAACCGAACGCCTGATCCTGCGCGCGCCGGAACTGTCGGACTTCGACGTGATGTGCGAATTCTACGCGTCCGAACGCGCCACCTACGTCGGTGGCCAGATGAAGCCCGAGCAAGTCTGGCGCCACCTCGCCTGCGAGATCGGTCACTGGCACATGCTGGGCTATGGCCGCTGGATGGTGGATGAGAAATCCACTGGCAAGGTTGCGGGCAACATTGGCCTCTGGAACCCGCATGGCTGGCCCGAGCCGGAAATCGGCTGGGACCTGTTCGAAGGTTTCGGCGGCAAGGGATACGCCACCGAGGCGGCAACAGCTGCGCGCTCTTTTGCTTATGACGTTCTGAGTTGGGACACCGTGATCAGCCTGGTGAACCCGGAAAACCACGCCTCTCGCGCGGTGGCAAAACGCCTTGGTGCGCGCCGCGATGGTGATTACACCCATCCGCGCCTTGGCACGCTGGAGCTTTGGCGTCACCTGTCCCCGGCAGAGGTCACCGACGGCGGCATGGAGGCTTATGCCTGATGCCAGCCTCCATCCCGACCATTGAAACCAAACGTTTGATCCTGCGCGGCCCCGAGCCCGAGGATTATCCGAACTTTAAGGCGACATTTTCGTCTTATCGCGCGCGTTTCATGGGCGGGCCGCTGAACCCGTATGAATCCTGGATGCTTTATGCCGCTGAAATCGGCCACTGGCAGATCCGCGGCTTTGGCATGTGGATGATCCACGACAAGGTCACGGACGAGACCTACGGCATGGCGGGCGGCTGGAAACCCGCAGGCTGGCCCGAGCGTGAAATCGCCTGGATCATCTGGCCCGAAAAGGCTGGAAAAGGCTACGCGCTGGAGGCGACCAGCGCCGCGCGGAGCTATTTCTACGACACATTGGGCTGGGATGGGGCGGTCAGCTACATCGACCCCAAGAACCTCGATTCCATCCGCCTGGCCGAACGCCTTGGCGCCAAGAAAGACCATGATGCCGAAACGATCGACGGCAGCGACGCCGTCTACCGGCATCCCTCGCCCGCGGCACTGAAAGGCAGCCAGATCGCCCATGGCATCGAGATGGAAATCAGCCACTACGCCGACCCGCTGTTCAAACCGAAAGGATGGGCCATTGACTGACATGAGCAATGATCCTGTTGCACGCGCCGCCGAAATCCTGAAAGGGCACCGCGAAAGCATCGACCGGCTGGACGCGATCCTTGTCTATACCCTCGGCGAGCGCTTCAAGCACACCCAGGCAGTGGGCAAGCTGAAAGCCGAACACGACCTTCCCCCGTCCGATCCGGCCCGCGAGGCAAAGCAGATCGCACGGCTTGAAGACCTGGCAACTCAGGCGGACCTCGACCCTGAATTTGCCAAGGCGTTCCTGAACTTCATCATCGATGAGGTCATTCGCCACCACAAGAAACACCAAGAATAAGCGGGACCGAACCGACTACCGGAAATCCCGTTCAACGCCATCAAAGGAGAATGAAACCATGGCAATGAAAATTCGTCTGGCCCGCGGCGGCTCTAAAAAGCGTCCCTTCTACCGCATCGTGGCTGCTGACAGCCGCATGCCCCGTGACGGTCGCTTCATCGAGAAGCTCGGCACCTACAACCCGCTGCTGCCGAAAGACAGCGAAGAGCGCGTGAAAATGGACATGGAACGCGTTCAGGCATGGCTCGACAAGGGCGCCCAGCCCACCGACCGTATCGCCCGGATGCTGGAAGCCGCCGGTGTGCGCGCCAAAACCGAGCGCAACAACCCCAAGAAAGCTGTTCCCGGCAAGAAAGCTCAGGAGCGCGCTGAAGAGAAAGCCGCCAAGGCCGCCGAAGCTGCTGAAGCCGCTGAAGCACCCGCAGACGCGGAATAAGACCATGACGCTGCGAAAGACCCGTGATCAGGGCGCCTTCCCTGAGGGCTTTCGCAGCGAATTGGACCGGTTGATGCGGCTTCGGCGCGATGTGCGCCGATTCCGCAGGGACCCTGTGGACGAGGCAGTGCTTGCGCGCTGCCTCTCTGCGTTTCTGCTGGCGCCCTCGGTGGGGCTCAGCGAACCTTGGCGCGTTCTACGTATCGAAAGCGATACCGCCCGCGCCGCAGCCCTTGAGAATTTCAAGGCCGCCAACGCCGAAGCTTTGCAAGGCTACTCTGGCGCACAAGCCGAACGCTACGCCGGACTGAAACTCTCGGGCATGCAGGAAGCGCCGGTGCAACTGGCGATCTATTGCGACGATGCCACCAGCAAGGGGCACGGTCTGGGTGCGGGCAGCATGCCGGAAATGCGGCGTTATTCCGTGGTCTGCGCCATCACCCTTTTCTGGCTGTCGCTGCGCGCCGAAGGGTTGGGCCTTGGCTGGGTCTCGGTGCTGGATCCCGAGCAGCTGAACCGTGACCTGGAGGCCCCGGAAGGTTGGCGGCTGATCGGCTATTTCTGCATTGGCCACCCCGAAGTCACCGAGGACGAGACCCCGGAACTGGAACAGCAAGGCTGGGAAAGCCGCCGGGACGGCCTGCCGATCGAAACCCGCTGATCCGCAAGACGGCATCTGCCGACCTCTTGGAGGCGGCCAGCGAAACTTCGCCTTGTCATGAACACCCCAATGGCTCAGATAGGGTTGGATGAAACCGGTCTGCGATCAACAGTTACACAGGATACTGCCATGAGCGATCTGATTTGCATCGGCGCGGTGGCCGGCGCCTTCGGGGTACGGGGTGAAGTCCGCCTGAAAAGCTTTTGCGCCAATCCCGAGGACATCGAAACCTATGGCCCGCTCAGCTCTGAGGACGGCAGCCAGAGCTACACCGTGTCCCTGACATCGGTGGTCAAGAACGGTTTTGCCGCTCGGCTGGGCGGGGTGGAGACCAAGGAACAGGCCGATGCATTGAAGGGGCTGCGCCTGTTTGCTCCGCGCGACCGTCTGCCGAGCCTACCCGATGATGAGTATTATCATGCCGACCTGATCGGTCTTGATGTCTATGATACCGGCGGCACCCTGCTGGGGCAGGTGAAATCGGTACAGAACCACGGCGCTGCCGATCTGTTGGAACTGCACGGCCCGGGGATGAAGAACACGGTTCTGCTGCCCTTTACCCTTGCGGCAGTCCCGACAGTGGATCTGGAACAGGGCCGGATCATAGCCGACCCACCCGAAGGACTGTTCTGAGCCGGGCTGTACGCTCCCCGCCCCTTATGATTCAGCCACGATCGTTTTTCTGAAACCAGTCAAAAACCGTCTCGACCCCGGCCAGAAGGTTGCTGTCCCGCTCCTGCAGATCGGCCCCCGGCGCAGGCAGGCGCAGCCATGAGCGGTAGAGGCGATGCAGAAACAGGAACCGGAAGACCGGGTCCTCTGTCAGCCCGGCACCATAACCCGCTTCAAAGGCGGCCCAGTCGCTCTGCGCGACGCCGCCAAATCCAACCGCCTCCCCCTGCGCCCCGTCCCCTGTGGCCAGATGGTCCGGCAGGTTCGCCAGCCAGAGGTTGGCAATATCCGAATGCGGCAGGGAAAACCGGGCATTGGAAAAATCGATGAACGAGACCAGATCCTCGGTGATCAGGATGTTCCTGAAATGCAGATCCCCATGCTGCAGCGCCGCCTGATAGGGCAACCCCCGCGCCTCCCTGGCAAAGCGGTGCAGCATCGCACAGAGCCCCAGAAACCTGTTTGGCCTTCGGATCTGCAAATCGCCCGCCCGCACCTTTGCAGCGCGGTCTTGCACCCGCTCAAGATGCGATTTTGGCCAGAACCGGCGCTGTTCCACCGCCCCGGCCGCATGCAACTGCGCCACGGCACGGCCAACCCGGCGCAGCAGAACCGCCCTATTGCCCAGACCGTGATCCGCAAAGGACAGCTCGCGATAAGCCGTTTCGCCGGGCGCAAACTCAAAAAGCGCGATGGGGCGCTCCGGATCCAGCCAGATCAAGTCCGGCACATTGACGCCCGGAACCTCTCGGAGCGCCTGCGCCGCCGCACGATGGCGGTCGTGGTGGGCGCGCAAGGCCGCCAGATTGGCCTCAGCAAAATCCGCCCGCAGCACGAAACGCCGTTCGTCCGCCGTCCGGATCCCCAGCACCGCGCGGCTGTCCTGCCGGGACGAATTCACCTGCATCATGCTAAAAGCGGCCCCATCCGGCGGCAGGCCGGTTTCTGCAGCGATCTGCGGCCAAAGCGCCATCGCACGCTGCTCCACCTCTGCCACGGATGGCTTCTGGTGGAAGGCAGGCAGCCGGTTCATCATTTCATCGGGCATGGCAGGGGCAAAGCTTTCTGTTGCGACCGGCCCAGTTTCAACTAAACAACGGGATATGAGCAACCCGACAAAATCCCATGGCCGCAAGGCGATCCGCCCAACGCTGAAACCGCGTGAACTGATGACACCGACTCCGGATTTGGCCGGGGTGTGGAAGGTCAAGATCATGACCCTGTTTCCCACCGCCTTTCCCGGTGTGCTGGGCGAAAGCCTGACCGGCAAGGCCCTGCAGGAAGGGCTGTGGCAGATGGAGACCATCGACCTGCGCCAGTTCGGCGTCGGCAAGCATCGTAACGTGGATGACACCCCCGCAGGCGGCGGCGCCGGGATGGTGCTGCGCCCCGATGTGCTGGGCGAGGCAATCGACCATGCCATGGATGGGGTGCAGGGCAACTGGCCGCTGATCTACCTGTCGCCGCGTGGGCGGCGCATGGATCAGAAGATGATGCAGAACCTCGCGCGTTGCGACGGCATGACCCTGCTGTGCGGGCGGTTCGAAGGCGTCGATGAACGCGTGCTGGAACACTATGGCATTCAGGAAGTCAGCCTCGGCGATTTCGTGATGACCGGCGGCGAAATCGCGGCGCAGGCCCTGATCGACGCCACCGTGCGACTGATCCCCGGCGTCCTGGGCAACCAGGCCTCAACCGAGGAGGAAAGCTTTTCCTCCGGGCTGCTGGAGCATCCGCAATACACCCGCCCCGCCGAATGGAAGGGCCGCGAGATCCCCGAGATCCTGATGTCCGGCCATCACGGCAAGATCGCCGAATGGCGTCACCAGATGAGTGAAGAAATCACCAAGGCGCGCCGCCCGGACCTATGGGACGCCTATTGCGAGACCAAGAAGGACTGATCCGGGGACGGAACCTATATAGCCCCCGGCCCCACCCCGTCAGGGCGCGGCGTTGTTCTTCTTGACGGTCAGGTCCGTCCCTTTCCGGAAGGTGATGTCACCCTTGGGCTGATTGCGCCGGGTTTCCCAACCCAGTTGCTCCGAAGAAATGCCATTGTCGGGATAATGCGTCTTCAGCTTCCAGGCGCCGCCGCCCGCGCCGCGCTCCAGCACCACCCGGCAATGCGGGATCATCTTTACCCCGCCATCGCGTTCGATGAACTTGACGTTCAGCGCCTTGAACAGCTGGTCCATGGTCTGTGCGCCGGTTTCAAATTTCTCCAGTTCGCTCTTCACGGTGGACACATCGACAGCGTCACCATCCCGCTGCACCGCGTAGCCCCAGCCGACCGAACTGGATGGCTTGCCCAAGAGCACGGTCAGATTCTTGAACTCGGTGGTGACCGCCGTGTGGTCCGAGGTGTTGCCCTCGGCCCAATGGGTGAAATCCTTGAGCTTGTTGGCCACGTCCAGCGCCGCCTCTACCGCTTCCTTTTCCAGCACCGGCGTGGCCCACATCGACCCTTTGCCGCCGCTGTACTGGGTCCTGTCGAACTTGTTGACGATATTCTGCGCGGTCTTGTCGATATCGGCGATCACGCGTTTGCCGTCCTCTTCGGTGTAGGTGACCTTGACCTGGTTCCAGGTTTCCGTCTGCGTCACACCTTTTTCCTGACGGCTGACGCCCGAAGTATTGCCATCCTGATCCGGGGTGACGCCATCCTGCGTTGAGGCGCGCATCGCCTGGCGCTCCATCCCGGTCTGTGCGCCGTGGCGACCGGTGCCATGTCCCTCGCCACCCTCTTCGGCCTTTAGCCGCTCCTCCTGCCAGGCCTGCGCCTCGGCCTGTTTCTTGATCAGCGCCTCGATCTGGGCCCGGGCCTGATCCACCGGTACGCTGTCGAGCATCTCATCCAGCGCCGAGATGCGTGATTTGATATTGCCCAGCGCGGTGACGAATGCCTTTTCCTTCTCCAGCTTCTCGCTTTTCATCTTTTCGATGTTTTCAAGCAGCTCGCTGCGCGAGGTCTCCAACACCTGACGTGCCTTGTCGAGCCGATCTGAACTGGCATCGACCTGACGCTGCTTGGAGGCGATGTCCTTTGGCTTGGTCAGCCCCGAAAGGGTGTCCTGCAGATCCTTCAGCACGCCCGCCTCACGGGTCACGGCGGCCTCCAGTTTCTTCAACTTTTCCGCTTCGGATTTGATGCGCGAGGCGAGCACCTTGGCAGCCTGACCCGCTTCGGATTTGTCAAAGTCAGAACTGCGTTTTTCGGCGCTCTGCTCCTCAGAAGCCAGCGCCTCCTTCACATAGCCGACCATTTCCTTGTCGAGCTGCTCCAACCGTTTCTGTCCGTCGGCCCATTCACCCTTTTTGAAATGCTCGACGACGGCGGCGAAATGCTGACGCAGCGCCTTGCGCTCGTCATCCATGATCTTGCCTTTGACCTTGTCAAAGCGGGCCGTGGTCGCCTTCAGCCGGGTCTTGGCGTTGACCTCTTCGCGCGACGCCTCCGATCCGCCGCCGATCAGGCCAATCAGCTCTTCCATCCGGGTGTTGAGTTTGCTCAAGATCGCGGCTGCCTTGTCCACCGCGCTGTCCTTCTGCTCCTCAATCTGGCCGAACAGGATGCGCAGCTCCTTGCGTTCCTCGTCGGTGATCTTGCCCTTGATCTTGTCAAACCGCGACACCACCGCCTGCAGCCGTTTTTCGAACTTACCATCGGCGTTGTCCGCCCCGCCTGCGTCCACATCGGCGTCCACGATCTTATAGGCGAACTGCGTGCCCTTCATGACCGGCTTCAGATTCTTTTCCAGAATCTTGCCCTTGACGGGGCTCAGCTTCAGGGTGCCATCCTCGACAAAACAGCGGCCGACGGCGTGCATCTTGGCCTTGGCTTTCAGCTCTTTCAGCAACGGCGCGGCGGTCTCTCCGACCACCAGAATAGTCTGCGGCGCGCCATTGAGCGCCACCTGATCGTAGTAATGAAACTCACTCAGGCTCGCGTCGAGCTTTTTGAGTTCCTTCTTAAGCTCCGCCTTGTAGCCTTGCTCACTATTGAAAATATCCAGCTTTTTGAAAGGCATGGTCATTCCTCCTACCCATGAGGCACATTTAAACAGCACGGCCAGAAAGAGCCGCCGCAACAACTTGATCTATCAATTCCCCCAAACGGTAGCCCCATAAGCCCCGGCGAGCAAAACAAAAGCGTTGCGAAGAAGTGGGGTTACGGCACAATTCCCTTGAAACATTGGCGCCACAGGCCTAAAAGCCGCTCGTCTGGTACCGGATTCGGTTCCGGGCGTTTTGCCTATGTGCGCATATCCTGGCTGACCTTCTTCGGTCATCTGACAGGGCGCGGATCGGCACTCAGGAACGATCGGTGTGATCTCTGGCGGGCTGCACAAGCGGGACCCGGTGAAGACCAAGAGCTCTCATATCCGCGCAAAACTTCGTGGAACAACCACGAGCAAAATAGGAGAAGATCAGATGGACCTGATCGCACAGCTGGAGGCGGAACAAGTTGCCGCCCTGGGGAAAGAGATCCCCGATTTCAAAGCCGGTGACACCATCCGCGTCGGCTACAAAGTGACCGAAGGCTCGCGTAGCCGTGTTCAGAACTACGAAGGCGTCTGCATCAGCCGCAAGAACGGTTCTGGCATCGCCGGTTCCTTCACCGTCCGCAAGATTTCGTTTGGCGAAGGCGTGGAGCGTGTGTTCCCGCTGCATTCGACCAACATCGACAGCATCACCGTCGTACGCCGTGGCCGCGTGCGTCGTTCCAAGCTGTACTACCTGCGTTCGCGTCGCGGCAAATCCGCCCGTATCGCTGAAGACGCAAACTACAAAGCTAAAGCGTAAGGAGTGGTATCATGAAAGCCGACACCCATCCCGATTACCACTTCATCGACGTCAAAATGACCGATGGCACCATCATCAAGATGCGTTCCACCTGGGGCAAAGAAGGCGACCAGCTGTCGCTGGACATCGACCCCTCCGTGCACCCCGCATGGACCGGCGGTTCGACCCGCCTGATGGACGCCGGTGGCCGCGTGTCCAAGTTCAAAAAGAAATACGAAGGTCTGGGCTTCTAAGACCAATTATCGATTTCGAAACGAAAACCGCTCCATTCGGGGCGGTTTTTTTATTTTTGGCGCAAGCACAAATTAGATAGAGGCCATGCATAGCCCGAGCGAAAATTGTAAAATCTTTTCAAATTGACAAGCTTTTTGGGGCACAGTTTTTCGAAATCGTGGATACACTGAAACGAAAGGCCGCAGCCAATGCTCTCCCAAGCCAGCCCTTCCCGCATCAAAAACCTCCCCGAGGCTTTGGCGGGGAATCGAGGGCATGGAACCCCCGTGAGCCAATCGGAAGTCACTGCGGCTGTTACTCTGTTCCGTGAAGGCAGGATCTCAGACGCCCTGTCCACAGCACAAGCTCTGGCGAAACGCTCCCCCGACTTGGTCCCATTGCTGGACTTGCAGGGCGCGTGCCTGAAGGCCCAAGGCGACCTGTCAGGCGCTCTGGATTTCTTCAAACGCAGCCTGGAGGCTGGAGGCAATCCCGCCATCGGGCATTTCAATATCGGCGCTATACTTCTTCAACTCAATTACCTCGATCTCGCAACCGAACACCTGAGCAAGGCCGTCGTCCTAGATCCGAAAAACCCGGCGGCGAGCAGAGCACTGGCCATGTCCCTGAACGAACAAGGCCACTATGCGGAAGCCGTGCATATCATCTCAGCTCTTATCGAGAACAATCCGGTTACCGATGAATTGCTCAACGTACTGGGCCTATCACTACGCCGCCTTAACCGTCTGACAGAGGCGAAGGCCTGCTATAATTCGGTGACCCCGACCTCACCAGCTGGTGGAGAAGCCCAATATCAGCTTGGCCTCATTGCATTATCCGAAAACAAAAATGACACCGCAAAGCAGCATTTCCAGAACGCTCTGGACCTAAATCCCCGGCTGACGCCCGTGCACCGCAACATGTCCCTGGTGATCACCTATGACAAGGATCATCCCCACCTGAGAGACATGCAACAACTCCTCAACGAGGGCGACCTGCAGCCCAGCGCAGAAAGCGAACTGCGTTTTGCGCTCTACAAAGCTCTGAATGATACCAGGCAGTACGACGCCGCATTTGAGCATCTGGAACAGGGCAACACCCTCAAGAAGCAAACGATCAGATATTCGATCGAGAAGGACGAAGGCATATTTGCGTACCTGAAGCATACCTTTGCTGAACCGGCACCGGTTGCCACATCTGAGCTCGGCTTTCGGCCAATTTTCATCGTCGGGCTGCCGCGCTCAGGCACAACGGTAACGGAACGCATCCTATGCGGCTGCGAAGGTGTGACAGGCGCTGGCGAATTGCAGTATTCCACAACTGCCATGTCCAAGCTGATGCAGCAGATGGCAACAAAGAAGCAAACGAAATTCACACAAGCCGACGCACAGGCCCTGCGAGACGCAGTTGGGCAGGCCATGCAGGGTCACGCCAATGGCGCACCTGTTGTAATCGACAAGATGCCGCTCAACTTTCGTTGGGTCGGCGGCCTTCTGGCAGCTTTCCCCGAGGCGCGGATCGTCTACACCACGCGCATGCCCCGCGATCAGCTCTGGTCTCTTTATCAGGTTTGCATGGCGGGTAGTGGCAATGGGTTCAGCTATGATCTCAGCGACATTGCCCAATATCAGGCTCTAACGCGGGACCTGATGCAACACTGGATGCGGCTGTTTCCGGACCAGATCCATCAACTGGACTATCACGCGCTCACGAAAGATCCCGAAGAGCACATCCGGCCATTGGTGGATTTCTGCGGGCTGGAATGGTCCGATGACTGCCTGCATCCAGAAAACCGTGAGAGCGCCATTCAAACGGCATCGTTGCAGCAGGCGCGACAGCCGATCTATCATCGCTCGACCCCGGACTGGCTGCCCCACGAGGCACGTCTCTCCTCGGCATTCGAGCAGTTGAACCAATTGGGGCTGTAGCAGCGCCGGAACGAAGTGTTCCAATTAACACATGGCATCCTGCGGCAGTGCATCAGCTGCACTGCTGCCCCCGCCTGATGCGGCAAAAATCAGGCTCTAATTCGGGTGGTTCAGTGCTTTTCATTGATTCGGGCTCTGTCTATAGTCCGCAGAAAATCGCTCCCGCGGCGCGGGGAACCAAAGGGATCATTGAATGGCGCATATCATTGTCGTCGGCAACGAAAAGGGTGGTGCGGGGAAATCCACCGTCTCCATGCATGTGGCAACCGCTCTGGCACGGCTGGGGCACAAGGTGGCGGCGCTGGATCTTGATCTGCGGCAACGCTCGCTTGGCCGGTATCTGGAGAACCGCAAGGCCTTCATGACCCAGGCCGGGCTGGAACTGCCGATTGTCGATCTGCACGAATTGCCGGACATTGACCCCGACAGCCTGCAACCGGGTGAAAACATCTATGATCACCGTCTGTCGGCGGCCGTCTCCAGCCTGGAGCCGGACAATGATTTCATCCTGATCGACTGTCCCGGCTCGCACACCCGGCTGAGCCAGGTGGCGCATTCGCTGGCCGATACGCTGATCACGCCGCTGAACGACAGTTTCGTCGATTTCGACCTGCTGGCCCATACCGATGACAAGGGCGACAAGATCACCGGCCCCTCGGTCTATTCGGAAATGGTCTGGAATGCGCGCCAATTGCGGGCGCAGGCCGGGCTGAAACCCATCGACTGGATCGTCATCCGCAACCGCGTCGGCACCCAGCGCATGGTCAACAAGGAAAAGATGGAGCGCGCCATCAACATGCTGTCCAAACGGATCGGCTTCCGCGTCGCCCCCGGTTTTTCAGAGCGGGTGATTTTCCGCGAACTCTTCCCGCGCGGCCTGACTCTGCTGGATCTCAAGGACGTGGGCGTCAAACAGCTGAACATCTCCAACATCGCGGCCCGGCAAGAGCTGCGGGACATGATGAAAGAGCTGAACCTGCCGGGCGTCGAGATCAATATCTGAGTCCTGCCCGGCTCGCTCCCCTCTTTGGCGCCGGATCAGTCCTTACCGAGGCTGATCCGGCGTCTCGTAGATGGTGAACAATTCGATCGGCTCGGCGACGCTGCGCAGCATGTAGCGGCCGAGAGACACCAGATCGTGCCCCGCCTCTGCCCCGGCGCGCTGCACCTCCTGTGACAGGATCACGCTTTGCCCGACCGAGTGGTGCAAGCCGGAAATCCGCGCCGTCTGGTTGACGATCGGCCCGATCACGGTGAAATCCAGTCGGTTTTCCGAACCGATATTGCCATAAAGAATGTCCCCGGCGTGCAGCGCCAGGGTGAACCCCGGCGCAGGCAGTCCTGCCTCGGCCCGCTCGATATTGCGCAGGCGGATCTTCTGACGCAGCTCACTCGCCGCATCCAGCGCCGCCTTGGCGTCCTTGCTAAGCGAGCCGAGGTTGAACATCGTCAGCATCCCATCGCCCATGAACTTCAGGATATTGCCCCCGTGGGACTGGATCACGGTCACGGCAATGCCGAAATAATCGTTCAGCATGTCGATCACCTCGGGGCCCGGCACCTGCTCGGCGAGGCTGGTAAAGCCTTTGAGATCGAACAGACAGATGACCGCGTTGATCCGGTCCGACGACCCGCGCTGGATTTCACCGGACAGCACTCGCCTCCCGGCATCCCGCCCCAGATAGACCTGTAGCAGATCCTTGGCCATCTGCTGGTTTGACATCGATTTCAGCGCCAGACCCAGATGCGGCGCGATACTGCGCAGCAAGGACAGATCGCGTTCGCTGAAACCGTCCGGGTGATCGCTGCTCAGGGAAATCAACACGCCTTCGGACGGCCTGCTGGGATCCAGTGGAACCTTTTCGTCGGAAAAACGCAGGCCAAAGGCGAAATAGTCGGTCACGCCCTGCGCCCGCAGATCCCCCAGCATCGGAAAACGGACGACATGCTGATCATTCAGATCCGAGCGGAACTCCTCCAGATCCTCTGCCAGAAGATGGAACAGCGGGCTTTGCAGCCAGGCATCGCGCGGCGCCTGCCGGTGCTCGTAGCGTTCCTGAGACATCCCACCAGTGCGGGTCCAGCTGAACCCGATCCCGCCGAACTGCGGGTGAAAGGCGCGTTGCGCCAGATGAAACCGCCACAGGGGCATGCCGAGGGCGACCATCTGCTCGCAAAACGCCTGCAGGAAACCTTCGCGCTCATGGCTGCGCAGCCCTTGCTCGGTCAGCCAGGAGATCAGGGCGGGGGCTCGGCTGTCTGTCTGATCCACGGGAAAGGGTCCTCGGTTTGCGCGGGTGTTTTGCCAGTATCCGGCACTCTCTGTGTCCGGCAGTATCTGGGGTGCCGAAGCCCGAATGTCTATTCCTCGATTCCAGCCAACTGACGCAACATGCGCCGCAGGGTTTGTTCCTCTTCTGGGCTGAACCGGGCCGCCAACTGCTTGTCATAGCTTGCCGCCTGCCCGCGCAGGTCGCGATAGGCCGCCTCCCCCGCCGGGGTCAGCTTCAGGTGCTCCGACCGCCGGTCCGCCGTATCCCTGTTGCGGGTGATGAAGCGGCGCTCGGTTAGCTTTGCCACCGCCCGGCTGATCTTGGTCTTGTGGATCTTGGCGCGCTGACCGATCTCCTTGGCCGTCATGGTGCCATAGGTGCCAAGGTGGAACAGTACCCGCCATTCGTTGCGCAGCATCCCATAGCGGTTCTTGTAATAGGACTGAAAGGCAAGCGAGCTTTCCTCGGCCGCACGGTTCAGCAGGAACGGCAGGAAATCCTGCAAAGCGAAATCATCTTTTTCGGTCATTTGCCCCTCCATACCCTTGTTAGTTACAAAATCAACTATTACCCCGGCAAGCGGAAAAGGAGGAACGCGCCATGAATCGACCCACAAATCCCCATGAGATGATCCAGGCCCCTTCGCTTGCTGGCCCGCACGAGGGCTATATGCCCGGCTTTGGCAACGACTATGAAACCGAGGCTCTGCCCGGCGCCCTGCCCCAGGGCATGAACAGCCCGCAGAAATGCAATTACGGTCTTTATGGTGAGCAGCTGAGCGGCACCGCTTTCACCGCCGAGCGCGTCGAGCGCACCTGGTGCTACCGCATCCGCCCTTCAGTGAAGCACTCGCACCGCTATGAAAAAATCGACCTGCCCTATTGGAAATCCGCGCCCTGTGTCGACCCCGATGTGACCTCGCTCGGTCAGTATCGCTGGGATCCGGTGGCCCACAGCGGCGAGCCGCTGACCTGGCTCACCGGCATGCGCACCATGACCACCGCAGGCGATGTGAATACGCAAGTCGGCATGGCCAGCCATGTCTATCTGGTCACAGAATCGATGAAAGACAGCTATTTCTTCTCGGCCGACAGTGAGCTCTTGGTCGTCCCGCAAGAGGGCCGTCTGCGCTTCTGCACCGAGCTGGGCATCATCGATCTGGAGCCGAAGGAAATCGCCATCCTGCCGCGCGGCCTGCTGTATCGGGTCGAGGTTCTGGAAGGCCCCGCACGCGGTTTCGTCTGCGAAAACTACGGTCAGAAATTCGAACTGCCGGGCCGTGGCCCGATCGGCGCAAACTGCATGGCCAACCCGCGCGACTTCAAGGCGCCCGTGGCGGCGTTTGAGGACCGCGAAGTGCCCTCGACCGTGACCATCAAATGGTGCGGTCAGTTCCACGAGACCAAGATCGGCCATTCGCCGCTGGATGTGGTCGCCTGGCACGGCAACTATGCGCCGGTGAAATACGACCTGCGCACCTATTGCCCGGTCGGCGCCATCCTGTTCGACCACCCGGATCCCTCGATCTTCACCGTGCTCACAGCACCTTCGGGCCAGCCGGGCACCGCAAATATCGATTTCGTGCTGTTCCGCGAACGCTGGATGGTGGCCGAGAACACCTTCCGCCCGCCGTGGTATCACAAGAACATCATGTCCGAGCTGATGGGCAACATCTACGGCCAGTATGATGCCAAGCCGCAGGGCTTCATCCCCGGCGGCATGTCGCTGCACAACATGATGCTGCCGCACGGACCGGACAAGAACGCCTTTGAGGGCGCGTCGAATTCGAACCTCGGCCCGGAGAAGCTGGAGAACACCATGTCCTTCATGTTCGAAACCCGCTTCCCGCAGCACCTGACCGAATTCGCCGCCAAGGAGGCGCCGCTGCAGGACGATTACATCGACTGCTGGTCCGACATCGAAAAGAAATTCGACGGCACGCCGGGCCTGAAGTAAGCCTGTAGCCACAGCCGTTTTGCGCCGGGGTGATCCCGGCGCTTGCACATAACGTTTTGGGAGACACCATGCCCCTTTTGAAATCCTGGGTCGCCTCGGCCAATTCCGCCGACACGCCCTTTCCGCTGAACAACCTGCCCTACGGCGTCTTCTCTGTCGGTGACGAAGACCCGCGCTGCGGCGTCGCCATCGGCGACATGATCCTTGATATGCAGGCCGCCGAAGAGGCAGGCCTTATCGACCTGACCGACTACGCCCTGTTCGAGGTCCCCTTCTGGAACGACCTGATGGAAGAAGGTCCCGCCGTCTGGACCGCCCTGCGCAACCGTCTGACCGCGCTTCTGTCCGAAGGCGCCGCCGAGCAGGCCAAGGTCGAACCGCTGCTGGTGCCGCAGGCCGATGCGCAGATGCATATGCCCTTCATGGTCAGCGAATACACCGACTTTTACGCCGGCAAGCATCACGCCATGAACGTCGGCACCATGTTCCGCGGCCCGGAAAACGCGCTGCCGCCGAACTGGCTGCACATCCCGATCGGCTATAACGGTCGCGCCTCCTCGGTTGTCGTGTCCGGCACCGATGTGCGCCGCCCCTGGGGCCAACTGAAAGGCCCGAATGACGACGCCCCCCGCTGGGCGCCCTGCGCGCGTTTCGACATCGAGCTGGAAATGGGTGCCATCGTCGGCGTCCCCTCCGAAGGTCCGATCACCGTGCAGGAAGCGGACGACAATATCTTTGGCTACGTACTGCTGAACGACTGGTCGGCGCGCGATATCCAGGCCTGGGAATACCAGCCGCTTGGCCCGTTTCAGGCCAAGGCGACCGCCACCACCGTCAGCCCCTGGATCGTGACCAAGGCGGCGCTGGAACCCTTCCGCTGCGACACGCCCACGCGCGAAGTTGAGCTCCTCGATCACCTCAAGGACTGCGGACCGATGCTCTATGACATCGATCTGGAGGTGACCATGGCGCCAGAGGGCAAGGACGCCAGCACTATCGTGCGCACCAACTACAAGGAAATGTACTATTCCGCCGCGCAGCAGCTGGCCCATCACACCACATCTGGCTGCCCGATGAACGCGGGTGACCTGCTAGGTTCCGGCACCATCTCGGGCGAAACCAAGGAAAGCCGCGGCTCGCTTCTGGAACTCAGCTGGGGCGGCAAGGAGCCGGTGACGCTGAAGACGGGCGAGGAACGTTCCTTTATCGTCGATGGCGACACGCTGACGCTGAAAGGCGCGGCCAAGGGCGACGGCTACACCATCGGGTTCGGCGAATGTGCGGGTAAGATCCTGCCCGCGCTGGACGATCCCTATAAGCGCTAAGCTGTGATCGCCCTCGACCATATCCAGATTGCCATCCCCAAGGATGGAGAGCCCAAAGCCCGCGCCTTTTGGTGTGAGGGCCTTGGGCTGGCCGAGATCGAAAAGCCGGAAGCGCTGAAAGCGCGTGGCGGCCTGTGGCTGTCCCTGGCCGGTTCCGAGCTGCATCTGGGCGTGGAAGAGGGGTTCACCCCTGCGCGCAAAGCCCATCCGGGCTTTGCCGTAGACGACATCGACACCATCGCGGCACGGATCACGGCCACCGGCCAATCACCGCGCTGGGATGACACCATAGAAAGCCGACGCCGGTTCTTCGCCGAAGATCCATTCGGCAACCGGCTTGAGTTTCTGCAAAAGGACTGAACACATGGCAAAGGCATTCGCGTCGCAAGGCGACATGACGGAAAAGAAGATCAGCTTCACCGAAGTGGGCGAGGGCCTTTACGCCTTCACCGCCGAGGGCGATCCAAACTCGGGCGTGATCATCGGCGATGACTCGGTGATGATCGTCGAGGCGCAGGCCACCCCGCGTCTGGCGAACAAGGTGATCGAATGCGTGCGTTCAGTGACGGACAAGCCGATCACCCATGTCGCGCTGACCCACTATCACGCGGTGCGGGTTCTGGGCGCCTCCGCCTTTGGTGCGCAGCAGATCATCATGGGTGATGCTGCCCGCGCCATGGTCGTTGAACGCGGTCAGGAAGACTGGGACAGCGAATTCCAGCGCTTCCCGCGCCTGTTCGAAGGTCACGAAAGCATCCCGGGCCTGACCTATCCCACCACCACATTCTCGGAAGACATGACCGTCTATCTGGGCAACCGCCGCGTCGACCTGATGCACCTGGGCCGCGCCCATACCGCAGGCGACATCGTGATCCACGTGCCGGATCAGAACGTCATGTTCACCGGCGATATCGTGGAATACCACTCAGCCTGCTATTGCGGCGACGGTCACTTCAGCGACTGGGGTGATACGCTGGATGCGATCAAATCCTTTGACGTCGACGCCATCGCGCCGGGTCGCGGGGATGCGCTGGTCGGCAAGGAAATGGTCAACGCGGCCATCGAGAACACCCGCGACTTCGTCGAAAGCACCTATCGCCCCGCCGCCCGCGTGGCTGCCCGCAACGGCACCCTGAAAGAGGCCTGGGACGCGGTGCGCCAAGAGTGCGATCCCAAGTTTAAAGACTACGCGATCTACGAGCACTGCCTGCCCTTCAACGTCGCCCGCGCCTATGACGAGGCCCGCGGTATTGACACCCCCCGCATCTGGACCGCACAACGTGACCTTGAAATGTGGGACTCACTACAAGGCTAAGATGCATGAAAATAACGCACTTTAAGTCAGCGGCGATGAAAGCAGCTGTAGTTTTAGTGCCCTCGTATCTGGCGGCATTCTTGAGCGACAAAATGGTTTGGGTCGTGCCGACACTCGCAGCTTCAAGCTTTTTCGCTGCAACGATTGGCGTCAAATCGGAAGATGCTGCCAGAAACGTTGAAGAAGATCTCGAAAGCCATACCGAGCATGCCAATCAAAACCACGCTGAAGGCATGTCGGTGGAAACAGGGAGCAACTAGAACCTTTCGCCAGCCCAACAAGGTTTGGCTTTTTTGACCTAGGTCGTGTTGCTCCCGCTTTTGAAATGGAATGCTAACCTAACCTCCCGGCCAACCCCATGGCCGGGAACCGGAGAAGCTGTGCCAAGCGGCACCCTTTGGGAGGACACCAGATGAACAAGATCTTTGAAGTGCCCCTGTACCCGTATGAACGCCATGCGGATCAGGACGCCCCGGCGCCGGTGCGGCGCAAGGTGGTGATCATTGGCGCAGGCCCGGTCGGCCTTGCCGCAGCCATCGACCTGGCCCAGCAGGGCATCGAGGCGGTGATCCTGGATGACAACGACAAGGTCAGCTTCGGCTCGCGCGCGATCTGTTTCGCCAAACGGCCGCTGGAGATCCTTGACCGCCTGGGCTGCGGTCAGCCGATGGTGGACAAGGGCGTGCAGTGGAACATCGGCAAGGTCTTCTTCGATGATCGTCAGGTCTATGAATTCAACCTGCTGCCGGAGGAAGGCCACAAGCGCCCGGCCTTCATCAACCTGCAACAGTATTACTTCGAAGAGTACCTGGTGAACCGGGTCAAGGAATTGCAGGCCGAAGGCGCCCCGATCGAGATCCGTGGCCGCAACAAAGTCTCCGCCATCGGCACCCACCCCGATCACGTGACGCTGGAAATCGATACGCCCGAAGGGTCTTACAATATCGAGGCAGACTGGCTGATCGCCTGCGATGGCGCCGGCTCTCCGACCCGGCAGATGCTGGGGCTCGATTTCGTGGGCCGCGTGTTCGAGGACAACTTCCTGATCGCCGATGTGGTGATGGAGGCCGACTTTCCCACCGAACGCTGGTTCTGGTTCGACCCGCCCTTCAACAAAGGCCAGTCGGCACTCTTGCACAAACAGCCTGATGGCGTCTGGCGCATCGACCTGCAGCTGGGCTGGGACATCGACAAGGAGCGCGAGAAACGCCCCGAGAACGTCATTCCCCGCCTCAAGGAAATGCTGGGCGAAGATGTGAAATTCGAACTGGAATGGGTGTCGATCTATACCTTCCAGTGCCGCCGCATGGAGAACTTCCGCCATGGCCGCGTGTTGTTTGCGGGCGATGCAGCGCATCAGGTCTCTCCCTTCGGGGCGCGCGGTGCGAACTCGGGTCTGCAGGACACCGATAACCTGTGCTGGAAGCTGAAACTGGTGATGGAGGGCAAGGCCCCCGAAAGCCTGCTCGACAGCTACGATCAGGAACGGGTCTATGGCGCCGACGAGAATATCCTGAACTCCAGCCGCTCCACCGATTTCATCACCCCGAAATCGGAAATGTCCCGCGTGCTGCGCGATGCGGTTCTGGACCTCAGCGAACATTTCGAATTCGCCCGCCCGCTGGTGAACTCGGGCCGCCTGTCGGTGCCTTGTACCTATGACGGATCGCACCTGAATTCCGCCGATGCGCTGCCCAATGGGCCGGAGCGCACCCGCCCCGGATCGCCCTGCCCCGATGCACCGCTTGGTGATGAGTTCCTGCTGCCGAAACTGGCGGACAAGTTCACTCTGCTGACCATCGACGCCGAGGCCCCCGACATGATCGAGGAAGGCGGCATCGAAGTCACCCGGCTGGCGCTGTCGGTCAAGGACGACCGCACCCTGGCCCTGAAGGAACGTTACCTCGGCGACAATGCCAGCGGCGTCTACCTGATCCGCCCGGATCAGCACGTGGCCGCCCGCCGCCCCTCCTATGACGACAACCAGTTCCGCGCCGCCATCCGCCGCGCCGTGGGCAAGGAGTAACACGGATGTCCGACCAACTGATCCTGACCCCGAACATCGACGGCGCCGACGATTTCTACGCCGATCTTCTGGCCGCACACGAGGGCCTTTCCAAGGCCGACAGCGACGCGCTCAATGCGCGGCTGGTGCTGGTCCTGTCCAACCACATTGGGAAACGCGCGATCCTGAAACAGGCGCTGGCGGCTGCCGCGCTTCAGCCTTCGGAGGAGAGCAAGTGAAAATCGAGAAAATCCACCACGTCGCCTATCGGTGCAAGGACGCCAAGGAAACGGTGGAGTGGTACAACAAGATGCTGAAGATGGACTTTGTCCTGGCCATTGCCGAGGATCACGTCCCGTCCACACATGAACCCGACCCTTACATGCATGTCTTCATGGATGCGGGGGACGGCAATGTCCTGGCCTTTTTCGAATTGCCGACCAAGCAGGAAATGGGCCGTGACCCCAACACACCGGAATGGGTGCAGCACATCGCCTTCAAGGTGAAGGACCGCGACACGCTGATCGAATTCAAGGAGCATCTTGAGGCGAACGGCGTCGAGGTGCTGGGTGTGACGGATCATTCGATCTTCCACTCGATCTATTTCTTCGACCCGAACGGCCACCGGGTGGAACTGGCCTGCCCAGATCCCAAGGAAGAGGCGCTGCTGGAAAAACTGGACGCCGTGAAATGGGAGATGCTGGAGGAATGGTCAAAGACCAAGAAGGCGCCCAAACACGCAGACTGGCTGCACGCCAAGGAACTGAGTAACGTCTGAACAACAGACCGAAACACAAAGACCGCATCCGGGGATCCCGGGTGCGGTTTCATATCAGGCAGGCACAAGAGGGAGAGACTGATGACGGATGTGGTGCTTTTTGATTACTGGCGGTCGTCGGCCAGCTACCGGCTGCGCATCGCGCTGAACCTTGCCGGGATCGAATACCAGTCCATCCCCGTCGATCTGGTAAAGGGAGAGCAGCGGAGCCCCGAACATCTGGCGCGCAACCCGCAGGGTTTCGTGCCGGTGCTGGAGATCGATGGGCTGCGGCTGACACAGTCGCTGGCGATCCTGGATTATCTGGACCAGACCCGTGATCTGAACCTTCTCCCGAAAGCCCCGGCAGAGCGGGCCAAGGCGCAGGCACTGGCGCAATCCATCGCGGTGGACCTGCATCCGGTGTGCAATCTGGCTGTCGCCCGCCATGCCACGCAGCTCGGCGGCGGGCGCGAGGATATGCCCAAGGCCTGGATGCAGCATTTCATCCGCCCCGGATTGCAGGCGTTCGAGGCGCTGCTGGCGGGGTTTGAACAGGCCCCCTATTGCACTGGTGATGCGCCGGGGCTGGCTGATATCTGCCTGATGCCGCAGATCTACAATGCCCGCCGCTGGGAGGTAGATATCTCCGACATGCCACGCCTTTTGGCGGTTGAGGAAGCCTGCGCCCAGCATCCGGCCTTTGCTGCTGCCCATCCGGATGCGGTGCAACCCACCGCTTGACCCCGCCCCACCGCTTCCCCTTACTGTCGGCAACAACAACGGGGAGCGCAGAATGAGCAAACACGGATATGACAGCGGGCGGCTGAACCTGCCTTTCGTCGGCATCTGCACCTTTGGCAAATACCCTTACGTGGAAGACTGGGACGCCATCGATGCGGATGCGGCCGTTCTGGGCGCACCCTTTGATTTCGGTGCCCAGTGGCGGTCGGGCGCACGCATGGGGCCGCGCGCCATCCGCGAAGCCTCGACCCTGTTCAGCTTTGGTCATGCGGGCGCCTATGATTTCGAGGATGACGTCACCTATCTGGACCCGGCCAAGGTGACCATCGTAGACATTGGCGATGCGGATATCATTCATACCGATACCCTGCAGAGCCACGCCAATATCGAATACGGCGTGCGTAAGATCCTGAAGGCCGGTGCCCTGCCGGTGGTGCTGGGCGGCGATCACTCGGTGAATATCCCCTGCATCAACGCCTTTGACGATCAGGAGCCGATCCACGTGGTGCAGATCGACGCGCATCTCGATTTCGTCGACGAACGTCACGGGGTACGCTATGGCCATGGCAACCCGATGCGCCGCGCCGCTGAAAAACCCTATGTCACCGGGCTGACCCAGATCGGCATCCGCAACGTCTCCTCCACCGCCAAGGACGGCTATGATGCCGCCCGCTCAATGGGGTCGGACATCCAGTCGGTCCGCCATGTGCGCAAGATGGGCACCGAGGCGCTGATCAACCGCATCCCGCAAGGAGAGCGCTATTATCTGACGGTAGATATCGACGCCTTCGACCCCTCAATCGCACCGGGCACCGGCACTCCCAGCCACGGCGGGTTTCTCTATTACGAGGTGTTGGAGATCATCGACGCGCTGGCGCAGCGGGGCGATATCGTCGGGCTTGATCTGGTGGAGGTGGCGCCGGATTATGATACCACCGGCTGCACATCCATTTTGGCGGCGCAACTGCTGATGAACACCATCGGGCGCATCCTGCACCACCGCGATTGAACCTGCTGCGGCGGCTTTATTCTGCGGCGCTTTTGAGGCTGGCCATCAGAGTGTGGAACTTCTCGCCCTGCACCGCGACGTGATCGCGCAGGGCTTCGGCAGCGGCTTCGCCGTCGCCCCGGACCAGCGCCTGCACCACGGCCTTGTGTTCATCCATGGACTGCGCCAAACGCCCGCGAAACCGCAGCTGCTGGCGGCGAAAGGGCTTCAGGCGTTTGTGCAACTTGCAGGCTTCCTGCTCCAGAAACCCATTGCCGGATTCGCGGTAGAGGATGCGGTGGAAACGCTCGTTCTCCACGTAATAGGCATCCGAATCTTGTGCATCGACCGCTGCTTGGCATTTAGCATTGGCATCGTTCAGCTCATCCAGCGCCTGATCCGAAATCCGCTTGGCTGCCAGCCGTCCGCAGACCGCTTCCAGCTCGGCCATGACTTCGAACATTTCCATCAGTTCAACCGGGCCGGGCTGACGTACAAAGGCGCCGCGTCGCGGGATCAGCTGTACCAGACCAGAAAGGGCAAGCCGCTGAAATGCCTCACGAAGCGGCGTGCGTGAAACGCCGAACTGTTCGGCCAGGCGCACCTCGTCCAAGCGGTCGCCATCCGCAAAAGTGCCGTCAAAGATCAGCTCTTCCAGCTCTTCAGCGATACTATCTGCACGACGTTGCCCCATGGATTTTCAGTAGCACTCCGGTTTTGAAAATTCAACATGACTATTCTTGTATACAAAAATATTGACTTGAAAAACACCTGATGTTTACGTTCGGGCATCTCCAGCCATCAAAGGTTGGAATTTCTGGGAGGAAAAAATGAAAACCATGCTGAAAGCTGCGGTCGCTGCCGCGGCGCTCTTGTCGTCGGCCGCGCTAGCCAATGCCACCGAACTGCGCCTGTCGCACCAGTGGTCGAACAAGGACATCCGCCACAAGGTCGCGCAGATCGTCGCCGATGAGGTGGCCGCCGCCGATGTCGATCTGGACATCAAGATCTTCGGCTCCAAATCGCTGTTCAAACCGCGCGAGCAGTATAAACCGCTCAGCCGCGGCCAGCTGGACATGACCGTTCTACCGCTCAGCTATGCTGGCGGCCAGCAGCCCGCCTATAACCTGACGCTGATGCCCGGCCTGGTGAAGAACCACGACCACGCCGCGCGGCTCAGCAACTCGCCCTTCATGGAAGCGCTTGAGGCCAAGATGGCCGACGACGACGTGATGGTTCTGGTGCACGGCTATCTGGCCGGCGGTTTCGCAGGCAAGGACAAGTGCATCACCAAACCCTCCGACATCGAAGGACTGCAGACCCGCGCGGCCGGCAAAGCCTTCGAACAGATGTTGGCGGGCGCCGGTGCCTCCATCGCCTCGATGGCGTCCTCGGAAATCTACAACGCCATGCAAACCGGCGTTCTGCAGGCTGCTAATACCTCGTCATCGTCCTTCGTGTCCTACCGGATCTACGAACAGGTCAGCTGCTACACCCCGGCGGGCGATGTAGCCCTGTGGTTCATGTACCAGCCTCTGTTGATGAACAAGAGCACCTTTGAGGGTCTGAGCGAAGCACAGCAAAACGCGCTGCTGGCCGCTGCCGAAAAGGCCGAAGCCTACTACCTGGAAGAAGCCAAGAAACAGGACGCCGCCTCGGCCAAGGTCTTTGCCGACGCCGGTGTGGAAATCGCCCAGATGAGCGCCGATGACTTCGACGCATGGCGCAAGCTGGCCATGGAAACCTCCTACAAGAAATTTGTGGATGAGGTTTCGGACGGTCAGGCGCTTCTCGATTTGGCGCTCGCAGTCGAGTGATAACACCCGGCGGGGTGGCCTGAAGCTGCCCCGCCTTTTTTGAATTTCTCAGAACTTCAGGAGGCGGGAATGGCAGGACAAAGTGCGGCCACGATCGCAAAAACCGGGAACAATCCGTTCCTGCGGGCCGTTGCGGGCCTGTCCACACTTGCCGGCTGGTGCGCGGCTGCCATGATCATGGCAGCGGTTGCGATTACCTGCCAGATGATCGTGATCCGGTTTGTGCTGAACGGATCCACTGTCTGGCAGACCGAGGCGGTGATTTATCTGGTCATCTCGGCCACCCTGATCGGCCTACCCTATGTGCAGCGGCTGCGCGGCCATGTGAACGTCGATCTGATCCCGATTTCGTTGCCGCCGCGCGCGCGGTTTGGGCTGGCGGTTCTGACCTCACTCCTGTCGATCAGCATCATGGCGATAATGCTGTGGTACGGGTTCGAGTACTGGCATTTCGCCTGGGATCGCGGCTGGCGCTCGGACACCGTATGGGGCGTGCGCCTGTGGATCCCCTATCTGGCTATTCCCGTCGGGTTTGCCCTGTTCCTGCTGCAACTGATTGCTGACTTCGTGGCGCTTCTGACCGGCGCCGACAAACCCTTTGGCCTGGATCTCTGACCTATGGACCCACTTGTTCTTGGGGGCATTGTTGCCCTTTCCACAATCCTCGTGCTGTTTTCTGGCGTCTCGGTCGCCTTGGGGCTGCTAATCGTTTCGGCCGGTTTCCTGATGATCTTTGACGGGATGCGCAGCCTTGAGCTGATGCCGGAAATCCTGTTCGGGAAACTGGATAATTTCGCCCTGTTGTCGATCCCGATGTTCATCATCATGGGATCCTCTATCGCCTCGACCCGCGCAGGAGCGGATCTCTATGAGGCGTTGGAACGCTGGCTGACCCGCATTCCCGGCGGGCTGGTGATTTCGAACCTTGGCGCGTGCGCGCTGTTTGCTGCCATGTCGGGATCCTCGCCTGCGACCTGCGCCGCCATCGGCAAGATGGGCATCCCTGAGATGCGCAAACGCGGCTACCCCGAAGGCGTGGCCGCAGGCTCCATCGCCGCCGGTGGCACTCTTGGCATCCTGATCCCGCCCTCGGTCACCATGATCGTCTATGGCATTGCCACCGAAACCTCGATCGGGCGGCTGTTCCTGGCCGGTGTCATTCCCGGTCTCATGCTGGTGGGTCTGTTCATGGCCTGGTCGCTCTATTCAACCTGGCGCTCGGGCGACACCGAGCGTCTTGGCTCGGGCAGCTATACCTGGGCCGAACGGTTCGAGATCCTGCCTCGCGTGGTGCCCTTCCTGCTGATCATCCTTGGGGTTCTTTACGCCATGTATGGCGGCATCGCGACGCCTTCGGAAACCGCTGCCGTCGGAGCACTTCTGTGCCTGCTGATCGCGATGGTGATCTACAAGCTGTGGAACCCGCGCGATCTCTGGGTGGTGCTGCGCGACAGCACCAAGGAATCGGTGATGATCCTCTTCATCATCGCCGCCGCCGGGGTGTTCTCCTACATGCTCAGCTCGCTCTTCATCACCCAGTCGATTGCCGAATGGATCGGCACGCTGGATGTGAACCGCTGGGTGCTGATGGGGGCGGTCAACGTCTTTCTGCTGATCGCGGGATTCTTCCTGCCGCCCGTCGCGGTGATCCTGATGGCGGCACCGATCCTGCTGCCGATCATTACAACCGCCGGTTTCGATCCGATCTGGTTTGCCGTGGTGCTGACCATCAATATGGAGATCGGGCTAATCTCTCCGCCGGTGGGTCTGAACCTTTACGTCATCAACGGCATCGCGCCGGACATTTCGCTGAAGACCATCCTCACCGGCTCGCTGCCCTTCGTGGCCTGCATGGTGCTGGCAATCGTGCTTCTGTGTCTGTTCCCGGGTCTGGCGACCTGGCTACCCAACCTTGTGATGGGAGGTGCAATGTGACCCTTCTCGCAGATCTCCTCTCCACCGTCTTTGAACGCCGCTACCGCTGGTCGGGCGCGGCGGGACAGGACAACCGGCCCATCGCCGAACTGGCCGAAGATCTGGTTGGGTCGGCAGGCGAGACGTCTGAGCTGATGCTGGCACGCGAGGTGATTTCGGGCTTTGAGCAACTGGAGGACGCGGACAAACTGGCGTTCTTCACCCATATCGCCACCAAGCTGAACATCGACCCCGAGGCGGTGCGCAGCGGGTTGGATGCCTATGAGCAAAGCCCGTCAAAGGCGACCTACCGTACCTTCATGGCTGCGGTCGAACCCAGGCGGCAAGAGTTGATCCGCCGCCTGAACCGGGTGCCGGGCGCCACCGGTGCGCTGGTGCGGATGCGCGCGGATCTGTTGCGCCTTGGGCGGGGCATTCCCGAACTTGAAGCACTGGATCAGGATTTCCGGCATCTCTTTGCCTCCTGGTTTAACCGAGGCTTTCTGGTGCTGCGCCCGATCAACTGGCAAAGCCCGGCGAACATTCTGGAGAAGATCATCGCCTACGAGGCCGTGCACGCCATTCACAGCTGGGACGATCTGCGCCGCAGGTTGCAACCGGCAGACCGGCGCTGTTTCGCCTTTTTCCATCCCGCGATGCCGGATGAGCCGCTAATCTTTGTCGAAGTGGCACTGACCAAGGGCACACCGGGATCCATTCAGGCGCTTCTGGCCGAAGACCGCACCCCGATGACCGCGGACGAGGCCGATACGGCGGTGTTCTACTCGATCTCCAACTGCCAGTCGGGTCTGGCCAGCATTTCCTTTGGCAATTCATTGATCAAGCAGGTGGCCGCCGATCTGGCGGCGGAACTGGCGGGGCTCAAAACCTTTGTTACCCTCTCCCCCATTCCAGGGCTTGCGGGCTGGATCGAGCAGGAGGGTCTGGATTGGGCTCCCTCCGACCCGGACCGGATGAAATCGGACGCCGCCCATTATCTGCTTAACGCCAAAGGGCGCGGTGGCCTGCCCTTTGATCCCGTCGCACGGTTTCATCTGGGCAACGGCGCCATTGTCCACGCGGTGCACGCCGACGCGGATACCTCGGACAAGGGCCGGGCACAGTCCGGCGGCGCGATGGTCAACTACCTATATGACCTGAAGAAAGTCGCACAGAACCACGAACAATTCGCCACCAGCCAAAAGGTGGCCGCAACGGCAGAGGTGCGCGCCCTCGCCGCCGCATCAAAGCTGCAAAAATCAGAAGAAAGTTAGCCCATGGCAAATCCTCTTTATGACGGGCTGTTTGGTGCCCATGCCGGAAAATCCACCCCGTTTCTGTATCTCCCGGACGGGCAGGTGATCACCCATCAGGAGTTTCTTGGCACCGCAGCGCAGATCGCCCATGTCCTGACCGGCAAAGGGCTGCAACCCGGCGACCGCGTTGCCGTTCAGGTGGAAAAATCCCCAGAGGCGCTGGCCCTATATGCGGCCTGTGCGCAGGCCGGTCTGGTGTTCCTGCCGCTCAACACCGCTTATACGGCGGATGAGCTATCCTATTTCATCGAAAACAGCGGCGCCTCGGTCGTGGTCTGCGATGCCGGGAAGGAGGCGACCGTCGCCCCCATCACCCAACCTCTCGGCGCTGCGCTGGAGACGCTGAACGCAGATGGCTCTGGCACCCTGATGGCCCAGGCGGCGGCGATGCGGACCTCCTATGACACGGTCGACCGGGAAGGCGAGGATCTGGCGGCCTTCCTTTATACCTCTGGCACCACCGGACGCTCAAAGGGGGCGATGCTGACGCAGAACAACCTGCTGTCAAACGCGGAAACGCTGGCGGCCGAGTGGCGGTTCACGGCGGATGATGTGCTGCTGCACGCGCTGCCGATCTTTCATACCCACGGGCTTTTTGTCGCCAGCAATGTGACGCTGCTGGCGGGGGGCGCGATGATCTTCTTGCCGAAATTCGACCTTGATGCGGTGATCGAGAACCTGCCGCGCGCGACCACGATGATGGGGGTGCCGACCTTCTATACCCGGCTTCTGGGAGATGCGCGGTTCACCGGAGATCTGACCCGGCATATGCGGCTGTTCGTGTCCGGTTCTGCGCCCTTGCTGGCGGAGACCCACGTGCAATTCGAAGAACGTACCGGCCACCGTATTCTTGAACGCTATGGCATGACTGAAACCAATATGAACACCTCCAACCCCTATGAGGGCGAGCGCCGCGCGGGCACCGTCGGCTTCCCGCTGCCGGGGGTGGAGCTGAAGATCACCGATCCGGCGTCGGGCGACACCCTGCCCGCAGGCGAGGTCGGCCAGATCGAGGTGCGCGGTCCCAACGTCTTCAAGGGCTACTGGCAGATGCCAGAGAAGACAGCAGCCGAATTGCGCAGCGATGGGTTCTTCATCACCGGGGATCTCGGGATGGTGGACGCGGATGGCTATGTCCATATCGTCGGCCGCAACAAGGACCTGATCATCTCGGGCGGATACAACATCTACCCCAAGGAAATCGAACTGGTGCTGGATGAACAGCCCGGCGTGCTGGAAAGCGCGGTGATCGGCGTACCGCACCCGGATTTCGGCGAAACCGTGCTGGGCGTTCTGGTCCCGGCGCCGGGCGAAACCCCCGACACGGATGCGATCATGGACGCGGTGCGTGACGTTCTGGCCCGGTTCAAACACCCGCGCAAGCTGGTGATACTGGATGAGCTGCCCCGAAACACCATGGGCAAGGTGCAGAAAAATATCCTGAGAGAGCAGTACCAGGACACCTTCAAGGCTTCCTGACGCCACGGAAGATGACCCGGATATGCGCCCCAATCTTGCGGGGTTGTCGGGCAGAATCAGATCTTTTGCAACGCACCCCGGCCGCCCCAACGGCGCCGGGGTGTTGTACTTTTTGACGATCTCAGATGGCGCTTTTCAACAGAAAATAACGGCTCCCGGGCCTGCTCACGACATCGTCAGCCCTGCCTCAGCCGCAGATTTTGGCACATAAAATTCTAAAAACTTCAATCATATACCACCGCCGCAAGGCCGGTTCGGAGTGAAAGATTATTAATTGGGCAGACTATGTCCGTCTTGACGAAATGTTCACCTGAACGCAAAGTGAATTCATATGAGCGTTACAAAGACAGAATAATGCGCCTCATGTGAGTGATTGAACTCATACGGAATCAATAACGGGGAATCGCTGCGGACAGGACTGATCTGCCGTGGCCTCAGGAGATGAACATGAAACTCAAATCCATTCTTTCGGCGACCACTGCATTTGCCATGGTCGGCACCACCGCATTCGCCGAGAAGGCCGAAGTGCAGTTCTGGCACGCCATGGGCGGTCAGCTGGGCGAAATCGTCGACAAATTCGCATCCGAATACAACGCCGGTTCTGACAGCTGCCACATCAACGCTGTCTACAAAGGCAACTACACCGAGAACATGACCGCCGCTATTGCTGCTTTCCGCGCAGGCGAGCAGCCCCACGTTGTGCAGGTCTTCGAAGTTGGCACCGCCACCATGATGGCCGCCGGTGACAAGGGCGCGATCTACCCGGTCTACAAGCTGATGGAAGACGCAGGCGTCGATTTTGATCCCTCTGCCTACCTGCCTGCCGTGATCTCCTACTACACCGACACCGACAACAACCTGCTGTCGCTGCCGTTTAACTCCTCCACCCCGGTTCTGTGGTACAACAAGACCGCGCTGGACGCTGCCGGTGTTGACGTTCCCACCACCTGGGACGAAGTCGAAGAAGCCGCCCGCGCCCTGAAGGCAAACGGCGTTGAAAAGCCCTTCTCCTTTGGCTGGCAGTCCTGGTCGAACATCGAAAACTACTCGGCATGGCACAACCTGCCCATGGGCACCGAGGAAAACGGCTTTGCCTCGTTGAAAACCGAGTTCAGCTTCAACAACGACGCGGTTGTGAACCACATCCAGCGTATCGCCGACATGGGCAAAGAAGGCCTGTTCGCATACGGCGGCCGTCGCGGTGACAGCCGTGGTCAGTTCGTGAACGGCGAAACCGCGCTGTGGATCAACTCCTCGGCCTATTACGGTGGCTTCAAGAAAGACATCACCGATTTCGAATTCGGCCAGACCATGCTGCCGGTTGACACCGCAGTGGCGGACAAGCCGCAGAACTCGATCATCGGCGGTGCAACCCTGTGGGTTCTGAACGGTCACGAGCAGGCGGAATACAGCTGTGTCGCCGACTTCTTCCAGTTCGTTTCTGCCCCCGAGCAGCAGGCCTACTGGCACCAGAACACCGGTTATGTTCCGATCACCACCGCGGCCTACGATCTGTCCAAGGAACAGGGTTTCTATGAATCCGATCCGCTGACCGACACCGCGATCAAGCAGCTGTCCCTGAACGCACCGACACCGGCCTCCAAAGGCGTCCGTTTCGGTAACTTCGTGCAGGTGCGTGACATCATCAACGAAGAGCTGGAAGCCGTATGGGCAGGCGACAAAGACGCCAAGACCGCCCTGGACGAAGCTGTAGAGCGCGGCAATGCCCTGCTGCGCAAGTTTGAAAAAGCCAACGACTGATCATCCCCACATGTTGGCTATAGGGAGGTCCCTGGCGGGGCCTCCCCTTTTTGAAAAAGACCACCCCAAAGGTTCCTGCCCGTGCAAAAGCGTGTCGTCTTCCGCTCCCGGTTGCTGCCATACCTGCTGGTACTGCCGCAAATCGCGATCACCATCGCCTTCTTCTTCTGGCCCTCCTATCAGGCGCTTGAAAGTTCATTCTTCATCGAAGACGCCTTTGGGTTTTCCCGTGAATGGGTCTGGCTGGACAACTATTACGAACTGTTCAGCGATCCCGGCTACCTGAAGTCCTTCCGCACGACGCTGCTGTTCGGTTTCTCGGTTGCCTTCCTCGCCATGGCCATCTCCCTGATCCTGGCGGTTGCCGCCAACCGCGTGATCAAGGCCGCGACCGGATACCGGACCCTGCTGATCTGGCCCTACGCCGTCGCGCCCGCCCTTGCCGGTGTGATCTGGTACTTCCTGATGAACCCCTCGCTTGGCATCGTTGCCTACTGGCTGAAAGGGATCGGGATCGAATGGAACCACTATGTGAACGGTGATCAGGCCCTGTTGCTCGTCGTGGTGGCCGCCGCCTGGAAACAGGTCAGCTACAACTTCCTGTTCTTCCTTGCCGGGCTGCAAAGCATTCCCAAGTCCCTGATCGAGGCAGCCGCCATCGACCGGGCCGGGCCGGTGCGCCGCTTCTGGTCGATCACCTTCCCGCTTTTGACGCCCACCACCTTCTTCCTGCTGGTCGTCAACCTCGTCTATGCCTTCTTTGACACCTTCGCCCTGATCCACGCCACCACCGAAGGTGGCCCCGCAGACGCCACCTCGATCCTGGTGTTCCGCGTCTACAACACTGGCTTTATTGGTCAGGACTACGGCTCCTCGGCTGCTCAGTCGGTGATCCTGATGGGCATGGTGATCCTGATGACCTTCATCCAATTCCGTTACGTCGAGCGCAAGGTGCAATACTGATGGTCGAAAATCGCCCCATTCTGACGTTCTTTACCCATGCCATCCTAATCGCCGGCGTCCTGTTCCTGTGCTTTCCTGTCTGGATGGCGCTGGTTGCCTCGACCCACGGTCCCGGCGCACTGTCGCAATCGCCGATCCCGCTGTGGTTCGGGGATCAGGCCTGGGAAAACTATTCCCAGCTTCTGGCCGGTGGCCTACCCGAGGCCGGCGGCGTGCCCATCGGCATGATGATGTTCAACAGCCTGATCATGGCGCTGGTCATCACCTTCGGCAAAATCATCATCTCGATCCTGTCGGCCTATGCCATCGTCTATTTCCGCTTCCCCTTCCGCATGGGCTTTTTCTGGATGATCTTCGTCACCCTGATGCTGCCGGTCGAAGTGCGGATCCTGCCCACATTCGATGTGGTGGTGAAGATGGGTCTTCTGAACACCTACGCGGGTCTGACCGTGCCGCTGATTGCCTCGGCCACGGCAACCTTCCTGTTCCGCCAGTTCTTCCTGACCATCCCGGATGAGCTGGTCGAGGCGGCCCGCATCGACCGCGCAGGGCCGATCCGGTTCTTCAAGGATATCCTGCTGCCGCTGTCGCGCACCAATATCGCAGCGCTGTTCATCATCCTCTTCATCTACGGCTGGAACCAGTATCTCTGGCCGCTCCTGATCACCACCGACGAAAGCCTCTACACCGTCGTCATGGGCATCCAGCGCATGGTCAACTCGGGCGAGGCGCTGCCGGTCTGGCACTACATCATGGGCACCGCCGTCCTTGCCATGATCCCCCCGGTTCTGGTCGTCGTTCTAATGCAAAAGCTCTTTGTCAAAGGGCTGGTCGAAAGCGAGAAATAAATGGCTACTCTCAACATCAAATCCCTGGGCAAGACCTATCCCGGCGGCGTCACCGCCGTGTCCGACGTCAACGCGGATATCGCGGATGGAGAGTTCATCGTGCTGGTCGGCCCCTCGGGCTGCGGCAAGTCCACCATCCTGCGGATGATTGCGGGTCTTGAAAGCATCACCACCGGCGATCTGAACATCGGTGAGCGCCGCGTGAACGATCTGGAGCCGGGCGAGCGCGACATCGCCATGGTGTTCCAGAACTACGCGCTTTATCCGCATATGTCGGTGCGCGGCAACATGGAATACGGCCTCAAGAACGAAGGCCTGCCCAAGGACCAGATCGCCGAGCGCATCGCCGAGGCCGCCCGCACCCTGCGGCTTGAGGAGTATCTGGACCGCAAACCGGCGCAGCTCTCGGGTGGTCAGCGCCAGCGGGTCGCCATGGGCCGCGCCATCGTGCGTGACCCCAAGGTGTTCCTGTTCGACGAGCCGCTCTCGAACCTCGATGCCAAGCTGCGCACCCAATTGCGCGCCGAGCTGAAGGCCCTGCACCAGCGTCTGGGCGCCACCTTCATCTACGTGACCCACGATCAGGTCGAAGCCATGAGCCTTGCGGACCGGATCATCATCATGAACGCAGGCCGGGTCGAGCAGATCGGCACGCCGATGGACCTGTACCTGCGTCCGGCCAGCCGGTTCGTCGCCGATTTCATCGGCAGCCCCGCCATGAACGTAGTCGAAGGCACCGTCACCGAGGATCGCCGCGGCCTGTTGGTCGATGGCAGCCGTGACATCCGCTTTGCCGGTGAAATCCCCGCCCTGGCAGGTGCCAAGGTCGCCATGGGCATTCGCCCCGAACACCTGTCCATGGATGCATCGGGTGCGGCGCAATTCCATCTGGAAGTCGATTTCGTCGAACAGCTGGGCGCAGATACCGTGGTCCACGGCAAGGTCTCCGGCACCTCGGTCCCGCTGGCCGTGCGCCTGCCCGGCGTGCAGCAGCATGACAGCGGCGAGACGCTGGAACTGGGCTGTGGCGCCGATCAGCTACACCTGTTCGATCTGGCCTCTGGCAAACGACTGGCCTGAGGACGGATCATGCAGTTGCCCAAGATATTCGGACATCGCGGCGCCCCGGATGTTCTCCCCGAGAACTCTCTGGACGGGTTCGCGCATACCATCGCCTCCGGCGCGGATGGGATCGAGCTGGATGTGCTGTTGACCAGCGACGGCGTGCCCGTCGTCACCCACAATCACCATCTTCTGGCCGACACCACCCGCGACAGCGCGGGTGTGTTCCTGTCAGAGGAAGGCCCGGCCATCGGCGCGCTGACCTACGAGGAGCTTTGCGCTTTTGACGTGGGCGGTATTCGTCCGGGTTCGGAGTACGCGAAGAAGCACCCGCAGCAGCAGGACCTGCCCGGCGCCCGTGTGCCCCGCCTGTCCGAGGTGCTGGATCTGGTGGCCAAGGCCGACCGTCCCGTCGATGTTCTGGTCGAGCTGAAGCACGACCCCGAAGACGCCGCAGAACCCGCGCCCGAGGATTTCGTGCGCGCTGCGGTCGATGTCATCACCGCCACGGGAACCCAGGATCACTGCCTGATCCATGCGTTTGACTGGCAGATCCTGTCGGCGGCTAAACGCGTAGCACCGCAGTTCCGCCGCTCGCACCTGTCGATGAGCCGCGAAATCCACGCCTCTGGCAACCTCTACGACGGCTCGCCCTGGCTGGACGGCGCCCCTGCCGATCCAGAGGCGATGCTGCGCCATCTTGCCGACACCGGCGCGACTGTCTGGAGCCCGCTGTTCTGGGAATTGACGCCTGACCATCGGGAGCTGGCCCGGAGCCTTGGCCTGCAGGTCATGGTCTGGACCATGCGCGGCGCAGATGCGATCCGCAAAGGTCTGCTGGCGGATGTGGACGGGGTGATAACCGATGATCCCGCGCTGGCCGTGCGGCTACGCGACGAACTCCTTGCAGCAGAGGCCACGACAGCATGACCCCCGAAGCCGCCTTTGCCAGATACGAGGAAATCCGCGCCCATCTGCCCGTCAGCAATCACAAGGGAAAGGCGCTGCCGGTATCGGGCATTGACCAGGTGATGGATCAGACCGATGCCTTCGTCTTTGACGCCTATGGGGTGCTCAACGTTGGCGACAGCCCAATCCCCGGCGCGCACGAACGCGTGCAGCAGCTGCGCGATGCAGGCAAGGCGCTCTTGGTTCTGACCAATGCAGCCAGCTTTACCCGTGCCCAGACCGAAGAGAAATTCGCCCGCCTCGGCTTTGACTTTGCCGCGGAAGAGATCATCTCAAGCCGCGAGGTCTGCGAGACCTGCCTGACCGACATCGCCCCGGACGGCACCTGGGGCGTGATGGCGCCAGCTGGGTTTGAAGCTTCCGAGCTGCCGGTGGCCGCCGTGGCGCTGGGGAATACGTCCGACACATACGATGCCGCAGATGCCTTCCTGCTGCTCAGCACCTCGGACTGGACCGAGGCGCAACAGGGCATGCTGCACGACAGCCTGGCGCGCAATCCCCGCCCGCTTGTGGTGGCAAACCCAGATCTGGTCGCCCCGCGCGAAACCGGACTGACACTGGAGCCAGGGTTCTACGCCGTCGCACTGCGCGATCAGCTGGGCATTTCGCCGGTATTTCATGGCAAGCCTTTCCCGTCGGTCTATGCCGCAGCGCAGGCCCGGCTTGGTGACATAGCGCCGCAGAGGATCACCATGGTTGGCGACACCCTGCACACCGATGTGTTAGGGGCGCAGGCGCAGGGCTGGAACACCGCCCTGATCACAGCGCACGGGCTGTTCGCCGGTCACGATGTCACCGGCTACATCGAGCGCAGCGGAATTGTCCCGGACTGGATCGCGCCGTCGATCTGATCCAACAGTGGAAGACCTCGGACGGCGGCAACAGGAACGGAAGCCCGGATGAGCGACCTCAACGACCGTCAACGTCAGATCATGGAACAGCTGCGCGCTTCGGGGCAGCAATCCATCAATGAGCTGGCTGCTGAATTCGGTGTCGCCACCCAGACCATCCGCCGCGATATCAACGATCTGTGCGACCAGGGGTTGGCGCGGCGGGTGCATGGCGGGGTGGCGCCGCCGTCCAATCCGCTGAACCTCAACTTTCACGCCCGCGCCACGCTGAACGAGGACCGCAAACGCGCCATCGCCAATGCCGCAGCGGCGCTGATCCCCGAAGGCTCGACCGTTCTTCTGGGCATCGGCACAACGGTGCAATACGTCGCCGAGGCGCTGACCCAGACCCCCGACATCACCATCGTCACCAACAATCTGGAAGTTGCCCGGCTGATGTGCAACGCGCCCTCCTGCGATGTGCATGTGGTAGCCGGGCAGCTGCGCCCCGAGGATCGCGATCTGGTTGGTGCGCAGGCGTTGGAAGGCTACCGGAAGTTCGTCGCAGATTTCGGTGTGATCGGCGCCGGGGCGTTGGATCCCGAATACGGTATCCTCGATTTCAAACACTTCGACGCCGAGGTCAGCAACGCGATCCGCGCCAGCGCGCGGCGGATGCTGCTGGTGGCCGACCATACGAAATGGAGCCGCTCTGCCGCCCACCGCGTTGCGGGGTTCGATGCGATGGATCATTTCATCACCGACCGCCTGCCCGAGAACGTCGATTGGTCCGGCCCGCCCGTGACGCTGGCCAGCGGGACGGGTCACAGCCGGACTGGCTGAGCAAAACGGACAAAGACAAGCCTGAGAGGCATCCCGGCGAACATGCAGGGCCGTTTTACCGGGAGCTCAGGCTTCAGAACGGATTCAGAGCATCGGGCCAGCGCCGGGGATGTTCGGTGATCAACAGCAGCACGTCCGCCCCCGTCAGCGTCTTGCGCGCATCCTCGATCATGCGCAGGTTCAGCTTGTCGATGTCTGATGCTGACATAGGACGGCGAGGATCGTAGTAGACAGTCACCAGGAACGTACGGCCCAGTTTGGTCACCGACATGTCCTGCAATTCGCCGCCATCCTCGGCGATCGCGGACCGCAGGCTGCGCCGGGCGCTCGCGACATACTCCGGTCGCGCGCTCGCGCCGGCCAATTCGCCCAGCCCACCCCGGAATTCACGCACATAGGAACCGATGGCCAGCAGACAGAGCAAGAGTACAATCACTGAATCGCCAACCGGCGCAACCGGTGCCAGCGGGCCATCCCGGAACATATAGATGGCGCCCAGACCGGCACCCGCAGCAGCCGTGATCAGCCCGTCAAACATCGCGGCCTTTGCCTCAAGCCGCAGGATCGCGCTGCGCTTCCCCGTTCGGCGCCAGGTAAAATGATGGAATCCCCACAGGATCGCGCAGACCAGCCCGATCCCTGCAAAGTAGATGATCATGGGGGCAAAATTCAGCGGCTCAGGCGTCATGCCACTGAGGTAGTTGTAAACGTTCTTGATCGCATTCGTGATGGCGAACAGGACCAGTCCCAGAAGGGACAGCGACCGGAAGGTTGAGAAGATCGCCTCGTCCGCAGCATAGCCATAGGGGCGGGCCTTGTCGGGGCCTGCATCAATGCGGCGGCTGATCCGCCGTCCAAGAAGCGCGGAACCGAATCCGATCAGGGAGAACAGACCGTCCATCATGATCGCGTTGGAGTTCGATAGCACACCCGCCACCAACCCTGCTGCGGCCATGAACAGGTTGCCCCACATGGCCACGCCCAGCGAACGGCTTTCAAGGCGCTTTGTGTTGTCGCCGTTCTGCGTAGCCATATCGCGCTTTCCCAATGTGACACCCGTTTCGCTGCATCCCTATCCTGCCATCGAATGTCTGCCAACACCCGCAAGGCATTCCTGCCTTCCGCACAACCATAGAAAAAGGCGGCCCCTTAGAGCCGCCTTTTCATTTTCGCTTCAGAGCAAGGTCAGTCGCCACTGCCCTCGCCGCTCAGCGTGCTGGGGGCAAAGACATTGCCAAAGCCGGAGTTGTTGCTGTCCTCCGCCGCGGGCGCCTTGCTTTCTTCCTCCTCGTCGCCGCCGGTCAGGGCATTGGGGCTGAAGACCCCGCCAAAGCCGGAGTTGTTGCCAGAGGGCGCTGCCTGAGATTTCGGCGCGGCTTCGGCCTCTTCCGCCGCCTTGCGGGCCGCTTCCTCGGCGCGGCGCTGGCGGAGTTCCTGGATGCGCAGCTCGGTCTCGATGCGCTTTTGCTCCTGCACATCGGCAATACATTGCGCGGGGCTGTAGACCGTGGCGGTGCCGACAACGACAACCGTAGCGCAGGCCAGAACCACCAGTACCACCGCCGCCCAGTTCGAGCTGAGAAAACCCGGAACGCGGAACTTGCCGCTTTCCAGCTCTTCCACCGTAGCGTCCTTGCGGGCCGTGGCCACCAGTTCCTTGCGGCGGATGTTCGCCTCGTTGAAGAGCGCCGCAAAGACGGTCAGCACCACGATGATAAAGGCCAGGGCCGAGATCGCAGGCGTAATGCCATAGCGCACCTTCTGGGCCAGTTCGATGGTCAGCGTCGGATATTCGCCAAAGGTGAAGGTAGTGGTGTTGTAGTTCTCGAAACTGGCGAGAAAGGCCAGAACCGCAGCCGAGGCAATCGCCGGTTTCATGAACGGGAGCAGCACCTTGCGGAACGCCTGCGCATGGGTGGCGCCAAGGTCCAGCGCCGCCTCAGTCAGGGCCGTGTCATAGCGTTGCAGCCGCGCCACCAGCACCAGCATGCAATAGCTGGCGATAAAGGTGGACTGACCGATCACCGTCAGGAACAGCCCGTTTGACAGGAAGCTGTCGGCGCCAAGACCCACCATGCGATTGATCCGGTCCCAGAACACCAGCGTCGAAATACCGATGACAACGCCAGGGATCAGGATCGGCGCGATGATGATGGTGTAGTATGTGGCGCGCAGCTTGGGCCAGATCTGGGTCAGCATCAGTGCCCCGGCAAGCCCCATCGCCACCGACAGTACCACCGTGCCAGCCCCTACCAGAATCGAGTTCTTGATCCCGTTGAGGATACGCTCGTCCTGAAACAAGGCCGAGAACCATTCGAAGGTCAGGCATTCCCAGGGCGTGGCCCGCGGGAATTCGGGGCTGTTGAAGGCGGTGACCGACATGATCACCAAGGGGCCCAGCAGATAGGCAAAGAAGATCGCCAGATAGATCCAGAGGCTGGCGCGCATCAAGGAGAAGGACTTCATTTGCCGATATCTCCCATGTTGACCTTGAACAGGCGCATGATCGCCAGCACCAGCAGGATACAGGTCACCAGCAGCACCACCGCATAGGCCGCGCCCTGTGGCCAGTCACTGTTGTCATTGAACTGCTGATAAATCAGCTGCGTGAACCAGAGCGACGATGGGCCACCCAGGATTTGCGGCGCCGCAAGCGCCCCGGCCGACAGCATGAAGACCATGGTACAGCCGGAGGAAATGCCCGGTTTGGCATAGGGGATGACCACGCGGCGATGGATCATCGGCCAGCTGGCCCCCATGTCCCGCGCTGCCTCGATCTGGTTGCGGTCAAGGCTTTCGATCACGTTGTAGATCGGGAAGATCATCAACAGGATGTAGGCATAGCCAAGGCCCGCATAGAGCGCGATATCGTTGCGGATGAAATCAAAGGGCGTATCGAAAATTCCCAGCCCCACCAAAGCGTTATTCAGAACCCCGGTTTCGCCAAAGATGATGCGCAGGGCAAAGGCGCGCAGGATCTCATTGATCCAGTAGGGAATGATCAGCATCAGCGCAAAGATGCGGATGTGGTTGCCCTTGGTCTGCGCCAGATAATAGGCAATCGGATAGCACAGGATCAGGTTGAACAGGGTCACGAATACGGCTGCGATCAGGGTCCGGTAGAACACCCGCAGATCGACTGCGTTATAGTCCTGACTGCCGCCCTCGGGGCCGTAGATCAGGTATTTATAGTTCTCGACAGTATAGACATCCTTAGGTCCGCCGATTTCCGGCGGTGGCAGGTTGGGCCGGAACGAGAAGTCGAGCATCGACAGCTGCGGCAGGATGATGAGGCCCACGGTCCAGAACAGGACCAGACCCAGCATCAAAGACCCCATGCCGACGCCGTTGCGGTTGAAGAATTCCCTCAGAAAACGAGGCATCACGATCGCCTCCTATTCCGTGGCCAGTTCGCCAGCAGGCAAAGCCACGGCGTTCTGGACATCATATTGCAGGGTCATTGCCTCGCCCTTGTGGCTGTCAAAGGACTGGCCAAGGTTGGGCAGCGACACCTTCAACTCCTTGCCACCGTCGCCTTCCATGAAGATGTTGAAGACGTTGCCTTCGAATTCCTCGTTGGTGACGGTGGCGGTGACAAAGTGATCACCAGAGGCGCCCGCAGGCGCGAGGGCAAAGGCTTCGGGGCGGATGAACAGCATGGCATCGTCACCCGGCTGCATCTTGCCGTGATTGGCGGTGGAGATGCGGGCCAGCAGATCGCCGGAGCGGTTGGTGCTGATCAGGGCCGTCTCGCCCGAGACCTGTTTCACCTTGCCGCGAAAGACGTTGTTTTCCCCGACAAAGGAGGCGGCAAAGGCTGTGGCGGGGTCGTTGTAAACCGATTTCCCATCGCCGATCTGGTCGATAACGCCAGCGCGCATCACCGCGATATTGTCGGACATGGTCAGGGCCTCGCCCTGATCGTGGGTGATGTAGATGAAGGTGATGCCGACCCGCTGCTGGATCTCGCGCAGCTCGGTGCGCATGTGCTGGCGCAGTTTCAGGTCCAATGCCGACAGCGGCTCATCGAGCAGCAGCACGTCCGGCTCGGCGCACAGGGCGCGGGCAATGGCAACCCGCTGGCGCTGACCGCCGGACAGTTCCGAGGGCAGCTTATCCCCCTGCCCCGGCAGCGCGATCATGTCCAAAAGCTCATCCGCGCGTTTGCGCCGCTCGCGGGCCGAGGCGCCCTTTATCTCCATGGAGAAGGTGATGTTCTCCCAGACCTTCATCAGCGGGAACAGCGCCAGATTCTGAAAGATCAGCGCGGTGGGACGTTTGTTGGGGCCGATCCCCTTCATGTCGTTACCGCCGATCAGCACACGGCCCTCGCTTGGCTCAAGAAAGCCCGACACCGCCCGCAGAATGGTGGTCTTGCCGCATCCCGACGGCCCGAGGAAGGAGAAGAAATCGCCCCCGTTGATGTTCACATTCGCGTCGCGCACCGCGACGAAATCCCCAAATCGGATCCAGAGGTTCTCAAGATCTACACCGACCCCAGCACTCATATGGCCTCTCCTCAGATTGCACCCCTCCGGTCCGGTGGCAGACCACCGGTCGGCGCAGGATGCACCCGTTCAATTGTCATTGCGTCTTGCGCCATCTGGCGCGCGGCTGGCCCCCCGGATGCACCGGGAGGCCAGTTTTATCAGGCGCGGATCAGGCGCTCTTGAACTTGTTGACGAACTCGGTGCGCACGTCGGCGTACCAGGGCGCCTCGGCCGGCCAGGGGTTGAGATTGGCCAGGCTGTCGCCGGGATAGGCTTCGGCGAAGTTCTTCTTGTAGGTGTCGCCCGAGTAGGCATCTGCGCCCAGAACCGGCGAGTTGTAACCATGGCTGTCGATGGCCACGCCCGCGGGCTCCTTGCGGTAGGCGAACTCGATGAAGGCATAGATCTGTTCGATGTTCTGCGCGCCAACCGGCATCGACATGCCATCGACCCATGCCATCGCACCTTCGACCGGCGCCTGGTAATGCACCGGTTCGCCCGCGGATTTCAGCGCCAGCGGCGGGCCGTCCCAGGTCTGACCAACCACGACGCCTTCGTTCAGCAGACCGTTCTTCTGGGTATCGGCATCGTTCCAGATCAGCTTGATCCGGTCCTTTCGCGCCACACACCAGTCGGTGATCTGGCCCCAGACCTTGCGCATGGTCTCTTCGTCTTCGTAGGCGGCCCAGACAGAACCCGGCTCCATCTCACCCGAAGCTTCCATGTACAGACCGGCGCCCAGCATCATCGAATGCGCGCGGCCCATGGTCTTGCCGGCGTTCTCTTCGCTCCAGACATCGCCATAGGAGGGCGCATCGCCCGCAGGCAGCCATTTGTCGGTACGGTAAGCGATACCTTCGGTGCCCCAGATATGCGGCAGCCAGTGCGAGCCCTTGCCGCCAAAGTTCCAGGCGTCGGTACCGATCTTGGCCATCGCCGGGTTCACCGCGTCGATGTTCACCTTGCTCATGTCAAAAGGTTGCAGCAACTCCAGCGGGCCCCACTGCAGCGAGCGGTTGTTGGTGGGCGATACGATGTCAAAGCCCTGCCCCTTGGTCGCCTTCATCTTGTTGATGATTTCCTCGTTCGAGCCGATACCGGTGTAATTCACCTTGATACCGGTTTCCGCCTCAAAGGCTTCGAGGAAGGAAGGCGGCAGATAATCCGACCACATCAGAATGTTGACTTCACCCGAAGAGGCCAGCGCGCTCTTGGAATAAAGCGGTGCGGCCAGCGCGGCTGCGCCTGCTGTCTTCAGCACGGAACGCCGGGTGACGGTGTGTTTTGCAGTCATTGTTTGGATACTCCCTATTGGATTATTGGTCGTGTTTTTATTTTCGTTGTCTCAAGTAACAAAAGCTTGCGGTTGGCCTGTCTCAGTCGACAGTGACAGTTTCAAAAATTGATAAGGCCAGAATGTCGCAGCGCGACGCCCAAATGGGTCCAGATTCGCCCAAAAGCCCCTGTTTATCTTGATCTTAATGCGCCGCATTGGAAATGTGGCCGCTAACACTTTGCGCGCCGCCCGGCGTTGCGTCAACGCCCATGCCCGAAGATTGAGCAGTCGGCGCGGCTTGATGCCCATCACAAAGACGTTCCGATCAGTGCAACGCCCCCCGCCATCAGAACAGCCGCTCCCAGACGGCGGATCCAGTTGCCCTCTTTCAGGAAAACGAATCCGATCAGCGCGGCAAAGATGACCGAGGTTTCACGCAGCGCCGAGACCGCCCCGAGGGGGGCAAAATTCTTGGCATAAAGAACCAGACCATAGGCTGTCATCGACACCAGACCGCCGCCGATCCCGATGATCCAGGTGCGCGGGCGCAGGGCTGCCAGAGTGTTCCGCTTGCGCAGCCCGATGAAACCGGCAACGAAGAGATGCAGAAAGGCGCCCCAGGCCCAGTAGCTGAGCGTATTGCCAGACAGGCGCACCCCCAGACCATCGGTCAGCGAATAGGCAGAAATGCAAAACCCGGTACCAACGGCATAGCCAAGCGCCGCCCTCCCCACGCCGCTTTCGACACCCGAGCGCAGCGCCTGCCAACTGCTGAGCTGGATGCCCAGGGCGATCAGCGCAATACCGCCCCAGGCCTGCAGCGGCAGCACCTCCCCAGCAAAAATCATCGCCCAAAGCGCCACCAGCGCCGGAACAATGCCCCGGGCGATGGGATAGACGACGCTCAGATCGCCATGGGCATAGGCCCGCCCAAGCATGTAGAAATAGCCAAAATGTATCAGCGTGGAGGCCAGCACGTAGGGCATGCTTTCCGGCGCGGGCAAGGGCAGGAGCACCACCATCGCCGCGCCGGGGATCACATGACCCAGCGCCACAAGCCCGAGCATTGTGGTGCGGTCGGCGGCGGTTTTTACAATTGCGTTCCAGACCGCGTGCAGCATGGCGGCAGACAGGATGATCGATACGACGAATAGGGTCACGGCCGCAGGGCACCTTTCATGACAGGAGAGTTCAGGGCATTTCCGGCGGCGATCACTGTCAGCCTGCCGGTTCCGGTGTCATGTCCTCGATCAGACGCGTCTCCAGCAGCTGCCCGTTGCGATAGAGCACCGGATAGGACACCGCCGCGATATGACTGTTGAACTCCCGCAGCGCCCGCAGCGTCTCCAGATGGATGTCCGAGGATTCAAAACTATCAGCCACCCCGCGTTGCAGCCGTTTCAGGTGCCGTTTGCGGCTGTCGCGCTCCATCCGCTTGACCTCGGTCTTTTCCAGGTTGAGCAGCCGCGCGCTTTCCAGATCGTCCGAGATCAGCACGTTCGAAGCCAGCCGCAGATTGGCCATGATGGCTTCATGCATGCGGGTGATTTCGCTCCAACCGTCGCTGGAGAACCGTAGGCCCTTACGGTTCAGATCCCCGGCCAGCGCCGCCAGCCGCGCGGCAGCAACATCGCCGGCGGTTTCCAGACGGATCGCATATTCGACCATCTCCCGTGCAGTTTTCAGCTCGGCCCTGTCAAAGCTGTCCTCGGGGATGCCCGCCACATAGGAACGGATCCCGGACAGGCAGGCGTTGACCTCATGATCGAGCGCCTGAACTGCCTTGATCTGCGCAGCGTCACCACTGCGGTAAAGTTCGGGCAGCGGGCGGAACATCGACTCGATCAGGCCAGACATGCGCAGCAACTCGCGCTTGAGATCGGCCACCGCCTGCGCCGGGGAGGCATAATCGCCCGGCACCAGCGCGCTGACCGGACGGCCCGGCACCACATCCTCGGGGGCGGCTGGTTCAGGTAGCAGCCGGATCATCAGCCCCTGCATGGGACGGCACAGTGGCAGGGCCACGCACAGAAGCGATGCGTTGAAGGCGAGATGCGCATAAACCAGCGTCTGCCCGCCTTGCAGATCGCCCAACAGCCCCTCGCGCAGGGCTTCGTTGGCGGCCACAAGGCAGATCACTGCCCAACTGCCGCGCAGCCCGAGATTGGCAAAGGGGATCCGCCGGGCCTGGATCGCCATGCCCCGGCTCAGCCAGATCGGAATGAAGGCCGAGCCGAAGTTCGCCCCAAGCACCAGCGACAGACCGGCGGCAAAGGGCAGCGCTCCGATCTGCACCAGCGTGACGCACATCAGGATGGCCGCGACCGAAGAATGCATCACGAATGCCAGCGCCCCGCCCACAAGGAAGGCGGTGATGTAATCGCGCGCCAGATAGCCCGCAATGGCAGGCAGAAAGGCGCTGTCGCGGATCGGATCCATCGCCTCGCGCAGGAAACGCAGAGAGATCAAGATAAAGGCAACCCCCAGCAGGATCCGCCCCAACTGGCGGGGTTTCTTGGCTTCGGTCTTCACGAACAGGTAGCCACCGATGGCCAGCAGCACCGGCACCAGCCAATCCAGCCGGAACGACAGGATCTGAATGATCAGCGCCGAACCGAGATCGCCGCCCAACACGATGGCCAGACCCGCCGGAAAGGCGAGATAACCACTGGCGGCAAATCCCGTCACCAATAGCGCCACCGCAGCCGAGCTTTGCAGCACCAGCGCCAAACCGATCCCGGACAGCCCGGCCTGCACCTGACTGTCGGCGCCGGTCAGCAGCCGCTGGAAAGAGGCGCCATAGCTGCGCTCGATGCCGGTGCGCACCATGCGCACGGCAAACAACAGCAGCATCGTCGCCCCGGCCAGGCTGATCAGAAAGGTCAGTATCGCCATGTCTGTCTTCGTACCTCAGTCTTCTTTTTCATTATCTGCCTGCTCAGCGATGACGGTGCTGATCCCCCAGTCCGCCAGCGCCTTTGTCAGTTTCTTCCCCGGCGGCAGGTCGGTCACGAGAAGGTCCAGTTCCTCCGGCGCCGGGCCGCGATGGGGGGCCGTCTTGCCGAATTTGGGATGCGCCAGCACCACGATCACCCGCTCAGCACCCTCTGCGGCCACCTGAACCAGCCGTGCCTCGGGGGCGTTCTGGTACAGAACTCCGTGTTTGGCCGATAGGGCATCCGCCGACAGAACCGCCACATCAAACGCGAACCGACCGGCCTGCTGCTCTGTCACCGGTCCGAAGGTGCCCCGTTCATCGCCCTGCATTTCGCCGCCCAGAACATGCACCCGGTTGCCATTGTGGTTCGACAGGACCTGCGCCACGCCGATGGAATTGGTCACCACCGTCAACCCCACCTTCTGCCGCAACGCCTCCGCCACAAAGGCAGTGGTGGATCCGACATCCAGAAACACCGTCATGCCATCACCGATCTCCGCAGCCGCGGCCTCGGCGATGCGGAGCTTTTCCTCCGGGTTTTCACCGATGCGGCGAAAAAAACTGGCGCCTGCCTGCGCGCCTGTCAGATGCGCCCCGCCATGCACCCGTCCGATCAACCCCGCCTTGGCCAGCGTCTTGATCGTGCGACGCACGGTTTCTTCCGACACATCCAGCACCCGCGCCAGTTCAGCATTACGCCCCGATCCGCCCAGATGGCGCAGGGCGTCCATCAGTTCGGCTTCGCGGCGTGATAAAGTCGGAGCAGTCGGCATGCTGGTCGGCCTCAATACCCAAGATGGAGCGCGTTTTAGACCTCAAAATGGCCAAAACCACAAGTTAAATCCACACAATTCCACAAATACCGGTCAATAGTCACATGATTGTGTGGTACAGAAAAGACTTTCCAAACCCCGAAGGGCGGGATTATCTGGCAAAAGACAGCCTGAGAAGAGACGCGCCATGGCCCAACCGGATCAACCCCGGAAGAATGTTCTGTTCATCCTCATCGACCAGCTGCGGGCCGATTCCCTGACCGGCGCCCTGGCCGAGCATGTGGAACTGCCAAACCTGCGCGCCTTCATGGAAACCGCCGTCACCTTCGAGCGCAATTACACGGTGGTGAACCCCTGCGGCCCTTCGCGCGCCTCGATCCTTACCGGGCAATACGCGATGAACCACCGCTCGGTCCGCAATGGCACGCCGCTGCGCCACGATGCGCCGACGCTGGCCGGAGAAATGCGCAAGGCAGGCTATCTGCCGATGCTGTTCGGCTATACCGACACCTCCCGCGATCCTCGGGTGCATCACCCGAACGACCCGGCGGTGCAGACCTATGAATACCACATGGCCGATTTCCACGAGATGTTGGAGATGCGGCTCGAAATGTCCTACCCGTGGCGCTCCCACCTGATGAACAGGGGCTACACCTTTGACGACTACTGGGATCTCTACAAACCCGTCTCGCCCACTGGCGGCGCGCCCCGCCTCAACGATCCGGCCCCCTACCGGGCCGAGGACAGCGACACCGCCTTTCTGACCGACCGGTTTCTGGCCACCATGCCCGCCTATGGCGATCAAAGCTGGTTCGCGCATCTGACCTATATCCGTCCGCACCCGCCGCTGGTGGCGCCTGCGCCCTATAACGATATGTACGATCCCGCCGCGCTACCCCTGCCCAACCGGCTGGCCGATGCAGAGGCCGAGCGCGCCTTGCATCCGTTTTTCGGCCCTGCCATCGATGCGGTGACGCCCGCCTCCACCGTGCTGGGCTTTCCCGATCTGGGCGACGATGACGACGTGGTACAGACACTGCGCGCGATCTACCTGGGGCTGGCAAGCGAGGTGGACGCCCATATCGGACGGGTCCTGCAGTTCCTGAAGGACAGCGGCCAGGAGGACAACACCCTTGTCATCATCAGCGCCGATCATGGCGAGATGCTGGGCGACCACCACAGTTGGGGCAAGTTCTCGGTCTATGACGCAGCCTACCAGACGCCGCTGATCGTGCGCCTACCGGGCAATGGCGCGCGCGCTGGGAGCAGGGTGCAGGAGATCACCGAGTCGATCGACCTGACCCCCACCATTCTGGACTGGGTCGGACAGGAGATCCCGAATGCGATGGACGGCACCTCCCTGTTGCCGCTGCTGCAGGGTGAGGCACCCACGGACTGGCGCCGCTATTCCTATTCCGAACTGGACTTCGCAGACCCCGCCACCACCGGCGCAGGCGCCTTTGGCATCCGGCCATCGGAGGCCTCTCTCGCGATCCTGCGCGATGAGCGGTTCACCCTGGTCGAGTTCGCAGCCGACCTGCCGCCCATCTTGTTTGATCACCAGGGCGCAGGGGAAATGGAAAATGTCGCCGGGGATCCCGCCCTGCAGGCAGATCTGGCGCGGCTGACCCGCACCATGCTGCGCCACCGGATGAAGAACGCCGACCACACGTTGTCGCTGCACGAGATCACCACCAACGGGCCGCGCGCGCACCGGCGTCAGCGCCCCGGCGGTTGACGCTGCCCGCATCTATCGGGCAGAAGATTTTGCGAATTTAGCGATAACATCCCGGTGCCGCCCGGATGCCGCGATCTGACAGGGATGATGCCCATGACCGACCTCCGTGACACCGCCCTGGAACTATTCTCTGCCGCCGTGGAACGCGCCGATCCAGCGCTCGCCCTACGCCGTCAGATTACCGCGCATCCGCTGCCGCCCTGCCCCGAGGGCGGGCGCACCCTGATCCTCGCCGTGGGCAAGGCCGCTATCCCGATGATGCGCGAGGCGCTGGAGCATATTCAGCAGCCCCGGGCGGCGCTTGTGGTGACCAACCCGGAAAACATCTGCGATCTGCCCGGGGCGCGCGTGCTGGCGGGCAGCCATCCCGTCCCGGATGAGGCCAGCGCCGCAGCGGGCCGCGCGGTGATCGACTTTCTTGCAGGCACCACCCCACAGGATCGGGTGATTGCCCTCATGTCGGGCGGCGGTTCCGCCCTGATGGTGGCGCCTGCACCGGGTCTGACCCTCGCGGACAAGGCAGAGGTCGGGCGTCTGCTGCTGGCCTCGGGGCTTGAGATCAACGAGATGAACCTGGTCCGCCAGCAGCTGTCAGACCTGAAGGGCGGCGGGCTATTGCGCCATGCGGCACCCGCCCCGGTCACGGCCTACTTACTGTCGGATGTTATTGGCGACGACCTGCGCGCCATTGCATCCGGTCCGACTGCGTCCCCCATCGGCACCCGGAGCGACGCTCGCGCGGTGCTGGAACGGGCGGGCATCTGGACGGATTGCCCTGCAGCGGTACAGGCGCATCTGTCTGCTCCCGAAACGCCTGCCAACCTGCCAGAGGCTGAGAATATCCTGATCGGATCGAACCGGCATAGCCTAGCCGCCATGAAACAGGCAGCAGAGGGGTGGCAGGCAGAGATCGTCAGCGATCATCTGACCGGAGATGTGGCGGAAGCCGCCGAAACCGTTATCGCGGCCGCGCAAATGGCGGCAACTGACCTGCCCGTCGCAATGATCTTTGGCGGGGAAACCACAGTGCGGCTGGCCGGTGACGGCTTGGGCGGGCGCAACCAAGAACTCGCGCTGCGGGTGGCGCAGCTGGGCGCCGCGCAGCTCTCTGGCAACTGGCTGTTCCTCTCGGGCGGTACCGATGGGCGCGATGGCCCGACCGATGCAGCAGGCGGACTTGTCGGCCCCGGCACCTGGCAGGCCATCCGGGACGCCGGGCAGGACCCCAAGGCGCTTCTGGCCAATAACGACAGCTACGCCGCGCTCAAATCCGCAGATGCATTGCTGATGACCGGCGGCACCGGCACCAATGTCGCCGATGTCCAGGTCTTCCTGCGCCTGCCCGATTAAGCCTCGGCCCAAAGGCCTAACGACGCCCTAGAGGTCGATCTTGTCCAGATCGTTCAGCAAGTCGAGCAGTGCCTCATAACGCTCCTCACCCATTTTGTTCCGGGTCCGGGCGGCCAGTTCCATGCTGGCACCGATATTGTCATCGATGATCTGCTCTCCTGCTGCGGTGATCGTGATCACCTGACGGCGCCGGTCGCTCTCGTCGCGGCTGCGGCTGATCAACTGTTTTTCCTCAAGCTTTTGCAGAATGCGGGTCAGGCTAGGCAGCAGCAGGCAGGCCTCTTCCGAAATCTGGGTCGGGTCTGTAGGCCCGCTTTCCTGCACCACGCGCAGCACCCGCCACTGCTGTTCAGTGAGGTTCACGTCGCTCAGGAGCGCTCGAATCGGGCCCATGACCCGCTCACGCGCCCGCAACAAGGCAATCGGCAGCGAACGGTCGGTGGATGGCAGTGCTTTTGTCATGTGCGTTTATCACCTCAAAATCAGGCAAAACGCAATTGGAATGGACGATATCCCGCACAGTTGACCACCGGCGCGGATTTTGCTACACATGTTAATGATCTAGGGAGGAGCACGGATCAGTGCCCCATATCACGGTGGACTATTCCCCGAATGTCGCAGGCTATGCGGATATTGCCGGTCTGTGCAACCGGCTGCGCCTTGCGGCGGCGGACACCGGCGTGCTGCCCCTTGCCGGGATCCGGGTGCGCGCCTTTGCCGCGACCCATGTCTCGATTGCCGATGGCGATCCGCAGCACGGGTATGTGGACATTGCAGTCCGCCTGCGCGGCGGCCGCGATCTGGACACCCGTAAACGGGCCACGACGGAGATTTTTGAGGCCGCGCGGCGTTATCTGGAACCCGCCATGCAGGCCCACTCCCTCGCGCTGTCGTTTGAGATGCGCGACATCGCCCCCGATCTTTCCCCCAAATGCGGCACCATCCGCGACCATATGAAGAAGGCAGAGCAGTGATGAGCGATCTGGCCAGCAATATCGAGAAACTCAGCGGCTATCTGGCGCGTTTCAAGGACACCGGTATCCAGAACCGCATTGCCGGGCAGGATATCGCCGGATCCGGCGGTGTGTTCCAGTCGACCTCTCCGGTGGACAAGAGCGTGATCTGCGATGTGGCGCGCGGCTCTGAGGCGGACGTGGACCAAGCCGCTGCCGCTGCCAAGGCAGCCTTTCCGGTCTGGCGCGACATGCCCGCCACCGAGCGGCGCAAGATCCTCTTGCGCATTGCCGATGCAATCGAGGCCCGCGCCGAGGAAATCGCGCTCTGCGAATGCTGGGACACCGGCCAGGCCCTGCGGTTCATGTCCAAGGCCGCCCTGCGCGGGGCTGAGAACTTTCGCTATTTCGCCGATCAGGTGGTGCAGGCCCGCGATGGCCAGCACCTGAAATCACCGACCCTGATGAATATCACCACCCGCGTGCCGATTGGCCCGGTGGGGGTGATCACGCCGTGGAACACGCCCTTCATGCTGTCCACATGGAAGATCGCGCCTGCCTTGGCGGCGGGCTGCACCGTGGTTCACAAACCGGCCGAGGATTCGCCCCTGACCGCGCGCCTGCTGGTCGAAATCGCCGAAGAGGCAGGCCTGCCGCCGGGTGTCCTCAACACCGTCAATGGCTATGGCGAAGACGCGGGCAAGCGCCTGACCGAACATCCCGATATCAAGGCCATCGCCTTTGTCGGCGAAAGCCGCACCGGGAGCCTCATCACCAAGCAGGGTGCCGATACGCTGAAGCGGGTGCATCTGGAGCTGGGCGGCAAGAACCCGGTCATCGTCTTTGACGACGCCGATCTGGACCGCGCGCTGGATGCGGTGATCTTCATGATCTATTCGATCAACGGCGAACGCTGCACCTCTTCCTCGCGCCTTCTGGTGCAGGACAGCATCCGCGACGAATTCGAGGCCAAGCTGGTGGAGCGCGTCAATCGCATCAAGGTGGGCCATCCGCTCGACCCCACCACCGAAATCGGTCCGCTGATCAGCAAGGAGCATTTCGACAAGGTAACCTCCTATTTCGGCATCGCCCGCGAAGATGGCGCCACAGTTGCTGCAGGGGGTGAGACCGTAGGCGACGAAGGTTATTTCGTGCGCCCCACCCTGTTCACCGGCGCCGACAACCAGATGCGCATCGCGCGCGAGGAGATCTTTGGCCCGGTGCTGACCTCAATCCCCTTCAACACCGAGGAAGAGGCGCTCGAGATCGCCAATGACACGCCCTACGGGCTGACCGGCTATGTCTGGACCAACGATCTGACGCGCGCGCTGCGTTTTACCGACCGGCTTGAAGCTGGGATGATCTGGGTGAACAGCGAAAACGTGCGCCACCTGCCCACCCCCTTTGGCGGGGTCAAGGCCTCCGGCATCGGCCGCGACGGCGGCGACTGGAGTTTCGAGTTCTACATGGAGCAGAAGCACATCGGTTTCGCCACCGGCCAGCACAAGATCGCGCGCCTCGGCGCCTGATCACCCTTTCGGAAACGCGCGCAACCTTTCGGGAGGAGACCCATGGGAGAGATCGTTCTTGCCGCCAAGATGACCCACGTGCCCACCATGCTCATGTCCGAGCAGGAGGGCCCCATCAAAGGCACCCGCCAGCCCGCCATCGACGGGCACTATGAGATCGCCCGCCGGGCCAAGGCGCTTGGCGCTGATACGGTGGTGATCTGCGACACCCATTGGGTGATCAACGCGGGCTTTCACATCAACGCCAACAAACGCTTCGAGGGGCTTTTTACCTCGAACGAGTTCCCGCAGTTCATCCAGGATCTGCCTTACGGCTATGACGGCAACCCCGAGCTGGGTGATGCCATCGCGAAAGAAGCCTCGGACCGGGGCGCCTATACGCTGGCGCATCATCTGGACAGTCTGGAGCTGGAATACGGAACCCTTGTCCCGATGCGGTTCATGAGCCGCGAGCACGACATGAAGGTCGTCTCTGTCGCGGCCTGGGCCACGGTTCATGGCCATGACGAAAGCCGTATCGTGGGCGAAGCCATCCGCGCCGCCGTTGAAGCCTCAAACAGCAAGGTGTTGCTGGTTGCCTCCGGCTCCTTGTCCCACAAGATTTGGGCCAACAAGGACTACGCCGCCAACAATGGCACCTTCACCATCAGTTCGGAGTTCAACCGCCAGATGGACCTGCATGTGCTGGAGATGTGGAAGAACGGCGATCACGCGACCTTCCTGAAAATGCTCAGCGAATATGCGCAATTCTGCTGCGGTGAAGGCTCGATGCATGACACGGCGATGCTCTATGGCGCGCTGGGATGGGATGCCTATGATGGCAAATGCGAGGTGGTGACGCCCTATTTCCCCAGCTCCGGCACCGGCCAGACAAACGTGATTTTCCCGGTCTGAACGCCGGATCAACAAGGAGGCACAGATGCCCGTTCCCGCCCCCGTACTCTACCCGCCCTTCAACATCGTCCGCCTCAGCCATGTGGAATATGCGGTGACGGACCTTGCCGCCAGCCGCGCCTTTTACGTGGACACGCTGGGCCTTCAGGTGACGCATGAGGATGACGCCCGCATCTATCTGCGCGCGATGGAGGAACGCGGTCATCACTGTATCGTGCTGGTGCAGGCAGACAGCGCATCGGTAGCCGTTCTGGGGTTCAAGCTGTTTGACGAGCCGGATCTGGACAAGGCTGCGGATTTCTTCGCCGCCAAGGGCCTGCCTGTGGAATGGGTGGAGCGCCCGCATATGGGCCGCACATTGCGCACCCGCGATCCCTGGGGCATTCCGCTGGAGTTCTACGTCAAGATGGACCGGCTGGAGCCGATCCACCAGAAATACAGGCTCTATAACGGGGTAAAACCGCTCCGCATCGACCATTTCAACATGTTCTCGGCCGATGTGGATGCCAGCGTTGCCTTCTACAACGAGATCGGATTCCGCGTCACCGAATACACCGAAGATGACGACAGCGGGAAGGTCTGGGCCGCCTGGATGCACCGCAAGGGCGGCGTGCATGACGTGGCCTTTACCAATGGTCTTGGCCCGCGCCTGCATCACACCGCCTTTTGGGTGCCGAACCCGCTGGCCATCATCGACCTACTCGACCTGATGGCGACCACCGGTTACGTGGACAATATCGAGCGTGGCCCCGGACGGCACGGGATCTCCAATGCGTTTTTCCTCTATGTGCGCGACCCGGACGGGCACCGGATCGAGATCTATTGCTCGGATTACCAGACTTGCGATCCCGACCTTGAGCCGATCAAATGGTCGCTTACGGATCCGCAGCGTCAGACCCTCTGGGGCGCCCCCGCGCCGCGCAGCTGGTTCGAGGAAGGGTCAAGTTTTGAAGGGGTAGAGCCACAGCCCAGCGCCCTGACCGCGCAGCCGATCATTGCACCGTAGAACAACATCAGGACAGCGTCTGACCTTGGGGAGGCGAGAGGCGCCCTCCCAGAGGGAAGGTCAGGCGCGGTCCGGGCCAAGGCCCGTACATTGGAGCTTAACTTATGAAATGGGATGAATTCTCAGACTGGGGCCGCAAGGTCGCCGACTGGGCACAGGACTATCACCTGACCGTGGGCGAAAAACCCGTGCGCGCCCGCACCGAGCCGGGCGAAGTGCTGAACGCTCTGCCCAGCCGCCCGCCCGAGGCTGGGATCGGCATGGAAGAGATCTTTGCCGACTTCGAAGAGATCGTGATGCCCGGCATCACCCATTGGCAGCACCCGCGCTTCTTTGCCTATTTCACCTCGAATGCCGCGGCGCCCTCGGTATTGGCGGAGTTCCTCGTTTCTGCCATCGCGCCGCAATGCATGCTCTGGCAGACCTCTCCGGCGGCGACCGAGATGGAAACCCGGATGATGGATTGGCTGCGTCAGGCGCTGGACCTGCCAGAGCCGTATCAAGGCGTCATTCAGGACAGCGCCTCTTCGGCCACCCTGGCGGCGGTGCTAACCATGCGGGAAAAGGCGCTGAACTGGAAAGGCAACGAAGAAGGTCTGTTCAACCAGAAACCGCTGCGCATCTATTGCTCCTCCGAAGTGCATACCTCGATCGACCGCGCGATCTGGGTCGCGGGCATCGGCCAGCAGAACCTGGTGCGGGTGCCGATCAAGGGTGATTGGCGCGGTATGGATCCCGCAGCGCTGGAGGCGGCGATCGAGGCGGACATCGCCGCAGGATTGCAGCCCGCAGGGGTGATCCTCTGCGTCGGCGGCACCGGCACCGGCGCCACCGATCCCGTTGACAAGGTGATGGATGTGGCCGAGAAATACGGCCTTTACACCCATGTGGACGCGGCCTGGGCCGGGTCGGCGATGATCTGCCCCGAGTACCGCCACTACTGGCCGGGGATTGAGCGCGCCGACAGCATCGTCTTCAACCCGCACAAATGGCTCGGGGCGCAATTCGATTGCTCGGCCCATTTCCTGAAGAACCCCGACGATCTGGTGCAGACGCTGGCAATCAGCCCCGAGTATCTGAAGACCCACGGCAAGGACGGCATCATCAACTATTCCGAATGGTCGGTGCCGCTGGGCCGCCGCTTCCGGGCGCTGAAGATCTGGTTCCTGATCCGCACCTATGGGTTGGAAGGGCTGCGCAACCGCCTGCGCAACCACGTCAACTGGTCGGTGCAACTGCATGACAAGCTCGCCGCGACACCGGATTTCGAGATCGTGACCCCGCCCATGTGGTCGCTCTGGACCTTCCGCTATGCCCCCGAAGGCGCCACGGATCTGGATGCGCTGAACCTGGCGCTGGTCAATGCGATCAACGATGACGGGCGAATTTACCTGACGCAGACCCGCGTCGATGGCGATCTGGTGATCCGCTTCCAGGCGGGTCAGTTTGAAACCACGGAAGGCGACGTGATGATGGCCCATGATGTCATCACCGAGATCGCCGCCAGCCTGACAGAAGGAGCCGATTGATGCGATTTGCCACCTATAGCGCCAATGGCGAGACCTATTACGGCGCTGTCACGGACGAGGGCATGGCCGCCCTGTCGCCCGGGTTCCCACATTGGCCGACCCTGCGCGATGTGATCGCCGCCGATGGGCTGCATGATTTGGCAGTGGCTGCCAAAGGTCACCCGGTGACCCACCCCAATGGCACATTCACCTACCAGATCCCCGTGCCCAACCCGGAGAAAATCATCTGCGTCGGGGTGAACTTCCCTGACCGCAATGCCGAATACAAGGACGGCCAGGAAGCGCCGCCGAACATGTCGCTGTTCATCCGCTTCCCGCGCTCTTTCAGCGGGCAAGGCCAGCCGCTGATCCGTCCGCCGGAAACACCGCAGCTGGACTATGAAGGCGAGATCGCGATTGTCATCGGCAAGGGTGGCCGCCGCATCAAGGCCGAGAACGCCTATGACCATATCGCCGCCGTAACCCTTTGCAACGAGGGCACCCTGCGCGACTGGGTGCGCCATGCGAAATTCAACGTGACGCAAGGCAAGAACTGGGACAACTCCGGCGCCATGGGGCCGTGGCTGGTGCCCTTTACCTCGGCCGCGCAACTGGATGATGTACGTCTCACAACTCATGTGAATGGAGAGCTGCGCCAGGACGACCGCACCAGCCGGATGCTGTTCCCGATCTGCCGCCAGATCGAATATATCTCGACCTTCACCACGCTGGTGCCCGGCGATGTGATCGTGACCGGCACCCCCACCGGCGCGGGCGCGCGGTACGATCCGCCCCGCTTCCTCAAACCCGGCGATGAGATCAGGGTCGAGGCCGAAGGCATCGGCACGCTCACCAACACGGTAGAGGACGAAGCATGACGCCCGACCAGCACGCAGAGGCCGCCGCAACCCTGCTGAGGGCTGAGGAGAGTGGCCAGCAATGCGGGCTCTTGTCCCTCGCCTATCCCGGCATGACGCTGGAAGATGCCTACGCCGTGCAAAAGGCACTGGTGGCGCAAAAGCAGGCGCAGGGGCGGAAGAAAATCGGCTGGAAGATCGGCCTCACCAGCCGCGCCATGCAGCAGGCGCTGAACATCACCACGCCCGACAGCGGCGTGCTGCTGGATGACATGGCCTTTGAGACAGGCAGCACTGTGCCCGCCGGGCGCTTCATCCAGCCCCGTGTCGAGGCAGAGATCGCCTTTGTGATGAAAGCACCGCTGGCTGGTGCCGATTGCACGCGCGAGGATGTCATCGCCGCCACCGACTATGTGGCGCCTTCGCTGGAGATCCTCGACACGCGCATCCTGCGCGCCGATCCCGCCACCGGGCAGGCGCGTATCATCACCGACACCATCAGCGACAATGCCGCCAATGCGGGCGTGGTTCTGGGCGAGGCGCGTCACGACATCGACGCGCATGATCTGCGCTGGGTCGGTGCCATCGCCACCCGCAACGGCACGGTCGAGGAAACCGGCCTTGGTGCCGGGGTGCTGAACGATCCCGTCACATCCGTGCTGTGGCTGGCGCGCCGCATGGCGAAATATGGACAACAGATCGACGCCGGGGATATCGTCCTCTCGGGGTCGTTCATCCGGCCCATCGAATGCCCTCCAGGCAGCGAGATCACCGCCGATTTCGGCCCCTTTGGCCAAGTCGCCATTTCATTCGCCTGACCGCCCCTACCTGACCGCCCCAATTTGACCAAAGAGGTTTTCCATGCCCGCACCCAAGAACAGCTTCAAACAGGCCCTCGCCGAGGGACAGCGCCAGATCGGTTGCTGGATGAGCTTTGCCGAACCCTCCGTGGCCGAGATCATGGGCACCTGCGGCTTTGACTGGCTGGTGGTGGATGGCGAACACGCGCCCAACGACATCCGCTCAATCCGGGACCAGCTGATGGCGCTTGAAGCCTCAGACAGCCATCCGGTAGTGCGCGTCCCGATTGGCGAGACCTGGATTATCAAGCAGGTGTTGGATGCGGGCGCCCAGACCGTTCTGGTGCCCATCGTCGAAAGCGCCGAACAGGCCGAGGAATTGGTGCGCGCTTGCAAGTACCCGCCCCATGGCACACGCGGTGTCGGCGCTGCAGGGGCGCGGGCCAGCCGGTTCGGATCGGTCAGCGAATACATCCAGACCGCAGATCAGGAGATCTGCCTGCTGGTGCAGGTGGAAAACCGCGCCGGGATTGCCGCGCTGGATGACATCCTGCAGGTCGAAGGCATCGACGGCGTCTTTATCGGCCCGGCAGATCTGTCGACCGACATGGGCCACCAGGGCAATGCCGCCCACCCCGAAGTGCGCGCGGTGATCGCGGGTGCGCTGGAACATATCCGCGCTGCAGGCAAGGCGCCCGGCATCCTTGGCGTCACCGAAGAGGCGACACAGGCCTATTTCGACATGGGCGCACAGTTCCTTGCGGTGGGTCTGGATGTGCTGATCCTGGCCCAGAACGCCCGCAAGCTGGCCGCCGACTGGAAGGCGCGCTAAGCCTCAATTGCCTCCCTGTCAGCCCCATTGGCGCAGAGGTTCTTCATTCGCAGGCCCGCAGTGGTTTCCCCGCTGCGGGCCTGCTACGTATTTCCCTGCAATTGACCGGTTTTACCTTCCGCCAGTAGCCTGCAATCACAGGAGCGAGAGCGCGCCAGGACCAAGGGAACACCCCGAAAGAGACCGGCGCGACATCAGGGAGGACAACTATGAAACGCGCTATTCTTGCGGGTATGGTGTCGGCGCTTGCCTTGGCTTCGGCCGCAGCAGCAGACATCAAGATCGCCCATATCTACGGCAAAACCGGCCCCTATGAGGCCTACGCCAAACAGTCCCATGACGGGCTGATGCTGGGGCTGGAATATGCCACCGGCGGCACCATGGAGATCAACGGCGAAAAGATCGTCGTGATCGAAAAGGACACCCAGCTGAAGCCGGAAAACGGCAAGGCCCTCCTGGAAGAGGCCTATGGCGATGACGAAGTCGATCTGGCCATCGGTCCGGTCAGCTCGGGCGTGGCGCTGGCCATGCTGCCGGTTGCCGAGGAATATGAAAAACTGCTGATCGTCGAGCCCGCTGTGGCCGACAGCATCACCGGCGCCAACTGGAACCGCTATATCTTCCGCACCGGGCGCAACTCGTCGCAGGACGCGGTCTCCAACGCCATCGCGCTGGCCGGTGAAGACACCCATATCGCCACGCTGGCGCAGGACTATGCCTTTGGCCGCGATGGCATCGCCGCTTTCAAGGAAGCGCTGGAAAGCGTCGGCAGCGACGTTGCGCACGAAGAATACGTGCCCACCGACACCACCGACTTCACTGCAGCCGCCGAGCGGATCTTCAACGCGATGAAGGATCTGGACGGTAAGAAGAAGCTGTTCGTGATCTGGGCCGGTGGCGGCAACCCGATGAGCAAGATCAACGCCATGGACCCCAGCCGGTTCGGCATTGAAATGGCAACGGGCGGCAACATTCTGGCGGCGATGAAGGCCTACAAGGAATTCCCCGGCATGGAAGGCGCAACCTACTACTACTATGAGATCCCGCAGAACCCGGTGAACGACTGGCTGGTGAAAGAGCACGAAGCCCGCTTTGGCGCGCCGCCGGATTTCTTCACCGCAGGTGGCATGACCGCCGGTATCGCCGCAGTCGAGGCCATCAAGAAGGCCGGTTCGACCGACACCGAAGAGCTGATCACCGCGATGGAAGGCATGGAATGGGAAACCCCCAAGGGCACCATGATGTTCCGCGCCGAAGATCACCAGGCTCTGCAGCCCATGTATCACTTCAAGATCAAGGTCGAAGACGGCGTTGAATGGGCGGTCCCGGAACTGGTGCGCGAGCTGAGCATCGACGAGCTGCCGATCCCAATCCGCAACCAGTAACCCTTCAGAACCAGCGGTCCGGGGCGCCATGCCCCGGACCGCCCTTTGTCCGGCCTGGCCATCGCATGGCCCATTTCCGCAGTCCCGGTGCCCGTTGTTTCAGGCACCCCGGCGCGGGCAGACCAGAGACTGACATGACTTCCTCTCCCATATTGAGTACCCGTGATCTGACGGTCCGATTTGGCGGCCACGTGGCTGTCGATGCGGTGACCTGCGATTTTCATCCCGGGCAGCTGACTGCGATTGTCGGCCCCAACGGCGCGGGCAAGACGACCTATTTCAACCTGATTTCAGGCCAGATCCCTGCCAGCGCCGGGCGCGTCTTCCTGCATGACCGCGATATCAGCGGCCAGTCGGTCTCTGCCCGCACCCGCGCCGGGATCGGCCGGGCCTTTCAGCTGACCAATCTGTTTCCCAACCTGTCGGTTCTGGAAAACGTGCGTCTGGTGGTGCAGGCCAAATCGGGCCGCAGCTTCAACCTGTGGTCCATGGTCTCGCGCCACGGAGATCTAACCGCCGAGGCCGAGGCGATCCTGCAGCGCGTGCGCCTGCTGGAACAGCGCGAACAGGTGGTTTCAGAGCTGTCCCACGGCAATCAGCGTAAACTGGAAGTCGCGCTGCTGATCGCGCTCGATCCCGCTGTCTATATGTTCGATGAACCCACTGCAGGCATGAGCGTTGATGAGGCTCCGGTGGTGCTGGACCTGATCGAGGAACTGAAAGACCAACGGAACCGCACGATCTTGCTGGTCGAACACAAGATGGACGTGATCCGCACCCTCGCCGACCGCATCATCGTTTTGCACAACGGCGCCCTTGCCGCTGATGGTCCCCCGGCCGAGGTCATGGCCTCGGATGTGGTGCAGGAGGCCTATATGGGCCGGGGCCTCGAAGGAGTACTGGCCGATGTCTGATCCGATCCTGAAACTCGAAGGCGTCTATACCAACATCGCGCAATATCACATCCTGCAAGGGGTGGATCTGCAGGTGCCGCGCGCTGCCGTGACCATGCTTCTGGGCCGCAACGGGGTCGGTAAGACCACCACCCTGCGCACCATCATCGGCCACTGGCGCGCCCATAAGGGCCGCATCCTGTTCGATGGCGAGGATATCACCAAACTGCCCACCCCGGCGATTGCCCGCTTGGGGCTGGGCTTCGTGCCTGAGGACATGGGAATCTTCGCTGATCTCACGGTCGAGGAAAACATGGTGCTGGCCGCCGTCTCCGGCCCGATCAACTCGGCCCGGCTCGACTGGATCTTTGCCGCCTTCCCGCCGCTCAAGACCTTCTGGAAATCCGAGGCCGGGAACCTGTCGGGCGGGCAAAAACAGATGCTGTCGATTGCCCGCGCCATGGTCGAGGAACGCAAGCTTTACCTCATCGACGAGCCGACCAAGGGTCTGGCGCCCGCCATCATCTCGACCATGGCGCGCGCCCTGAAGGATCTCAAAGATCAAGGCGCCTCGGTGCTGTTGGTGGAACAGAACTTTGCCGTCGCCAAGGCGCTGGGAGACAGTGCCAATGTGATGGACGACGGGCGGATGATCTGGTCCGGCGAAATGCAGGAGCTGGCAACCGATGCGGCCCTGCAGGAACGCCTGATGGGCCTCAGTCTGGAGGCACATTGATGACTGTCCTGACGCCAATTCGCCCTGAACAGCAGATAAACCTATTGGGAGGCCAGCCATGAGCGCCGCACCTGAACACGCCCCCAAGATGGCCGACGTTTCACTGCGCGACCGTATCGCACCGCATATGCCAGTCCTGCTGGTGCCGCTGATCGCCATCGCCGGGTTCCTCGCCATCCAGAACCCCTCAAGCTGGCTGACTCTGACGGTGTCGGGTCTGGCCATGGGGATGATGATTTTCATCATGGCTTCGGGCCTGACGCTGGTCTTTGGCCTGATGGATGTGATCAATTTCGGCCATGGCGCCTTTGTCTCGGTCGGGGCCTTTGTCGGCATTTCGGTGCTGCTGCTCCTTGGGCATATGACCGAGGCGCCCTCGCTGCTCCTGAACCTTACGGCGCTGCTGGTGGCGGTGCTGGGCGCCATGATTGCCACTGGCATCATGGGCTGGGCCTTTGAAAAGGTGATCGTGGAGCCGGTCTACGGCCACCACCTGAAGCAGATCCTGGTGACCATGGGCGGGCTGATCGTTGTGGAACAGCTGATCGTCGTGCTCTGGGGCCCCGAGGAAATCTACATCCTGCGTCCCGAGGCGCTGAAAGGTGCCATCACCTTTGCCGGGGCCGCGATCGAGAAATACCGTCTGGTCGCCGTTGGTGTCGGCCTTGCGGTCTTTCTCGCCATGCGCTGGGTGCTGCGGCGGACAAAGATCGGCCTGATCGTGCGGGCCGGGGTCGAGAACGGTGAGATGGTACAGGCGCTAGGGTACAGGCTGCGGCTGGTGTTCGTCGGTGTCTTCATCGCCGGGTCCGCGCTCGCGGGTCTGGGCGGCGTGATGTGGGGCCTCTACCAGGAGGTCGTCACCGCCCATATGGGTAATCAGGCGATGATCCTGATCTTCATCGTGGTGATCATCGGTGGGCTTGGCTCGGTCGAGGGCTGTTTCATCGGCGCCCTGCTGGTCGGGCTTTTGCAGAATTACATCGCCTTCATCGAACCCAAGGCGGCGCTGATTTCCAATATCGCCCTGATGGTCACCATCCTGATGTGGCGCCCGATGGGCATGATCCCGGTGGTAAAAGCAAAATGATACGTACCCTTCTTTCGGGCGATATGCCCCGCTCCGTGCCGCTGGCGCTTATTCTTGGTGTGATCCTTGTCTGCCTGGCGCTGGCGCCCTTCCTCTTTCCCGGAGTGCGCACGGTGGATACGGCAGCACGCATCTGCATCTTCATTGTGTTGGTCGCCAGCTACGACCTGCTGCTCGGCTATGGCGGTATCGTCAGCTTCGCCCATACGATGTTCTTTGGTATCGGCGCCTACGGGGTAGCGCTGGCCTCGACCCATCTGGGGCGCGGCTTTGACTCCATCGCCATCGGCGCCATCGCCGGAGCAGGCGTTGCAGCGCTTCTGGCGCTGGTGATCGGCCTGTTCTCCCTGCGGGTGCGGGCGATCTTCTTTGCCATGATCACGCTGGCGGTGGCTTCGGCTGTCGCGGTGCTGGTCAGCCAGCTCTCGGGCCTGACCGGCGGCGAAGACGGGCTGACCTTCAAAACCCCGCGCGAGCTGGGACCGGCCTTCAAATTCGGCAAGGAAGCCTTCGACGGCCAGCTGTTCGGGGTGAAACTGAACGGCAAGCTCCTGGCCTATTACTTCGTTTTCATTGGCGCGCTGGTGCTGTTCCTCGGGCTGCTGCGGGTGGTGAACTCGCCCTTTGGCCGTGTCCTGCAGGCAATCCGCGAAAACGATTTCCGGGCCGAGGCAATCGGCTACAAGGTGGTTTACTACCGGGTAGCGGCCACCTGCCTCTCGGCAGCGGCAGCTGCTCTCGCTGGCGCGCTCTATGCGGTGTGGCTGCGCTACGTGGGGCCGGACACCTCACTGTCGATGGAGATCATGATCGATATCCTACTGATGGTGGTGATCGGCGGCATGGGAACAATGTATGGCGCAGTCGTTGGCGCAACGCTCTTCGTGCTGGCGCAGAACTATCTGCAAAACCTGATGGGCGCCGCGTCCGAGCTGACCAGCGCTCTGCCTCTGCTACCGGACCTGCTCAATGCGGACCGCTGGCTGTTGTGGCTGGGCGTCCTGTTCATCCTCAGCGTCTATTTCTTCCCGACCGGTATCGTAGGCCGCCTGCGCAACAGCGGATAGGGTCCCCGGGTCAAGGGCGGCGCAGCCGCCGCACCACAGGTGCGGTTCACCCTTGACGCGGATACATACCCAATAATCGATCTGGCGCCTTGAGAGGCAGAATTGCCCCTCAAGGCGCCTCTCAGCAAATCCCTGCGCCGCGCAAGCGGCGCCAGACCCAACCAACAGAGACGGATCTTCGATCCGGCAATGGTGGGCGGGAGCCCACCTGACCTCAGGCACCGCTATCGAGACATTGGGGGCTAGACAGACAAACAGGGCGCCGAGAGAGAGCGGCACCCTGTTCAAAACTACGCAAATATCAGCCCGGCACCGTCAACGCCGCCAACCACCAATCCCAAGGTAGGGATGCAATGTCCGACCACTGCCAAAGGGGGGGCAGGATGGCGGGCCGGACGGGACTGGTTGTCAGCGACGTCAGGGACAGTGCAGGATCTCAAGACCCCGCGGGAATAAGTAAACCTTACCGTATTTCGGAGGCTGCGCCTATCTGCCCGAAGGGGCAAACAGCCGGGCCATTTTTGCGTTAACCTAGCCAAAAGGATAGATGTTGCTGCTGGTACGCGGCAACGCGCTGTGGACCGGGGGCTGGGGGCTGATACGTTGCGGGCCGGTCCGCCTCTCGCCACAACAACCAAAGGAGGTGCCCCCCTCCGGACGGCCGCTCTCTCTCGACGCCGCTCAGAATGCGCTAGTTGCGCACCGGCAGTTTGCGCACTGCGCGGGTTGGGGCGGTTTTCTTGAACCGCTGCTCCAGCTCTTCGGCAGGGTAGCCGAGGAAGCTGCAGGTGCAGATCTGCACGTGGCTGTGACCATCATAAAGATGCATGTGGCCTTTGGCACGCTTCATGTAGAATCCCTTGGCCTGCAGGGCGCTGCGCAGCTCGGACCAGCTGGTCGCATCATCGAAAATCGGACACAGCGATATACGCAGCTGGATCATCATCTCGGTGTCCAGGCGGCTTTGATCGCAGGCGCTGGACCAGGCCGTCTGGGCCATAGCTGCATCGCCGGTCGTCACAGTTTCACGTTCAAAATCATGGGAGTACATGGCAGCGTTCCTCGTTTTCTCTGACTCTTACCAGCATGGTCTTGTTTGTGACCACAATGGGGCGGCTGCCGGATGCAAATGGGGCCACTTCTTGCGAAATGGCCCCAGTTTTATTTGGTTTTTAAAGCAAGTTGCGCTGCAACTCAGCCCTTTTTCAGAACCTCACGGCCCAGGAGTTCGGCAATCTGCACCGCGTTCAGCGCTGCGCCTTTGCGCAGGTTGTCACTGACGCACCACAGGTTCAGACCATTATCGATGGTGCTGTCCTGACGGATCCGGCTGATGAAGGTGGCATAGTCGCCAACGCATTCGACCGGGGTCACGTAGCCACCGTCTTCGCGCTTGTCGATCACCATGATGCCCGGCGCTTCGCGCAGGATGTCGCGCGCTTCGTCTTCGTCCAGATGGTCTTCGAACTCGACGTTCAGCGCTTCGGAGTGCCCAACAAAGACCGGCACGCGCACACAAGTCGCGGTGACCTTGATGGCGGGATCGACGATCTTCTTGGTCTCGGCGACCATCTTCCACTCTTCCTTGGTCGACCCGTCTTCCATGAAGACGTCGATATGCGGAATGACGTTAAAGGCGATCTGCTTGGGGTAGACCTTGGGCGGCACATCCTGAGTCGGATTGTAGACGGCCTTGGTCTGGTCCCACAGCTCATCAATCGCTTCCTTGCCCGAACCGGACACCGACTGATAGGTGCTGACGATCACGCGCTTGATCTTGGCGCGGTCGTGCAGCGGCTTCAGCGCGACGACCATCTGCGCGGTCGAACAGTTCGGGTTGGCGATGATGTTTTTCTTGGAATAGCCGTGCACCGCCTCGGGATTCACCTCGGGCACGATCAGCGGGATGTCCGGATCGTAACGGTACAGCGAGGAGTTATCGATCACCACGCAACCCGCAGCCGCCGCCTTGGGCGCATACTTCTTGGTTGCGTCCGAGCCGATGGCGAACAGCGCCATGTCCCAGCCGGTGAAATCGAAGGTGTCCAGATCCTGGGTAGTGAGGGTCTTGTCGCCAAATGTCACTTCGGTTCCCAGGGATTTGCGGCTTGCCAGGACGGCAACCTCATCCACCGGAAACTGGCGCTCGGCCAGAATGTTCAGCATTTCGCGGCCCACGTTACCCGTGGCGCCCGCGATAACGACGCGATAACCCATAATTAGTTTCTCCAGTTTTGCCCGGCCTCGTGGCCGGCTGCGGTGTCATATAGGGATTGCGCCAGAATTTAAAGGGCCACCATCACACCATCATCATCAATCCAGGCTATCACGGCTGAACAGATAGATCACACAGCCAAGGAGCAGGGAGGCCGCGAAAAACCCAAACAGGGCAATGTACGGCGCAGCAGGATCGCTCCCTTGCGCCATCTCTGCGTGAATGCGGCCGCTGGCAAATTGCATCAGCCCAACGCCGCCGATGCCGAAAAAGTTCAAGAGCGTGACTCCGCGCCCCACCAGATGCGCAGGCACGAAGGCCCGGCCATGGGCGATCACCACCGGGAAGGAGGCGCCGAAGAAGCCGATCCCCGCCATCAGTGCGACTGGCACCCAGACCGGCGCGCCGCTCAGTACAATCAGGGCCACAAGGCCAAGAACCACCGCCATGCTACCGCCCCAGATCACCCATTTGCGCGTGCTCAGCATTCGGTCCAATGGCCCGTAGACAAAGGTTCCGAGGATCATCGCCACCCCCATGATCAGGGTGATCAGCCCGATCTGACCGGTCTCCATCCCGTAGACATCGGAAAAATAGGGACCGATCCACAATCCCCGGATCGCAGCGACCGGGGCATAACTGACCAACATGATAGGAAAAATTGCCCAGAGCACCGGCATTTTCAAAAGGTCGAGAACCGAGCCTTTGACCTCTGTATGGCTCTTTGGCGGGTCCTTGACCGTCAGCCAGATCCCCGCTGCCACGCTGGCGGAAACGGCGGCCAGCCCGACCAGCGTCGCGCGCCAGCCGACCAGCTCTACTGCCAGCGCCGTGGGATAAGAGGCCACCAGATTGCCAACTGATCCAACCCCAAGCATCAGCGCCGCCAGCGTCGCAAACCGCACCGGCGGATAGGTCTGTGCAAAGATGAAATAGGAGGCCATAAGAACTGGCGAACAGCCGATCCCGATCAGGAACATCGCGACCGCAATGTGAAACGGCCCGCTTGCCAGGGCGAACACAAGCGCGCCGCCCCCACCACCCAGCAACAGCAAAACCGCTGCGCTACGTCTGGGGCCGATATGGTCCAGCGCCCAGCCGACGGGCAACTGCATCACCGCAAAGGCCAGGAACCACATCCCCGATGCAAAGGCGAGATCGTCCGGTTTCACCCCAAGATCAGTGCCCAGTACCCCTGTGAGAACCGCCAGAAAAGCTCGGAAAAACTGGCTCAGCACATAGGCCAGGCACAGCAGAATCAATCCCGCCTGCATTCATATCCCCCCGATGCTTCTGTTGCGCGGATCATTCCCGTCGCAAGAGGAGCATTAAATCACGCTGGTGTAACTTGCATGTTTGCCAGATCACTACAATTCCTTTGGAGACCGATATCCCTCGGAACGATTGGAACGGCCAAGGATGCGATGACACGGCAGGACAGGTTTTATGAACAGCTCCCCAAACACGGAGCCTTCTCGGCCCTGGCCCGTCCAGAGGTCTTTGTCCCGCTACCGCAGCACTGGGTGGTATGCTGCACCGACATCGTAGCCTCTACCGACCTGATTGCCGCCGGGGAATACAAGACCGTCAACATGGTGGGCGCCTCGGTCATTGCCGCCATGATGAACACACTCGGCGATACCGCCTTTCCCTATAGTTTCGGTGGCGACGGGGCATCCTTTGCGGTCGCTCCTGAGCACGCGGGCACCGCGCGCGAAACTCTGGCGCGGTTGCGGGATTGGGTCAGAGATGAATTCGGCATCACCCTGCGGGCGGCACAGATGCCGATCGAACGGATCCGCGCCGAGGGGTTAAACGTGACCGTTGCCCGCTATGCAGTGTCCGAGGATGCCGATTATGCGATGTTCTCGGGCGGGGGTCTGGCCTGGGCCGAGCAGCAGATGAAGGCGGGTGCCTACAGCATCGGCGCGGCAGAGACGGAGGAACCTCCGGACCTGACCGGCCTGTCCTGCCGCTGGAGCAATACGCCCGCCCGCAACGGGCTGATTATGTCGCTGGTTGTCCTGCCCGTTGCAGGCACCGGCCCGCATCAGTTTTCACAGATTGCATCCGAACTGCTGGAGCTGACGGCACAACTGGACCGCAGCGGACACCCGGTCCCGGTCAGCGGCCCCGCTCTGAGGTTTCCGCCCCCGGGGCTGATGATCGAAGCGCGTCTTTCGCGGGGCTATATCCCGCTGTCCTTGCGCGCCCTGTGGCTGACCGCAGGGTCCGCCATTGCAAGGTTTCTGTTTGGGCGTGGCAAACCAACCGGCAGTTTTGATCCCGATCACTATCTGTCCGTGCTCAGCGCCAACTCTGACTTCCGAAAATTCGATGACGGGCTGAAGATGACCGTCGATTGTAGCCCTGCCGTGCGGGACCGGGTCCTGGACCTGTTGGAGAGAACACAACAGGCCGGGCAGATTCGCTTCGGCCTGCACGAACAGGACGCAGCCATGGTGACCTGTATCGTGCCCTCTGCCATGCGGGATGATCATGTGCATTTCGTCGATGGGGCTTCGGGCGGCTACACCCAAGCCGCCGCTGACCTGCAACGCCGGACCCAGTCCTGAACCGGCTCTGGCCTGAGCTTACCCCCCATGTGAGTCCCGTTCAAACCTGTTGGAATGCTCCAGTTTTGGGATCATAGCATTCCAGACCACCTTCACCGATGTCCGTCCACAGACCATGAAGGCTGAGCGAGCCTTCGGAGACCGCGTCTTCGATGAAGGGAAAGGTCATCAGATTCTCAAGCGATGCGACAACCGCCTGACGCTCGAACTGGCGCGCCTGATTCTCTGCATCGTCGATGTCTTCGACCAAAGTGAACTTCGGCTTCAGGATGTCCATCCAGCGACCGACGAAACTTTCCTTCGCCTCCAACCCTGGCGCGTGGCCCTTACACATATCGATACAGCCTTGCACGCCTCCGCATTGGGAATGACCCAGCACGATCAGATGCGCCACCTTCAGTACCGTAACCGCATATTCGATCGTGGCACTGGTGCCGTGGTGGTCGCCATCGGGTGCATAGGGCGGCACCAGATTCGCGATATTGCGATGAATAAAGAACTCACCCTGGTCCGCGCCAAAGATCGAGGTGACGTGAACGCGGCTGTCGCAGCAGGAAATCACCATCGCGCGCGGGCGCTGCCCTTCGGAAGCCAGACGCCGGTACCAGCCCTGGTTTTCCTGATAAGCCGTCGCTTTCCAGCCGTGGTAACGCGTCACGAGATAGCTCGGCAGAGGCTTGGCGTATTGCATATGGTGCATTCCCTGATTTGAACCCTGACAGGGGTGATAGCCTGCATTGTCAGCAAATTCGAGAGATTCCAGCATCAGCCTGGAAACCTTTTGACAACTCTTGAGGGTCAAATTGGTCATCGTGCCGTGGGGGCATAGTGAACTGGGGTGAATGTGGTGACCAATATACTCACTGTCATGCATAAGGAAAATGTGCGTCTGGATCCGGGAAAACTGTCCGAGCTGTATTCACAGCTGGGCGAGACCGGAGCCGAAGACGTCGTTTGCCGTGCAATTGAAGAACTGGCGGTCCGCCTTTCGCATTGCGAACGCTTGTGGCGTCAGAATGATATGGAAAATCTGCGCAAGAACGCGCGCTCGCTGATCGCGATTTCGGATCAGATCGGTATGACCGCGATGGCGGCCATCGCCGGCGATGTGACCGACGCCGTCGACAGCAAGGATTCGCCGGCCATTGCGGCAACGGTGTTCCGCCTGCTGCGCGTTGGCGAAAGATCCCTGACCGCAGTCTGGGAACAGCAGGACCTCTCCATCTGAATCCGACACGACCAGAACCCAAATCCAAAATCCGACCCACAGGCTGTATTCAAGCAGGGCTTGCAGGCAACGCGGTGACGGATACTCTGACGGCTGAATAAGCCCCCATGACCGGAGTATCCCGATGACCCCCGTTTTTGCCGCACCCTGCGATAATGCTATTGTGCTTTATGTTATTGATCAGGCGTCCTGCGAAACCTGGCTGCAAACCCAGCCAGATCAGGTCGCAGGATGGGCGCGGGCAAATGGGTTCAAGGGAGTGATCGGTCAGGTGCTTCTGGTTCCGGCCTCCGATGGAAACGGCCCAGCAATGGCGCTGGCCGGATATGGCAGCGCAGCACAGCGTGCGCGTCAGCGGTTTACGCTGGCGGCGGCAGCCGAAAAGCTGCCCGAAGGGATCTATACACTTGCAAGCGGGGGCGATGGCGGCAACGCAATTCCCGAGGCTGCTCTGGAACAGGAATGTTTCGGCTGGCTGATGACGCAGTATCGCTTTGATCGCTACAAGGAGGCCAAGGCGCCCGGTGCTGCTCTGGTTGCACCCGAAGGTGTCGATGCGAAAGCCGTCGAATCGCTGGTGGCCGCCGAATGCCTGACCCGCGATCTGATCAATACACCCGCCGCCGATATGGGCCCTGACCAGTTGCAAGCCGCAGCCGAGGACCTGGCCCGCGAATTCGGCGCCACGGCACAGGTGACGCTGGATCAGGACCTTCTGGAACAGAACCTGCCAATGATTCACGCGGTTGGCCGGGCCGCCACGGCGCGCCCCCGCCTCATTGACCTGCGCTGGGGCGATAGCGGACCAAAGCTGACTCTGGTGGGTAAAGGCGTCTGTTTCGACACCGGCGGGCTCAACCTCAAACCCGGCAGCAGCATGGGGTTGATGAAGAAGGACATGGGCGGCTCTGCCACCGTGCTGGGGCTGGCGCGGATGATCATGGCCGCCGGATTGCCAGTGCAGCTGCGCGTGCTGATCCCCGCGGTCGAGAATGCGGTTTCCGGCAATGCCTTCCGGCCCGGCGATGTACTGACCTCCCGCAAGGGGCTGACGGTCGAGATCAACAACACCGACGCCGAGGGCCGTCTGGTGCTGGCCGATGCCCTGACACTGGCAGATGAGGATACGCCTGACCTGCTGATCTCCATGGCGACGCTGACCGGCGCCGCGCGGGTGGCTGTGGGGCCGGATCTGGCGCCCTTTTACGCCAGCGCCGATGCGGATGCCGCTGCCATTGCAGGCACGGCGGGGCAGATGGCCGATCCAGTCTGGCGCATGCCTTTCCACGACCCTTATGAGACGATGATCGAACCCGGCATTGCCGATCTCGACAACGCGCCTGCGGGCGGCTTTGCCGGATCGATCACCGCCGCCCTTTTTCTGCGCCGCTTTGCGGGCAACAGCCGCTACATGCATTTCGACATCTATGGCTGGACGCCCAGCACCGCCCCTGCCCGCCCCAAGGGCGGTGTCGGTCAGGGCGCGCGGGCGATCTTTGCCGCGCTGCCGGAGATGTTGAACCTATGAGCGGCCCCGTGATGGACACCGCTGCGCAGGAGCGCGCGCGAATCGCCCTGCCCGTTGTCGATGTTCTGCGACGTCCCGATGGCCCGCGCGACCGGCAGTTTCTTTATGGGGCGCCGGTCTTGGTTCTCAGCTCACAGGATGGCTGGGCGCAGATCCGGGCCGAGAAGGATGGATATACCGGCTATGTCCCGGTGGCGGCCCTGACCGCGCCGCTGGAAGCAACCCATTGGGTCAGCGCCCCGGCGACCCATGCCTATGCGAAACCCGATTTCAAATCGGCGGACCAATGCAGTCTCAGCTTTGGCAGCCTGCTGCGGGTCAGCGAAACCTCCGGGCGTTTCGCGGCAACCGAACTGGGGCATGTCCCCGCGACGCATCTGATGCCCATCGGCAGCCTGATGCAAGATCCGGTTACCGTGGCCGAAGGGTTCCTTGGCACGCCCTATCTCTGGGGCGGCGACAGCCGCTTTGGCATCGACTGTTCCGGGCTGGTGCAAGTCGCGCTGATGGCCTGCGGCATTGCCTGTCCCGGCGACAGCGGCCCGCAAGAGCGGGATCTGGGCCGCGCCCTGCCCGAAGGCAGCACCTATATGCGCGGTGATCTGTTGTTCTGGAAAGGCCATGTTGCCCTGGTGCGCGACGGCGAGAGCATCATCCACGCCAATGCCCATGACATGGCCGTGGCGATCGAACCCCTGGAAGCCGCAATCACTCGGATCGCCGAACAGGGCGATGGCCCCGTCACTGCGCACAAACGTTTATCCTGAAAAGGAGCCTCCTGGTTTGAGGGACTAACAAAAGGCTCAGTCGACGGCGCGGATCAGCTTGCGCTCCAGCACCCGCAGCACGGTTTTCAGATCGTGCCCCCGCTTCAGGATCTGGCCGTCGATGCCCACCACCGAATACTGCCCTTGACGGTTGCGCAGCTTGGGGCGTTTTTCGATCCGGTAGAGCGGGTGTTCAGCGGTGCGCCGAAACACCGAAAAGACAGCGCATTCCCGCAGCGAGGAAATCCCGTAGTCTCGCCACTCCCCTGCAGCCACCATGCGACCGTAAAGGGAAAGGATCACCGACAGTTCCTTGCGGTCGAATGAAACCTGTTCTGGGATGCCAGCCCCGGGGAATGACGCCGTGTTTTGAAAGCTCATGATATCAGGTTCGCGTCAATCCGGGCGGGAATCAAGCGGTTTCGACGCGCACGCCCCCATCGCTGCGATGCACATCGGGCACCCAATCCGCACCCGCCCGGTTCCAGAACCGGTTGGGATTGCCTTCGTCTTGTCCCCGGATATGCCGGGTGCGGCTGGCCGCAAGCAGCTGGATCACCGGCTCTTCATAGGGATGAACGTCATAGATCGCCCGTAGCAGCGGATCGAGATCAGCGCCAGTTCGCGGCACAAAGACCTGCACTTCGACGCAAGGCACCTCTACCGCCGCTTCGCTGGCCCGGTTGACCCCGCCCGGAAGCGAGCGGAACTGTTGCACCCCCGTCGCGGTGGTGAACCCCACCTGATCATAATCGCCCCAGCGCAACGGATCACAGGCGACAATCGCATCCATCACCTTTGCGGCGTCACCCTTTGGCACCTGCACCAGCAGCCGGGTTCCGGTCTGAACGGTGTAGCGTTGATCCTGCCTGTCAGATCTGGTTTCAGACATGGGGTCCTCCCCCACTCAATTCCGTCGCGCTTCCGGACAACTCCAGCCCCAGGATCTGCTGCAGCGCCCTGCGGCCCGGCGCGGTGAGGGTCAGCCCCCGCTTGTGTTGACGGCGCAGCATCCAGCCGCGCTCCAGCGCATAAGACAGCAGTTGCCGCCCCAGCGGTCCCGCCACATGCAGCCGCCGTTCGGTCCAGTCGAGACAGGGCCGGGCAAAGGGCCGGCGCGCGCTGCGTTGCGGATCCGGCAGAGTGACCCCAAGCGGCGCCCACAGATCGGATGGGACGGTATCGAACCCGCCGTCCCGTTCTGCCAGCATCCCCCGGCGCAATAAGGCCTGCGTCATCGCCACCGCCAACGGCCCGGCCAGATGATCATAGCAGCTGCGCACCTCGGCCAGTCCACCCGCCTTGCGGCGCTGCGCCAGATACAGACTGTCGGCAGGGGCGATTGCGGCCAGTTGTTCCAGCGCTTGGGCAACCTCGGCCCCGGACAGCCGGTGATAAACACAGCGGCCCCGTTTCTCCGCCACCACCAGCCCGGCCTCCTGCAACATCCGCAAATGCGCGGTCGCCGTCTGCGGCGTGATCCCGGCGGCTGCGGCAAGCTCTTTGTTGGTATAGGCCCGCCCCTCCATCAGCTCACACAGCATCCGGGTGCGGCTGGCATCGCCGATGGCCTGCCCCAGAATATCAAAACGCGGGGTCTGCGGGGGCTTATGCGGGTCTGGTCTGTTCATCTGATAACCCTAGGCGCTGCCGCCCCCGGCCCCAAGGACAAAGACTTCGGCGCAGAGCGAAGGATCGGCGCCGCGGGCGGGGGCACGCTCAGGCAAAACTGCCCTGGCAGAACCAACCCCGCGACAGCGCCGCGCCATGGGCAAAGAACAACCACAACCGGGCCCCGCAGGTGGTCACCACCACCCAGTAATCGCGCACTCCGGTTCGCCAGTTCGGATCCTCCAACCACCATTCCGGGGCGATGCGCTCGGGGCCTTCGGCGGTGGCCAGCTCCCAGTCGCGCCCGCGCCAGCGGAACCGTTCGGGCACCTGGGGCACATCCGGGGCCATCACCAGTTCCGGGCGCCACAGCAACAAGGGGCGCGCATGGGGCGCTGCGGGCCAGTCCTGCGCAGGCTCTGACCAGGCGGCGGCCAGCACCTTGGCTGTTTTTTCCGGGATATGCGTCTCGACCGGGTGGCGCCGGGTGATCGCCTCCAGCCCGACCCGCGCGCCGATACGTCCGATCAGATCTTCCAGCGCCACGGTCTGCCCGCCCGCCTGCCGGGTTCTGGCGGCGGCAGTAGCCTCCAGATGACCTGCCTGGGTGCGGGCATGGATGGGTTCGGCCTGCATGGCCTCAAGACGTAGCATCTCGATGCCAAACCCCGCGTCGATCTGCTCCATCTTCATCGCCAGCAGCGGCCGGATGCGGTCCGGGTCCCGGCTGGGTCGCGCCAGACCGACGGTCACGATCTGGGCCGCCTGATCGACCCGGTGCGCCTCAAGCCGCAGCAGACGCGCGCCCTTGCCGCGTTCCTCAAGCAAGGCGCAAAGCCGGGGCAGCATCCGATCGATCCCTGCCTGAAGATCCTCCACCAGGCCGATCGGCTCGGGCAGGGTCAGGCGCACCGCAAAACTGTCAGGCACCCCCGCCGGGGAGACCGGTTCCGGGGTGCTGCCCATGGCCTGATCAAGGCGCAGTACCAGCCCCCGGCCAAAGCGCCGCGCCAGACTGGCCCGGGGCTGATCCAGGAGATCGCCGATCTGCCGCAGGCCAAGTCGGCCCAGCTGCGCCACGGCTGACGCCTCCAGCCGCAGGGCCGCCACTGGCAGGGGCGCCAGAACCCGGTGCGCCTGCCCCACCGGCGCGATCCGTTCGGGCTGCTGCGACAGCTCGACCGCCTGCGGTGCCGCACCGCCCCGGGTCCAGTGCCTGCGCCCCGCCTTGCCCGAAGGCGCCCCTTGCCCCGGCGCCGCCGGGCGTACAGATATGCGGGCCGCGCGGGCGCGGGTGGCGCGGGCCTCCTGATCGATGGCATCGCCGGACCGGTCCACCGGCAACCCGGCCCCCTGCCCTGCATAGCGCGCCAGCGCCCAGGCCGCGCCCAGTGTATCGGCCAGCCCCATCCGCACCGTGATCCCCATGTCCGCGCAGTCCGCATCGATCTGCGTCAGCAGGGCCGCCTCGCCATCAAAAAGATGTGAACAGCCGGTCATGTCGAGATTGATTTCATCCGGGACCTGCGGCGCAACCCAGGGGCTGAACTTGCCCGCCCAGCGCCCAAGAGCCATCAAAAAAGCCGTTTCCGCCGGAATATTGCGCTTACGAGTCAAGAGCGTAGCGCAAATGGCATGGGCATCACGCAGCGGTTGCCCAACAAAAAGCCCCTCGGCCTCGGCCGCCTCATTTAACGCAGAAATAACCTGTGTGTTGGAAAGTTCCTCCACAATGGCCAGAGGCCCGGCAAGACTGCCACGCCCGGCGCGCATCACACGCTCTGCTCCGAGACGCGGAAACCAGAGCGACAATATGCGGCGGTGGGACATGACACGATCCGGTTTGATGGTCCAATATTTTCGAAAACAAGCAGTCGGCACCGCCTATGTTCTACATTTGTTCCAATCATTCGATTCGGTCAATCCACCCCCACACACAGGAGCCGCGCTCATGACGCATCCGCTCATGCCCTCTGTCTCGCCGCGCGGCTTGCGCAGCATTCCTGCCCTTCTGGTGCTGGGTCTGGCCCTGGCAGGTGCGCAACTGGATGCAGCCGCACCGATCGCGGACAAGCACGTCAAGCGGCGGGTCGAGCTGATGGCCACCCAGAAAGCGGCCATTACCACGCTGGCTGACATGATGGCCGGGCGCACCAGCTTTAACGCCTCCAAGGCCAAGGCCGCCCGGCGCACGCTGGTGAAAACAACAGGCGACATCCGCAAACGGTTCAAGAAACCGCGCATGGATCCGAATTCACACGCCAACCCGCTGATCTGGCAACAATGGGATGATTTCGAAACCCGGGCAGAGACCGCCAAGGACGCCGCCAAACAGCTGAACGCATATACCCTGAACGGACTGCTGCGGACGGTGCCCAGCATGGTGCAGGCTTGCCTCAGCTGCCACGAAACCTACCGGAATGCGCCCAACGATTTCATCACCCACTGAGGGAGACGTGACACAGGAGGGTCGCCCAGAGGGCGGGCCTCCATCAACGGCACTGCGCTGCGCCGAAGCAGGCGACACAGACTAAGGACAGGCTCGTCCCGGTCAGCCACCATAACGGGCCAAGAACAGCTCCACCGCCCCTGCGATCACCCGCTCGCGCTCTTCGGCCGAAAACTCGGTATCGATGTTGAAGATCAGACGCGGCACCAGATCGGCCCGGCACAATTCGGCAAACTGATCCGCGGCAAGGTCGAAATCCTCGATCTGCAATTCCCCCCGTGCAGCCGCGCCTTTCAGGTAATCGCGCAGCCGGGCCCTGACCACCATCGGCCCACTTTCATAGAACTGGCGCCCAAGATCCGGGAAGCGATCTGCCTCGGCCACGCAGATCCGGAACATGCGCAGGCCGAATTCCGACAGGCTGACCGACAGGATGTGCCGCCCGGCAGCGCAAAGCACATCACGCGGTGTGCAGCAGGCCCCGGCCAGATCCATCGGCGCATCCGCCTGACGGGCGCATTCGTTGCGGGCAACTTCCATGAACAGCAGGCGCTTGTCGGGGAAATAGCTATAGAGCGTTGCCTTGGACACACCCGCAGCACGGGCGATATCGTCGACGCTGGCGCCTTCAAAACCATCGGCCATGAACACCTCGCGCGCGCCTTCCAGAACCTGGTCAAACTTACGTCCGGTCCTGACAATGCTGGCTTGCTCATTCATGACCGGTCCTCGTGGCGCTGGCGGGATGACCGGATCACTTTAGCCTACCCATCCGCTGTTCAACAACTCCCCAGTCATCAACACTCCAGCAGCACCCGGAACACCCGACGTCAAAGCATGAGCAACAACGACAAATGCTGCACTCTGCCGCAGCGCGCCTCTGCCGATGGGTCTTGCGCTTTGTCCTCAGGCTCATATGGTTAGAACCATTCTAAAAAGATGAGGCCCAAATGCGCTTTCTTCCACAGCGAAAACGGTTTTCGGACCTGACCGGCCAGGAGATCCTGGCGCTGGCCATTTCATCCGAAGAAGACGACGCCCGGATCTATCGCGGCTATGCCGCGCGGCTGCGGGAGGATTTTCCTGCCACCGCGAAGATGTTCGATGGCATGGCCGCCGAAGAGGATGAGCACCGCGCCCGGCTGATCGCCTTGCATGAACAGCGGTTTGGCCCGGCGATCCCGCTGATCCGGCGCGAACACGTGGCCGGTTATTACAACCGTCGCCCAATCTGGCTGATGGAGAACCTCAGCCTTGAGCGGATCCGCGAAGAAGCCAAGGCGATGGAGGCGGAGGCCGAACGCTTCTACCTCGCCGCAGCAGCCCGCACCCAGGACGCCGCCACCCGCAAATTGCTGGGCGATCTGGCGGCCGCCGAAGCGGGTCACCGCGACACCGCCGCCGAGCTGGAAGAGGCGCATCTGACGGGCGATGCGCGATCTGAGGAAGACCGCACCGCGCACCGGCAGTTCGTGCTGACCTGGGTGCAGCCGGGGCTGGCCGGGCTGATGGATGGTTCGGTCTCCACCCTGGCGCCGATCTTTGCCACCGCCTTTGCCACGCAGGACACCTGGACGACCTTCCTGGTCGGCGTTGCTGCCTCTGTGGGGGCGGGTATTTCCATGGGCTTTACCGAGGCAGCCTCGGACGATGGAGAGCTGTCGGGGCGCGGATCGCCGATGAAACGGGGCATTGCCTCGGGGGTAATGACGACGCTCGGCGGGCTTGGCCACGCCCTGCCCTATCTGATCCCCGAGTTCTGGACCGCGACGACCATCGCCTTTGTCATCGTGTTCGTGGAACTCTGGGCAATTGCCTGGATCCAGAACAAATACATGGAGACACCGTTCTGGCGCGCCACGCTGCAGGTGGTTCTGGGGGGAGCACTGGTTCTGGGCGCGGGCGCCCTGATCGGCAGCGGCTGACCGTCCAGAGCTACAGCGTCGGAATGCTCCCGCCCGCCGGCAACAGGCCCAAGGCCTGCCCCCTTCCCGTTGGGCGTAGCGCCGCGCCGACGCGCGGCGGGTTGCGCACCATCACCACCGGCGCACAGGCCGAAGCAGGAAAAACCATAGCCAAAGCATATCCCTGCCGTGCGCCAGCGCGGCGCGGCCCAACGGGAGCCCTGCATGTTTCATGCAGAGGCGACGGGCGGGAGGCGCGCGCTCTTCTCTTCCTCCCGCCTGCCCAATCAGGTCACCCACGAGCGCAATCAGGCTTTTCGTTTTGGTAAAATCAGGTTACCAGTTCAGCGATGGCTGACATATTCTTCAGAACCCTGCCCTTCTTTGCGATCATCGGCCTTGGCTACTGGGCCGGGCGCACGCGGTTCTTCACCGAAGAGGCCACGGCCTATCTGACGAAGTTCGTCTTCTTCTTCCCGCTTTCGGCGATGATTTTCCGCTTTGCCGCCAACCTGTCCTTTGCCGAGGTTTTCGATCCCAACCTGATCCTCGGCTATCTGGCTGGCACCGTCGCGGTCTACCTTATCGCCACGGCAGTGGCGGCCCTCAGGGGGTTGGACGTGCCCACCGCAGCGGTCGAGGCGCAATGCGCCGCCATCGGCAACGTCGGCTTCCTTGGCCTGCCGATGATGGCGATCCTGTTTGGCGAAGCCTCCATCGGGCCGATGATGGTGGTGCTGAGCGTCGATCTGGTGGTGTTCTCCTCGCTCATCGTCATCCTAATCAATGCCGGGCGCGGATCGGGGCTGGGTCCGCGCACCCTGAAACTGGTCGCAATGGGACTAGTGCGAAATCCGATGATCGTGGCCATCGTTGCCGGGCTGGCCTGGTCTGCCTCGGCGCAACCGATCCCGGCGCCGGTCAATGATTTCCTGTCGATCCTCGGCGGCGCCGCCACTCCCGGCGCGCTTTTTGCCATCGGCGCCTCGCTGGCCTCGAAATCGGCCGAGCGCATGCAGGTTGCCGTCTGGCTCAGCTTTGCCAAGCTGGTGCTGCATCCGCTCTGCGTTGCCATTGGCGTGTTGTGGCTGGTGCCCGTCGCCAGCTTTCCGGCCTCGGTGGCCATCGCGGCAGCCTCGCTGCCGGTGGCGGGCAATGTCTACATGCTAGCGCAGCATTACAACGTCGCGCCGCACCGGGTTTCAGCGGCGATTCTGATTTCGACCGCGCTGTCGATCCTGACCGTACCGCTGGCTATCGCCTGGGCGTCTGGACTTTAATCTCCACCAACCGCCCCCCGTTCAGTCTTTTGCAAAGCTTCTGACGCAAAAAGGCTGCGACAGGGCGCCGCAACACTGGACCCGGCCCCCGCCGACGGGTAGCTGATAGGCACTCATTTGCAAGGAGCCTCACCATGGAAACCGTATCGGAAAACAAATGCTTTGGCGGCGTGCAGGGCGTCTACCGGCACAAGAGCACGGTCACCAACTGCGATATGACCTTTGGCCTGTTCCTGCCCGAAGAGGCAAAGGATGGTCCGGTGCCGCTCCTGTGGTTCCTGTCGGGGCTGACCTGCACCCATGAAAACGCCATGACCAAGGCGGGCGCGCAGGCCTGGTGCGCGGAGCAGGGCATTGCCATTGTTTTCCCCGACACCTCGCCGCGCGGCGACGATGTGGCCGACGATGAAAACTATGATCTGGGCAAGGGCGCGGGGTTCTACGTGAACGCCACCCAGAATCCCTGGGCGCCGCATTACCAGATGTGGGACTATATCGCCGAAGAACTGCCCGCCTTTCTGGGCGCAAATTTCTCGGTCGATCTGGAGCGGCAAGCGATCTCCGGCCACTCCATGGGCGGCCATGGCGCGCTGACGCTGGCGATGAACCTGCCCGGACGGTTCCGCTCGGTCTCGGCCTTTGCGCCGATCTGCAACCCGACCGCCAGCGACTGGGGCCGCAAGCAGCTGACCGCCTATCTGGGCGCGGATGAGGCGGCATGGGCGAAACATGACGCCAGCCTGATGATGCGCGACACCGGTTTTGCCGGACCGGTTCTTGTCGATACCGGCACCGCCGACCAGTTCTATGAGCTGCTGCGCCCCGAAGCCCTGGCACAGGCTGTCGCCGAACGCCGCCAGCAGGCCACGCTGCGGCTGCAACCGGGCTATGACCACAGCTATTTCTTCATCTCCACCTTCATGGAAGAGCATGTCTCGTTTCACGCCGAGGCGCTGTACCGGGACTGATCCGCAAAAGGACCGAACCACATGAGCCAGTACGACTACGATCTTGTCATCATCGGCTCTGGCCCCTCGGGCCGGACTGCCGCCATTCAGGCCGGGAAACTCAAGCGGCGGGTGCTGGTCATCGACCGCAAGGACCGGCTGGGGGGCGTTTCGGTGCACACCGGCACGGTGCCGTCGAAAACCCTGCGAGAAACGGTGCTGAACCTCACCGGCTGGCGCGAGCGCAGTTTCTACGGCCGCGCCTACCGGGTGAAGGATCAGATCGACGCCGAGGACCTGAAGGCGCGCCTGCATATGACGCTGGACCACGAGGTGGACGTGCTGGAGCACCAGTTCAACCGCAACCACGTGGACTGGCTGGCAGGGCTTGCGCGCTTTACCGGTCCGAACGAGATTGAAGTGGCGACAGAAGCCGGCGACACCACCCGGGTCACCGGCGAGAAATTCCTGATCGCCACCGGCACCCGCACCTATCGCCCCGATGACGTGCCCTTTAACGGCAAGACCGTGGTCGATGGCGATGAATTCCTGGAAATGGAGGAAATCCCGCGCTCGCTGATCGTGGTGGGCGCCGGGGTCATCGGCGTGGAATATGCCACCATGTTCTCGGCGCTTGATGTGCGAGTGACCCTGATCGAGCCGCGCGAGACCTTCCTGGATTTCATCGACCGCACCATCATCGAGGATTTCACCCATCAGATCCGCGAAAACGGTGTCGACCTGCGGCTTGGCTCGGCCATCGAGAAGATCGAGGACGAAGGCAGCCATATCGAGGTCAGCATGGCCAATGGCCGCCATGTGCGCGGTGAAATGCTGCTGTTCGCGGCCGGACGCATGGGCAATACCGACAATCTGAACCTCAAGGCCGTGGGGCTGGAGACCGACCACCGAGGCCGCATCAGCGTCGAGCGCAAGACCTACCAGACCTCGGTGCCGCATGTGTATGCCACCGGCGATGTGATCGGGCACCCCTCGCTCGCCTCCACATCCCTGCAGCAGGGCCGCGTCGCCGCCTGTCACGCGCTGGAGACGCCCACCGTCCCCGAAAGCCCTTGGTTCCCCTATGGCATCTACTCGGTGCCGGAAATCTCCACCTGCGGCATGTCCGAGGAAGAGCTACAGGAGCGCGGTGTGCCCTATGAGGTCGGAATCGCGCGGTTCCGCGAAACCTCCCGCGGGCATATCATGGGGCTGGAACACGGCATGCTGAAAATGCTGTTCTCACTCAAAACCCGCCGAGTGCTGGGGGTTCAGATCGTCGGTGAAGGCGCGACCGAGCTTATTCACATTGCCCAGGCGGTGCTGAACCTTCAGGGCACGGTGGAATACTTCGTCCAGAACACCTTCAACTACCCGACCCTGGCCGAGGCCTACAAGATCGCGGGTCTGGATGCCTTCAACCGGATGCCCATCCCGGATGAGTTCAAGGTGAAGCAGCCGACCAAAGCTCCCGAGAAATCAGAGCCTAAAAAGGCGAAAGAGTGAGCGCGCTTTACATCGATGCCGACGCCTGCCCGGTCAAGGCAGAGGCCGAGCGGGTCGCCACCCGTCACGGGCTGAAGATGTTCGTGGTCTCCAATGGCGGCTTGCGCCCCTCGGCCAATCCGCTGGTGGAAACCGTGATCGTCTCCGAAGGCGCCGATGTGGCCGATATGTGGATCGCCGAACGCTGCGGACCAGGCGATGTGGTGGTGACCGGCGATATCCCTCTCGCCGCCAAATGCATCGAGACCGGCGCCCGGGTACTGCGCCACAATGGCGAACGCTTCACCGAGGCCAACATTGGCCAGCAGCTGGCGATGCGCGACCTGATGGCCGACCTGCGCGCCGCCAACCCGCTTGGCGCGGGGGGCAGCGGCAAGGGCTTCACCAAAGCGGACCGCTCGCGGTTTCTGGACAGTCTGGAGCGCGAGATCCGGGCCGCCAAACAGTCCTGAACGAAAACAATTTTCCGGCAACAAAGTCTCACCCAGAGCCTTGCGGCGGAGAGGCAACTCCGTCACTGATCAGGCAAGCGTGCAGGGGGGCCCATGAGTCAGGAAATCAAAGTCAGCGTTCTGGGGCTTCTGGCCGCCGCCGGATCGGCCATCAGTTTCTCCGTCATCGACGTGATCTTCAAATTCCTGTCCGGGGATTACCCGCTTTACCAGGTGGTCATGGTCCGCTCTGTGGTGGCGCTGTTGGTGCTGGCGGCGGTGATTATTCCCCTCGAAGGGGGATTTAACATCCTGCGCACCCGTCAGCCGAAACTGCACCTGATGCGCTGCTGCGCGGTGCTGTTTGCCAACATCTGCTTTTTCACCGGGCTGGCCATCATGCCCATCGCCGAGGCCGTCGCCATCGCCTTTGCCACGCCCTTGATCGTGACTGCCCTGTCGGTCGTTGTGCTGAAGGAACGCGTCGGTCCCTGGCGCTGGGGTGCAGTGGCTGTGGGGTTCCTTGGCATTCTGATCATCATGCGGCCCGGCCCCGGCAGTTTCCAGGCCGCCGCGATCCTGCCATTCCTGGGCGCCTGCGGCTATGCCACGCTGCACGTGCTAACCCGCCGGGCGGGCGGCGCCGACAAGGCGGCGACCCTGTCGTTCTACCCCACCTTCGGCTTTCTTGTGGTCAGCGCGCTGGTCGGCCTTTTCACCGGTGACGGGCGGTTTGCCACCGGCGACAACGCCGCAGTGGATTACATCCTGCGCGCCTGGGTCTGGCCCGCGCCTCAGGACTGGTGGCTGTTCATCGGGGTCGGACTGGCCGGATCCGTTGGCGGCTATCTGGTCAGCCAGGCCTACCGGCTGAACGAAGCAGGACTGGCCGCGCCGTTTGAGTATATCGCCATGCCGATGGCCGTGCTCTGGGGCGTTCTGGTGTTCGATGAATGGCCCGATCTGCCGGTCTGGGCCGGTTCGGCCTTGATCATCGGCGCCGGCCTTGTTTCAGTCTGGCGGGAAACCCGGCGCAGCCGCCCGGTGGCCCGCCCGCGCCCACGTTCGGTCGGGTAATGTAACGGAACAGGAAGCAGCAGATGCCCATCGACGCCGTCGTTTTCGACATTGGCCGCGTGCTGATCGAATGGAACCCCGAGGCCTTCTTTGACGCCCGCCTTGGCCCCGAGCGCCGCAAGAGGCTGTTCGCCGAGGTAGACCTTCACGGGATGAATCTGGGCGTGGACCGCGGCGATGATTTCCGCGCTTCGGTCTACGGGCTGGCCGAGCGTCACCCGGAGTGGTCCGAGGAAATCCGCCACTGGCACGACAGCTGGATCGAAATGGCCTCTCCCGAGATCCCGCACTCGGTGCGACTGATGCGAGCGCTACAGGCCCGCGACATCCCAGTGTTTGCCCTGACCAATTTCGGTGTCGGCACCTTTGCGGTGGCGCGCCAGACCTATCCCTTCTTCGATGAATTCGATCGGGCCTTTGTTTCGGGCGATCTGCGCACCATCAAGCCCGAGCCCGAGATCTACGCGCATCTGGAACGCGACACAGGCATTGCGCCGGAGCGCCTGCTGTTCACCGATGACCGCCCCGAAAACATTGACGCCGCCGCGCAACGCGGCTGGCATACCCATCTATTCACCACACCCGACACCTGGGCCGCGCGCCTGGTGGCAGAGGGGCTTTTGACCCCAGAGGAGGCAAAATGAGCATTCCATCCATCGGTTTCAAAGAGGGCGAGGCCCTGCTGGACTGGGTCGGCTTCACCGAGGCGCTGGCCAAGGGGCATGATCTGCCCAAGGCGGAAATCGGCGATACCTTTCTGTACCGCGATCCCGACACGCTGCTCAGCCGATCCGCCTGGATCGATGGCATGGGGCTGGCCGTAAAGACGGCGACGATCTTTCCCGGCAATCCCAAGGCGGGCAAGCCGATGGTCAATGGCGCGGTCTGTCTTTACTCCGATCAGGACGGTACCCTGGACGCGCTGGTGGATTTCCACCTGGTGACCAAGTGGAAGACCGCGGGCGACAGCCTGCTTGGCGCCATGCGTCTGGCCAACCCCGACAGCCGCGACATCCTGATCGTCGGAGCGGGCACCGTCGCCGGATCGCTGGTCGAGGCCTTTGGTGCCGCCTACCCCCGCGCCCAGATCCGGGTCTGGAACCGCACCCAGTCCAAGGCCGAAGAGATGAAGGCCAGCTATCCGCAGATCGAGGTCGCCGCCGATCTTGAAGCCGCCGTGCGCTCGGCCGATATCATCGTCACCTCCACCATGTCATCGACCCCCGTGGTTCAGGGCGCATGGCTGAAACCCGGCCAGCACCTGAACCTGATCGGTGCCTACCGCCCTGACATGCGCGAGACCGATGACGAGGCGCTCTGCCGCGCGCGCATCTATTGCGACAGTTTCGACACCACGCTGGATCACATCGGTGAGTTCAAGATCCCGCTGTCCGAGGGCGTCATCCAGCGCGGCGATGTGCTGGCGGATTTCTATTCCCTCGACAGCTTCCCGGCCTATGATCCCGAGGCGATCACCCTGTTCAAGAACGGCGGCGGCGCCCATCTGGACCTGATGACCAGCCGTCATATTCTGGAGAAATGGCGCGCGAAGGGCTGACGTGCGGTTAATAATCAAAACCTATGAAATCTTGAAGGGACACGGAGCAAGCCTGATCAATTCTTGATCTCGCCAGAGGAGCTGCGGTTTTCTGACGTCCTGTCGATGCAAGTCACCTTTGAGCCCGAAGAACGAACAGCATCAGGGTTGGAGGCCAAGGCGCGCGACATCACGCACGCGCGTCTCGGAGGTACTCCAACCCAATCTCACCAGATTTTTCAAGGAAGCTCAGGACACTAAGAGTGAAACGGTTCTCCTTGCTTGGATCGAGGACGAGTTCACCATCGACCACCGTGATGCCATCAAACATCCGAGTGAATTGGCTTTGCCTTGCCTCTGACATGGTCCAGTCAGCATCAAAGGCAACGCCGTTTTCCGGCTGAACGACCAGCCCTTCTCCAGCAGTATCCAGTGTCGCATAGCCTTTATCATAGTTGGCGGCATGTACGCTGGAGAAGACGTCAACCTGGAGTCTCAACTCGCCACGCTGGAATTCGTCCCGCCGTTTGGCCAGAAGATCGGCGCGTATTGCCGCCAAATCATCCTCTTGTAGCGGCTCGCCAAGCTCCGTCCGTTCCGTGGCATCCCCCGCGAATTGCCCGAACTCATCACTGCGCGCCATCTCAAACGTGGTTTTGATTGCATTCATTTGCATATCGACCATCGCGTTGATCTGATGATCGATGAGCTCTTCTTCGGTCATGCCTACGTACTGCTCACCAAACAAGATCGACCGGGCATTACTGAGCATCTCTGCGCCCTGCGACGCAAGGGAGGACTGCAGGCTGAATTTCATCTGCAACAGACCGGCTGCTTTTGTGTCATCGGACAGCTTCTGAGATTGCTCAAGCTCCAAACCGGACAGTATCGTGTCCTCCGGCAGGCCTTCTCCTGGTTCAAGTTCAAGATCCTGATTTGCCAGCCCGCGGAAAACCGCGCCAATAGTCTCCAACTCATTCCTGACGAGAGATTGGATCTTTTCGAGAACATCCTGCGTCTTTCGCGACAGCGAGGCCGGGCCAACCGACGTAACCCTTGGATCAGAATAGACGCCAGTCATGTCTGTGCTGACACCACGGCTAAAAACACTGGCCGGGCCGGGCGATGCAGCAGGTTGTCCAGCCGGATCAGCCGCCTTGGGCTCTTGAAATAGCGAAGTCGTGTAAGTGCTAAAAGTATTATTGATTTGCATGGTTTACCTCACGATACGGCGGCCGAGCCTCGAATGGACCCATCCACTGTATCACAGTGATACTCATAGAAACGGGTAAACGATGCGGGATGCAATCGTTAAAGTTGTCTTGGGCGACATGCCAGCACGGCTGCTTCCGTCACACGACGTGATGCTCAAGGCTAGCGCCCAGGTTCAAAAATCATCGCGGAGCTAAGAAGCATTCTTGGACGTTACGCCGCGAAGCCGACACTGCTGCGGCATTCGGCACCGGCTGAATTCACTTCACGCCGCCACGCTCCCCAGCGGGCGTTCCCGCACCGGCAAATGCACGATGGCGCTGAAGGCCCCGACGGCCACCCCGATCCACCACACGAAGGTGTAATCGCCATAGGCATCATACATCCGCCCGCCCAGCCAGACACCGAGGAAACTGCCGAGCTGGTGACTGAAGAACACGATCCCATAAAGCGTGCCCATATAGCGCAGCCCGTAAATATGCGCGACGAGGCCCGAGGTCAGCGGCACCGTCGCCAGCCACAGCGACCCCATGACGATGGAGAAGACGATCACTGACGTCGGCGTAATCGGCACCAGGATGAAGGCCGCCGCCGCGATGGTCCGCCCGGTATAGATCGCCGCCAGCAGGTATTTCTTGGAGTAGCGGTTGCCCAGATATCCCGCCAGCAGGGTGCCGCCGACGTTTGCCGCCCCGATCAGCGAGATCGCAACCGCCCCCAGCGCCGAGGTCGAAGTGATCCCGAGGCTATAGAGCGCGCCGCCCGGCATGATCGGCCCGCACATCTCGGTCACGAAGGCCGGGAAATGCGCGGTCACGAACGCCAGCTGATAGCCACAGCTAAAGAATCCGAGGAAGATCAGCGTATAGGACGGATCCTTGAAGGCCTTGATCAGGATGGTGCCCATGCTCTCTTCAAGCTCAGATTTGCTCGCCATCTGCGGCGCGCGCATAAGCGGCAGCGTCAGGATCAGCGCCAGCACCACGCCTGCAAAGATCAGGAACACGGTCTGCCACGTCAGGAAGGACAGCATCCATTCCGCCCAGGGCGCGCCAAAGATTTGCCCGGCAGAGCCTGCCGCCGTGACAATCGCCAGCGACATCGAGCGGTTTTCATCCGAGCTGGCCCGCCCAACGACCGCCAGAACCACGCCAAAGCCGGTGCCCGCAATGCCAAAGCCCACCAGCCATTCATAAGCCTGCATCTGGAACGGCGTCACCGCGCCTGCGCTCAGCACCAGCCCCGCTGCATAGACCAGCGCGCCAAGGATGATGGCCTTTCTGTCACCGATCTTCTCGGCCACCGCGCCAAAGATCGGCTGCCCAATCCCCCAGGCGAGGTTCTGGATCGCGATCGCCAGCGAGAATTCCGAGCGCAGCCAGCCGAACTCCTCGGCGATGGGGATCTGGAACACCCCGAACGAGGCGCGCACCGCAAAGCTGACCATAATGATCACGCAGCCCACGATCAAAACGGGGGTGAACAAGGGTGTTTTCTGTGCCGCTGCGCTGCTCATGCCGGGTCCTTTCAAATCAGAGCTGCGACGGTAGGCATTGCGGCCCCGGGGTCAATTCAAGAAATCTGCGCAGTCACATAAGGAAAATTGATGTGACCTGACTGCCTTCCAGCCAGGCGCTTGTTGCTTCATCCGCCCGCATGGCTTTTCAACCGCCTGCCTGCGCGCTATGGCTGGCGCCATGACCCAGGTTAGCGCGCTTTATCAGACCCGCAGCGAAGCAGGCCAGATCCGCCCGGATCCGGCGCAGCAAGCTGTTCTGCCGGAATTCGACCGTATTGCCGAAGGGCTGATGGCCCCGCCGGTGAAACGGGGCCTCTTCCGCAAGGCTACTCGGGAAGAGGTCAAGGGCCTCTACCTCTGGGGCGGCGTCGGGCGCGGTAAATCCATGTTGATGGATCTTTTTGTCGATAGTCTGGACGGGATCCCGGCGCGGCGGGTGCACTTCCATGCTTTCATGCAGGAGATCCACGCCAAGATGCACGAGGCGCGCCAGAGCGGCGTGCAGGATGCCCTGGCGCCGGTGGCAAAGGAGGTCGCCGACTCCGTGCGCCTTCTGGCCTTTGACGAGATGCAGATCACCGATATCACCGATGCGATGATCGTGGGGCGGCTGTTTGAATCCCTCTTCGAGGCAGGCGTCACCGTGGTCACCACCTCGAACCGGGTGCCAGATGATCTTTACAAAAACGGCCTCAACCGCCAGCTCTTCCTGCCCTTCATCGATCTGATCAAGGAAAAGATGCAGGTCTGGGAAATGGTCAGCCCGGTAGATTACCGGCAGGACCGTCTCAAGGGCTCACCGGTCTATTTCTCGCCTGTGAATGCCGACTCCCGCGCCCAGCTCCGCGCCATCTGGGAGGATCTGTCGGGTGGTGATGCCCAACCCCTGACGCTTGAGGTGAAAGGCCGAGAGGTGGTGCTGCCCGGTTTCAGGAATGGCGTGGCACGGGCAAGTTTTTATGACCTTTGCGGCAAGATGCTGGGGCCGGGCGATTATCTGGCCATCGCCGAAGAGGTGAAGGTGCTGGTGCTCGAGGATATCCCGCGCCTGTCGCGCAGCAACTTCAACGAGGCAAAGCGTTTCGTCACCCTCATCGATGCGCTCTACGAGGCGCAGGTGCGGCTGATCTGCACCGCCGCGGCCGAGCCGGAATATCTATACGTCGAAGGCGACGGTGCCTTCGAGTTCGAGCGCACCGCCTCGCGCCTGCGGGAAATGCAAGACAAGGATTGGGGACAGGACGGCTGAGCCTGCCCCGCGCCGCGCAAGCGGCGCCACGCCCAACGGGATGAGATCGCAAGATCGAAGACGGGCGGGAGCGCCCCTGCCCGCCTTTGCCAAATACCTCAGCCGTTTTCGCGCAGGATATGGCCCGCCAGATAGAGCGATCCGCAGATCAGAACCCGTGCGGAGGGATCTTTGGCGATGATTGCCTGCAGCGCCGACAGGGCATCTTCGGCCCGAGTCGCGGTGATGCCGACGGATTGCGCTGCTGTCTCGGTTTCCTCAGCGCTCAGCGTCGCCGCCTCGCCGGGGATGGAAATGGCCGTTAGGCTCTCCACATGGGGCGCGAGCGGTGCCATGTAGCCGGTCACATCCTTGGTGTTCAGCATGCCGCAGATCAGATGCGTTGGCCGTTTCGGCAGCCCCGCCAGCACATCCGCCAGCGCATGACCCGCCGCCGCGTTATGCCCGCCGTCCAGCCAGAGTTCGGCGCCCGCGGCAGCCTCCACCAGAAGACCGGTCTTCAGCCGCTGCATCCGGGCAGACCATTCAGCCCGCGCCATCGCCGCCTCACAAGCCACCTCATCCGCACCCAGATGGCGCAGGACGGCCAGAGCCATCCCCGCATTCTGCACCTGATGCGCACCGATCAGTGCGGGCATCGGCAGGTCCAGTAGCCCGGCTTCGTCCTGAAAAATTAGCCGCCCGCGTTCCTCGTAGACGTGCCAGTGCTGTCCATGGGCGATCAGCGGCGCGCCAAGGCGAGCGGCGACATCCTCGATCACCTCCATCGCCTCATCATCCTGTGGGCCGACGACCACCGGTACGCCGCGCTTGATGATGCCTGCCTTTTCGCCCGCGATCTTGGCCAGGGTATTGCCAAGGAACTGTTCGTGATCGATCGACACAGGCGTGATCACCGACAGGGCGGGTTTTTCAATCACGTTGGTGGCATCCAGCCGCCCGCCAAGTCCGACTTCGAGCAGCGTGTAATCCGCAGGCGTGCGGGCAAAGGCCTGCAGCGCGGCGCAGGTGGTGATCTCGAAATAGGTGATATTCTCACCGCCATTCTTGGCATAGCACTCGTCGAGCACCTCAGTCAGATGCGCCTCCGAGATCAGTTCTCCGGCCAGACGGATCCGTTCGTGAAACCGCGCCAGATGCGGCGAGGTATAGGCGTGCACCGATTTTCCGGCCCCTTCGAGGCCCGCACGGATCATCGCCTGGGTCGAACCCTTCCCATTGGTGCCTGCGATATGGATCACCGGCGGCAGCCTGTCCTGCGGGTTATCCAGCGCCGCCAGCAGCCGCCAGACCCGGTCCAGCGTCAGGTCGATGATCTTGGGGTGCAGCGCCATCATACGATCGAGGATGGCGTCGGAACTCGCTTTGGTCATGAGTGGCTCCCGAACCGGATCTGATGAAAAAGCCCGCCCGCCGGATCAGGCAGACGGGCGCGGCAAAGCACCCAGCGCGGGCGCTTCTTTCTATGACAGGGCTATTTGCTATCGGCCTCTGCGGCTGCGGCAGATCCCGCGTCGTTTTCGACCTCTGGCGCGGGCAACTCTTCGGCAACCGGTTCCGGCGCAGGCAGATCGCCGTGCACCTGCGGTGGCATGCTCATCAACATGCGGACGATGGTGATCAGCTCCTCACGCAGCTCGGTGCGCGGGGTCACCCGGTCCAGCATGCCGTGATCCAGCAGGTATTCCGCGCGTTGGAACCCTTCGGGCAGTTTTTCGCGGATGGTCTGCTCGATCACCCGGGGGCCTGCAAAACAAATCAGCGCATTGGGTTCGGAGATCTGCACATCGCCCAGCATCGCATAGGAGGCCGTCACACCGCCGGTGGTGGGGTGGGTCAGAACCACGATATAGGGCAGGCCTGCCTCTTTCAGCATCTGCACCGCCACGGTGGTGCGCGGCATCTGCATCAGCGACAGGATGCCTTCCTGCATGCGGGCACCGCCTGCGGCAGAGAACAGGATCAGAGGCCGGTGCAGCTTTACCGCCTCTTCGGCGGCGGCAATGATCGCATTGCCCACATACATGCCCATGGAGCCGCCCATGAAGGAAAAGTCCTGCGCCACCGCCACGATGGGCGTACGGCCCATTTCACCAGCTGCGACCAGCATGGCCTCTTTTTCGCCGGTTTTCTTCTGCGCCGCCTTCATGCGGTCTGGGTATTTCTTCTGGTCGCGGAACTTCAGCGGGTCCGCCAGCGGCTCGGGCACCTCGACCTCGCTGAACACACCACCGTCGAACAGGGCCGTGAACCGGTCCCGTGGGGTGATGTGCATGTGATGGCCGCAGTTGGTGCAGACGTTCAGATTGTCCTTCAACTCGCGGTGAAACAGCATGGTGCCGCACTCATCGCACTTGGTCCACAGGTTCTCTGGGACTTCGCGGCGCGAGAAGATCGAGTTGATCCGCGGCCGGACGTAGTTGGTGATCCAGTTCATATCGTGCCTCTGTAGGGGCTGTTTGGCCCCTCAGATAAGACTCATTGCGCACAAATGCAATCAGCGGCGTATCGCAAGCCGCGCCGTGAGCCATGTCACCAGCATCATGGCAAAGTCGACCGCCAGCCAGGGGCGCAGCGCAGCGCCATCGGACATTTCATAGGGCATCAGGTAGAGCGACAGTCCATACAGACTGGTGGGAGAGGCAAAGACCAGAAGCGCGGTGACGTTGTTGAAGAAATGCACCGCGATGGCAGGTCCCAATGTGCCCGCCCGCGCGGTCAGATCCGCCATCATGCAGCCGAACACCCCGGCCCAGAGGGTGATCAAAAGCGCATTCTCTCCGGCCTCGGCCGGCAGGTAATGGCCGAGCGCGAACAGGGCTGACGGGCCAAGGATCCAGACCGCCGGGCTTTTGAAGCGCGCCGCAAGCCCCTGCTGGATATAGCCACGAAAGACGATTTCCTCTGCACTGGTCTGGATCAGCACCACCAGCAGCGACACCGGCAACAGCGACAGCCACAACCCCGGTTCCAGATTGGGCTGCAGCGGTTCCCCCATATCATAGGGCGGCAGCAGCGACAGGGCGATGCCCAGCGCCAGAAGGTACAGGCTAACCCGGATGAACTGCCGGACCAGCGGTCTCGGATGACCCACGACCGACAGGAAGGAGCGATCCTGCAGCAGCCGCGCGCACAGCGCCACGCCCACGGTGATGAACAGGAACCCGCCCAGAAGCACCAGCATCGCCCCCGGCGTGCTGCCATCGCGCAGCCCCTGCAGCCAGACGCCGGGGAACAGCGCCGCCAGCAGCGGCAGCACTATCGAGGACAGGGCAAAGCTGATGAGGTAGATCAGAACCAGCCCAAGCCCCAGCCGCCACAGCTGCGGTTTCCTGCGGGCGCTGCGCACCAGCGCCTCATGGGCAGAATAATTCTGTCTATTCAGCATTCGGATCCGCATCCTTCAGAGGTCTGTCTTCACTGATCGTACCGCCCGTTTGGTGGGCAATGGACACCATTTTGTCCCGGGCAGTCGCCAGATTACCCGCCACCGTCTCTAGCAAGCGCAGCGCGACGTTGATATCGCTTTCGATCACCGCGCGGTATTCCGCAGCACCGATGCGCAGGAAACGGCAATCCTCGGTAGCGCGCAGGTTCATGGTCCGCGGCTGATCCAGAATCACCGCCAGATCCCCGATCAGCCGCCCGGGTTCGATCACCGTCACCGGCGGCGCCCCGGCGGGCGCATCGGGGAAGGTCAGATCGGCTCGGCCCGACAGGCACAGGTACACTGCATCACCGCTGTCGCCGTGGGAAAAAACCATCTCCCCGGCCGGAACCTCGTGCCAGCCAGCCGAAAATGCCAGAAGACGCTGGTTGCGCGCATCCAGCTGCGAGAACAGCTCGGTTGCGGCAATGATATCGAACTTGGCAGAGAAATCGGCCGCGGCGGCGCCTTCCGGGCTGCCCAGTGGGCGCCGCTCGACCCCGTCGATCCGGCCATCGCGGATTTCGACATAAAGATCGTAGCGCTCCGGATGCTGGATGGTGTCTTCCATGAAGATCATCGTGGTCTGCGGCATCAGATCGCGCAGCTTTTCGCGTGTACGCAGCCGGTTTTCCGCCGTGTGGCTGGCCAGCACCTTGTCCAGGATCAGAATGTCCGGCCGTTTGATCGCGGCGCGGGTAAAGGCGGCCCGTTCCTGAAACACCGGCTCCAGCAGCGATCCGCCCAGTCCGGTTGGCAGATCGTAAAGGATCAACGCCAGCCGTTTGCGCAGCCCGTGGGTATCCAGCACCTCGGCCACCAGCGATTCAACCTGCGCTGCCCGCGCCCCAGCCCGCAGCGAGATCTTGCCGAAGAGAGCATTTTCAAGAACCGTCAGCCGCGGAAAGTAGGATTTCGGATCCAGAGGTCGGAACAAGCCGCCGGTCTGGGCGATCAACTGGGCCGCATGACTCTGGCGGATTTTCAGGATACGCTCCTTGAACCCGGCCGGTAGCCCGCTGCCGATCTGCTCTTCGGTCAAAAGGAATGGCACCGTCATCAGCAGCGCCTGCTCTGCCTCGGGCAGATCATCAGCCCCCTGCGCGGCATAGCGTTCGGCAGCGCTGCAAATCCGGCGATAGAGATCTTCTTCAAGGCCAAGCCGCTGGAACAGCGGGTGATCGATATCTTCGCGTCCAAAGGTCTTGATCAGGGTTTCCACCACGCCAAGACCGATCCCCATGGTTTCCCCGGTCAGCCCTTGCTCGCGTACCAGTCGCAGCAACAGCCCGTCCGGTGCCAGCAATTCTTCGACCGGGATGTCGCGCGACGGCGCCGCAAACAAAAGGTTGCCCGCCAGTGGCATGGCAGGGTTGAACCGCTCGGGATCGAAATGGTGGACGGCATCATCCAGACCTTCGGCCTCCAACCGTTCCCGGATCAGCGGGCGCAGGCGGATGATATGCTGCACCAGCGCCGGGTGGGTGCCATCCTGGAACCGCGCGTGCAGGGTGCGCTGGAACAACTGCTCGTCGATGCCCATTGCCTCGATTAGTTGGAACCACCAATCGCGCACATCTCCTTCGGATCCCAGCCCCGCCAATTCGGGATTGACCCAATCCGCTTCCAGAAGATCGCCACTGTTGCCTGCGCGCTTGGATTCGACCTGTTTGCGAAGGGTGGCCTGATCCCGGCTGATCTTGCCCGGGCGGCTGCGCAGCGGCATCAGCACGTTGTCGCCAAGTGATCCAGAAAACAGATAGGGATGCGAATAGGCATAGCCGATCCGGGCCGCGATCACCCCCTGATGCAGGCTGTCGAGCCGGTGCCCCGAGACCTGAATGCTGCCCTGCGACGGCAAGGTTTCACGGACCAGCAACTGGCCGAACGCCGCACGCTCTGCGTCACTGGTGCTTTTGACCGCAACGCGGGCGCCCGCCGGAATGGTCAGCGAAATATCCTGCAGGACCACCGTCCCGTCGGCATCGCGCACCGAGACATTGCGCAACTCGATATCGCCGCGCAGATGCGGGATCTCGCTCGGCTCGCCTTCGATCAGCTCGGCATCGATCATGCCGCGCGGCGCGAACCGCTCCAGCATGATTTTCCAGCGCAGACTCATGTCCTGCACCTGATTGTAATAGGTCAGCAGTTCCTTCCACGGGGCCGACAGATCCTTGTAAGCGGCCAGCGCCGCCACCAGCGCGCCCACCGTGATATCGCCCCGGATCGCCAGCACCCCGCCGGCCGAATAAAACACGAAGGGTGTCATATGGCCGATCAGGTTGTTGAGGAACTTCATGAAGTATTTTTTGGTGTAGATCCGGCGGCGGATCTCGAACAGACGCCCCAGCCGGTCCGACACTTGCGCCATCCGGTAACGCCAGCCGCCATTGGCGCGCAGATCGCTCATCCCGGCGGCGGTTTCTCCGATTTCCGAGGCCAGCATCCGCACCTCCTGGATGCGGTCCTTGTTCAACAGGTTGATCTGCCGCTGCAACATCGGGATCAGCCAGGCCTGCAGCGGGATCAGCGCGATCGAGACCAGCCCGAACCAAACACTTTGCATGAACAGGAAGGCCACGATGGTCAGCATCTGCCCCAGCTGGAACACCGGCTGCGCCACCGCATCCCCCATCAACCCGCCCATGGGTTCGCTTTCCGAAGTGATCATCGACACCAGCTCACCCTGGCTGGTGGTGCGGAAATAGGGTTTCGGGAACCGCAGCATCCGGTTGATCAGCGTGTAGCGCAGCCGCCGCAGCAGGCGTTCGGCTACGATCCCCTTCAGCGTGTTGAGCCGCATCTTCATCATGCCACCGATCACCACCGCTGCGAGGAAGCCAAAGCACAGGATCAGCAGGTATTCCACCTGAGCGATATCTTGGCCCCAGACCATGATGACAGGCGTTTCGGCCCCGATGGCGTCGTTGATGATCCGCTTGGGCAGCTCCAGCGAGGCGTAGAGAAACGGAAAGGTCAGGACCGTCAGCGCCAGCAAGACCAGCTGCTGGCGGCGCGAATACGCCCAGATAAAAGAAAAGAGAGTCGCGGGCAGATCCTGCGGGCGCTTAAGCGGCCCGCTGCCCGCCCTCATGGGCGTCGGACGTTTCATCGTGATACCTGTGCCACGGCCGGGCCTGTGCCGGTCTGAAAGAATCCTGCGTAACTATGCATCTGGCTGCGCCTTGGCAAGGTACCCCTCGGGCGGGTGTTCACTCTTGTCGTAAGTGTTTCAGGCCTTTATCCCTTTTGTAAACGCAGGATAACGATAATCTGATGCCGGGGGGAGCAGGGGATCTGCGGGATAAAGCAATCATGACGGCTGTCACAGGCACGATCAGGACAATGTGCTCTGCGCGGCGGGATAGCGTGCCCTGCGCGCAGCAGCCCCTGCAGCTCCGTCTGGGCATTGCTGCGCTTGGTCTCTGCGCCCTGCTCAGCGCCTGCGGCCAGGTGCCCGGCGGCGGATTTTCTTTTGCGGCGCCCGGTGGCACAGGTACGCCTTCCAGGCTGACAGAGGTTCGCATGCAGGGCGCCGAGGTGGTGCTTGCGGCGCCACGAGGTTATTGCTTTGACCCCAAGATGCTGCGGCGCGACGCGGCAGACGGGTTTGCCCTGCTGCCGCGCTGTGACCTGCTGGGCGGGCCCGGTTTCTTTGGCAGTCGCAACGCGGGCGTTATCACCGCCACTTTTGGAGAACTTCCGGCCAAGGGCAGAGTGCCATCGGTCTCCGATCTGGCAGCCAGCACGCCCGGCGCCCATATCGTCGCCCGCCGCGAGAATGGCCGGTTGCCACTGGTTAAATTGGATATGCCGGGACACAGCGCCGCCGGAGCCAGCCCCGAACATTGGCGCGGCGCCATGGTGCTGGAGGGTCACGTGATCGTGCTGGCGCTTTATGCCCCGGCAAAAAGCCCCTTGCTGACCGAGCGCGGCGCCGCGCTGCTGGAGCAGATGGCGGAGCTGACACGGGAAGCATCGCGACCAGAACCCGCCCCCGAGGAAGTCGCACAACGCGCCCCGGCGGATCGCAGCCCCCGCCGCACCGCCTCAGGCGCATTGCGTCCCCTCGCCCGCCCTGATGCCCGGACCGGTCATGCAGGCGCGCCCGAAGGTGACAGTGGCGGAAAACTCTCTCTAAGAAAGCGGATTGCCGGTTTATTTGACTGATGTTGCAGGGCTAGATTGGCGCAGGCACCAACCGCAACACCACCACGGCAACGATAAAGGCAGGGCAACCGAAGTCATGAGCAGGATCCTGGACAAACTGCTGCACCGCCGCGCCTTGCGCCGTTGGCGCCGGATCGTTGCAGGAGCTGGCAGCATTCCCCTGACCGAATTGCGCCGCCAACGCACAGAGGCGCGGCAACTCAAGACCGAGCTGGACCAGCTGATCCATGTTGCGGACGGACGTCTCGCCCTGCCGCAGATCGGCTCCTCCTCCTTTGCGCGCCCGCATGGCACCGATTGGTCCTGGCGCCCCGAACCCTGGCGCGGGCCGCTGCCGGTCGCTGGTCTGTCTTCGGTCCCGTCCAAGGCCAAGCTGGGCGAGGATGTGCAGATGTTCCACGATTGCAGCTATTCCGAGCTGACCCTGCGCCAGCTGCGTAACACCCGTGAAGAGGACCTCGCACCCTTTGGCCTGCGTATGGATGTGTTCAGTTTCGATGGTTCCTTCCTGTCACTGGTGATCGCCCTGCCCAAGAACGCGGGCAGCGGGCTGACCCGGCAACATCTGATCCGGGTCGACAGCATCATCGAAACCGAGAAGCCGCTGGAAATCTTTGCCCGGCTCAACATCAGCCATGGCCCCAACACCGAACAGATCGTGCGGGAACTGCCGCTGGGCGACCGCAAGGTGACGGTCGAGTACGATCTTGCCTATTCCAACCTCAACGAAAAGCGCATCGAGAATATCTGGCTGGACCTGATTTTCGAAGCACCGGACATGAACCAGGTGGTCTTGCGCGACCTGACTTTTGCGCGCTACCGCCGCGCCAACCTCTGAGGACCCGTGACATGAGCGACCTGACCGTCACCAAGATCCGCTTTCGCAATGGCAAATGGGAAGGCCGGATCAGCAACGCCCCCGTCACGGGGACGCCGCCGGACATCCGGGTTCTGTATCTGGATCAGCCGGTTGAACAGGTCGCACTTAGCGAAGGCAGCCGCGACGGCGAATGGGAGCTGGTCATCACCGTACCCACCGAAGCCATCGCCGATGGGGTGCACAGTTTTGTCATCACCGACGCGGCGGCGGACCAGACGCTGGCGCATTTCACCCTGATCGGCGGTGATGTGGCAGCCGAGGATATGCGCTGCGAAGTGGAGCTGCTCCGGGCCGAGCTTGATATGCTGAAACGCGCCTTTCGGCGTCACTGCGTGGAAACCGCCTGAGGCCGTGCACGCTTTGCAAGGTCGGCTTCGATTTCAATGAGCCGCTGTTTGCGCCACAATCCGCCGCCATAACCGGTCAGGTTGCCATCCGCCGAAAGCACCCGGTGACAGGGCACCACCAGCGCCAGCTGGTTGCTGCCATTGGCCCGCGCTACCGCGCGGCTGGACGACGGGCGGCCAAGCTCCTGTGCAATCTGGGAATAGCTGCGGGTCTCTCCTGCCGGAATGGCCCGTAGGTAATCCCAGACCTCGCGCTGAAAGGCGCTTCCATGCAACGCAATCGGCGTTTCAAACCGGGCGCTGTCACCGCTGAAATAGCGCTGCAGTTCTTCAGCGACCTGCTGGGTGGGCGCAGGCCGTCCAAAGCCGATGCCGCCGGGTTGCGAGGATTGCAAGCGTGCCATTTCCCGCGGCAGCGCCTTGCGGTCGGCAAATTCCAGCAGATGCAACCGGTGCGGACAGCTGACCGCGATCATCGCGCCCAGCGGCGTGTCGATCCAATCCGCCAGCAGCAGCGCGTCCTGCCGGAAGCTGCCCGGCGCCAGCCCAGTCAACCGTGCAAAGGCCGCGCGAAAGGCTGAAGGGGACTCGAACCCCGCTTCGATCTGGGCGGCAATCACCGGCTCTCCGGCCTTGAGCGTGGTAAAGCCTTCGCGCAGGCGTCGCTGGCGGGCCATTTCCAGGAAGGTCATCCCAAAATGGCGCCGGAAACTGCGCCGCACAGTGGAGGGATCAAACCCCATGCGCGCCACATCCCCTTCGCGCCAGCGATAGGCGGGGCGCTCCTCCAGCGCCGCCAGAAGCTGCTGCACCATCGGATCCTCCCCGGCGGCCGCCGCCAGCGGCGTGCAGCGTTTGCAGGGACGGAACCCGGCCTCGATACAGGCGCCGGGTGTGGCGTGGAACTGGCAATTCTCACGCTTTGGTTTACGCGCCGGGCAGCTGAGGCGGCAGAAGATCCCGGTCGAGGTCACGCCCACATAGGCGCGCCCCTCATAGGTTTCATCACGCGCCAGCAGCGCCGCATAAAGCGTTTCGGAATCAGGCAGGTCAAACATCATGCCCTACCCTAACGCAGACCGGTGCCAGTTGCCGCCGGTTTCCGGGCATCTCTTCTCATCAAGTGCAAGGAAACGGAGGATACCAGCCTCTCTCCTGAATCGCGCACCTCGGGCCTAGGCACACGGAGAATCTGCCCATGATATTGAATAACAGTTGAGCGCACACTTATTTTATAGGGAGTTCGGGAATACCGACTGGATCCCCGGCAAAGCCTGTGCCTAGCCAGACGGTGAACGGCTGATGGTCATATGATGCAGAGGCAAGACCATGCTGCCTGCATAAGGAGGAAAGTGACATGAAACTTTTGGCGACAGCAGCGACAGCTGTTCTGATGGCATCCCAGGCATTTGCCGGTTCATACGAGACAAGATGCGAAACCCAGATGGTGCCGTATCAGGAGACCGTCAAAGGCGGCAGTCCCGAAAAGGTCATCGGGGGAGCAATTGTTGGCGGTGTGATCGGCAAGGTGGTCACCGACAAAAATGCTGGCGCTGCCGTCGGCGCGATCGTTGGCGGCGCCATCGCCAATGAAACCAGCAAGAACACCGTCACCAAATACAGAGAAGTCGAGACCTGCACCAACATATTCGTTCCGGACCGCATCACCGATGACGCACAGCTTCAAAAGGTCTTGCTGGATCTGAACGACGGCAAACCCGTGAGCAAGGAAATGACCATGGACGCGCAATACACGATTGGCGTGGCCTATGACGGCAAATGGGGGCCGAAGTCTCAGCTCGCGGCCGAGAAATATCTGGCAAACCTCGCGCCCGACGCGCCGCTCTATTCGCTGGTAGTCAATGACGTGGTCATCGTCAGTTCAGCCGACATCAATGCAATCGATGAGATCAGGGCAGCCCTGCTTGAGGCTGGTGTTGCCTCGCAGATCTTCACCGATTTGAAGTGACGCTCTGACATCAGACAGGTTCAGCCCTCGATACCATGCATCCGGTCTCAGGGGCCTGCGCCTGCACAACAAAACCATTAAAAAAGGCCGCTCCGGATGGAGCGGCCTTTGGACAATCAGGTGGATTAAGGATTAGTCGTTCGGACCCAGCGCCGACAGACCCTTCAGGATGTCGATGGCATAGGCCAGCTGATAATCCTGTTCGCGCAGCTCGGCGGCCTTTTCGGCCTTGGCGCGGTCTTCTTCGATCTGGCGGATTTCATCCTCGGTCAGGCTGTCGTTGTTGAGACGCCCGCGCAGGTCCGCTTCGGAGCGGGAGCGGTTTGCAACCGAGCTTTCCTCTTCTTCCTCGCCAACACGACGGCGAGGCTGCTCGACCACGATGTCGGGGCTGACGCCCAACGCCTGGATCGACCGGCCCGACGGCGTGTAATAGCGCGCAGTGGTCAGGCGCATGGCGCCATCGCCCCGCAGCGGCATCACGGTCTGAACCGAGCCTTTACCGAAGGATTTGGTACCCACCACGATGGCGCGGCGGTGATCCTGCAAGGCACCTGCAACGATTTCCGAGGCAGAGGCAGAGCCGCCGTTGATCAGTACCACGATCGGCTTGCCACCCGACAGATCGCCGGGCGTCGCGTTGAAGCGTTCGCCATCTTCCGGGTTGCGGCCACGGGTAGATACGATCTCTCCGGTTTCAAGGAAGCTGTCGGCCACCTGGATCGCCTCGGTCAACAGGCCGCCCGGGTTGTTGCGCAAATCAAGAACGATGCCGTTCACATTGTCGATGCCACCGGCGGCTTCGATCTGCTCTTTCAGACCGGATTCCAGGTTCGGCGTGGTCTGACGGTTGAAGGTGGTGATCCGCATCACGACAGTGTCGCCTTCGGTGCGGGCACGCACGGCGGTCAGTTTGATGGTGTCGCGGATGATCGACACGTCAAATGGTTCCGCCTCACCTTCGCGCACCACTGTGATGATGATCTCGGAGCCGACCGGGCCGCGCATCATTTCCACCGCTTCGTCCAGCGACAGGCCGAGGACGCTTTCGCCATCCACGTGGGTGATGAAATCGCCCGCTTCGATCCCGGCCTCATCGGCGGGGGTGCCATCGATGGGCGAGACAACCTTGACGAAGCCCTCTTCCTGGGTGACCTCGATGCCGAGACCGCCGAATTCACCGCGCGTCTGCACCTGCATATTGGCGGCGTCGTCGGGCGACAGGTAGCTGGAGTGCGGATCCAGCGAGGAGAGCATGCCGCCAATGGCAGCTTCGATCAGCTCTTTCTCGTCGACCTCTTCGACATATTGGGAGCGGATCCGTTCAAAGATGTCACCGAACAGGTCCAGCTGTTCATAGACCGTTGTCTCGCGGGCGCTTTCCTGCGCCAGCAGCGGGCCTGCGACATAGGTTGTTGCAACGATCCCTGCCAGCGTGCCGCCAAATGCGGCCATCGCAAATTTTTTCATGAAACCTTCATCCACCTTTTCCGGTGCGGAACCACGTTTCCGGGTCCACCGGACTGTTGTCCATTCTGACTTCTATATAGAGCGTTTCTGTGCGGTCAGTTCCACCCCCTTCACCGCTTAGTGACAAAATCGCACCAGCCTGCGGGGTCTGACCGCCCATCAAACCCACCGGGGTGCCTTCGGGAATGACCTGACCGGCAGTGCCATAGACCTCTGCCAGCCCTGACAGGATAAACAGCGTGTCCGGCTGCGGTTCCAGAATCACCACGTTGCCCAGATCCAGCAGTGGCCCGCGATAGCGGATCGTCGCCGCCGTTGGACTGGTCACCAGCGCCCGCGGACGGGCCGCAACCAGCAGGCCCGGACGGGCAATCCCGGCGGCATCGCGGTCGCCATAGCCGCGCAGCACCAGCCCTTCGACCGGCAGCGGCAGATCGCCGCGCAGATCGCTGATGTCGGCGCGGCTTTCGATCACCGCACCGTCGGCAATTTCCGACAGCCCGCTGGCAAAGCCGGACAGTGTCTCGGTCGAGGAGATCAGCACCGCCGTGCGCATCGGATCCTCGGTAAACCGCCGTGGCAGATCGGTGCGGTCGGCAATCGCGGTCGAAAGCGCGGTGCGCGCCTGCTGGATGCCGCTCAGCCCCTCTTCCAGTTTGCCCGCCGCCGCCTGCTGCAACAGGCGCAGGGTCTGCACCTCTTCCAGATCCGCGCGCAGCGCCTCGGCCCGCGCGTTGAGCCCCGGTGCAACCTCGGCCAGCATCATCGCCGAGCGCGCCGCGCCCAGCGGCCCCGACGGATGCAGCATCAGCACCGGCGGTGAGGAGGTTTCAATGGTCTGGATGACCCCCAGCAGCTCGGCAATTTCGCCTTCGCGCGACTGCAATTGCGCAGTGAGCTGGGTTTCCCGCCGTGCCACGCCGCGCAGCCCGTCCCGCATGGCAGCCAGACCGGCCTCATAGGCGTGAATCGTCTCGCTCAGCGCCTTGACCCGGTCGCGGGCGCCATCGGCCTGTTCCATCCGCAGCGTTGCTGCCTCCAGCTGGGCGGCGGCCTCCCGCGCGGCGCGGGCAGCTGCCGTTTCAGCGCGCAAAGGTGCGGCCATCAGCAGGCACAGGGCCAGCCCCGGGATCAGGCGAAAGGCACGGTCAATCATGCAAGCAGGCTCTCTCCGGTCATCTCATCCGGTTTCGGCAGGCCCATCAGCTCCAGCAGCGTCGGCGCCAGATCCGCCAGCCGTCCGTTGCGCAGCTTGGCGCCTTCGGGGCCGCCGACCAGCGCCAGCGGCACCAGATTGGTGGTATGAGCAGTGTGGGCACCGCCGGTTTCCGGGTCAATCATCACTTCGCAATTGCCGTGGTCCGCAGTCACCAGCATGGCGCCGCCCGCCTTTTCCAGCGCCGCGACGACCTTGGCCAGCCCCTGATCCACCGCCTCGCAGGCCTTGATCGCCGCCGGAATATCCCCGGTGTGGCCGACCATATCGGGGTTGGCGTAATTGGTGACGATCAGGTCATAGCCCTTCTCGATCGCCTCGACGAATTTCTCGGTCACCTCGGGCGCCGACATTTCAGGCTGCAGGTCATAGGTCGCGACCTTGGGCGATTTCGGCATGTAACGGTCCTCGCCCACCTCCGGCTCTTCCTTGCCGCCATTGAGGAAGAAGGTCACATGCGGGTATTTCTCGGTCTCGGCCAAGCGGAACTGGGTGAGTCCCTGTTTCGCAACCCATTCCCCCAGCGTATTGACGATGGGCGCCTTGGGATAGCAGGTGGTCATATAGGCGTTATGTCCTTCGGAGTATTCCACCATTCCCAGCAGCCCGGCCCACTGCGGACGCGGGCCGGTGTCGAAATCGGCAAATCCCGGCTCGCCGATAGCGCGCAGGATCTCACGCGCGCGGTCGGCGCGGAAATTGAGGCAGAAGAAGCCATCCCCATCCTGTGCGCCCGTGTAGCCCGACACCACGCTGGCGCTAATGAATTCATCAGTTTCCGACTGGTTATAGCCGTGATCCACCGCGTCGTGGGCATCGCGCACCGCACGGCCCTCGCCCTTGATCATCGCATCATAGGCTTCCTTGACGCGTTCCCAGCGGTTGTCGCGGTCCATGGCATAATAGCGCCCCGTGACCGTGGCCACGCGGGCACCTTCGGGCATCTTTTCCTTCAGTTCCTCGAAATAACCAAAGGCCGATTTCGGGGCCACGTCACGGCCGTCGGTCACAGCGTGCAGCCAGACCGGAACCCCTGCGTCGCGGATCGCTTTGATCGCCGCCAGGATATGGGTGATATGCCCGTGCACACCCCCGTCCGAGACCAGCCCCATCAGATGCGCGGCGCCGCCGGTTTTCTTCAGCTTGGCGATAAACTCCTGCAAGGCAGCATTGTCAAAGAAAGAACCATCCTCGATGGCAAGGTCGATCTGGCCAAGATCCATTGCCACCACCCGGCCGGCGCCGATATTGGTGTGGCCGACCTCGGAGTTGCCCATCTGCCCCGAAGGCAAGCCCACATCCGGCCCATGGGTGATCAGCCGCGCGGTGGGGCCTTTTTCCATGATCGCATCAAAAGTCGGCGTCTTGGCCAGATAGGGCGCGTTCGCCACCCCCGGCTCCCCGGCGCCCCAGCCATCAAGAATACAGAGTACGACAGGTTTGGGGACAACGGGTTTGGGTCTGCTCATCGGTTCATCTCCGCCATGGTCGGGCTGTGTCAGCGTTGAGAGGCCTTCTACAGGCTTGGCGCGAAATGCGAAACCGCCGTTAGCGCCAGATGTGGCAATGGGCGCAGGTAGACATAAGGGCCGCGCCCGACCCTGGGTGGGTGCAAAGCGCCCTCCCACGGGGGAGGGTCGGGCGCGGCCCGGCGGTGCCGGACCAAGCTGTCTTTACCCCTCTGGCGTCAGCAGATGCCGCAGCAACGCAACCGGATGGGCACGCAAGGACAGGCGCAGGGCGACGTAATCCTCCACCACCTCTTCGCCCAGGGTCATCTGCGGCAGGTGGGCAGCAGGCTCCTCGATGGATTCGCCTTCCAACTCGCGCTCGAACAGCGGCAGGGGTTTCTTTGCGGTAATCGCCTTGGCCTGCCACAGCGCCTCACGACGCGACACCCCCAGCACGGCAAAGGCATCGGCCTCGGCCAGTCGTTCGATCACCGGCGGCGGCAGGCCCGCCTTACGCCAGACGTCCTGCACCTCGGTATAGCCATTGCCGCGCGCCGCCGTGAGCCAGCTGACATCCTCGTCGCTGAGCCCCTTGATCTGTCGGAAGCCAAGGCGCAGCGCCAGCCCGCCCTGCCCGTCCGGCTCCATTACGTTGTCCCAATAGCTGGCGTTGATGCAGATGGGGCGCACCTCAACCCCATGGGCGCGGGCGTCCCGCACGATCTGCGCAGGCGCATAAAACCCCATCGGCTGCGAATTGAGCAGAGCGCAGGCAAAGATCCCCGGATGGTGGCATTTGATCCAGGCCGAGGCATAGACCAAGAGCGCGAAACTGGCGGCGTGGCTTTCGGGGAACCCATAGGCGCCAAAGCCTTCGATCTGGGAAAAGCAGCGCTCGGAAAACTCCGCATCATAGCCATTGCGCGCCATGCCGCGCAGGAACAGGCTGCGGAATTCCGACACATTGCCATGCTTGTTGAAGGTCGCCAGCGAACGGCGCAACCGGTCCGCCTGTTCGGGGGTAAAGCCCGCCCCCACCATGGCGATCTGCATCGCCTGCTCCTGAAACAGCGGCACGCCCATGGTCTTGCCCAGCACCTCACCCAGCGCATCGGAAGGGAACTCCACCGGCTCCTCGCCATTGCGGCGACGGATATAGGGATGCACCATATCGCCCTGAATAGGGCCGGGGCGGATGATCGCCACCTCGATCACCAGATCGTAGAAATTGCGCGGCCGCATGCGGGGCAGGAAATTCATCTGCGCCCGGCTTTCGACCTGAAAGACACCAATGCTGTCGGCCCGGCACAGCATGTCGTAGACCGCCGGATCCTCGGGCGGCAGCGTCGCCAGCGCGTAATCCAACCGGTGATGCTGCCGCATCAGGTCAAAGGCCTTGCGGATGCAGGTCAGCATGCCAAGGCTTAAGACATCGACCTTGAGAATGCCCAGCGCGTCGATATCGTCCTTATCCCAGCAAATGACCGTGCGCCCCTCCATGGTGGCGTTCTCGATCGGCACCAACTCGTCCAGCCGACCCGCGGTGATGATGAATCCGCCGACGTGTTGGCTAAGGTGCCGCGGAAAGCCGATGATCTGCCCCACCAGATCCAGCGTCTGGCGCAGGCGGGGCGCGTCGGGATCCAGTCCGATCTCGCGCAGGCGGGCATCGCCGCCGCCGCTGCGGTCAAAACTGCCCCACAGCTGCGAGGACATGGCCGCAATGGTATCCTCGCTCAGCCCCATGGCGCGGCCCACCTCGCGGATGGCGCGCTTGCCCCGGTAATGGATCACCGTCGCGCAGAGCCCCGCCCGGTGGCGACCATAGCGGTCATAAATCCACTGGATCACCTCCTCGCGGCGCTCATGCTCAAAGTCCACATCGATGTCGGGCGGCTCATCGCGGGCCTCGGAGACAAAGCGCTCAAAGACCATGGTGCCGGTTTCCGGGCTGACCGAGGTGACACCTAGGCAATAACAAACCACCGAATTCGCCGCCGAGCCGCGCCCCTGACACAGGATCCCGCGGGAGCGCGCGAAATCGACGATGTCGCGCACGGTCAGGAAATAAGGCTCGTATTTCAAACGGGCGATCAGGGTCAGCTCATGCTCCAGCATGTCGCGCACCTTTGGCGGCGCGCCTGCGGGATAGCGCCAGATCAGCCCCTCTTCTGCCAGACGGCGCAGACGCGCGGACGGGGTTTCACCCTCCAGCCCCTCATCCGGGTAGTCATAGCGCAACTCATCCAGCGAGAACGTGAGCCGCGCTGCGAGATCCTGCGCCCGGGTCAGCGCCCCCTCATGCCCGCGAAATATCCGCTTCATCTCATGCGGTGCACGCAGGCGCTGTTCGCCATTGGCAAGGGCGGCGCGGCCCAGATCCTCGACCCGGCAGCGCAGGCGAATGGCGCTAAGGACATCCGCAAGACGGCGGCGCGCGCCGTGGTGCATACGTGGGGCGGCGCTGGCAATCGTGGGTAGGTTCAGCGCATTTGCCTGCTCCTCCAGCCTGGCAAAGCGACGCCCATCCCGCCCATCATAAGCAGGCGCCATCATCAGATGCATCCGCCCGGCAAAGCGGCGCGTCAGTGCCTCCATATGCGGCGCCCATCCGCCCGCGCCGCCCGGCAGGTGTTCCGCCGGTGGCAGAAGCAGCAGATGCAACCGCTCGCCCTGCTCCAGAAGATCAGCCAGTTCCAGATGACAGGCGCCTTTCTCGGCCCGCAACCGCCCAGCCGAGATCAGCCGACACAGGCTCCCCCAGCCTGTACGATCTTCCGGCAAGGCGATCAGCGGCGGCGCATCGGCGAACACCAGCTGCGCTGCCGGGATCAGCCGTGGCACCGCATAAATCGGAAAGGAGGGCGCGGGTGACACATCCGCAGGCCGGGGCGGCCCGATGGGCGTATTGTCCCGGTCCCAGGCCTGTCGCTCTGCCACACGCCGGGCAATATCGCGGCAATGGCTGTGCGCGCGCACGATCCCCGCCACCGAATTCTCGTCTGCGATCGCCAGCGCCTCAATCCCCAGCGCCACCGCACGCTCCACGTACTCCTCCGGGTGCGACGCCCCGGTGAGAAAGGTGAAGTTGGACAGAATCGCGAATTCAACAGACATGCCTCCAGTATATATTCACGTTTTGTTCTTATTTCGAGTCACCCATTCCGCCACAGGGTGCCGCCCCGCGGATCCCGCCCGAAGGGGGATCCGCGCCACGCCCAACCGGGGAAAATCCGGCCCTGCCGGTTTTGAAACGGGCGGGAACCTCTGCCTGCTTTCACCATCAGCCAGATGCGCAGGATCCGGGTCGCCACCGCCCTGACACTGCGGGCAATGTCGCGCCAGAACAGGAGACAGAGATGCTGACAATCACCGCCCTTACAACCGACACCGCCCGCGCCCTGCAGGCCGGAGGCCTTGATGCAAACGGCCAGACACCGGAACGCAGCACATCAGGCGGAGCCGGAAATCCCTGCCGCCACTGCCTGCGCTACATCCCCGAAGGCGCCGGGATGCTGATCCTCGCCCACCGTCCCTTTCCCACCCCGCAGCCCTATGCCGAGGTCGGGCCGATTTTTCTTTGTGCAGAGGAATGCTCCCGCCACGAAGGGGACGCGATGCCCGAGGTGCTGCAAGGCTCTCCCGATTATCTGATCAAGGGTTACGGACAGGATGACCGTATCGTCTATGGCACCGGCGCGGTGGTGGAGGCGGAGCGCATGATGGGACAGGCCGAGGAGATCTTCGCCAATCCCCGCATCGCCTATATCCACATCCGATCGGCCCGCAACAACTGCTATCAGGCGCGAATTGATCGAGAGTGAATGCAAGTAGGCCAGCGCCCGACCCAGGGTGGGTGCAACGCGCCCTCCCTGGGGGAGGGTTGGGCGCTGCCCGGCCTGACGGCCGGACGAACAGGTTTGCGTCTACAGCGCTTTCCCCATGGCATAGTTATGGATGGCCACGCCCCGGCGCAGGAAATCGCGGCGCCCCTCATCGGTGAAGCCTTGCCGCAGGAAGAACCGGCGGGCGGCCTCGCTGGCCTCGACGTAAAGTCCGGACAGGCCCTGTGCGAAGGCCTCTTCCTCAAGCCGAGCATAGAGCAACGCGCCTAGGCCTGTGCCCGCATGATCCGGGGCGATGTAGAAACAGTCGATATGGCCATCCGGCTCCAGCTCGATGAACCCCTGCGCCACGTCATCCTGATCCGCTGCGACCCAGATCTGTCGCCCATCCTTCGCGCGCAGCCGGATCACATCGGCGGGCGCTTCCTCCGGGCTCCAGGCCGCGCATTGCGCCGGGGTGTAGTCCCGCGCGCCGATCCCGTGCACGGCGGCATGAAAGATGCGGCCCCAATCCGCCGCATCACGCTGCTCGAATGGACGAATGCGCATCGGGGTGCCCCTCAGACAGATTTCGTAAGCGCGAGGAAGACATCCTCCAGATCCGCCTCTTCGGTCTTCACATCGCGAATCGAGATCCCGGCGGCGCGCACGGCGGCCAGCACATCCTCGGCGCTGGTTTTCTGGCTGTGATAGCGCAACACCACGGCGCCATCCCCGCGCAGCTCGGCCTCGATCCCTTCGCCTTTCGGCAGATCGTTCACCGGTGCAGCCGGATGCACCACCATGGCGCGAGCATCGAGACGGCCCAGCAGATTGGCGGTGCTGTCGCGCGCCACCACCTCGCCCTGGTTGATGATGGCGATCTCGTCGCACATCTCCTCGGCCTCTTCCAGATAATGGGTGGTGAGGATGATGGTCATGCCCTGCTGGTTCAGCTTGCGCACGTTTTCCCACAGCATCTGGCGCAGCTCGATATCCACCCCGGCGGTGGGTTCATCGAGCACAAGGATATTGGGGCGGTGCACCAGCGCCTTGCCTAGCAAAAGCCGCCGCCGCATGCCGCCCGACAGGGTCCGGGCATAGGCTTCGGCCTTGTCCTCCAGCCCGATCATGCGCAGGATCTCATCGCTGTAGCGTTCGGATTTCGGCACGCCATAAAGACCCGCCTGCACCTCCAGCGCTCCACGCGGGGTGAAGAAGGGGTCCAGATTCAGCTCCTGCGGCATCACCCCGATCGAGGCGCGGCTCTGGCGCGGATTTTCGTCCTGATCAAAACCCCAGATCGTCACCTTGCCGCTGGTTTTTACCACCAGCCCCGCAAGGATGTTGATCAGGGTGGACTTGCCGGCCCCGTTCGGCCCGAGCAAGCCAAAGACCGATCCGCGCGGCACCGTTAGATCGATGCCCTTCAGCGCGTGTTTCTCGGGCTGGCCCTTGCCACCCTTGTAGGTTTTGCGCAAGCTTTCGATCCGGATTGCATCATCAGTCATCGCGGCTCTTGCTCCCTCGGCTGTCCTGTCACATAAAGCCCCTACCCCATCAGCAAGAGGATCGCCAGCCGATGACCATCGAAGCGCCTGAAACCAAGATCGTTGACAGCTACCGTGTCGCCTGCGACGGCGGCGAAGGCGCGCTGGGACATCCGCGGGTCTACCTGCAGATCCCCGAGGATACCGGCTGGGTCGAATGCCCCTATTGCGACTGCAAGTACATCCACAAGGATTTCGAAGGTAAAGCCAACTGATCCCGCCTTTTCCGGCAGATCAGCATGCCTGAGACGACGAAAGGCGCCCACGGGAGACCGGAGGCGCCTTTTCTATATTCTATCGTCATTTGGGCCAGTCAGCTCGGAATTATCGGCTATCTGGCCCGTGGGTTCAGACCATGTCGAGTTCGTCCTCTTCCATCGCCGCCTCTTCGCCCGCGCCCGCGTCACTCTCTGCATCCGGCTCAAGGCTCAGCGCCGCCATGAGCTCCTGACCGGTCTCATCGCCAGAGGCCGAGAGGCCCTCAAGCGCGTCATCATAGGCCATCAGCACCTCATCAGCATCCTGAAAGCCGCCTTCGGGTGCATCGATTCGGAACAGTTCCTCGGGTTCCCCATCCGCGCCATCGCCATAGAAGATGATGGATTCGATTGAGGTTACTTCGCCATAAACCTCGTCCGTATCGAAGTAGGACAGGTAGTTTTCAAAGGTCGGCTCGGTGCCCTCGGGCAGTGCGATGTTGTTATAGGGGTTCGGATCGGGTTCTTCGTCCAGAATATAGGTACCGCCCAAGGGCGCGCCCGTGTCAGAGAACTCCTCACCAAAGAAGATCTTGCTGTAGGTAGGGTCTTCCGGCTCCTCGGGCACCTCCGGCTCTTCGGGGTCCGTGGAAACGCCCTTGATCGATCCCGCATCAGTGGTTGTCGAGGTGGCCCGAATACCGAAAATATCAATATCCTCAAGGCTATCGACATCCAGAGAGACCGTCAGCGTATCGCCATCCGACAGATAGGTTTCCTTGTCTTCCCCCTCCGGACCAAGACCTGGATCGCTCAGCGCTGCAGCATCGTCCCACTGGATCTTATCGCCTTCAAGCCGGGTCCCGTTCATGTTGAGCGGACCATCCAGCGAGGCGCTGTCACCCGAAAAGTCGTCGTCGCCAAAATAGACGGCATTCACATCCATCGCCCCTTCGACGACCGAAATATCGGCAAAGAATTCGCCATTTTCCTCATAAAGGGAGACCGTGTAGGACAGCCCTTCTGCTTCATAATTGAAGACCTTTGCATAATCCGGCATCCGGTTCTCCTTCACTCAAACGCAAGGTTGGTGGAACAGATTTTTCCAAATTCAGCATCCCCCCAGGCTCCCACCTCGGGCACGCGCGATTGATGGTTGATACACCAGAAACTTAAAATGCCGGAGAAAAACCGCCGGCACGGGGTGGAAACAGACTGTTTACCACTAGCCTGATGCCCGGTTTTCGTGCCGCCAATCTTGGTATCTCGTCAGGCCGATAGGCCGGACAGCCCCCGCCCCTCCCCGGCAAAAGGGAAGCGGGCCGTCCTTACCCATGCCCCGCAATCCTGCTGATTGCCCGGCTTTGCGGAAACTCCAATTGCCCTTGGCCATCGGATCACCGATAACCCGAAAACAGAACACGAACAGTTTCCCGGGAAGGAGCGCGACAGTCATGAGCGGTACGCAATTCGGCAAAGGCTGCCATCTTCACCTGATCGACGGCTCGGCCTTCATTTTCCGGGCCTACCACGCGCTGCCGCCACTGACGCGCAAATCGGACGGGCTGCCGATCGGCGCAGTTGCTGGCTTTTGCAACATGCTGGTGAAATACATCGAGACCAATACCGGCCCCGATGCGCCCACCCATGTGGCAGTCATCTTCGATCACTCGGGCAAGACCTTCCGCAACGATCTTTATGATCTCTACAAGGCGAACCGCCCGCCCGCACCCGAAGACCTGCGCCCGCAGTTCCCGCTGACGCGCGACGCCACCCGCGCCTTCAACATCGCTTGCAAGGAGATCGAAGGCTTCGAGGCCGACGACATCATCGCCACCCTGGCCCATCAGGCGCGCAAGGCAGGCGGGCGCTGCACCATCATTTCCTCTGACAAGGACCTGATGCAGCTGGTCGGCGGCGGCGTCGAAATGCTGGACGCGATGAAGAACAAGCGGATCGACAGCGACGGCGTGATGGAAAAATTCGGCGTCGGCCCCGACCGGGTGGTCGATGTGCAGGCGCTGGCGGGCGACAGCGTCGACAACGTGCCCGGCGCGCCGGGCATCGGGATCAAGACCGCCGCGCTGCTGATCAATGAATTCGGCAGCCTTGATGAGCTGCTGGACCGCGCCGAAGAGATCAAGCAGCCCAAGCGCCGCCAGACCCTGATCGAGAAACGCGACCAGATCGAACTGTCGAAAAAGCTGGTGCAGCTGGACTGCGACATGGTGCTCGACTTTTCGCTTGATGATCTGGAACTGCGCGAACCCGATCCGGATACGGTACTGAATTTCCTGACCGAGATGGAATTTCGCACCCTCAGCGCCCGGATGGCCAAGCAGATGGGCCGCGAAGCGCCGGTGATCCCCGAGCCCACGGCCCCCGCTGCTACCGCGACAGAGGACGATCCGGCAGAGGCCGTGCCTTTCGACGCCGAAAAATACGAATGCGTGCGCGATGCCGAGGCACTGCAGGTCTGGATCAACCGGATCCGGGGCCGCGGCTGGGTTGCCTTTGACACCGAGACCACCGGCCTCAATGAAATGACCGCCGATCTGGTTGGTGTATCCCTGTGTGTGGAGCCGGGCGAAGCCTGCTATATCCCCCTCACCCACAAGGCCGAGGCAGGCAGCGACGATCTTTTTGGATCGGATGCCTTGGCCGAGGGCCAGATGGATTTCGACACGGCGCTTGCCATGCTGAAACCGGTGCTTGAGGATCCCGCGATCATCAAGATCGGCCAGAACATGAAATACGATGCCAAGATCATGGCCCGCCAACGCGGAGCGGGCTTTGCGGATGGCATCACCGTGGCGCCCTATGATGACACCATGCTGCTGTCATACTCCCTGCACGGGGGCGAGCATGGCCATGGAATGGACACGCTTTCGGAACGGTACCTCGATCACACGCCGATCCCGATCAAGCCTCTCTTGGGCACAGGCAAATCCGCGATCACATTCGACCGGGTGCCGATTGCCGATGCCGTGCCTTACGCAGCCGAGGACGCCGACATCACCCTGCGTCTGTGGAAGACGTTCAAGCCGCAACTGCACCGCGAAAAGGTCACCACCGTCTATGAAACGCTGGAACGCCCCCTGTCGCCGGTGCTTGCCCGGATGGAGCGCCACGGCATCAAGGTGGACCGCGACACGCTGAGCCGCATGTCCAACGCCTTTGCCCAGAAGATGGCAGCCCTTGAGGATGAGATCCACACCCTCGCCGGAGAAAGCTTCAACGTCGGCAGCCCGAAACAGCTGGGCGAGATCCTGTTTGACAAGATGGGCATCGAAGGCGGCAAGAAAGGCAAGACCGGCGCCTATGCCACCGGCGCCGATATCCTGGAAGAGCTGGCGACAGAGCACGAGCTGCCCGCCCGCGTGCTGGACTGGCGGCAACTGTCGAAACTGAAATCGACCTACACGGATGCGCTTCAGGATCACATCAACCCGGAAACCGGGCGGGTGCACACATCGTACGTGCAGACCGGCGCCAACACCGGACGCCTCGCCTCGGCCGATCCGAACCTGCAGAACATCCCGGTGCGTTCAGAGGAAGGCCGCCGCATCCGCGAGGCCTTCGTGGCGGAGACCGGCAACAAGCTGCTGTCGCTCGACTACAGCCAGATCGAGTTGCGCATCCTCGCCCATGTGGCCGATATCGGCACCCTGAAACAGGCCTTTGCCGATGGGCTGGACATTCACGCCATGACCGCCTCCGAGGTCTTTGACGTGCCGCTGGACGAGATGACGCCCGAAATCCGCCGCAAGGCCAAGGCGATCAACTTTGGCGTCATCTACGGCATCTCGGGTTTTGGCCTGGCGCGCAACCTGCGCATCCCACGGGCAGAGGCGCAGGGCTTCATCGACCGCTATTTCGAACGTTTCCCCGGTATCCGCAAATACATGGACAGCACCGTGGAATTCGCCAAGGAACATGGCCACGTGCAGACCCTGTTCGGGCGCAAGATCCATACGCCCGAGATCAACGCCAAGGGACCGCGCGCCGGTTTTGCCAAACGGGCTGCGATCAACGCGCCCATCCAGGGCACCGCCGCCGACGTGATCCGCCGCGCCATGGTCCGGATGCCGGATGCCATCGCCCACCTGCCCGCCAAGATGCTGCTGCAGGTGCACGACGAATTGATCTTCGAGGTGCCCGAGTCGGCAGTGGAGGAAACCACCGAAACCGCCCGCCGGGTAATGGAAAGCGCCGCAGATCCGGCGGTGCATCTGGATGTGAAACTGACCGTCGATGCCGGGACAGGGGACAACTGGGCCGAAGCCCACTAAGCGCCCGCCCTGATCCAACCTGTTCCCAGGCCTAGAGGTACCCCCCGGCTGCCAAGCCGCCGGGGGTATATCTTTCAGTTACTGGCTTTTTACCTGCAAGCTGGGTTGGCCGCGCGCCTACTCACCCCGGCCAAACAGAGCATCCATCTTGCGTGCCAGTTTGGCATCCTGCGCGCTGAGGCCGCCCACGTCATGGGTGGTCAGAACCACCCAGACCCGGTTGTAGATATTGCGCCACTCCGGATGGTGGTTCCACTTTTCCGCCCAGATGGCCGCGCGGGTCATCCAGCCAAAGGCCTCGTCAAAGCCAGCGAACAGGTAGACCTTGGTGATGGCATCGCGCCCTTCCACCATGCTCCAGCCCGCAGCGAACAGCGGATCCAGCAGCGGGCCACGGGTGGCCTCGGAGAGTTTCTCGGTCATTCCTGTTCCTCCACTTGTGCCTTTCGGAACGGACCATAGTCGGTAAGGATCTCGATCTCTTCCTCGACCGCGGCCCGCTCGGCCTCCAGATAGCGTTGTACCGCATCTGCGAACCCGGGATCACCAATCCAATGCAGGCTGTGCGTCTGCGTCGGCAAATAACCGCGCGCCAGCTTGTGCTCACCCTGCGCGCCGGCCTCGACCCGCTTCAGCCCCATCGCGATGGCCTGTTCAATCGCCTGATAATAGCACAGTTCGAAATGCAGGAACGGGTGATGCTCGATGCAGCCCCAGTAGCGGCCATAGAGCGTCTCGCGACCGATGAAGTTCAGCGCCCCGGCAACTGGGTGCCCGTCCCGTTCGGCCAGCACCAGCAGCATGTCATCCGCCATGACCTCATGCGCGATATCGAAGAAGGCGCGGCTGAGGTAGGGAGAGCCCCATTTACGGCTGCCGGTGTCCTGATAGAACTCCCAGAAGGCATCCCAGTGCTCGGGGCGCAGATCAGCGCCAGTGTAACAGGCGATCTCACCGCCAAACGCCTGCGCCTGCCGCCGTTCCTTGCGCAGGGTCTTTCGCTTGCGCGACGACAGGGCGGCAAGGAAATCGTCGAAATCGGCATAATCGTCGTTCAGCCAGTGATATTGCTGGGTGGCGCGGCTCATCAATCCGATTTCGGAACCGATCTGCGCTTCCTCCTCGGTGCAGAAGGTCACATGCAGCGAAGAGACGTGATTGTCCGCCGTCAGTTGCACCGCGCCCTGCACCAGCGCCGAATGGCCGATGCCCTCGGCCCCCGGGCGCACCAGCAGGCGGCGACCGGTTGCGGGGGTAAAGGGCACCGCGATCTGCAGCTTGGGATAATAACGCCCGCCCGCCTGCTCATAGGCATGGGCCCAGTTGTGATCGAAGATATATTCGCCCTGGCTGTGCGATTTGGCATAAAGCGGCGCGCAGGCGATCAGCTGCCCGTCCTGATAGGCGGTCAGATACTGCGGCTGCCAGCCAGTGCCGCGCCCGACCGATCCGCTTTGCTCCAAGGCCAGCAGAAACCTATGGGTGGTAAAGGGATCGAGCGGGCGCCCACCATCCGCGGCCTCGGGGCAGGCGCAGGCGTCCCAGTCCCCGGCAGCGATCTGCGACAGGGACTCCAGAACCTGAATTTCGATCCGTGCCTGATCCATGCGGCCTCCTTTGCTCATCAGTATCTGGCCCCTGTCCGGGGCGGATCAAGACGGCAGCGGGGAAAGATAATTCTCAAAGGTCACATTGTCAGCATAGCTGCGCGCCTCCGCCTCTTCGGCAGGCGAGGTTATGGTCCAGGACAGCACCGGAACCCCAGCATCGCGCAGCGCCTGCACCCGGGGCCGGGCCAGATCGCTGGCTTCGTGGCTGATGAAACAGGCCTCTGCCCGGTCAAAATCCGGGATATTGCGCAGATCGTTGCAGACCGCGCGGGGCAGTTCAGGCCATTCTTCGGGCACATAGGCGCTGGTGACGATGCCGCGTGCGATATGAGGCGCCAGACGCGCCAGTTCCGCCACCGAATGCGGGTTGAAGGACATCAGCGCCACCGGCCCGTCATAGCCCTGCAAGGCCGCCACGGCGGCCTGTTCCAACGCCCCCACGTTCGCGCCCATCTGACCGTCCTGATCCTTGATCTCGATCAGCAGCGGCGCCTGCCCCGCCACCAGCTGCAGCACTTCGGCGAAATCCGGTATGCATTCGCCATCGCCGCCGCTCAGCGGGATCCGGCGCAGCGCCTCTGCCGTGCGCGCCCGGACCGGGCCGGTCTCTTCGGTCAGCCGCTCCAGCGTATCGTCGTGAAACACCATCGGCTGCCCGTCGGCAGAGAGTTGCAGATCGATTTCGATCGCATAGCCCGCCGCGATGGCCGCGCGGATCGCCGCGCGGCTGTTTTCAGGCCGCCCCGCCGCCAGATCATGCAGCGCGCGATGCGCCACCGGCAGCTTCAGGAACGGGGCGGGTAGTGCGGGCCTCATTTGATCTGGAACACCGCGTCGATTTCAACGGCAACGCCCAGCGGCAGCGAGGGGCTGCTCACGGCCGAGCGCGCGTGACGCCCGGCATCGCCAAGCGCCGCCACCAGGAAATCGGAGGCGCCGTTCACCACCTGAGGCTGTTGGGTGAAATCGGCGGTGGAATTGACAAAAGCGCCCAGTTTCACGACCCGCACCAGACGCTCAAGATCGCCGCCGCAGGCCGCCTTCAGCTGTGCCAGAAGCGCGATGGCACAGCGTTTTGCTGCCGCCTGACCGGCCTCGACCTCCATGTCATCGCCAAGGGTGCCGGTAATCAGCCCGCTTTCATCCGCCGAAATCTGACCGGAGACATAAACCATGTCCCCTGCCACGACGTAGGGCACGTAGTTTGCCGCCGGTGCCGGGGCTTCGGGCAGGTTAACGCCCAGTTCTGCAAGTTTGGCTTCGATGCTCATGACGGCTGTCCTCCAGATCACTGTTTGGAGGCGACGCTAGCGCCGAAGCAGGCCGCCGAAAAGAGCAAAACGCCCTGTCGGCGGCCCGCGTGATCAGGTTTCGCGGAAGGCCTTGACGAAATAATCGCTCAGCGGTTTTAGCAGATAGGCCATGGGCGAATGATCCTTGGTGCGGATATAGCTTTCCACCGGCATGCCCGGGATAAGGGCGGTATCCGCAGGCAGTCTTTCCAGCTCGCCTTCGTTCAACTCGATCTCGGCGCGGTAGTAAGAGACCCGCGTGCCTTCGTCCTCAAAAGCGTCAGCAGAGACCTGCGTCACCTTGCCGAAGAGTTCCGGGGTCTGGCGCTGATCCAGCGCCGAGAAGCGCAGCGTCACCGACTGACCGACAAAGATCTGATCGATATCCGTCGGTACCACCTGCACCGCGATCACCAGCGGCCGGTCTTGCGGCACCAGATACAGCACCGGTTCTGCCGGGCGGATCACCGAACGCGGCGTGTGGACCTGCATACCATAGACAACGCCCGAGACCGGCGCGGTGATATCCAGCCGGTTCAGCCGCTCCAGAACCGAGCGGCGGGTTTCGGCCAGCTCTAGTTCCTGATAGCGCAGATCACGTAGCCGGGTGATCGCCTCTTCGCGCTGGCGCGAGCCAAGCGTCAGGATCTGGATGTCGATTTCGGTGATACGGCCTTCGGCCTGGGCCTGATTGGCCAGGAGTTCCCCCAGAGAGCCGCTGAGGTTCGCCTCGGTGCGGCGCAGGTTCAGAACCGTGCCAGCCTGCGCCAGCCCACGCTCCAGTAGGATCTGCTGGTTCTTCAGCTCTTCGCCGATCAGCTCCAGCTGAACCCGCATGGACTCCTGCTGCGCCTTGATGCCGACGATCTGATCGTTGATCTGGGTGCGGCGTTTTTCCAGCTGTTCGATCTCGCGGGCAGTGGAATCCCGGCGGGCCAGGAACAGACGCTGCTGCCCCTCCATAAGGTCGCGCACCTCGGGCCGCTCGGGGGCCAGAGCCACCAGTTCGGCGTCAAACGTGATTTCCTCCGCCTCGTCGCGCTCGGCCTCAAGCCGCCCACGGCGGGCCATCATCTCGAACAGCTGGCCTTCGGTGATCACCAGCCGCGAGTGCAGTTCGGCCGCATCAAGACGCAGCAGCGTTTCACCGGCGGCAACGGTATCGCCTTCGTCAACCAGGATTTCCGAAACGATGCCTCCATCCAGATGCTGAACCACCTGACGGTTGCGATCCACCTCAATCCGGCCGGTCGCCACAACTGCGCCCGCGATCGAGGACATCACCGCCCAGGTTCCAAACCCACCGACCAGAATCAGTAGTCCAAGAAGCCCGATGGCCAGCGGACGTCGGGCGGACCAGTCTTTTTCTACGCTCATTGTACACCTCCGGGGGCCCGTGCCTTGCGGATCGTCTGATGGTTCGCGACCATTTCCTGCAGTACCTTGTCCTTGGGACCAAAGGCGGTCTGTACACCCTGGTCGATCACCAGCAGCAGATCGCATTCCTGAATGGCCGCTGGACGGTGGGCCATGATCATCACCGATTTTCCTTCGGCCTTGAGCTGTTTGATCGCCTGATTGAGCGCCACCGATCCGTCATTGTCGAGGTTCGAATTGGGCTCGTCCAGAATGACGAAAACCGGATCATCATAAAGTGCACGAGCCAAAGCAACCCGCTGCATCTGACCGCCGGACAGACGCCCCCCACCGGAAGAAACCGCTGTGTCATAGCCATCAGGCAGCTTGACGATCATATCATGCGCGGCAGCCTTCTTGGCGGCGGCGACAACCTTTTCGGCATCAGGCTCCTGAGACAGCCGGGCAATGTTCTGGGCGATGGTGCCGTCAAACAGCTGTACCCGCTGCGGCAGATACCCGATGTGGCGGCCCAGAACGTCCGGCGCATATTGATCAATGGAAGCCCCATCCAGCCGCACCGTGCCCGCTGCCGGGCGCCAGGCGCCGGTTAGCGCCTTGGCCAGGGTGGATTTACCCGATCCCGACGGGCCGATCACGCCGATGGCCTGTCCCGGTTGCACCCGGAACGACACGTTGCGTAGCTGCGCTTTGTTGTCACCGGGCGGTACCACCGCCAGCCCCTGCACCTCGAGCAGCGCCTTGGGTTGCGGCAGCGCGGTGCGCTCCTGTTCCGGCGGTACCTTGGCCAGAAGTTCGCCGAGGTTGCTCCAGCCTTTCATCGCGCGCTGCACCATGGGCCACTGACCGAGACCCAGCTCGATCGGGGCCAGCGCCCGGCCCATCAGGATCGACCCGGCGATCATCGCCCCGGGCGTCATCTCGCCCTGCAGCACCAGATAGGCACCCAGCCCCAGCATCGCCGATTGCAGAAACAGCCGCAGCGTCTTGGTGAGGGTGGTGAAGCCGCCGCCGGTGTCATTGGCCGCGATATTGTCCTTCAGCGCGGCCGAACGCGCCTTCTGCCAGCGCTGGAAGGCGGCATTGCGCATCCCCATGGACTGGATCATCTCCGCTTCGGTGCGGATTTCCTCGGACATCAGGTTGGCCTTGTGGCCGGACATATTGGCTTTTTGCAGCGGCGTACGGCTCAGCAGTTGGTTGAGAAGGGCAATCCCGATCAGCACCGCGCCACCGGTGAGCGCCAGCAGCCCCAGATAGGGGTGAAAGAGGGCAATCCCCGCCAGGAACACCGGAGTCCACGGCAGGTCGAAAGCGGCGCCCAGAACCGGCGAGGAAATCAGCCGCTGGATGGATTCCAGATCGCTGAGGCCGGTCTGGGCGACCGGGTCGCGCGCCACCGCCGAGCGGCGGATCATGGCATCGAACACCCGCTGGTCCAGCGCCGCCTGGAACCGAGCCCCGGCCCGGGCCAGGATCCGGCCACGGGCGTAATCCAGAAGACCCATCATGCCGTAAAGGAACACCACCAGGAGCGACAGGGCGACCAGCGTGGCCTCGGAGCGGCTGCCCAGGACCCGGTCATAGACCTGCATCATATAAAGCGGGCCGGTCAGCATCAGCATGTTCACGAAAAAGCTGAAGACTCCGGTAGACCAGAAAAGCCCACGGTTGCGGCGACGCACATACCGAAGCTCATCAAATCCCGGTTTTATATTTTTTTCCTTCATCTCTGGTTCCAATACCTGTTCAAGCGCGCCTGTTCATACTAAAGCAGGGCAGCGAGCTGCCCGCAGAAAACCTGTTCCAATTCTGCCACAGTTTCACAATCAAGGCCTTCAAAGGGTGGGAAGCAGAAGGATTCCCAATAAGTGCGCACGGTGTGCTCCAAATTTGGACCAAGGGAAACCCAGACCCGATGACTTTTTTTACGCGATCATTTGCAACGCTCTCTGTCCTGCTTGTATCAGCCCTGCTTTTGGCTGGCTGCGCGACACAGGATCCGGCGGCAAAAGCTGCGGGCGAAATCTTCGATCCCTATGAAAATACGAACCGGGCGGTGCATCGGTTCAACCTTGGCCTTGACCGCGTGGCCTTCCGTCCGGCCTCCAAAGGCTACGTCGCGATCGTCCCCGACCCCATGGTCACGAGCTTTTCACATTTTGCTGAGAACCTCTCGATGCCGGGTCAGGCCGTGAATGCGCTACTTCAGGGCAACCTCAAGGAATCCGGGATCGCGCTGGCGCGGTTTGCCATCAACACCATCGTCGGCGTCGGCGGCCTCGGTGATCCGGCCAGTGCCTTTGACATTCCGCCGGTCGACACCAATTTCGGTGAAACGCTGCACGTCTGGGGCGTTGGCGAAGGCGCCTATGTGGAACTGCCTGTTTACGGTCCTTCAACAACCCGTGACGCGGTGGGCATCGCCGTTGATTTTTTCACCAATCCCATTTCCTTTGCTGAGCATAATCCAGCCGACAACATCGGTGTCTACGCAGAGATCGTGCGTCGGCTTGGAGACCGTGGAAGATATTCTGATACCGTGGATTCGATTCTCTACGAAAGCGCCGACAGCTATGCGCAGGCCCGTCTGATCTACCTTCAGAACCGCCGTTTTGAGCTGGGTGAAAGCAGTGAGATCACAGAGATCGATCCGTTTGAACTGGATACCGAAGGGTTTTGAACGATGAACCGCCGTATGTTTCTTGCCGCAGCTGGTGCTGCAACCATCACCGCGCCCAGTGCGCTCTGGGCTTTGAACGAAAACTCGGCCAGCCGGTTGATCGACAATCTTGTCACTGACATCAATCGCGTCATTGCCTCGGGCAAGTCCGAAAATGCCATGTACCGCGATTTCGAGCGGATCTTTGGCCAGTACAGCGACACCTCTTATATTGCTGCCTATGCGATGGGCGTCGATGCTCGCCGCGCCTCGGCAGCGCAGAAACGGGCCTTCTCTGACGCCTTTCAGGGCTACATCTCGCGCAAGTATGGGCAGCGGTTCCGTGAATTCATCGGCGGTCGCCTCGAGGTGACCGGTGTGAAGCGCGTCAAGAAATGGTTCGAGGTCAGCACCACCGCCTATCTCAAGGGGCAGGCGCCGTTCGAAGTGACCTTCCTGGTTTCCAACCGCTCCGGCAAGGATCTGTTCTTCAATATGTATATTGAGGGCGTAAACCTTCTGCTGACCGAACGGACCGAGATCGGCGCCATTCTCGACCGCAACCGCGGCGACATCGACAAGATGATCTCAGAGCTGAAACGCCTCAGCTGATCCCTGCCCGCGCCGCGCGAACGCGCGGCGCCCGGCCCAACGGCTGCGGCTGCCCGGCAGGGCAGCAACAGCGGGCGGGAGCCGCTCCCTGCCCCTTTTCCACTATGATCCACTGTTTTGCCTTGCCTGTGGTCGCGGCATCGCGGCTGCACGGGTCGCCGCGACCTTTCCCGCGCCAGCCTGCCAGGGAGCGTCAACTCAGTTGCCGAAGATATCCCTCAGAATGCCATCCACCGCGCGGCCTAACTCCTGACCGATCCGGGGACCACGACGCTGATCCCTCTCTGAGGGTTGCGGTGCGGGCAATGGATCCGGCGCCTGCATCGGCAGCGGCTTCGGCTCCAGGCCCTCGTGCACCCGCACCATCGCCTCGTGCCAAATCTCGGCCGGTAGCCCACCTCCGGTCACACCGGTCAGCGGCGTGTTGTCGTCATAGCCCATCCAGACCCCGGCCACGTAATCCGCCGTGAAGCCGATGAACCAGGCGTCCCGCGCCGCCTGGGTGGTGCCGGACTTACCCGCCGCCTGCCAGCCAGGGATCTGCGCCCGCCGTCCGGTGCCTTCGGCGATCACCTTTTCCATCATCCAGACCAGTTGCTGCGCCGCCTTGGTACGGATCACCCGCTCACCCATGCCACCGCTGGACCCCATCAGGGGTTCGCTGTCTTCCACCAGGCTCAAGGAGGTCACCCCATAGGGCGTCACCGAAGAGCCGCCGTTGAGGATCCCTGCATAGGCCCCGGTCATGTCCAGAAGCGTGCTTTCCGAGGCGCCCAGCGCCAGCGCTGGACCTTCGGCCATCTCGTTGTCGATGCCGAAATCGCCAGCAACCCGGCGCACCAGATCGCGGCCCACCGCTTCGGAAATCTTCACTGCGGGGATGTTCAGCGAATCCCGCAGTGCCTGTGTCAGGGTAATTTCGCCATAATACTTGCGGGTATAGTTCTGCGGGCACCATTCGCCCGACCCCGGAATATCCATGCAATAAGGCGCATCCAGCACCCGGTCGAGCGGCGAATATCCCAGCTCCAGCGCGGTGGCATAGACAAAGGGTTTGAAGGCGGAGCCGGTCTGCCGTTTCGCCTGCGTGGCGCGGTTGAAGACTCCGGACACCCGCGTCTTGCGCCCCCCAACCATGGCACGCACCGCGCCATCGGCGCTCATCACCACGATGGCGGCCTGGGCCTTTGACCCTTCGCGCACCTTGTTCTCAAACACATGATCCACCGCGCCTTCGACGGCTTTCTGCAGGCGCTGATCCAATGTGGTGCGGATCACCACGTCCTCGGTGGTCTGATCGCCGAAATAGCTGGGGATCGTATCCATCACCCAATCGGCGAAATATCCCCCGGCCCGCGCCTCGGCAGCTTCGCTCAGCTCGGCGGGGTGGCTTTGCGCGTATTGGGTTTCCTTGGCTGTCAGATAGCCCTGTTCGTTCATCAGGCGCAGCACGGTGGCGGCGCGGTCCTGCGAGCGTTTGAGATTATTGGTCGGCGCCAGCGAAGACGGCGCGGTCAGAAGACCGGCGATCATCGCACCCTCGGCCGCGTTCAGCTGGTTCGCGGATTTTCCGAAATAGCGCTGCGCCGCCGCCTCGGCCCCATAGGCGCCGCCGCCCATATAGGCCCGGTTCATATAGATCGAGAGAATCTCGTCCTTGGTGTATTTGGCCTCCATCGCCATGGCGTAGACCGCCTCGGTCGCCTTGCGCCAAAGGGAGCCCTGACGGCAATCGGCCTCATAGGCGCGTTCGCTTTCCCAGACCTCGGGGTCATAGACCTCGCCAAGGCATAGCAGCTTCGCCGTCTGCTGGGTGATGGTCGAGCCGCCATGCCCGGACAGTGGACCGCGCCCTTCGCTCAGGTTGATGCGCACCGCGCTGGCAATCCCGCGCGGCGAGACGCCGAAATGACGGTAGAACCGCTTGTCCTCGGTGGCGACCACCGCGTTCTTCAGGTGTTTCGACACGGTCTGCGTGGTGACGACGCCGCCAAACTGATCCCCGCGCCAGGCAAAGACCTCTCCCTTTGCATCCAGCAGGGTGACCGAGCCACGCGCCCGCCCATCGAGCAGCTGCGTCACCTCGGGCAGCTTCATGTATTGATAGCCGACGGCCAGGGCGACGATGCCAGTGCAGATCAGCCCGACGCGCCAGGTAAAGCCCCAGACCAGACGCAGCAGCCAGCGAAACGGCGCCAGCAGGGTCCCGATCAGCCCGCGTTTGCGTTTGGGGGCTGGTTTGCGCGTCGCTGCCGACTTTTTCCGCGGCGCAGCCTTCTTGGGCACTGCGGCAGGTTTTCGGCGCCCGAAGAGAAACCCAAAGATCCCACCACCAGAGCTGCCTTTTCGTGCGCCCCGGCGCGCAGGCTTTGCCCCTTTGCCGGATCTGCTTTTGGGATAGCGTTTATCCGCCACCAGCGGCTTGCGCCCTGATCCTTGTGCCATGTCATTATCCTGCCAGTGTCCTGCCCGGTTTGCCCGTTTTGGCGACAATAAACCGATCCCACTGCTTTGTAGAGGGGCAGTTTTGCCGGAAACCCCCTCCTCAAAACGCTCAAAATGCAGGCATTGACCACTTTTTAAGCAAAATAATTAGGCCAGAGGCCGCCATTCCGCCCTGCAAACAGGCTCTTCCGGTTCCCCCGACTCGGGGTGGCCGCTTTGCTGCAGGTGCGAATGGAGCGGCCTAAGTGGTCCAGAAATAGGGTGTCGAGATGAAAATGATCATAGCAGCCATCAAACCCTTCAAACTCGAGGAGGTCCGCGAAGCGCTGACCGGAATCGGCGTTTCAGGTCTGATGGTGACGGAAATCAAAGGCTTTGGAGCCCAGGCGGGCCACACGGAAATCTACCGTGGCGCGGAATACGAAGTAAACTTCGTCCCCAAGGTCAAACTGGAAATCGTGGTGCCAGGGGAGCTGGCGGATCAGGTGGTCGACACCATCTCGTCCACCGCCCGCACCGGCAAGATCGGCGATGGGAAGATCTTTGTCCTGGATGTGGCACAGGCCGTGCGGGTGCGCACCGGCGAAACCAACCTCGAGGCGCTTTAAGCGTCCATTTCGGAGGAAAATACAGATGCGTAAACTGAAACTCTCTCTTGCCGCCACGGCCTTTGCCGCCCTTCCGGGCCTGGCACTGGCGCAGGACGCGGCAGCAGAAACCCCCGACATCAACCCCTATATCTTTACCACCCTGCTGTTCCTGATCGGCGGCTTCCTGGTGTTCTGGATGGCTGCAGGCTTTGCCATGCTCGAAGCAGGCCTGGTGCGTTCCAAGAACGTGACCATGCAGCTGACCAAGAACATCGCGCTGTTCTCGATCGCGGCCATCATGTACTGGCTGATCGGTTTCAACCTGATGTACCCCGGCGACTGGGTGATCTCCGGCGTGATGGGCCCCTGGTTCTCCGTCACCTCGCTTGAACCGGTTGGTCTGGCGGCAGCGGATGCCTCGCTCGATTATGCATCGGTTGGCTCAGACTTCTTCTTCCAGCTGATGTTCTGCGCCACCACTGCCTCGATCGTCTCCGGCACCCTGGCCGAGCGTATCAAGCTGTGGCCCTTCCTGATCTTCGTCGCGATCCTGACCGGCGTGATCTACCCGATCGAAGCCTCTTGGCAGTGGGGCGGCGGCTTCCTGTCCGAAATGGGCTTCTCCGACTTCGCCGGCTCCACCCTGGTGCACGCAGCAGGTGGTTTCGCAGCCCTCGCAGGCGCGCTGATCCTCGGCCCGCGTATCGGCAAGTACAAAGACGGCAAAACCATCCCGATGCCCGGCTCCAACCTGGCTCTGGCGACCCTGGGTACCTTCATCCTGTGGCTCGGCTGGTTCGGTTTCAACGGCGGCTCACAGCTGGCGATGGGCACCGTGGGTGATGTGACCGACGTGTCGCGCATCTTCGCCAACACCAACATGGCTGCCGCCGCTGGTGCTGTCGCTGCCCTGCTGCTGACCCAGATCATGTTCAAGAAGCCCGACCTCACCATGACCCTGAACGGCGCCCTGGCCGGTCTGGTGTCGATCACCGCGGGTCCGCTTGATCCCTCGCTGTTCGGCGCGCTCTGGATCGGTGCCGTCGGTGGTGTGATCGTGGTCTTCGTTGTGCCGATGCTGGACAAGCTGAAGATCGACGACGTCGTCGGCGCCATTCCGGTGCACCTGGTCGCAGGCTTCTGGGGCACCTTCGCGGTTCCCTTCTACACCGAAGGTACCTCCTTCGTGACCCAGATCACCGGCTTCGTTGCCATCGGCGCCTTCACCTTCATCGTCTCCGGCATTGTCTGGCTGATCCTGAAGGCAACCATGGGCATCCGCGTCACCGAAGAAGACGAGATCAACGGTCTCGACATGGCGGAACTGGGCATGGAAGCCTATCCGGAGTTCAAGGCAGGCTAAACCCAGCCTCCTGACACAGATCTAGGAACGCGGCCTCTCGGGGCCGCGTTTTTCTTTGCCTAGTCCCCTTTCCCCCAGCATCGAGTGAACCCTCCCGCCCGCTCCGGCACAGTCATAGACTGTCCCTTTGCGGTTGGGCCCGGCGCCGCTGACGCGGCGCCTGCTGCTCTCATCTGCCGCCAAAGCCCCGCCCATCAAAGCGCACCGCGGGTCAAGGGCCGCACCAGCGGCCTCGCGCAAGGCGCGAGGTTCCCTTGAGGCGCGGTGCGCTGCTGTTCACAATGGTCAAGGCGCGTTTGAGGGCAGACCTGCCCTTAAACCGCTTCTCAGCGAAATCCCTTGCGCCGCGTCAGCGGCGCCACGCCCAAGGCCGCCAAGGAGGCTTGCCAAAGGCAAGGCACCTGCGGGCGCGGGAGCCCCTGCCCAAGTCTGCGCAACAAAAAACGCGCCCCCCGGATCGGGAGCGCGTTCCTGTAATCTCAATTCTCAGTACGAAACCGTCGCGGCTTAGACGCCCGCGTCGATGATCGCCTTGGCCAGCAGCGGCACCGTGGTCTTGTTGAGACCCGCGATATTCATGCGGCTGTCGCCCACCATGTAGATGCCGTTGTCGACCCGCATTTTCTCGACCAGCTCGGGCGTGGTCCCGAGCAGCGAGAACATACCCCGGTGCTGCGCGATAAAGCCGAAGCGGTCGGAGCCGCTCAGGCGCTGCAACTCATCCGCCAGCTGCTGACGCAGGCCCAGCATGCCCAGGCGCACCTCTTCCAGCTCGGATGCCCAATCGGCGCGCAGGGCGTCGTCGTTCAGGATCATCGTCACCAGGCGCGCGCCGTGATCCGGCGGGAAGGAGAAGTTCTGCCGGTTAAGGAAGGTCAGCGTGCCCTGGTTCAGCGCCTGTGCGCTGCCGTCCTGGCTAACCGCCATCAGAAGACCGGTGCGTTCGCGGTAGATGCCGAAATTCTTGGAGCAGCTTGCCGCGATCAGGCATTCGGGCGTCTGGGCAGCCACCATGCGCACACCCGCTGCGTCTTCTTCCAGACCGTCGCCAAAGCCCTGATAGGCAATGTCGATCATCGGGATCAGACCGCGCGCGTTCAGAAGGTCGATCACCTCCTGCCACTGGGTGGTGTTCAGGTTGGCCCCGGTGGGGTTGTGACAGCAGCCGTGCAGCAGCACCACGTCGCCCTTCTCGGCGCCCTTCAGATCCTCGATCATCCCGTCAAAGTTCACGCCGCGGGTTTCGCGGTCAAAATAACGGTAGGTGACGGTCTCGATGCCAACGTATTTCAGGATCGAGATGTGGTTCGGCCAGGTCGGATCCGACACAAAAACGCGTGCCTTGGGGTTGGCCATCTTGATCAGCTCGAACGCCTGGCGCACGGCACCGGTGCCGCCGGGGGTGGCGGCGGCGGCAATGTTTCCACGCGCCACGCTATCACCCAGGATCAGTTTGATCATCACATCGGCATAGCCGGGATCACCCGCGAGGCCAGTATAGGCCTTGGTGGTTTCTTCTTCCCACAGCTTGTGCTCGGCGGCCTTGATCGCGCGCATCACCGGGGTGACGCCCTCGGCGTTCTTGTAGACACCGACACCAAGGTCGATCTTATCCGCGCGCGGGTCCTCGCGGTACATCTGCATCAGCGCCAGGATCTTGTCCGCTGGCTGGGGTTTCAGGGTCTCGAACATCAGTTCTCTCCGGTTGCAACGGGTAGGGTCGGGAAGGCGCCCCATTCCGCCCAGGATCCATCATAAAGCGCGTGATCGGTCTTGCCGATGCGCTCCAGGGCCAGGCTGAGAACGGCGGCGGTCACACCCGAGCCGCAGGTGGTGATGGCAGGTTTCGCAAGATCGACACCGGCGCCTTCAAAGGTGGCGCGAATGCCGTTTGCGTCTTTCAGGGTGCCATCGGGGTTCAATAGGGTCACGTAGGGCACGTTCTTCGAGCCGGGGATATGGCCCGAGCGCAGCCCTTCTCGCGGTTCCGGCACCTCGCCGCGGAACCGTTCGGCAGCGCGGGCGTCGATGATTTCATGATCGCCCAGCTTGGCGGCCGCAGAGACCTGCGTCACATCGCGAACCAGCTGGTTCTGCACCCGCACGGTCATGTGGCGGTCGCGGATCATCGGCGGCAGGTCTTCGACCGGATGCCCCTCTGCCTGCCATTTCGGCAGACCGCCATCCAGCACCGCGACATTCATCTGCCCCATCAACCGGAACAGCCACCAGACACGGGCCGCCGATTTCAGGCCGGCGCCGTCATAGACCACCACCTGATGACCGTCGCCTACGCCCATCGCGCGCAGGCGCGACATGAACTTCTCGACCGGTGGCACCATATGGGGCAGTTCCGACCGGTGGTCCGAAATATCATCGATGTCAAAGAAGCGCGCGCCGGGGATATGGGCCGCGTCATATTCCGCCTTGGGATCGCGGTTCTCATTGGGCAGATACCATGACCCGTCCAGAATCCTGAGATCGGGATCCTTCAGATGGGCTGCCAGCCAGTCGGTTGACACAAGAGTTTTCGGATCATCCATCAAAAACGCCTCCCCTCAGGTTCGCTGGCGCATGGGTACAGCCCACCGCGCGGAGTCGCAAGAGAAGCGGCTGTTCCGGTACAATATTTCCCTGATACATGCACCAAACGTGGTGCCGTGGCGACAAACGGCCCGCCGGGCCTGCCTCGTCCCCGTCCCGAAGGATGGCTCCGGCAGCTCAGACCATTGGCGTCAGCGCGCGTCCTTCAGCAGCCGCTGTTTCTGGCGCGACCAGTCGCGTTTGGCCTGGGTCTCGCGCTTGTCGTGGTTCTTCTTGCCCTTGGCGATGCCGATCTTCATCTTCGCCATGCCCCGGTGGTTGAAGTAGAGCACCAGCGGAACCAGGGTCATGCCCTTGCGCTGCGTCGCATTCCAAAGGCGTGCCAGCTCCTTGCGCGACACCAGCAGCTTGCGGCGGCGGCGCTCCTCGTGCTTGAACACCTTGGCCTGCGCATATGGCGCGATATAGGAGTTCACGAGCCACAGCTCCCCGTCATCGACGGTGGCATAGGATTCGGCGATATTGGCGCCCCCGGCGCGCAGGGATTTCACCTCCGACCCCTCAAGAACGATCCCGCATTCGAGATCTTCCTCGATCGCGTAATCGAACCGCGCCCGGCGGTTCTCTGCAATCACTTTGTAGTTCGGGTCTGATTTCTGCTTGGCCATGGCAGGCAGATGTAAGCGCGCCCGGGACCGGACGCAAGATGACTCAGGCTTTGCGGCTGCGGATCAGGGTAAAGACACCGCTCGCCACGATCACCGCGCTGCCAATCAGCGTCAGCGTATCGGGCCGCTCGCCAAAGACCAGGATGCCCAGCACCATGGCAAAGACCAGCCGCGTATAACGGAAGGGCGCCACGACCGAGATTTCGCCCAGCCGCATGGCGCCGGTCAGCGCCCCATAGGCGATCACGCCGATCACCGTGGCGCAGGTCACATCCAGCCAGACGCCCAGATCGGTCAACGCCCCGTCACCCAGCCCATCAAGCCCGGTCCAGCCCAGCGCGATGACCCCGGCCACTGCCAGCATGGCAAAGCCCAGCATACCGAGCTGGCTGTTGTGCATCGAAACATGCGCCGCCCGCGTTGCCAGATCGCGCCCGGCAAAGCCCAGCGTTCCGGCCACGGCGAACAGCGAGGCCGGTTCAAAGCCGCTGACCCCGGGGCGCAGGATGATCAGAACCCCGGCGAAACCGACCAGAATCGCCAGCCAACGCCGCCAGCCCACCGTTTCGCCAAAGAACACTACCGCGCCCGCCGCAACCACCAGCGGCGTCGCCTGCAGGATGGCCGAGGCCGAGGACAGCGGTGTCAGCGCAAGGGCCAGGGTAAAACACAGACGACCAACGACCTCTGACAGAGAACGCAGCAGCATCACGCGCGTGCAAAAGGCCGGGTGCCACAAGGCCTGTCCCTGCGCACGCGCCACCAGTGCAAACAGCACCATACCGCCAAGACCGAAGAAAACCAGAATCAGCCCGACCGGCAGCGCCTGCGCTGCCGATTTGATGAACATGTCCTCCAGCGAAAAGGCCCCCATGGCCAGCACCATCAACAGGCTGCCGCGCAGCGTTTCCATCGGTGCCTCCCCCAATCGGCTTTTACGTCCCTGCCAAAGCCCTAGTCACAAGGTGAGACTTCGGCAAGCACTGCCGTGTCCCCTCTTACGGAATTGTGACCTTTGCGGGCGCAGAACCTGATCAGCCAGTCGGATCCGGTCTGCGATAATGGTGCATGTTGAGAAAGGCCGCCCCGTCCGGCCCGGCACGGTACCCATGGGGCTGATCGGCCGCAAAGCGCAGCCCCTCCCCGACGTCGAGCCGCACCCAAGCCCCATCGCTCAGCACTTCCACAGGCCCTTCCAGCACAAAGACCTCTTCGGTCACGCCCGCGTCATGCGCCTGGGACTGGTGGCACTGATCCGGCCGCAGGCGCACGTGAAAGGTCTCGGCCCCGAGGTTGGGATCAAAGGGAAAGACGATCTTGACCGCAATACTGCCGGGAAACTGCACCGTGCGGAACACGCTCTCGCCCAGAACCTTGGGCTGACTGCTATCCTCGATCAAGGCGGTCAGCGGCAGGTGAAACCCCTTGGCGATCTTCCAGAGCGTGGCGATGGTCGGGCTGGATTCGCCTCGTTCGATCTGCCCCAGCATCGCCTTGGAGACTCCCGTCACCTCGGCTGCCCGCGACAGGCTGAAACCAGCCTCGGCCCGGATCTGCTTCAGATTCTGCGAAATCTTGTCTTCACTTACCGGCGGGGACGCGGGCTGCGTTGGCATCGGTCTGTCGATCTCTTCAAAAAAGGGCTTGTGCGTTATAACGCACAGAAGATAATGTGCGCTATAACGCACAAACTGACCCTACAAGAGCCCGACGCCCGGGAAAACCCCATTCAGGATCCCCATGATGCCGCAGCTGAAACTCTCTCATATCACGGCAGGCGCCGTCGCCGTTCTGGTCGGGTACACCAGTTCGGTGGCGATCATCTTTCAGGCCATCGCGGCGTTGGAGGCAAACCAGGCGCAGGCCAACAGCTGGCTTCTGGCCCTCGGGCTGGGCATGGGGATCACGAGCCTGATCCTGTCGCTGTGGTTCCGCCTGCCGGTTCTGACCGCCTGGTCCACGCCCGGTGCCGCTCTTCTGGCGGTGGGCGGTGGCGCGACCACCCTGCCCGAGGCCACGGGCGCCTTTCTGTTCTGCGCCGCCTTGCTGACGCTCACCGGCCTCACTGGCTGGTTCGAGCGGCTGGCGCGGCTGATCCCGGATACGCTGGCCAATGCGCTTTTGGCTGGTATCCTGTTCCGCTTTGGGCTGGAGGCGTTCACTTCGCTTGAAGAAGACGTCTGGCTGGTCGCGGTGATGGGCGCGGTCTTTCTGATCGGCAAGGTCTATGCCCCGCGCTACACGATCCCGCTGGTTCTGCTGGCGGGTGTCATCTGGGCCGCCGCAGCCGGCAGCTTCGGAGACCTGCAGCAGCTGAACCTGACTCTCGCCACCCCCGAGGCGGTCATGCCCGAGTTCACCCTCTCGGCGCTGATCGGCCTTGGCCTGCCACTCTATATCGTCACCATGTGTTCCCAGAACATGCCCGGCGTGGTGACCCTGCGCAGCGCAGGTTACGTTCCGCCGGTTTCGGCTGCGCTGACGGTGACCGGGATCGCTTCGCTGATCCTCGCCCCCTTTGGCGGCTATGCCTTCAACCTGGCCGCCATCACCGCTGCCATCTGCGCCGGACCCGAAGCGGATGAGGATCCGGACACCCGCTACCTCGCCGTGGTGGCCGCCGGGGTGATCTATTGCGCCGTGGGGCTGGGCGGCGCTGCCGTGATTTCCCTGTTCCTGATCGCACCGCACGCGCTGGTCGCCACCATTGCAGGCCTTGCGCTCTTGTCGACCATTGGCAACGGGCTGTCCCATGCGCTGGCCCCGACCGAAGGACGCGAGGCGGCACTCCTGTGTTTCATGGGCACGGTTTCGGGCATCAGCTTTCTTGGGGTCGGAGCCCCCTTCTGGGCCCTGCTGATCGGCCTGGTCTGTCACCTCACGCTGAGCCGCCCGTCGGTGACATTCAGAAAACCCGCATAACCCATTCCGCAACCGCCCCGGAAATCGGAGCAAAATAACCAAAATCGCCCCTCAGTTATTGCGTTTGTTTCGCGAATCATGTCCCTGAGGGTAAAAAGGGGAAATAGCCACATGCCAATGTACCGATCCAGAACCTCCACCCATGGACGCAACATGGCCGGCGCGCGTGGCCTTTGGCGCGCAACCGGTATGAAAGACGATGATTTCGGCAAGCCGATCATCGCCATCGTCAACTCCTTCACCCAGTTCGTGCCCGGTCACGTCCACCTCAAGGATCTCGGCCAGATGGTCGCCCGCGAGGTCGAGGCCGCAGGCGGTGTTGCCAAGGAATTCAACACCATCGCGGTGGATGACGGCATCGCCATGGGCCATGATGGCATGCTCTACTCCCTGCCCTCGCGCGAAGTGATCGCGGATAGCGTGGAATATATGGTCAACGCCCATTGCGCCGATGCCATGGTCTGCATCTCCAACTGCGACAAGATCACGCCGGGCATGCTGATGGCCGCCATGCGTCTCAATATCCCGGTGATCTTCGTCTCCGGCGGCCCGATGGAAGCGGGCAAGATCGACATCGCCGATCTGGATGCCAAGAAGATCGACCTCGTCGATGCCATGGTTGCCGCCGCCAGCGACACGCTGAGCGACGAACAGGTCCAGCATATCGAGGAAAACGCCTGCCCCACCTGCGGCTCCTGCTCGGGCATGTTCACCGCGAACTCGATGAACTGCCTGGCCGAGGCACTGGGTCTCGCCCTGCCCGGCAACGGCTCGACCCTCGCGACCCACGCCGACCGCAAGAACCTGTTCCTTGAGGCGGGCCGCAAGATCGTCGACATCACCAAACGCCACTACGTGGGCGAGGAAAAAGGCCTGCTGCCGCGCGAAATTGCCACCTTCGAGGCCTTTGAAAACGCCATGAGCCTCGACATCGCCATGGGCGGTTCCACCAACACCGTGCTGCACCTCCTGGCCATTGCCAATGAAGGCAAGGTGGATTTCGACATGTCCGACATGGACCGGCTCAGCCGCAAGGTGCCGTGTCTCTGCAAGGTGGCCCCCAACATCGAAAACGTCCACATGGAAGACGTGCACCGCGCTGGCGGCATCTTCTCGATCCTCGGCGAACTCAGCCGCGCCGGTCTGTTGCACGATGACTGTTCCACCGTACACTCCAGCACCATGGGCGAAGCCATCGCCAAATGGGACGTCAAGGTCGCCAACAACCCCGAGGCCGAAGAGCTGTTCAAGGCGGCGCCGGGCGGCGTGCGCACGACCGAGGCCTTTTCGCAATCCAACCGCTACAAGGAGCTCGACACCGACCGGAAGGGCGGCGTCATCCGCTCGGTCGAAAACGCGTTTTCCAAGGATGGCGGCCTTGCTGTTTTGTTCGGCAATATCGCGCTCGATGGCTGCATCGTGAAAACCGCGGGCGTCGATGAAAGCATCCTGAAATTCACCGGCTCGGCCTATGTCTGCGAAAGCCAGGATCAGGCCGTCAGCGACATCCTGACCGGCAAGGTCAAGGAGGGCGATGTGGTGGTGATCCGCTATGAGGGCCCGCGCGGCGGTCCGGGCATGCAGGAAATGCTCTACCCGACCTCCTACCTTAAATCCAAGGGTCTCGGCAAAGCCTGCGCCCTCCTGACCGACGGGCGTTTCTCCGGTGGCACCTCGGGTCTCTCCATCGGTCACGTCTCCCCCGAAGCGGCCGAAGGCGGCGCCATCGGCCTCGTGCAGATGGGCGACACCATCGAGATCGACATCCCCAACCGCTCGATCCATCTGGCCGTTTCGGACGAGGAACTCGCCAGCCGCCGCGCCGCGCAAGAGGCCGCTGGCTGGAAACCGGCGAAACCGCGCAAGCGCAAAGTCTCCACCGCGCTCAAGGCCTATGCGATGCTGACCACCAGCGCTGCCAAAGGCGCCGTGCGTGCACTGCCAGACGACGAGTAACCGGCGCCAAATGAACAACGAAGGCCCCTCGCCAACCCAGCGGAGGGGCCTTTTTCTTCTCCAGTTCTACTCCTGACGTCTTCCTTCTCGGGCCGTCTTCCTTTTCCGGCCTTCGACCGCAGCATCTGCGACCCGGGTCAAGGGCGGCTCCGCCGCCGCGCGGCCCGCGCGGTTCACCCTTGACGCGCCCATCCCAAAGAAAATCGATAGGGCGCGTCAGGGCAAACCTGCCCCTGAACCGCTTCTCAGCAACCCCCTTCGCGCCGCGCCAGCGGCGCCAGGCCCAACCAGAGGACGGGCATTTTCAATGCCCGACGATGGGCGGGAGTACCCCCGTTTCTGCCAAAGACACGATCAGTCGCCCAGCTTGGCGTGCACTTCGTCCAGATCGATCTCCCCGATGGGCATCTTGTTGGCGGGGTTTTCAAAATCGTATTTGAACAAGTCGAAATCGCGCTTGTAGATCTCATAGATCAGATGCATCGACAGATCGTCGAAATAATCCTCCACCGGATGCGCGCGTTTGGGGCCATGGCCTTCGCTTTCGTTGAAGCGCGGGATCGCCGCCAGATCCACGGGATGCGGCGTCTCGATGGCGTCCAGAACCTGGCTCATGCCGTCGTTGAAGGCCTCGGTCCAGATGATCTTGTTGTAGCGTCCGCCATTCACGATAAAGGTCGACACATGCCCCGAGGCCGCCGACCAGTGGATATCCGGCTCCATCGGCCGCCGGAACCGGATGGTATCGCGCACGAATAAAAGGAACCGCCGGAAGCTCTTGATCTGGTCGAACTCCTGCTGGCCATCCTCGCCGCCGACCTCGATCCCGTAGTCATAGACCAGCCGTGGCACCAGATTGCCACGATAGCGCTTGCCGTTGCGCTGGATGCCGCAGATCTTGTCAAAGAAGGAGCTGAGCACCCGGGTATAGGGGTTGCGCACGCAGGTGAAGGCATAGGTGCGCTGGCCCAGCACATTGCGGCTGATCGGCTCCTGACTGGCCTCCTGCGCCCATTTGTGCAGGCCTTCCTTTGAATCGTGAATATCGCCATCAAAGAACCTGCCGTGATCGGAATAATAGAGTATCTGACCGATGGTCGAACAGGCGCATTTCGGCACCACCCGGTAAATCACGCTTTCGCTCTCGGTCATCCAGGTTCCTGGGAATCCCATCCGCAACCAACTCCGTTCCTGTCCACTCGACGCAACAATGACCACATCGCGCCCAAAAGACAAATAATCTTGTTTCTTCAAACAGCTCCGAGCTTTATCAAGAAGACAATCCGGCAAAACAGGGGCGTACCGTCGTCAGAATGGCAAAAATTGCATATATACTGCTCTGCCATAAGGACCCTGAGGCGATCATCCAGCAGGCCGAACGGCTGACGGCGGTCGGCGATTACATGGTGATCCATTTCGACGGCCGCGCCAGCGATCAGGACTATGCCGAGATCCGCGCTGCCCTCGACGACAATCCCAATGTCTGCTTTCCGCGGCGGCGCATCAAATGCGGCTGGGGAGAATGGTCGCTGGTCCGCGCCACCCTTGCGGCAATGCGCACCGCCGCCGACAACTTCCCCCGGGCCACCCATTTCTACATGCTCTCGGGCGATTGCATGGCGATCAAGACCGCCCAATACGCGCATGACTATCTGGATCAGAACGATTTCGACTTCATCGAAAGCTTTGATTTCTTCGAAAGCGACTGGATTAAGACCGGCATGAAGGAAGACCGGTTGATCTACCGGCATGTCTTCAACGAACGCAAGAACAAGGCTCTGTTCGAATGGAGTCATAACCTTCAGAAGAAACTCCGCCTGCACCGCGCGGTGCCTTCGGACATTCAGGTCCAGATTGGCAGCCAGTGGTGGTGCCTGCGCCGCCGCACTGTTGAGGCGATCCTGCAATTCGTGCGCGACCGGCGCGATGTGGTCCGCTTCTTCCGCACCACATGGATCCCGGATGAGACCTTTTTCCAGACGCTGGTCCGCCACCTGATCCCGGGCGATGAGATCCAGTGCCGCACGCTCACATTTCTGATGTTCACCGATTACGGAATGCCGGTGAATTTCTACAACGATCACTACGATCTGCTGCTGAGCCAGGATTTCCTCTTTGCCCGCAAGATCAGCCCGGATGCCAAGGATCTGAAACGCCGTCTCGGGCGGCTCTACGCGGCCGAGGGCGTGGAGTTCCAGATCTCGAACGAGGGGCGCAGCCTGTTCCAGTTTCTTACCCAGCGCGGTCGAAACGGACGCCGCTTTGCACCGCGGTTCTGGGAAACCGAAAGCAGCCTGGGGCGGGAGCGGGAATTGACCATGGTTGTGTGCAAGAAATGGCACGTGGCCAAGAGGCTGATCCGGCAAGTTAACGAGCGCACCGAGGTTCCGGCCATCGCCTATCTCTTCCACGAGGAAGACACGCCCTTACCCGATCTTGGCGGGATCGAAGCCTCGCTGTGGAAACGCACTCGCCACCGCCGCGCCCTGATGCGCATGCTGTTTGAATATTACGACAGCAACCGGCTGATCGTCTGCATAGATCCCTCGGGGCTGGAGCTGATGAATGACTTCGCCTCTGACCGCTCAGTGACGCAGGTGCTGCATCTCGACTGCAATTTCACCGATGAGTATCTGATCGCCCATGCCCAGCGATCCGGCCTCGTTGGCGCGCAGACACCGAAACAGACCCTCGACCGGATCCTGCCGACCATCCGCAATGATATCCTGCATGAAACCGACCGGATCCGGGATGCCGGGTTTGATCCCTTCGTCACCCTGCACGAGACGGACTCTGCAGAAGACAAGACCGCCAAGCTAGCCAGGGTGTTTGGCCTGACGGCGGAGCAGGCACAGGACATCAGCCAGAACCCCGGTCTATTCAACGATTAATCGACCTCAGCCGGAAGGGCTCCGCGCATCACCGCGCGGCGGACAGCTCACTTATTGCCGCCCCCGAACCAGCGGCGCAGCCTGCTGCGGCGCTCTGATATGGCGTCCCCGGCGGCATAAAGGCTGTCTTCCACATCATCGATCATCGGGTCGAGCCGGTTGCGACGGAACCGGCGCCAGCGCACGTAGATGGCCCAGAACAGCGCCGCAATCAGCACAAGGATCAGGATGCTGACCCAGTTCAGAGGTTTGTCATCCGGCCCGGCAACGGGTTTGATCCCAACCGCATTGGGAAAGGCCGACAGGAATTCGTTGCGCCAGCCATAATGCAGCACCGCCACCCATTCCGGCGCCGCCTTGTTCGAGATCGCGTCATTGGCCTCGGTATAAAGATTGGCGGTGTCGAATTTGAAATAGGGCGGCCAGTTCCAGCCGGTGTCCTCGTTCCGGTAGACGATCGCGCTGCCATCGGGGCGCACCGCCTGAATGAACTGCACATCCCGGTTGCTCTGCTCGGTCGATTGGGTGTCCGGCGTCGACCAGAACATCCGCGTCCAGTCATTCAGTTCCTGACGTTCCTCGTAGGTGTTGACGATCCGCACCACGTCATACTGCGGCAACGTATAGTGCAGGAAGGCCCCGAACAGCAGCCAGACGGTGATCAGAAATCCCCATTTGATGTAGCCCATAAAGGCCTCCTATCTGAAATTGACCATATAGATCAGTGTCGCAATCAACCCCAGCGGCACCACATAGACAAGCAGGATCAGCCGCCGCCGGAGCGAATGGTCATACTGCCGCAACCCCCGCTGGATGAAGGCCGCGCGATCTCCGGTCAAGCCCTTCTCGGCCCAGCGGCGTTTCAGTTTGGCCCGGCGCATCTCCCGCGAATAGAGCGACACGGCGCCATAAACCACCGTGAGCCCGATCATCAAAAAGAAAAACAGCCGCAAAAAGCCTAACATCACCGCCCCCAGCCCCAACGCGGCCCCATCCTGTGGCGCTGCCTTGCGGCAGAGCCCGGCCAATGCGCTGGCTTACCCCTTCGAACATAAGCGTTTTTGCCGCGATGCCAATCCCGCCGACCGCACAAGGGCGCAGGGGCGCCCGCCGCCCATCCGAAGCAGGCAGTTCGGGCACTGGCTTAGTTTTGGCGGGCTTTCTTCAGCACCAGAAAGGTCATCATCCCAAAGGGGGGCAGACTTTCCTGCTCCTTGAGGCTGAGCGTTTCTTCGCCAAGGATGGTCCCGATCTCGAAATCGGAATGCCAGCCCAGCACATTGGCAAAGGGGGCCGATATCTTCTCAAGCGAGGCGAGAACGCCCTGGGTGCTTTTGAAATGGTTGCTGATCACCACCTCGCCACCGGGTTTCAGCACCCGGGCGATTTCAGCCATCACCTTTTGCGGCTCGGGCACCACCGACAGCACATGCATCGCCGCCACAGTGTCAAAGGAGGCATCGGGAAAATCCAGATCGCGGGCATCCATCTGCCGCAACCCGGCGACATTGGCCAGCCCCATCTCGGCCACGCGGGTTTCCGCCTTTGCCAACATTTCGGTGCTGAAATCGATGCCAGTGACGCGCAGATCCGCGCCGTAATGTGGCAGCGACAGCCCGGTGCCAACGCCAACCTCCAGCACGCTGCCGCCGCGCCGGTTGATATAGTTCACGACCCGGCGCCGCCCGGCATTGGTAACCGCCCCGAATGTCCTGTCATAAATTGGCGCCCAGCGCGCGTAGGATGATTGAACCGCCTTCAGTTCCAATCCCGTGCCTCCCCGTTTTCTTGTTACCCGCTCAATCCGGTACCTTTCGGATCAGCCCCCAGACCACCAAAACCACGTAAACAAGGCACAACACAACCAGCGTCGTCCAAGCATAGGTCAGAACCGCCGCCCCGGCAAAGGCACAGCCCACCAGGAAGTATTTCACATTCTCCCGGCTGATCTTCACCGCCTTGGGCGACCAGGTCGGGATGCGACTGATCATAAGGAAACCTATGACAACCATGTGAAAGCAGATCAGCAGATCCGGAACAACCAGCCCGCCGGAGAAGGAGAAGGAGACGAACATCGGCAGCATCGCCAGTAGTGCCCCGGCAGGCGAAGGGATGCCGGTGAAGTAGCCAAGGCGTTCGCCCACGACCGGCTCATCCGATTTCGCCGCCACGTTGAACCGCGCCAGCCGCACCACGCAACAGACCGAGAACACCAGCACCGAAATCCACCCGGCGCTACGCATGTCCTGCAAGGCCCAGAAATAGATCACCAGCGGCGCCGCGACGCCGAAGTTCAGGAAATCCGCGAGCGAATCCAGCTCGGCCCCCATCTTGCTGTCGCTGCCCAAGGCCCGCGCCAACCGCCCGTCAAGACCATCCAGCAGCGCCGCCAGCAGGATCAGCTGCACCGCCAGCACGTAATTGCCCTGCACCCCGAACCGGATCGCCGACAACCCCGCACAGATCGCCCCCACCGTCATGATGTTAGGAAGAAGCTGGATCAGAGCGAATTCATTCTTGGTCTTCTTGGGCAGATCGTCCATGGGGCGGAGGTCAGTCTATAAGGCTCGGTTAGGGATCCTTGGGGCGGCACAGGACTGCATAGCCCCCTGCCCGCCCCAGCCTGCACAATACAGGAGGGTTCTCCCTCCTATGCCCGATTGCGAGGGAGCGTGCAATGGGAGGGGTCGGAGAGCCGTTTCCACCATAGCCCGCCAAGGCAGGATGGCGGATGATCACTTTTTAAATATTACAATGATACTCATGTTATCTCTGGGGCGAGCTGAATCACGGTTGTTTTGTTAACCGTTCAACGGGACAAGAGACTGAATCTCATATACGACCCGAGGACTTGGTTCATGTATCGTCTGTTGGACTGTATCACCCAGGAGCATATTTATGGCCTGGTTGCCGTGGCTGCTTTTATTTGCGTCATTGGTTCGGTGCTCTCCACACATATGTCCACCCGTTTGACCCAGTGGACGGGCATGCGCCGCCTGGTTCAGCTGCCCCTTGCCGGTTTGATCACCGGGGCCACGATCTGGTCGACCCACTTTATCGCGATGCTGTCCTATGACCCGGGCTATGCGCATGGGTATGAACCGGTGCTGACTGGCGTATCGCTTCTGGTCGGCGTCATCGGTTCACTGGCTGCAAACACCGGGCTGGCCTATGCCCGCAGCCGGATTGCGGCCTGTGCAGCGGGGGCGGTGTTCGGGCTGACCGTGACGGCGATGCATTACACTGGCATGAACGCCTATTTGCTCCCCGGAACGATTGTCTGGAGCCTTCCGCATCTGGTGGCCTCTGTCCTTCTGGGCGCGGGTTTTGGCGCACTCAGTTATGGTTTGATTGTCCAACGCCTGGGCGGGGTGGCCGGGCGGCTATGGCCAGCGGGGGCCATGGTCCTGGCGATCTGTCTTATGCATTTCACCGGGATGAGCGCCATCGAGATCCGGCTGGATTCCTCAATTGAGGTGCCGACCGAGACAATTTCGGATACCGCCATGGCCATGCTGATCTTCGGAGTGACAGGGATCATTCTGCTGATCGCCATCGCGTCTGCGAGTATTGAGGTCAATCTCGAAGGGGAATCCCGTTCTCAACTCACTCATGCGGCCCTGCATGATCCGCTGACCGGCATGCCAAACCGGATGTGGCTGACCCGCAAACTGGATGCCCTGCAGACGCAGCTGACTGAAAATGAGACCGCAAAGGCGGCGGTGCTGACGATCGACCTCAATCTGTTCAAGGAGGTGAATGATCTGCATGGCCATGCGATAGGCGATGCAGTGTTGCGCCGGGTTTCGCAGAGCTTGAATGAGCAAAAAGGCGAAGGCGAATACATCGCGCGGGTTGGCGGCGACGAATTTGTCGCCGTCAAACTGGGGTTCCGCCGCATCGAAGAGGTGCAGAGCTTTGCAGAGCGTCTGCACGCCGCCATAGTGGAGCCCATCGACCTGGAGGAAGTCTCGTTGCGGGTCGGGGCGTCGATCGGGATTGCAACGACGCTGGAAGACGGGCGTGATCCGAACCAGTTGCTGCATAAATCGGATGTTGCGATGTATCGGGCCAAGTCAGAAGCAGACACGCCGATCTGCCAATTCGACGAGGAAATGGACCGCCGTAGCCGAGACAAGACACAGCTGGTGCATGACCTGCGTCTGGCGCTGCAGAACAATGAATTCGAACTGGTGTATCAACTCCAGAACACATTGGAAACGCTGGCACCGGTGGGGTTCGAAGTGCTCTTGCGCTGGAACCATCCGACGCGTGGTCGGGTGTCCCCGGATGAGTTCATCCCGGTGGCCGAAGAAACCGGTCTGGTGCGCGATATCGGCGCCTGGGTGCTGCGGGAGGCCTGCCGCGAGGCGGCGCAATGGGATCACCCCTACAGCATTGCCGTCAACGTGGCGCCGCAACAGCTGGTGCAGCCCTCGTTTGTCGAAGACGTGATGGACAACCTGTTTGAAACCGGTCTGGACCCGCAACGCCTGGAGTTGGAAATTACCGAGGCCAGCATCATCGATGATCAGGCGCATACGCTGAAGGTGATGCACAAGCTGAAAGAGCTGAGCATTCGCATCGCCATGGATGATTTCGGCACCGGGTATTCGTCGCTGTCGATGTTGCAGACCTTCCCCTTTGACAAGATCAAGATCGACCGCAGTTTCGTTCAGGACGTGCATAAGGACGCACAGCGTGCCGCCATCGTGCGCTCCACGCTGCTGCTCGGCGCTGCCCTCGACATTCCGGTTCTTGCCGAAGGGGTCGAGGTCGAAGACGAACTCAGCTTCCTGCGCGCAGAAAGCTGCACCTCGGTTCAGGGTTTTTACTTCGGTCAGCCGATGACCCGGGACGACATGCGCCGGATTGCCTGCAATGCGGCAGTGGACGGCGAGAAAAACGCCGCATAACCCCTGGACTGCGGCCTACCTGCCGAACAGAGGCTGCACAGCCGGTATACGGGGGGTGTGCGGATGTCACCCCCCGCCTCTTGAGCCTTTCGGCCCCCGTTACCCGACCACGTTGAACTCCGGCCCGTAGGGGTAGCCGGTGATGTTCTCGTTGCCATCCTCGGTGATCACCAGGATGTCATGTTCGCGGTAGCCGCCCGCGCCGGGGTTGCCTTCCGCGATGGTCAGCATCGGCTCCATCGAAATGACCATTCCCGGCTCCAGCACCGTTTCGATATCCTCGCGCAGCTCCAGTCCCGCCTCGCGCCCGTAGTAATGGGACAGGACGCCAAAGGAGTGCCCGTAGCCAAAAGTGCGGTATTGCAGGAGATCGCGCTCTTCGAAGAAGGCGTTGATCTTGTGGGTGATCTCGGCGCAGCTGGCGCCGGGCTTTAGCAGCGAGATGCCGTATTCATGGGCGGCGACGTTGGCCTCCCAGACTTTCAGGCTGTCGGGGTCGACCTCTCCGACGAACAGGGTCCGCTCCAGCGCGGTGTAATAGCCCGAGATCATCGGAAAGGTGTTGAGCGACAGGATATCGCCGCGCTGCAGCTTGCGCGCAGTCACCGGGTTATGGGCGCCATCAGTGTTGATGCCTGACTGGAACCAGACCCAGGTGTCGCGGTATTCGGCATCGGGAAAGCGTTTGGCGATCTCCAGCTCCAACGCATCGCGTCCCGCCATCGCCACGTCGATCTCCCGCACCCCTTCGCGGATCGCATCGCGGATGGCATAGCCGCCCACATCGGCCACTGCGGCACCGGCGCGGATCATCTCGATCTCGGCAGCGGATTTGTGCATGCGCTGGCGCATGGTCGGCTCGTAAAGATCAATCATCTCAGCCGGTTGCAGGAAGGATTCGAGCTTGCCCTTTTGCAGCAGGGTCAGATGATCGCTCTCGTAGCCCACCGTTGCGCCGGGGCCAGAAACCGACAGGATCGCACGCCAGAAATTGTCGCGCTGCCAGTCGGTATAGGTGATATTATCGCAGAAAGAGCGGCGCCAGGGCTGGCCCGCGTCGATGCCTGCGCTGATGGTGACGGCAGCATCGGCGGTCACCACAAGACCGTAGGGACGGCCAAAGGCGCAGTAGGTAAACCCCGAATAATACGAGATATTATGCATCGACGTGAAGACGGCTGCGGAAACGCCTGCCTGCTCCATGATCTTGCGCAGGCCCGCAATGCGCGCCTCATACTCGGCCACGGGGAATTGCAACGGCGCCTTTTCGCCATTGTGAAAACGGTACATGTCAGGACGTGCAGTCATGCTGGATCCTTCCTTTGCTTACAAGAAAGGTCCCGGCGTACAGGACAGATTGTGTGTCTAAGTCAGGGTCCCGTGAGAACTCCCTCACGCGGCGACGCCATCGCCCGGCCCTGATCCCAGACATGCTGCGGAATCGCAGCGCTGGCAAGTATTTTCTGCGCCGCCCTGCCCGGGGCGTGCCTTGATGCGGCGCAGATCGGCAGGGCTGCCTAATTGACGATCAGCGCCACCAAGTCGCTGTCGGGATCCGCCAATGGGTCGATGACATTGAAATGATGCTTGCCAAAGGCGATGACGTGATCCGTCGCCCAGGCATCGGTCAGCCATTGCGCCTGATCCAGAAACGCCGGGCGTTCCTCGGCGCCGACCCAGACGGTGACCGGTACGTCATAGCGGTCCTGCATCTCCACCGGGCTTTCGGCCTTGGCGGCCTCGGCGTCCATCTTGAATTGTTTGTTCATCGAGGTTCGCAACAGCGGCAGCAGATCCGACAGCGGCGAAATTGGGATCACTGTTTTCAGGCGCGCGCCTACATCCTCGGGCAGCAGCGCCCGGTCCAGCATGCGGGCGACCAGATGCCCCCCGGCAGAATGCCCGGCCAGGGCGATGGGGCCGTCCACTTCTTCGGCGATATGTACCACCGCCGAGGCCACCTGCCGGGTGATCTCGGCAATGGAGACATCGGGGCACAGGTCGTAGGACGGCATTGCCACGGCCCAGCCATGCGCCAGCGGACCTACCGCCAGATGCGACCATGTGCTTTTGTCAAACCTCAGCCAGTAGCCGCCGTGCACGAAGATGAAGACACCCTTGGGCGTACCTTCGGGCAGGAAGAGGTCGAACTTGTTTCGATCGCCTGGACCGTATGGAATGTCGAGCTGGGCGCGCTCGTGCAGGCTGTTGCGGAAATCCTCGGCCGAGGCATCCCAGCGCGGTGGATAGTCATCCGCTCCCGCGATATAGGCTCCGTTGGCATAGGCGTCGTCCAGTTCCATGGCAGTCTCCCCGGTTTGTTGTTTTTGCCAAAGTGACGGGCTGCGCGGGACAATGTCAAACAGCTAACTGAAGCGGCTGCATCCGGCCCTTCTGCTTAGCCTATGCCTAGCGTCCGGCAGATTTATGATCAAATTCTGGACTCATCGAAGGTTCTGGACATATGAATGACCAGCTGATTTGCATGCCTGCAAATAATCCGGGGAGACACCAATGCTGACCAAGAACACCGAGCTGAAGTCCCTTTTGAAGGACCCGACCCTGCTGGAAACCCGCGCCTATGTGGGCGGCCAGTTTGTTGACGGAGACAAGGGCACCTTTGATGTCACCAACCCCGCGCGTGGCGATGTGGTTGCTGAAGTTGCCGATCTCAGCCGCGCGCAGGTTGCAGGTGCCATCGCCCAGGCCGAAGCCGCACAGAAAGACTGGGCCAAATGGACCGGCAAGGAACGCGCGAATGTCTTGCGCAAGTGGTTTGACCTGATGATGGAAAACCAGGACGACTTGGGCATCATCCTAACCGCGGAAATGGGCAAACCCCTGGCCGAAGCCAAAGGCGAGATCGCCTATGGCGCCTCCTTCATCGAGTTCTTTGCTGAGGAGGCAAAGCGGATCTATGGCGAGACCATTCCCGGCCATCAGCGCGACAAGCGGATCACCGTTCTGAAACAGCCCATCGGGGTTGCCGCCTCAATCACGCCGTGGAACTTTCCCAACGCGATGATTACCCGCAAGGCCGGTCCGGCGCTGGCCGCAGGCTGTGCCTTTGTCGCCCGCCCGGCCGAGCTGACGCCCCTCTCGGCCACCGCGCTGGCGGTTCTAGCGGAACGCGCAGGCATTCCGGCGGGTGTGTTCAACGTGGTCACCACCTCGGACGCGCCAGAAACCGGGCTGGAATTCTGTGAGAACCCGGCAGTCCGCAAGCTGACCTTCACCGGCTCGACCCCGGTTGGCCGTCTGCTGCTGCGTCAAGCGGCGGATCAGGTGATGAAATGCTCGATGGAGCTGGGTGGCAATGCGCCCTTCATCGTCTTTGACGATGCCGATCTCGACGCTGCTGTCGAAGGCGCGATCATGTGCAAGTTCCGCAACAACGGCCAGACCTGCGTCTGCGCCAACCGGATCTACGTGCAGGCCGGTGTCTATGATGCCTTCGCCGCCAAGCTGAAAGAGGCGGTTGCCAAGATGAAGGTCGGTGACGGCCTTGAGGACGGTGTGCAGTTCGGCCCTCTGATCAACAACAAGGCCGTTGAAAAGGTAGAAGCCCATCTGGCAGACGCCACGGCCAAGGGCGCCGAGATCATCCTGGGCGGCACCCCGTCCGAGCTGGGCGGCTCCTTCTTCCAGCCGACCATCGTGACCGGCGCCACCACGGATATGCAGTTCTCGACCGAGGAAACATTCGGCCCGCTGGCGCCGCTGTTCAAATTCGAGGACGAGGACGAGGTCATCGCCATGGCCAATGACACCATCTTTGGCCTCGCATCCTATTTCTACGCCAAGGATCTGAGCCGGGTCTACAAAGTGGCCGAGGCGCTGGAATACGGCATCGTCGGCGTCAACACCGGGATCATCTCGACCGAGGTCGCGCCCTTTGGCGGCGTCAAGCAGTCGGGCCTCGGGCGCGAAGGCAGCCATCACGGCATCGAAGATTATCTGGAGATGAAGTACATCTGCATGTCGGTCTGATCCGGCACGCAAAGGATCAGAGCATCAGGACTGGGGTCCGTGACCGGCAAGGTCGCGGACCCTTTTTCGTATCTGCGCACGAAAAGCCTCGACCGCCCCTGCCTGCCCCGGAAGGCGAGGCAGAACCGGTTGCGACATGGCGAAATAGCTAATCGCCCCCAGCAGATCGCAAACCGCTGCCAATGCGGCCGCGGGCGGCGCGGCGCGCCAGGCCGGTGCATCCTGCACCATGGCCACCAGTTCCTGCAAAAAGGGCCGCAGGAACCAGCGTTCAGCGGGCTGGTCTTCCTGTCGGTCATCCAGCAGCTCCCGCAGGATCAGGCGGCTGTCGACAGGATTGAGCAGCCCCTCGCTCAGATAGGTTTCGAAAAACGTCTCAAGCCGCTGCTCCGGCGCGGCATCGGGGTTCTGCGCCTCCATCAGCATCAGCATCATGCGATCCGCTACCCCTTCCAGCACCCGCTCATACAGCGCGTCCTTGCTGCCGAAATGGTGCAAGAGAGCCTGTTTGGTCAGCCCCAGCTCATCCGCGATATTGGCGATCGAGGCGCCGTGATAGCCCCGGTTCGCAAAAAGCTGCGTTGCGGCCAGAACGAATTCGTCCGGACGATTTGCGGATCGTGACGCAGGGCGGTCAGCGGGGCGAGAGGCAGGGGGCATGGCGGCTCCTTTCCAGCTTCTGATAGCAGAAAAGGACGGTCCCTACCATCCGGTCAGTTTCGACCGTGAGATGCGCCAAACGCAAAAGCCCCCGCGCCCGGCATCCGGACACGGGGGAAGGAAGGCCGCCACGGGTAGGACGGCGACCTCGGGGAGTTTCAAAGCAGGCAGAACCCTGTGCGGGGAAGGATCAGTTGACCTTCTGCGCTTCCAGTTCGGCGCGCTGCGGTGTGGCAGAGCTGATCTCGATCCGGCGCGGTTTCAGGGCCTCGGGCACTTCGCGCTGCAGGTCGATATGCAGCATGCCATCCGCATGGCTGGCGCCGGTGACGCGCACATGGTCGGCCAGTGTGAAACGGCGCTCGAACGCGCGGGTGGCGATGCCGCGGTGCAGGAAGGTCCGGTCCTCATCCGCTTCGGCCTTGCGGGCCGACACGACCAGGGCGTGCTCCTTCACCTCGACGCTGAGGTCGGCTTCGGAGAAACCGGCGACCGCAATCGAAATGCGATAGCTGTCGGCATCGGTCTTTTCAATATTGTAAGGGGGATAGCTGGGCTGGCTTACATCGTTGCTGAGAACCCGGTCCATCAGGTCCGCGATCTGGTCAAATCCCACGGTCGCACGGTGCAGCGGTGCAAAATCAAAGGTACGCATATGTGTCATCCTCATCATTGAGCGATATGTACATTGCCCTCCCACGTCTGGGGCAGGGCGTTCATTTCCATCGGGCCCCGCTTGGCGGCGACCCGACACAATCGAGATAAGGACTGCATCGTGGGTTTCAAGAGGTTGGCAGGGCGCGGAAATATGCCCCGTCTGAGGCCTACTGACGGATGAATTTGGCGCCGCTGGTACGGCGGCCATCGCCGACCTGAACCCGGCCCACACCGGGCGGCATGCGGCTGCCGATATGGGTGCCGGTCAGCTGCGCCTGCAACAGATCCAGCCCCTCGCCCAGCGCCGCGCCAAGCGACACCCGCTGGCCGTTCACCTCTGCCTTGGCCGAGACCACCGAGACGATGCGTGGTGTTTTCCCGTCAAAGGAAAACACCGGCGCTCCGGAGGAGCCGAAATCCACATCGCAGGACATCACAAGAACCCCCTGCTGCTGTGCGGTGACGGCGCAGACCTCCTGCAGCGAGGGCGCTTCGGAGCGATCATGCGCATAAGACACCACGCCAATCCGGCTCCCCCTGCGCGGGCGCCGGTCGGTTTCGAACGGGATAACGGTGGTGTTGCGGATGGGGCGCTGCAGCTGCAACAGCGCGATATCCTTGCGCACCCGCCCGGTCGATACCTCGCCATCATAGACATAGTCGGGGTGGATCACCGCCCGGCGCACCGAGCGATAGGCCGAGGCGCGGCCATTGCGCCAGCCGGCCAGAAACTCGATCGTCTCTGGGGCGATCCGCTGACCGGTCCGCCCATCAAACAGACAATGTGCTGCTGTCAGGACCAGATCCGGCGCGATGAGCGAGCCTGTGCAGAAGCCTTCACCATTGACATCGAGACGGCCAACCGCCTCCCAGGCGCGGCCCGCATCCGTGGTGTCGAGCCGCTGAAGTCGGCTGTCACCAGCCGCCACAAACGCGGGCAGCAGCGCCGCCAAAATCCCGAAAACCCAATGCCGCACGCATGTCTCCCTGCTCACCCTGCTTTCAGGATAGGTATCTGTTGGGGCGAAAATACGGCAAGGGCCGCGCTGATACAGCCCGGCCCCGCAAAAAATTTGCCACTGTGGGATCAGCGCAGGATCGGCACCTGATCCTCGGCCGTGGCGGCATGCCCGTTCCCATCGGTCATCGTCGGCGGTTTCGGACCACCGGTGGCCCAGTCCAATAACTCAACCGTATGCACGATGGGCAGCTTGGTGCCTGACCCAATCTGCATCATGCAGCCGATATTGCCAGCGGCGATCAGGTCGGGGTTCTTCGCCTCCAGCGTCTTGACCTTGCGCGCCTTCAGCTGGCCCGAGATTTCCGGCTGCATCAGGTTGTAGGTCCCGGCAGAGCCACAGCACAGGTGGCTGTCGGCAGGCTCCACCACCTTGAAACCGGCGCGTTTCAGCAGCGTCTTGGGATGCGTCTTGATCTGCTGGCCGTGCTGCAGTGAGCAGGCCGCGTGATAGGCAACGGTCAGCCCCTTGTCGCCACCTTCGGGCAGGTCGAGTTGCATCAGCAGCTCAGAAATATCCATTGCCCGTTCCGATACCCGCGCCGCATCCGCCGCCAGCGCATCATTGCGGAACATATGGCCGTAGTCCTTCACCGTGGTGCCACATCCCGAGGTGTTGATGACGATGGCATCCAGCCCCTGCCCGTCGATCTCGGCACACCAGGCGCGGATGTTCTTGGCCGCGGTGGCGTGGCTTTCGTCCTCGCGCCCCATGTGATGGGTCAGCGCCCCGCAGCAGCCCGCGCCCTTGGCCACGACCACTTCGCAGCCCAGCCGGGTCAGCAGGCGGATGGTGGCATCGTTGATATCGGTGTTGAGCGCCTTTTGCGCGCAGCCGGTCATCAGCGCCACGCGTTTCTTGCGTGGCTCTGCGGGGGCAAAGCTTTGCGGATCATCGTTGCGGCTGACCGGCGGGATGTCCTTGGGCGCCATGTCCAGCATCGCCCGAAGCCGCGCATCGGGCACCAGCCCTTTGAAGGGACGCGCCAGTTTCGCACCGAACAGCGCGAGGCGGAATCGGCCCGGATAGGGCAGAATCTGCGCCAGAACCCAGCGCAGCGCCCGGTCGGTAAAGGGGCGTTTGTAATTCTTGTCGATATAAGCGCGCGCGTGGTCAATCAGATGCATGTAATGCACGCCCGACGGGCAGGTGGTCATGCAAGCCAGGCAGGAAAGGCAGCGGTCGATATGCTTGACCGTCTTTTCATCCGGCACGCGGTTGTTTTCCAGCATGTCCTTGATCAGGTAGATCCGCCCACGCGGGCTGTCGAGCTCATCCCCCAGAACCTGATAGGTCGGACAGGTCGCGGTGCAAAATCCGCAATGCACGCAGGAACGCAGGATCTCGTTCGAGCGCTGAATGCCGGGATCCTTCAGCTGGTCTTCGGTAAATTCAGTCTGCATGTCTTATCCCATCAGGCCAGGGTTCAGGATCCCGCGCGGATCGAACTGGTCGCGCAGCCCCTTGGACAGGGCCGCAAGAGGCGCCGGTTGCGGTTCGAACCGGCCAAGGCGCGCAGCGGTTTCGGCACTGGCGCGAACCAAGGTGGCATGGCCTGGAACCGGTTCCATCCCGGTGCCAGCGCCCGACATCTTTTTGCGCAGGTCGCTACCTTCGGGCATCAGCGCCCAGATCAACCCGCCACCCCAGTCGAGTTGCAAAGCCGTCGCGCCAAGGCGCGGCGCCAACTCCACTGCATCGGACGGTTTCACGCTGATCCGCCAGACGTCACCGTCATGGCCGTGGAACGCTGTCACATCGCGGATGCCCTGCCACAGATCCTCACCTGCTTCGGCGCGGTGGGCAATGCCGTGCTCAGCCAGCCGCTTCACCAGCGCGTCACAGCGGTAGTCCACCGATTCCTCGAAGCCTTCGACGCGAATATGGGCGGTCATCGTGTCGGGATCATATGCGGCCCCGGTCACATCAAAGGGCGAGCCAAGCGCCGCGGACATCGCCCGCACCGCGCCCGGCAGATCCAGACCGCCAACCGAAACGGTGGCCATCTGCGCCGCACGCGGCAGCACCTTGAAGGACACCTCGCTCAGCACTCCCAGCGTCCCTTGCGCGCCGGACATCAGTTTCACCAGATCATAGCCGGTGACGTTCTTCATCACCCGGCCGCCGTTCTTGACGATCTGGCCGGTGCCATCGACAAAACGCACGCCCAGCAGGAAATCCCGCGCCGCGCCCGACTGAATGCGGCGCGGCCCCGAGATATTGGCGGCAAAGAGCGAACCGATGGTTGGCGTGCCGTCGGTGCCCAGAAGGGCGCGGTAGTCCGCCGGTTCAAAGGCAAGGCGCTGGTTCTCTGCGGCCAGCAATCCCTCGATCTCAGCCACCGGGGTTCCGGCTTTGGCCACTAGGGTCAGCGCGCCGGGTTCATAAAGCTCAACCCCGCTAAGGGCAGAAAGGCTCAGGGTCTCCCCTTCCACCGCCATGCCACGGGTGCCGCCGCCCTGGATGTTGAGGGGGCCCTTGGCCGCAGCGATCATCCCGGCCAGTTCGGCCTCGCTTTCGGGTCGCATCATGGTTTTTTCCAAACGTTCTGGAGAATCATTGAAGGCGGGGGTCATTCCGCCGCCAGCGCCGGGGTGCGGCGGCTTTCGGTTACCGACAGCGGGAAGACCTTGGCCGGGTTCAGCAGCCACTGCGGATCGAAGACATCCTTGACCTTCAGCTGGGCCTCCAGATCATCGCCCGAGTACTGGTGCAGCATCAGATCGCGTTTTTCGATCCCGACGCCATGTTCGCCGGTCAGGCAGCCGCCGACTTCGACGCAGAGTTTAAGTACCTCGGCGCCGAATTCCTCGCAGAGTTCAAGGTCTCCGGGTTTATTGGCATCGAACAGGATCAGCGGGTGCATGTTGCCATCGCCGGCGTGAAACACATTGGCCACCGCCAGCCCGAATTCCTGACTCATCTCGCCGATGCGGCGCAGCACGTAGGGCAAAGAGGACACAGGAATGGTCCCATCAAGGCACATGTAGTCGTTGATCTGCCCCATGGCGCCAAAGGCGGATTTGCGGCCCAGCCAGATCCGCGCGGCTTCGTCAGCATCGGTGGCCTCGCGCAATTCGACCGGATTGTGGGATTGAGCGATGTCTTTGATCACCTTCAGTTGCGCGTCGATCTCGGCATCGCTGCCTTCGACCTCGATGATCAGCAGCGCCTCGCACATGGGATAGCCCGCCTTAGCAAAGGCCTCGCAGGCCTCAATGCAGGGACGGTCCATGAACTCGATAGCAACGGGCAGCACGCCCGCCTTGATAATATCGCTGACGCAGGCGCCGGCCACTTCGTTGCTGTCATAGCCGATCAGCACGGGACGGGCGCCTTCGGGCTTGTGCAGAATCCGCAGGGTCGCCTCGGTCACGACGCCAAGCTGCCCCTCGCTGCCGCAGATGACACCAAGCAGATCCAAGCCGCCCGCATCCAAATGGGCGCCGCCGATTTCGACCACAGTGCCATCCATCATCACCATGGTAACGCCCATCAGGTTGTTGGTTGTAACGCCATACTTCAGGCAGTGCGCCCCGCCCGAGTTCATCGCGATATTGCCGGCAATGGCGCAGGCCAGCTGGCTCGACGGGTCGGGCGCGTAGAAGAAATCCTCCTCCTCCACCGCGCCGGATACGGAGAGGTTGGTACGCCCGGTCTGCACCCGGATGATGCGGTTCTCGTAATCGGTCTCCAGCACGTCATTCATCCGTGCAACGCCCAGGATCACGCAATCCGCGGTTGGCAGGGCGCCCCCGGCCAGCGAGGTGCCCGACCCGCGCGGCACCACAGGCACGCCCTCTTCGTGGCAGATACGCAGGACCTCGGACACTTCAGCCGTGCTGCGCGGCAGCACCGCCAGCAGCGGCGGACATTTGTAAGCCGTCAGCGCATCACATTCATAGGCACGGGTTTCCGCCTCCTCCGTGATCAGGGCGTCTGCGGGCAAAACCTTTGCCAGACGCGCAGCCAGGTGGGCTTTGCGCGACAAGACTTTGGGATCCGGGGCTGGCATTTCCATGGCGGGCACTCCTCTTTGGTAAACTTATATTACCAATTCACACCATCTGGCAAGGGACCAGTTGCTGGGCTAGGGTGGCGGCATGATCTGGATTGACCGTATCGCCCTGTTTTCGACCCTGGATTTTGCCGCGTTAACGCTGATTGTCGCGGGCTGGATCTGGATCGGCTGGCGGATCGAGAACCCGGCGGCTGGCAAGCCTTCGGTGTCCTACCTGATGGCGGATTTCCGGCGCGACTGGATGGTGCAGATGGTGACCCGCCAGCCGCGCATGTTCGACGCGCAGCTGATCAGTGGCCTACGGCAAGGCACGACGTTCTTTGCCTCGGCCTCGATGATCGCAATGGGCGGAGGACTGGCGCTGATCGGCAATACCGAACAGCTGGCCGGCGTTGCCGAGGATCTGATTCAGGACAGCGCGCCCGCCTTTGTCTGGGAGGTGAAGATCCTGACAGTGCTGCTGTTTCTGGCCAATGCCTTTTTGAAGTACGTCTGGGCGCACCGGTTGTTCGGTTATTGCTCGGTGCTGATGGCAGCGGTGCCCAATGATCCCGCTGAGCCACTGGCCCTGCCCCGCGCGGCGCAGGCGGCGGATCTGTCGATCACCGCAGCGCGCAGTTTCAACCGAGGCATGCGCTGCACCTATTTCGCGCTGGCCTCGGCTGCGTGGCTGGCGGGGGCGATCCCGCTGATCCTGGCCACGCTGATCACTTTGGCGGTGCTTTACCGGCGCGAATTCGCATCGCAGTCCCGCAGCGTGCTGTTGCGCATTCCGCCCGAGACGCGGAGACAGGATGCGGGCAACACATCCTCGTGATTCCGCACCCAGCCGCGACCGGACTAAGATGCATTTCATGAAACCTGCTCTGATCTCCCTGCTTTGCGCGCTGAGCGCGGCTTCTCCCGCCCTCGCCGAGGCACCCCGAATCGAAGGTGCCACCGCCCACCAGAACGGCAGCAGCTGGACGATCAGCGTGACGCTGTCCCATGCCGATACGGGATGGGAGCACTATGCCGATGGCTGGCGCGTGCTGGATGAGAATGGCCGCGAACTGGGTCTGCGGGTGTTGGCGCATCCGCATGTGAACGAACAGCCCTTCACCCGCAGCCTGAGCGGCATCGAAATCCCGGAGGGCACCCGGCATGTCACCCTTCAGGCGCGCTGCATCGTGGATGGCTGGAGCGACGAAAGCTTTCGCCTGACCCTGCCCTGACCCACCCCGTCAGGTTCTGTGATAGGGGCTGCCGGACAGAATTGTTGCGGCGCGGTAGATCTGCTCGGCCAGCATCACCCTGACCAGCATATGCGGCCAGACCATCTTGCCAAATGAGATCGAAAAATCCGCCTCTGCGCGCAGGCTGGGATCGATGCCATCGGCGCCGCCAATGATCAGCGCCAGATCCTGTCGCCCACTGTCGCGCCAGTCTGCCATCTTGCCCGCAAAATCGGGCGAGGACAGCAGCTTGCCCCGTTCATCCAGGGTGCAGATCAGCGCGCCCTTGGGCAGCGCCTTGCGCAGCAGATCCGCCTCGGCGGACATGCCGAGGTTCTTCTTGTCCTCAACCTCGACCACCCGCGCAGGCCCAAGGCCTAAGGCGCGGCCGGTGCGGTCGAACCGTGTCAGATAGTCGTCGATCAGGGATTTTTCCGGGCCGGAGCGGAGCCGCCCGACCGCGCAGATATGTACACGCATAAGAGGGATCCCGCCCGCCTGTCGATCTCAGCCAAGGAAATCACAAGCAGGTCTTTCGGGGCGCCGCCGACCCTGCTGGTCGTGGGCAGCCGCCCCCGTTTCCAAAATCAGCTGCTGGTCGCGCCCGCGCCGGGCACCCACATCTTTTCCAGCTGATAGAACTCGCGCACTTCGGGGCGGAAGATATGGACGATCACGTCGCCGGTATCGATCAGCACCCAGTCGCCGGCGTCCTTGCCCTCGACCTTGCTGATGATGCCGTAGTCCTGCTTCAGCCGGTCGGTCAGCTTTTCGGCCATGGCCGCAACCTGACGGGTTGAGCGACCGGAAGCGATGACCATGAAGTCGCCAATGGCCGTTTTGCCGCGCAGATCGATCTGCACAACATCTTCGGCCTTGTCATCATCCAGAGAGGTCAGGATCCGCTCCAGCAGCACCTCGCTGGTGGGTCGAGTCTTGGCAGGCATAGGGGCTGCCTCATTAACAGCGGCAACTGCCGCTTGGGGTTCGGGTGACAGGACAGTGTCCTCCTTGCTGCGCGCCGAAACACCCCCGGCGCCGGGGCTGCGTTAAATGTAGCAAGACAGGGGCCTTTTTTCAATGAAGCTTCGCTGCATTGCCGCGATGGCATATGCGCACTCTTTTTCAACCCTTTGGCGCCTCTGGCGCGGGCTCTTCTACCGGCTCTGAGATTTCCAGCGGAGTATTCAAAACCCGAACTTCGCGCTGCGGGAAGGGAATCGATATGCCTTCAGCCTGAAAGGCGTCCCAGAGGGCAAGAAACACATTGCCCCGGATATTGGTCAGCCCCGCCGTGGGATCGCTGATCCAGAACCGCAGCACATAATCGACGCTGCTGTCGCCAAAGCCGATGATGTGACAGACCGGCGCCTTGCCGGGGGTGGACAGCACCCGGTTCACCGAACGCGCAGCGGCAATGGCCACCCGGCGCACCTGATGCGGATCATCGCCATAGCCGGTACCGAAATTGATATCGAGCCGCACGTAGCGGTCAGAATGGGACCAGTTCACCACCTGCGAGGTGATCAGATCCTCGTTCGGGATCAGGTATTCGCGCCCGTCCCGCGTCACAACAGAGACATAGCGCGCACCCAGCGCATTGATCCAGCCGAAGGTCTCCCCGAGCGAGATCACATCCCCCGGCTTGATCGAGCGATCCATCAGGATGATGATGCCCGACACAAGATTGGACACCACCTTCTGCAGACCGAAACCGATGCCAACACCAACCGCACCGGACAGGACGGCCAGCCCGGTCAGGTCGAAGCCGATGGCGCGGATGCTGATAATGATTGCCAGCCCATAGAGGGCCAGCTGGATGGCCTTGCCGATCAGCACCTGCATCGAAGGAGAGATATCGCTGTTGCCCTTCAGCCCCTTGCCCGCCGCGTTAGAGCCGAAACGTGCCAGCGTCAGCAGCACCGCCGCCAGCATCAGCGCCTTCAGAACCGCGAGCATCGACAGGTGCATGGCGCCAAATGTGATCGCAACGCTGTCCAGAAACTCTGCTACGTCATCGACAAGGTTCAGCGCCACTAGCGTCGCGTAGATCCACAGGGACCATGTGAACAGCCGCCGCAGCGTGTGATTGCGCACCAGCCGAGCGATGATCCCGATCACCAGCCAGGCCGTGGCCAGGGTCGCCGCGATCCCGATCAGGTAACTGCGCGACGGCCAGGTCACATTCTGCATCAGCAGGTAGGCCGCCCAGGACAAGACGATGAAGTAAATCAGCGTCAGCCGCCGGATCATATGAATCAGCGCCCGCAGCCGCCACTTTGGCCAGCCGGTGCGGCGATGCCCCCAATTGTCCCACTGCGTTTTGGTCAAAAGACGTAGCAGATAAGCCAGAATCACCAGCCCGCCAACGATCAGCATCTGATACTGTCGCCAGCCCGGGGTCAGGAACTGCTCCGACAGCATCCAGACTTTGTTCCACAGCGACACCAGAAATTCGATCAATGTCTCAGGCAACTGCTCTTGTTTCATGGGGACCTCCACCGCCCAGCATGGCGTCGGCCGCAATGAGGTTGCAAGGAAAACCGCGCAGCCGGGATTGGGCGGCGCCCTTTCGAACCGCACTGCTCGAACCTTGATTGTCAGGCGGGGCGGATGTATCTGACAGGCATGACCTTCGTATTGGCCCAGAAAATCGAACTGCAAGACCGCGCACGCCTGCGCGAACGGTTCTATGGCGCCGCCCGCACGGTCCTGGCGCGCCTATAAGGCTGCAGCCCAGCCCAAAGCCAGCTATTCCAATACAGAACGGGAGAGGACCCATGTCCCCCAAAACACTCTATGACAAAATCTGGGATGCGCATCTTGCGCATGAAGCAGAGGACGGCACCTGCCTGCTTTATATCGACCGCCACCTGGTTCACGAAGTAACCAGCCCGCAGGCCTTTGAGGGGCTGCGCATGGCGGGCCGCACCGTGCATTCCCCGGATAAAACCATCGCCGTGCCGGACCATAACGTGCCCACCACGGCAGGCCGCGAGGATCCGGCCCAGATGACCGAGGAAAGCCGCATCCAGGTCGCGGCGCTCGACAAGAACGCCAAGGAATTTGGCGTGCACTATTACCCGGTCAGCGACATTCGTCAGGGTATCGTGCACATCGTCGGCCCCGAGCAAGGCTGGACCCTGCCCGGCATGACCGTGGTCTGCGGTGACAGCCACACGGCGACCCACGGCGCATTCGGCGCGCTGGCGCATGGTATCGGCACCTCCGAGGTCGAACACGTTCTGGCCACCCAGACGCTGATCCAGAAGAAATCCAAGAACATGAAGGTGGAGATCACCGGCAAGCTGAAGCCGGGCGTCACCGCCAAGGACATCACCCTTGCGGTGATCGGTGAGACCGGCACCGCCGGCGGCACCGGCTATGTCATCGAATATTGCGGTGAAGCGATCCGCGATCTGTCGATGGAAGGCCGCATGACCGTCTGCAACATGGCCATCGAAGGCGGCGCCCGCGCGGGCCTGATCGCGCCGGATGAAACCACGTTCGAATATGTCAAAGGCCGCCCGCACGCCCCGAAAGGCGCCCAGTGGGAAGCCGCGATGGACTGGTGGAAGACGCTTTACACCGACGAAGGCGCGCATTTCGACAAGGTCGTGACGCTCAAAGGCGAAGACATCCAGCCCGTGGTGACCTGGGGCACCTCGCCCGAGGACGTGTTGCCGATCACCGGCGTCGTGCCCTCCCCCGAAGAGTTCGAAGGCGGCAAGGTCGAGGCGGCGCGCCGCTCGATCGAGTACATGGGGCTCACCCCCGGTCAGAAACTGACCGACATCGAGATCGACACCGTCTTCATCGGCTCCTGCACCAATGGCCGGATCGAGGATCTGCGCGCCGTGGCCGAAGTGGTCAAAGGCAAGAAGATCAAGGACGGCATGCGCGCCATGATCGTGCCCGGCTCGGGTCTGGTTCGTGCGCAGGCCGAGGAAGAAGGCCTTGCCGAGATCTTCAAGGACGCCGGTTTCGAATGGCGCCTTGCGGGCTGCTCCATGTGCCTGGCGATGAACCCCGACCAGCTGTCCGAGGGCGAGCGCTGCGCCGCCACCTCGAACCGCAACTTCGAGGGGCGTCAGGGCTACAAGGGCCGTACTCACCTGGTCAGCCCGGCCATGGCCGCCGCCGCTGCCATCACCGGTCATCTGACCGATGTCCGTGATTTGATGTAAGGAGCCAGCACGATGGAAAAGTTTGAAAAGCTCACCGGTATCGCCGCGCCCATGCCGCTGGTCAACATCGACACCGACATGATCATCCCCAAGGTGTTCCTGAAATCGATCCAGCGGACCGGGTTCGGCAAGAACCTGTTCGACGAGATGCGCTATAACCGCGACGGCAGCGAAATCCCCGATTTCGTGTTGAACAAGCCGCAGTATCGCAACGCCGAGATCCTGGTTGCGGGCGATAACTTCGGCTGCGGCTCCTCCCGCGAACACGCGCCCTGGGCGATTGCGGATTTCGGCATCAAATGTGTCATCTCCACCTCCTTTGCCGACATCTTCTTCAACAACTGCTTCAAGAACGGCATCCTGCCGATCGTGCTGCCGCAAGAGCAGGTCGATATCCTGATGAAGGACGCGGAAAAGGGCGCCAATGCCCGCATGACCGTGGATCTGGAAGCGCAGGAAATCACCACTTCGGACGGCGAAGTGATCAAGTTCGACGTCGATGCCTTCAAGAAGCACTGCCTTCTGAACGGTCTCGACGATATCGGGCTGACCATGGAGAAAGCCGGAGCGATCGAGGCCTTCGAAAACAAGATGGCCCAGGAACGGCCCTGGGTCTGATCCTTTCCGGCATTGCCATTCTGACACATTTGAAAGCCGCCCGTTCCGGGCGGCTTTCTTTGTTCCAGCACAGCCCCATTTGCGGCACCGCGCCACAATTGAGACATATTCCCTAAGATTCTCGCGGCCCGCGCAATCGCAGGCTGACCCCGTCATGACGGCTTGCGGTTGACCCAGCCGCTTCCCCTAAATCTGGTATATCGGCCTACAAGATGCTGAAACAGAAAGCATCTATTGATGTATTCCGGCACCAGTTCCGGCCCGAACAGCCACCCGTACGGTCGATTCTGTTTCAGAACCCTTGAGCGGTTTTCCTCCAGCGTGCAGAAATAGGGCAGAATTGAGGCAGACTCCTGGACGCAGATCCGGGGCACAAGTTGGAACAAAGGCACGGCAAAGCACCGGCCAGTCCAGGTTGAAGGGAACAGATCGTAGTGTTTGCACGCATCATAGGCGCGGCAACCCGCGGCGTATTGGTGGCATTGCTGATCGCGATGCCGTCCTTGCTGCTGCCGGTATCGGCCACCGAGTCCCCCGAGATTATCGTCTTCATGGCGCTTCTGGGTGGCACCCTTACCTTTGCCGAATATTTCTCCAGCTTTCCCAGCTTTGTCGAATTCCGTCAGGCACCGCCGCTGAACCGGATGCGGTTCCTTTCCCTCTTTGCCATGGTCGGGCTGCTTAGCCTGCTCGCCCGCCATCCGCTGGACCCGACCGGTCTGACCGCATTGGTGCATGAAGTGGCTGCGCGACTGGGCGCCGGGATGGATTTTGCCTACTCCCCGGTGCAGTTGACCACCCTGATGATGCCCGCCGATGTGCCCGACGCAACGGTTCTGGCGGTTCGCTCGGCAGCCGGGATCAGCTATCTGGTCGCGGCGCTCAGCATCATAACCTTTGCGCTGGCGGTCCGCATCGGGAACTGGCCGCTGGGCAACGGCGCCTTCAACGTCTGGGTTAACTTGCCGCTGTTCGATCCCACCACGGGCGGCGATGTGGTGATCCGGCTGCAACGGGACGGACGCGTCAACATGGTGATCGGCGCGCTGCTGCCCTTTGCCATTCCGGCGGCCATCAAACTGGCCTCGGGGATTATTGACCCCGCGGTGTTTGCCGCACCGCAGAATCTGGTCTGGACGGTCAGCGCCTGGGCCTTTGTCCCAGCCTCGATGATCATGCGCGGGCTGGCGCTGCTGCGGGTGGCCGAGTTGATCGCCCAGCGCCGCCGCGCCGCCTATGCCGATCCCGAGACTCTGCAAACCGCATGAGAGGCCGCGCCGGTCTTATTCTGTCCGGCGCCTTCCTTTTGCTGTCTCTGTTCCTGCCCGCAGAGGCTGATACGTTGCGGATTGCGACCTTCAATACCGAACTGTTCCGCAAGGGTCCCGGCCTGCTGCTACGCGATATCGAGCGCGGAGAGGACCCGCAGATCGCCGCCGTGATCGACGTCATCCTGGCGGCAAAGCCTGATGTTCTGACCTTGCAGGGTATTGACTGGGATTATTACAACCGGACCCTTCGGGCGCTGGAGCGCCATCTGGCACTCGCCGGGCATCCTTTCCCCTATCTGTTTGCCGCCGCACCGAATGCTGGCCTTCCCACGGGTCTGGATCTGGATGGTGATGGACGTCTGGGTGGCCCGGGGGATTCCCAGGGCTATGGCGATTTCACCGGCCGCGGCGGAATCGCCGTCCTGTCCCGTATCCCCATCGACACGGCTGAGGTTCTCGACCTTTCGCCGATGCTGTGGCGCGACCTGCCCGGTGCGTTGCTGCCACAAAACGCGGACGGCAGCCCCTTCCCGTCGGCCACGGCACAGGCGGTGCAGCGGCTATCCTCCACCGCCCATTGGGTGGTTCCACTACGCCTGCCCGGTGGAGCGCGGCTGGATTTGCTGACCTTTCAGGCGGGACCACCGGTGTTTGATGGACCGGAAGACCGCAATGGCCGCCGCAACCACGACGAAATCCGTCTGTGGCAGCTGTTGCTGGATGGCCGCCTGCCCGAACCATTCCACCCGGCGGATCTGCGCCAGTTCGTGATCGCTGGCGGCGCCAATCTGGACCCCGGCAAAGGCGCGGGCATCAAAGCCGCAATCCGTCAGCTATTGGACGATCCCAGACTTCAGGACCCTCGCCCCACCAGTGCCGAGGCGGGCCTCAACACGGTGGAGTGGGACAGCGCCGGGCAGATGCGGGTCGACTATATCCTCCCCTCGGTCAATCTGCCGGTGGCAGATGCAGGGGTGCTCTGGTCCCTCCCGGGCACCGACAGCGCCTCCCGCGCCAGCCGTCACCGGCTGGTCTGGGTTGATATTGAACTGCCAAGACCGGATCCTTCAGGTTCCGACTAAGCGGCGGGAACGAAGATCCTGATCAAGCCTCTTTTTCACATAGGCAGCAGGCAGCGCTCGCGATATCGCCTCGGCCAGTGGCGTTTCCTGAAAATCTGGGAGGAGGTTCCGCAACACGCTGCCGTCCAGCCGGTGCGCCGTATTCCAGAGGTAGCGCATCTCCAGCAGGCAGCGCCCCAACGGCCAGACCGGGGCCGCCAGCCTTAATGGCCACCATGACATGCCTTTCAGCGCGACCGGTTTGTTCAGGCTCTCATTCACTGCCGCAAACAGCTCTCGCCCCGTGAGGGTGTAGCCCGGAAACGGCACATCCAGATAGACCGGCAATTCATCCCCGCGCGCAGTCAGTGCAACGGCAGCCCGCGCCAGATCCGGCAGAAAGGCCCAGGCATGCTGCAGATCCGGGTTACCAGGATAGACGAACCGGCCCTTTGCCAGTTTCGCCGTCATCACCGCGTCAAACCAATTGCCCGACTGTGCGGTATCCAGAAAATCACCTGCTCTCAGAACGATGGTCCGTACGCCAGAAGTCCGGTAGGCGTTCTCCATCGCGATGCGGATGCGGCCCAAGGGATTTTCGGCTCGATGGGGCGAGCGTTCGGACCAGGGCGACGGTGTGCTGGCACCAAAGACATAGACATTGCCCGGCACAATCACCGTGGCGCCGCTGGCCTTGGCCGCCGCGATGATCTTTGCGTGCAGATCCGGCACCTGCGCCGCCCAGTCGGGATAGGCCGGGTTCCAGGCCGCAACGATCACATCCTTGCCCTGCGCCGACTGCATCAGATTGTCCCGTTTGCGATCAAAGCGGGTGATCTCGGCCCCCGCCTGTTCAAAGGCATGGGCGCAAGCACGGCCGAACCGTCCAGAGGCGCCGAGAATGAGAACCTTCCGTGTCATGATCTGTTCCTTCCATCGTGGACAGGCTCAATGTATCCATTCACAAAAATATACCAATTGCATAAAGTTTCAGATCTGCCATTCAATATTGAATGGACAAAACGACACTCAGCGACTGGTCCCTGATCCAGAGCTTCCTTGCCGTGGCCGAAACCGGCTCGCTCTCGGCGGCGGCCGCGCAGCTGGGGCGCAGCCAGCCCACCATGGGCCGCCATATTCAGACCCTCGAAGAGCAGCTTGGGCAGCGGCTGTTCAACCGCCATCCGCGCGGCCTACACCTAAGCCCGGAAGGCGAAGCATTGCTGCCGATGGCGCAGGACATTCACGCCCGCATGCACGCGATCGGCCTGACCGCGGCGGGCCAATCGCAGGATCTGAAGGGCACCGTGCGCATCACCGCCAGCATCTTTGCCTCACATTACATCTTGCCGCAGATCCTTGCTGATATCCGCGCTGCGCTGCCGCAGATCGAACTGGAACTGGTGCCCAGCGATGCCTCGGAAAACCTGGTGTTTCGCGCCGCCGATATCGCCGTGCGGATGTACCGCCCGACCCAGCTTGATATTGTGACCCGCCACATCACGGACCTGCCGCTCGGGGCCTTTGCCGCCAAACGGTATCTGGACCGCCGCGGACGGCCAACAGATCTGCAAAGCCTCTGGAGCCATGATCTCATCGGCTATGACGACGACGATCTGATCCTGCGCACCATGCGGGCAATGGGCATCCACGCGGACAGGCATCACTTTGCTGTCCGCTGTGACAACCAATCCGCCTACTGGCAGCTCTTGCGGGCGGGCTGCGGGATCGGGTTTTCGCAATGCGGTGTCGCCCATCTGGACCCCGAGGTGGAAGAGCTGGATCTGGACATTCACATACCTCCCCTGCCGGTCTGGCTGGCGGCCCATGCCAGCATGCGGCAGACCCCACGGATCAGGCGGGTCTGGGATATGCTGGCCACCGGGCTGGAAAAGGCTGCAAAGCGCCCTCCGACCCCTTAAATTCAAGGCCGCGTTATTGACCCTGCCCGCGGTGCAGAGTACCCCAATTCCAGCTATTTCAAGGAGGAAGCGCATGTCCAACCCATCGATTCTGATTCTGCCCGGAGACGGCATCGGCCCCGAGGTCATGGGCGAGGTCCGCAAGGTCATCGGCTGGTACGGTGACAAGCGCGACATTCAGTTCGATGTGAGCGAGGATCTGGTCGGCGGTGCCGCCTATGACAAGCACGGCACCCCGCTGCATGACGACACCATGGCCAAGGCACAGGAAGTCGACGCCGTCCTCTTGGGCGCGGTGGGCGGCCCGAAATACGACGTGCTGGATTTCTCGGTCAAACCGGAACGCGGCCTGTTGCGCCTGCGCAAGGAGATGGACCTTTACGCCAACCTGCGCCCTGCGCAGTGCTTTGACGCGCTGGCGGATTTCTCGTCCCTGAAAAAGGACGTCGTCGCGGGCCTCGACATCATGATCGTGCGCGAACTGACCTCTGGCATCTACTTTGGTGAGCCGCGCGGCATCATCGAGGAAGGCAACGAGCGCGTCGGTATCAACACCCAGCGCTACACCGAGAGCGAGATCGACCGCGTCGCACGCTCCGCCTTCGAACTGGCGATGAAACGCGACAAGAAGCTCTGCTCGATGGAAAAGGCCAACGTCATGGAATCCGGCATTCTGTGGCGCGAAGTGGTGACCGAGGTTGGCAAGGAATACCCCGAGGTCGAGCTCAGCCACATGTACGCCGACGCCGGCGCCATGCAGCTGTGCCGCTGGCCCAAGCAGTTCGACGTGATCGTCACCGACAACCTGTTTGGCGACCTTCTGTCCGACGCCGCGGCGATGCTGACCGGCTCTTTGGGCATGCTGCCCTCGGCCAGCCTCGGCAAACCGATGGCCAACGGTCGTCCCAAGGCGCTCTATGAGCCGGTGCACGGCTCTGCCCCTGACATCGCCGGTCAGGGCAAGGCGAACCCGATCGCCTGTATCCTCAGCTTTGCCATGGCGCTGCGCTATTCTTTCGACATGGGCGAAGAGGCTGATCGGCTCGAAGCCGCTGTCGAAAAGGTTCTGGCCGATGGTGTGCGCACCGCAGACCTTCTGGGCGAAGAAGGCGTCACGCCGGTCTCGACCAGCGAAATGGGCGACGCCATCGTCGCAGCTCTCGACGCCAGCCTCTAAGGCGCGTCGCTGTTTTCGGCTGCGGCGGGATCTTTCGCCGCAGCCAGCGCCCCGCGCGCAACCCCGCCGTAATACGCGATCCGTTCGGCATGATGCAGGCAGCGCTGCATCCAGCGCATCGCATCGGTATGGGAAAACACATCCGACAGACTGTAGATACCAGCGTGTTCTCCCAGCAGCAGCGCGCGCCGGTGGCGTTTGGTGCGCAGCTCGATCAGGTCATACAGCCGCCCCAGGCGGGCCACCGTCTTCTCCTCCTCTGCGCGCCCTTCAGCAAGCTGCGCCAAGGCAAGCCCCATGGCCTGCGCCGGACGTCGCAGCATCGGATCCTCTGACAGGGTCGCTGCCCGCCCTTTCTGCCCGCTCCGCGCCATAAGGCGCATCAGGTGGTCGGTCTGATGCAGCAGCGCCGCATAGGCACGCTCCTGATCTTCGCGCCCTTCGGACAGACGGATATCCGCCAGAAATTCCGACAATTCCTGCAAAGCCTCCTGCGCGGATTGCAGCGCCGACAGGGGCCGGTAATCCGGCGGATCGCGCAGCGCGGCGGCCAGGGCAGCATTCAGACGCTGGGATATGGTGGCCGTGGCGGCCTCCCCTGCGACAAGGGAAAGCCCTGGATCCTGCAACAGGGCCCGGTCCAGATCGATCAGCGGCGCAGCGGGATGGTCCGGCACCAGCCGCGCGACCATGGCGGCAAATTGCTGAGTTATCGGCAGGAACATCGCGGTCCCGACGATGTTGAACCCCATGTGAAAGATCAGGACTGTCGTCACCGCCCCGGTTGCCTGTTCCAGCACCGGCAGCCACGCTGCGCCGGACAGAAGCGCGGCAAAGGCCACGACCGAGGTCGCCACGTTGAAGAACAGATTGGCCAGCGCCGTCTGCCGCATCGGGCGCGAACCGCCGACCGAGGCGAGAATTGCGGTGAACGTGGTGCCGACATTCATCCCGATCACGATGGCCAGCGCCTGCTCCAGCGGCAGGGCACCGCCCTGCACCATCACCAGTGCCAGCGCCATTGCCGCCGAGGATGACTGCATCACGATGGTCAACCCGGCACCCAGCCCCACCAGCAAGACCAGCCCCCCGAAGGTATCCCCCGGCAGCATTTGTGGCGTCACCAGGTCGGAGGCACCGGCCATGCCCACCTGCATCAGATCAAGCCCGATCAACAGCAGGCACAGGCCCGATACCATCCGCCCGGCCCGTGCCACCGCGCCGCGCCCCAGCAAATCCGCCAGACCTGCAAACAGCAGACCGGCCATCGCCACGCTGCCCAGTTTCAGCTTGAACCCCAGCAGGGAGACCAGCCAACCGGTGGCCGTGGTGCCGATATTGGCGCCATAGATCACCCCCAGCGCCTGCGGCATGGTCAACAACCCCGCCCCGACAAACCCAACCGTCATGACAGTGGTCGCGCTGGAGGATTGAATCACCGCTGTCGACAGCGTCCCGGTCATGACCCCGCGCAGCGGCGTTGTGGTGAACCGGGTCAGGATGTCCCGCAAATTTGAACCGGCCGCGTCCCGCAGCGCCGCCGTCATGATCTTCATTCCCACAAGGAACATACCGATGCCGCCAAGCACCGTGAGATAGTCTGCTGACATGTCAGCCTCGTTTTTCCCAAGGATGGCGCCCTGCCGCGCGGGACGCAAGTTTTCACAATCCGCGTTCATTGCAAAAAAGCATGACAAATCGGCTTGCAAAACCCGCGCGCCGGGTATAATCCCGCGCCACGGTCGGAGTGTAGCTCAGCCTGGTAGAGCACTGTCTTCGGGAGGCAGGGGCCGGAGGTTCGAATCCTCTCACTCCGACCAATAAAGCAAGGCGCCCCATGGGCGCCTTTGTTGTTTCTCGTCATATGTGCTTGGGTCAGCCAAGCATCAGAGATGGCAGCCAGAGCGTGATCTCCGGAAAGCACAGCAGTACCACCAGCACCACGAGTTCCATCAGAAGGAACGGCACGATGCCCCGGAAAATAGTGCCCAGCGCAACCCCAGTTTGGGCCGAGGCAACATAGGCGTTCAGGCCAAGCGGTGGCGTCAGTAGCCCGATCTCGACCGTCTTTGTCACCACGATCCCGAACCAGACGGGATCATAGCCCAGCGCCATCGCGGTCGGAAACGCCAGTGGCATCGCAAGGGACAGGATCGCCAGCTGGTCCATAAACATACCCATAACCAGCAGGATCAGTACCATGAAGGCCAGAATCGCTGCACGCGGCAGATCCGTGGTCGATGCGAATTCCAAAAGCGCATGGGTGATCCGCGTGAAGGCCAGATAATTCGCGAAGATCGCCGAACAGGTGACGATGGCAACGATCATGACGGTCGCCCGGATGGCCGCGGACACAGATGTGCTCAGGCCGACAAAGGTTATGCTGCGCTGCACAAGAACAATGATGAGCGATCCCATCACGCCAAGCGCCGCTGCCTCGGACGGAGAGGCGACACCGCCGTAAATGGCACCGATGACGCCGACCATGAGCAACCCCATCGGGATCACGTGACGGCTGGCCTTGACCGCCTTGCCCAGCTGGAACGGATCCCCTTTGGGCGCCTGATCCGTACGTGTCGCGATGATCTTGATCACCAGGGCCAGACCCGATGCCGTCAGCAATCCCGGCACGATGCCGGCAATGAACAGCTGCCCGATCGAGGTTTCCGTGAGGACGCCATAGACAACCAGCACGATGGACGGCGGCACCACCACGGCAAGCGTGCCCCCTACACTGACCACGGCCGCCGCCAGACGGTCAGCGTAGTTATGGTTACGCATCTCTGGAAAGGCCGATGCGGCCATTGCCGCAGTTGATGCGGTCGAACTGCCCACCAACGCCGCCAGCAGGACGGAGGAGGCCACGGTTGCCATCGCAAGGCCGCCTTTGACATGGCCGATCCAGCACTGGCAGGCATGGATCGCGCGGCGCGTCACATCGCCCGAGGTCAAAAGCTCTGCCATGAGGATGAACAGCGGGATCGCCACCAGAATGAACGAGGACGAGCTGTCAAAGAAGATGCGTTCCAGCACAGCGAATGCAGGGCGCCATCCCAATTGCAGGGCAAGTCCGATGAAGCCAACCAACCCCATGGCGAATGCGATCGGCATCCGGAACACCATGAATAGGGCCAGCAGGCAAAGAAGGGCGAGGAAAGTGATCATGTTCGCGGCTCTGTCTTCAGGATCCGGGCAGCCGAATGGGCGCCCGGATCGTTTCAGTCTTTGTCGGGCTTACTTCGAAGTCAGGGCACGATAGTTTTCGAGAACCGCCTCTGCGCCATCCGAATTGATCCGCTCCAGCCAGTCCTGGCCAACCAGTTTCATGCTTTCGGTGAGGCTTGCCAGTTCCGCGTCAGAGAACGTGTAGGTGTCGATTCCTTCGTCCTTCCACTGAGTGACAAGACCTTCGACCGAGTCATCCTGCGCCTTTGCCACATGCATGGCCGTCTCTGCGCCCAGCTCCAGCATCTTGGCCTGCACATCCTCGGGAAGGTCTTTGAACAGGTCACTGCGTACGACCATTACAAAGCTATAGCCGCCGAAGGATCCGTTGGTGGAAATATGACTCACCACCTCGTTGAGCTTGTAGCCCGGCACCGATGCCAGAGGGAACAGAACCGCGTCGAGCCGTCCGCGTTCTACCGCCGTGTAGACCTCTGGCCCCGGGATCGAGATACCCACTGCACCCATGGAGCGGGCCGTCATCGCCTGTGTCGAGCCAGACGTCCGGATATCCAGCGCCTTCCAGTCTTCCGCCAGACCAAGCCGTTTCTTGGCAAGCACCTGATAGGGGGGCAGCACGAAACCGAAGATCGGCGTGACACCTGCCGCCAGCAGTTCCTCGCGCAGCGGTCCCTCCTTCAGCATCGCCTGAAGCGCCTTTGTACCCTGCTGGGCCGAGCTGTAGAACCCCGGCAAGCCGACCACCGAATTCAGCGGCAGGGATTCCGCGTGATAAAGCGTGCCCAGAAGCGCCGCGTCGAGAATACCGTTGTTCACGGCATCCAGCTGTGCCTTGGATTTTGCCGCCTGCTGCGACGGGAAATGCTGGAACGAGACCGCACCTCCGGTGGCCTCTTCCACCGCTGCCATCCAGCGCGTGGTGCCCTCGATCGACACGATATGGCTGGTCGACTGGAAATCCCCAAGGCGCAGCGTCTCGGCAATACCGGCTGTTGCGGTCATGCCCAGAGCGATGATCGCGGAAACCGCAGTGATCTTCTTCAAGGTCTTCATTTCGTTTCCTCCCATTGTTGGTTTATCGGGTGAGATCTGGCTCCGCAGGACGGAACACATCATGGATCAGCCGCAGGACCAGCACACCGCACCCAAGAGGTGCGACGGCATAGGCCCACCCGAGCGGCCAGTCGATCACGCCATACTCAACCTCGTGATGCGCAAAGGCACCCCAGGCAAATTTCGCAGACATGAAGGTGATCGCGGCAAAGAAGGCGGCAGGCAGAAGCAAACGCGCCTTTGCCAGCAGCGTTCCCCAAAGACCGGGGAGGGTCTCTGGGCCAAAATCCAGGGCGAGATGACCACCGTCCCGGAACACCCGCGACAGCGACAGGGTCGCCAGCGCAGGCATCAGGTAGAGTTCGGTCAGTTCAAACTGGATCTGGACCGGGCGGTTCGCGATCAAACGCAACAAGATATCTGCGTTGATCAAGACCGCTACGGCGACCAGGGCGAGGCACCCGGCAAGATGCAGGGTGTCCTCGATTTTTCTCAGCGTGCGTTCGATCATGGTCAAACCAGCCTCCCTTCTGGTTGACGCGAGCGCCCAGGCTTAACGCTTGGGCAGCTCGACGATTGCAGAGCCCATGGCGGACATTTCGCCATCCTGCTGTTCTGCACGTTGCTGGATTTCAAGCAGATAGCGACCATCTTCCTCATACTTGCGAATGACGGTGCCGTGGATCAGGATGATGTCGCCTTCGGGGTTGTGCCGACGCACCTGGCATTTCGCCTGCCGCAGGAACCCATCATCGCCCATCCAGTTGGTGATCTGATGTGTCAGCCAGGACGTCCGCTCGGGACCATAGTCATAGGCGCCGGGCGCACCAACTTCGAGCGCGAATTCCTCTTCCCAGTGAACCCGTTCGGGGCAATCGGGAATGCCGTAGCGGTTCTTCGGACCAGCGCTCGGGTGTTTCTGCTGCAACTGCCAGGCCAGCTTGTTGGCCCGGATGTAAAGACCGCCCCAACCCTGCGCATAGGCGATGAAGCCGGTGGCCGTCATCGGCCCCTTGACCATGGTCGGCAGCTCGGTGCCTTCGGCAACGTCATCCCAATAACGGGTCTCGGCGCCGCGGATTTCTTCCTGCTCGTAATACTTGTAGTATTCTTGCAGTTCGGCCTCGGTCCAGACACGGCGGCCCTTCTCCTTGGCTTCTGTATATTTGGTGCCATTCTCGCGCGCCTGATCACGGTCGGTGCGGAAGCACCAGCTGTCAGCATCCGCCACAAGATCGCCCGTCGCAGTGTCATAGAAATCGACGTGATAGATCTGCTGGACGGCTTTCCCTGCGAAACGGGTGTCGTGTTCGACCAGATCCTTGAGGTAGGCCTCGGTGCGGAATTCCATGTTGCGAGTGATGGTCTTGTGCCAGTTCCAGTTGGCCCCCGACCACATCGCGTGCACGCCCGGCAGGCCACCCACATAGCCCGAGATGATCCGGTTCGTCGCGAACAGGAACGAGGGCAGCGCGATCACATCGCCATACTTGGTGGTCTTGGCATAGTCCGGATCACACCACAGCGGGTTGTCGTCACCAATGCCATGGGCGTAGTGGCGAATGTTGTCTCGGGTCGCTTCATAGCACCAGGGCTCGACCGTTTTTTCGATCTTTACGCCAACGCGTTCGCGCAGATCGTCAAGGCCTTCCTCGGTGATCTTCGGAAATTTCCGGGTCATTTCATTCATTCGTTTTCCTCCTAGAATTACGTCTGGTGCGCGCGGATCAGCCCGCGGTTTCCAGTTGTCTGGCTTGTTGATCTCTCAGGATTTTTCGGTTCACCTTGCCTGCCGGGGTTTTTGGCAGTTCGGTGACGAATTCGATCTGGCGGGGGTATTCGTGCCGCGCGAGCTTGGAGCGCACATGCTCCTGGATGTCTTCCTTGAGCCCGGCAGTCTCCGCTGTTTTCAGGATAATGTAGGCCTTGACGACCTGACCGCGCAGCTCATCCGGGGCGCCGATCACACCACATTCGGCAACGGCGGGATGGCTCAGCAACGCGTCCTCGACCTCAACCGCGCCGATGGTCCAGCCTGCGGAAATGATGACATCGTCCGCCCGGCCGCCGTGGTAGAAATAGCCATCCTCATCGACCCGCCCCAGATCCTTGGTCGGGAACCATGTGCCCGCCTTTTTGACCATGAGTTCACCGGTCTCGCCGGGGTCACATGGCGAACCATCGTCGCGCTGGACCTGCACTTCGACGCCGGGAACGGCCTTGCCCATGGCACCGTCCCGCACCTCCAGATCATCCGCACCCGGATAATTGGCAATGATGACACCGATCTCGGTGGTGCCATACATCGAGCGGACCTTGGTGCCGAAGACACGTTCCACATAGGCGGCGGTTTCACTGTCGATCGGCTCGCCCGTGAAGGAAAGCTTGTCGAAATGATAGGTGAAATCCTCTGCCCGGCCGGAGTTGCGCATCATCCGGTAATGGGTCGCCGCAGCCGTGAGGTTGCTGATCTCGAAATCGTGCAGGGCCTGCAACAGGCGTACCGCGTCAAACTTGCCCGAGAACGTGCCGGTCGACACGCCAAGGGCCAGCGGTGCCAGCGTGCCATGCCAGAACCCATGCCCCCAGGCTGGTGAGGACGGACAGAAGAACCGATCGCCCGGGCGGATGCCCGTTGCATAAAGCGCCGCAACCATCAGCGTCACGATGGAGCGGTGGTTGTGCTTCACCGCCGCAGGCAGCAGGCGGGTGGTCCCGGATGTGTACTGCAGGACGGCAAGGTCGTTCCCTGCGGTCGAGCATTCGAATTCGCCAGGAAAACCATCCAGTCCATCAAGGAACTCTGCATCTGCGACAACAACCCGTTCGGCGCCACCTTCGACGGCTTCCGGCGCCTTCTCTGCGTTGGTGAACAGGATCTTCGGCGCGCAATCCTCGACCCGCAGGCGGATCCCGTCAGGCCCAAAAAGGGTGAACATCGGAACCGCCACGGCACCTGCCTTCATCGCGCCGAACATGACGCAGTAGAAGGGCAGCGACGGCTCGATCATGACCGCGATACGGTCACCTTTCTGGACGCCCTGCGACACCAGATAATGCGCAACCTGGGAGGACCGGCTGGCCAGTTCCGCAAAGGAAATGATCTCATCCTGCCCCGAGGCATGCGCAATTCGCAGCGCGGTGCGATCCCCCGCTGCGTGGCGGTCCACGCATTCATGCGCAATGTTGAAGTTCTCGCGATCCCCATCGAAGAGCGCCCAGAGCGCATCCTTCGAATAGTGCGTCAGCGCGTCAGCGTAGGATGTGAAATCCGTCAGGCGTTGCATCGCCAATCCTCTCCCTTTCGTCGTCCGGCAAGCACGTCATCGCGGCCTGCCCGTGTTCGTTGACAACGGTAGGGATCAGGATATGTTATTGTCAATACGCTATAATTATTGTATATACGCAATGAAATCAAGCGTCACAGAGGTATAAAATGGCCGCAAAATCAGCAGAGACCACGACCAAGAGACAGGTGCCCGCCGTCACGCGAGCCATTGCAATTCTTAGGTTTTTGGCGCGTTCGGACGAACCGGTGGGCGTCAATCCGATCGCCCGCGAGCTCGAACTGGTGCCCAGCACCTGCCTGCACATTCTGCGGGTGCTTCAGGATGAGGGACTCGTCGATTTTGATTCGAACACCAAACGCTATTCGATCGGAATCGGCATCCTTCCCCTGGCCCGTTCAGCCCTTCAGAAGAACACCTTCTCGGTCCTGGTGCAGCCGCTGCTTTCTGGCCTATCCGAGAAATTCGGGGTGACCTCCATCGCGACACAGGTGGCCGAACCGTCCCAGATGGTGGTCATCGCACTGTCGCAATCGACCCTGCCCTTCCGACTTCAGGTCGACCTTGGCAGCCGCTTCCCCATCCTGATCAGCGCCACCGGCCGCCTGTTTGCCGCATTCAACGTCACCGACCCCGAAGAGCTGCGCAGCGGTTTTGACAAACTGGTCTGGGATCACCCGCCCAGCTTTGAAGACTGGCTAACCGAAGTCGAGGCGACCCGCGCGCGCGGTTATGCGGTGGACAGGGGAACCTACATCTCGGGCGTGACGGTTGTCGCGGCGCCGGTGTTCAACGCCGCCGGGCAGATGATCCGCTCGCTTGTCGCCATCGGTATTTCAGAGCGGATGGATGACAAACAAGTCGCTTCGCTGGCGAAATCCCTGCTGAAGCTGCGCGACAAAATCGAAGCCATGCAAATCGAAACGAGGAGCTAGACAGTGACCCAACTCACCGAACAAACAGGCTGGAAAGAGCTGAAGGCCGGTCCCTTCATGGATGGGATCGGCCCCATCCTGAAGACCAGGGCGCTGGATGGCAGCAATATCTATGGGCTGCGCACCGATGCCTCCCATTGCAACGCCATCGGTTCGGTGCATGGCGGCGTGGTCACCGGGGTGCTGGATCAAGCCATCGCCATCGAGGCCTGGAATGCGGCCAATCGGCAACCGACTGTCACCCTCCAAATGGATACGCGCTTTGTCACCGCTGCGCGCGCCGGTGACCTGCTGGAAGCCAGCGCAACCCTGCGCCACGCGACGCGCTCCATGCTGTTCGTGGACGCGGATCTGTACGCAGGGGATCGCCTGATCGCCACGGCAACAGCCGTCATGAAAATAATCGCAAAGAAGGACACACCATGAGCACGCAACAGGAAGAGCAGCAGCGACGCGGACCGCTGGCAGGTATCAAAGTGCTGGATTTCTCGCGCATCCTGTCCGGCCCCTATGCCAGCATGGTGTTGGCCGATCTTGGTGCAGAAGTGGTCAAGGTCGAACCGGTCGGCAGCGGCGATGAAACTCGCAACTTCCCGCCCTTCAAAGGTCCGCTGAGCCATTATTTCATTGCCCTCAACCGCAGCAAGAAAAGCATCACGCTGGACCTGAAATCGCCAGAGGGGGCAAAGATCGCCCGTAACCTTGCGCGCAAATGCGACGTTGTACTCGAAAACTTCCGCCCCGGCGTGATGGATCGGCTGGGTCTTGGCTATGAGACGTTGAAGGCGGATAATCCCGGGCTGGTCTATTGCTCCATCACCGGTTTCGGGCGCAACAGCCCCCATGGCGACAAACCCGCCTTTGATATCGTGGCGCAGGCGCTGTCCGGGGTAATGGATGTGAACCGCGAACCGGGGCAGCCCCCCAACAAGCTGGGCATTCCGCTCGGCGATATGGCGGGCAGTATCTTTTCGCTGTTCGGTCTGCTCGCTGCACTGGTGGAACGCAACACGACAGGACAGGGCCGCCACGTGGAAATCGCCATGCTGGACAGCCTGATTGCCATGCAGGGTTATCTCTCCCAGATCTATTTTGTCAGTGGCAACAGCCCGCAGCCGGTTGGCACCCGTCACCCCTCAATCGTGCCTTACGGCGCCTTCCCGACCAGGGACGGCCATGTGATCGTCGCCTGCTTGACGGAACGGTTCTGGCACAATTTCGCGCGCTGCCTTGGGCGTGAAGACCTGATCACCGACCCGCGCTTCGCAGAGTATGAAAAACGGCTGGAGAACCGCGACGCGCTGGAGCCGGAAATCTGCGAAATCATGGAAAAAGACACCACGGAATACTGGCTGGATCGGCTGACCGAATTCGACGTACCTAATGCGCCGATCCTCAGCATCGCGGAGTCTCTGGAACAGGAGCATGTCGCAGCACGCGGGCTGATTGAAACCGTGACGCACCCGGACGTGGGGGACATGCAACTGGTGCGCGGACCGATCCGGTTCGACGGCGAGAGCCCTGCCCCCGCGCGCGCGCCTGCACTCCTCGGCGAACACACGCGTTCGGTGCTGTCGGACTGGCTGGGATATGATGAGGAAGAGGCCCGTGCCCTAGAAACACGCGCCGCGGCACCCGGCGCAGGCTAGGCCTCAGGTCTTTGCGCCGTCTGGGCAATCAGACTGCGGATGTCCGCATCCGTGACCGGTTTGGCCAATGAGGCCAGGCCGGGACTGCCGCGCAGGCTTTCCGGGATCCGGCCAATTCGGCGTGTCGACATCAGGATCAGTTGGCAGTCCGGGTGCAGCCCGGCGCCCAGCTGCAGAAGATCCCAGCCTGATGCGCCATTGTCGAGATTGAGATCACTCAGCAGCAGGTCAAGCTGTGGCAACTCCCGGATCTGCGCTGCGCCTTCGGCAAAACTGCTGGCCCGGTGCAGGGTATAGCCGATCCGCTCTAGCGCCTTGCCGGCCGAGTCGAGATAGGCCGGGTCATCATCGACCACCAGTGCCGTACCCGGCGCCTGCAGCGCAACCTCCTGTGGGGCCTCCTCAGCCTTCAGCGGCGGAAAATTCAACGTCACGGTGGTGCCCCGCTCCGGCGGCTCGATGCGGGAGGTGATGTCGAGACGCCCGCCGGATTGGTGCACGAAGCCATCGACCATCGACAGGCCCAGCCCGGTGCCGCTGCCGTCGCTGCGATTGGTGAAAAACGGCTCGGTTGCGCGATGTAGCACCTCGGGTGTCATACCACAGCCATCGTCACGGATGCTGAGCTGGGCGCCGCCATCCTGCCCCGTCCCCACCGAGACGCAAATGCGGCCAGCTCCCTCAATCGCCTGACCTGCGTTGACGCAGAGGTTCAGAATGGCGCTTTCCATCTGGCCCGGATCGACCAGCGCATTGACAGGCTCTGCCGGCAGATCAAAGTCCAGCGAAATGTTTTCCGGCAGAGCAATTTCCAGAAGGTCGGCCATACCTTCGACCAGCATCGACAGATCGGTCACCTGCGGTTCCAGATGCTGCTTGCGGGCAAAGGCCAGCAAACGTTCGGTCAGGGACACGCCAAGATCCACCGCCGAGCCGATGCGGGTCCGCAGGTACCGGGCCTGTTCGTCATCCGCCCGTTTCAGAAGGTGCAGGTTGCCAGAAATACTAGACAGGATATTGCCGAAATCATGGGCGACCTCACCGGCGACCTTGCCCAGGGTTTCCACACGGCGGATTTCCTCCAGCCGTTCATCAATGCGTTTGCGTTCGGTGGTTTCCGACAGCAACCAGACCGCCCCCCCATCGGGCAGCGGCGAATGGCGCAGCTCCAGAACATGGCCAGAGGCATCGGTGTATTCCTCAAATCCACCGCGCTCCCCTGCGCTCACTTGCCGGGTAAAGGCAGAGCGGTCGATCAGCGCCTGCATATTCGCTGGTTCTTCCGCCTCCTCCGGCGGCAGGCGTAACAGGCTGCGCAGCTTGTCGTTCTCGGCCTCGATCCGGCCATCGGCAGCACTGATGGCGACACCGTCTTTGATATTGCGGAACACACGCGAGAACAGCGCGTTCTGACGGCGGATCTGACCAGTGCGCCGGTCCAGCTTGCGCGCGTTTTCGCGAAATACCTGAAAGGCGGCAAAGAGCTGACCGATCTCATCCTCGGACACCCGGGCCCGGGGCAAATCGCTGCGGTGATCCCCGGCGGCCAGTTTGCGCATTGCATCAGCCACACGGCGCAGGTTGCGGGCCACATAGCGCGACACGTAAAGCGACGAGGTGATTGCCACCAGAAGGCTCATCAGGGTCAGCGCCAGAAAGGAATTCTTGGCAACGCCAAGGTTGTCGGAGGTCTCTGCGCGCGCCTGCGATAGGCGGGCCTCGGCCTGTGCGACCTTTTCTTCGGCATAGGTCGAAATGCGGCCCGCCTCCTGCCGGATACGGAACAGGGCGTTCTCCGCATCAAGCTGCGCGGCAAGCTCGCGGTGCTTCAGCACGAACAGGCTGTCACTGCGGCTGAGAGCTGTTTCGATCTCGTCAAAGGTGGCTTGGTGGACAGGCGTCAGGCGCGGAGTGATCTGATCACGGGCACGCTTGTAGCGCCGGGTGAATTCACCGAGTTCGATCAGCGCATCCGCCCGCCCCGCGCCAATGGCGCTGGCGGTCAGTCGTTGCAGACCGGCCCAGACTTCGCGCTCTGCCAGCAGCAGAGTGGTATCGCCCGACAGCCGCCGCACCCGCCCGTTCAGACGCAGCATGTCCCGGTCGATCGCGGTGAGCTCCGCCTTGCGCGCGGTCTGCGGCACCAGCGCGGTGGTCAGATCATCAATCGCCAACCTGAGCCGGGCCAGCGGAAGGTCCAGCGCCGGGTCGCGGGCGGCATGGTCTTCGATGCTGCGCAGGTTCTTCAGGACGCTTTGCGCCTCCTGCTCCAGCTGGAAGGGGGGAAACAGCGCATAAAGAAACGGCGCAGAGGTTGCCAGATCCGCCGCCCGGCGGGACAGGTCCAGCGCATCAGACACTTCGGTCAGCGTGTCCTGATGCAGAACATTCATCCACATCTCGGTCCGGTTCAGCACCCGCATGCCGATCAGGCTGACCAGCAGGATCAGCCCGAACAGAACGGCAATGGCAGCGGAGAGGCGAAACCGAACGCTGAGACGGGAAAGCGCGAGCATGCGACGTCAGCCCGGCGACAGGTGAAAAATATAGCCCTGCGCGCGGCGGGTCTGCAGATGCACCGGTTTTGACGGCACCGCCTCAATCTTGCGCCGCAGACGCAGGATCAGCACGTCGATGGTCCTGTCCACGTAGCGCTGCATGTCCGAGCCGAGCTCCTCCAGCAGTTCCGGACGCGGGATCACCCGGTCGGGGTTGCGGGCGAAATAATCAAGCAGCCGGTACTCGGCATTGGTCAGCGGGATCTCCTCGCCTTCCGCGTCCAGCAGACGGCGGGATTGCACATCCAGCCGCAGGGTGCCAAAGGCGATTTGCTGTCCCGGCGCGGCGCTGGGTTTGGCTGGACCATGTCCATAACGGCGCAACACGGCGCGGATACGGGCCACCAACTCGCGCGGGTTGAAGGGTTTGATCATGTAATCATCCGCGCCGGTCTCCAGCCCGATGATCTTGTCGATCTCATCCCCGACACCAGTCAGCATCACGATGGGGATCTCGTAACGCTCGCGGATATGGATCGCCAGCGTCAGCCCGGATTCGCCGCGCAGCCGCAGATCGATCAGGGCCAGATCCACTGGCGGCGGGTCGCCCAGCGCGTGAAAGGCGGGAATATCGGCGCAGCAGACCGCATCGAACCCGCTCTCGCGCATCAGCGCCGACAGCGTTTCGCGCACATCCGGATCATCGTCCACAATGGCAATGAGCGGCTCTGTCCTGCCGTCCTGCATCACATCCTCCCTCACCGCACCTCCTGCGGCCTTCGCGGGCGGCATACTGCCAAGACCCGCCATGATACGCCAGCGGGTCGACAGAGCTGTGATGCAGTTTGAAACATTGTTAACATGAAAGCTGGCTTCTCGCTGTTTGATTAACAATACGCGCCTAGCATGCGCCGGATGCGGGTCTTTATCTTCGCCCCACCAGCGCCGCGATGGCGGGAGTGTCTCCCGGCACCGGCGTTCCAAGGGAGGAAAACATGGTAAAATTCTGGACCGGCGCCGCCACGGCACTGGGCGCTCTGACGCTGAGCGCAATCACCGCAACCGCAGCCGAAGACTGCGCCGAGCGCGGCGCGCTCGACATGCTGTACTGCGATGCCAACGGCGATCTGGTGGCTGACACCCCCACCGATCCGGCCAAGCTGAGCAACCCCGACACCCTGGTCTTTGCCTATACGCCGGTCGAAGACCCCGCAGTTTATGCTGACATCTGGGAACCCTTCATCGCACATCTGGAAGCGACCACCGGCAAGGACGTGCAGTTCTTTGCAGTGCAGTCGAACTCGGCCGAGGTCGAAGCGATGCGTTCGGGCCGTCTGCACGTGGCAGGCTTCTCGACCGGACCGACACCCTTTGCGGTGAACCTGGCCGGCGCCGTGCCTTTCGCCATCATGGGCGCTGCGGATGGTCAGTTCGGTTACAAGCTGCAGGTCTTTACCCAGGCCGACAGCGACATCAAGGAAGTGAAGGATCTGGCAGGCCGCCGCGTGGCGCATACCTCGCCGACCTCGAACTCCGGCAACCAGGCACCGCGCGCGCTGTTCCCGGGTCTGGGCGTCGAGCCCGACAAGGACTATGAAGTGGTCTATTCCGGCTCGCACGACCAGTCGATGCTGGGCGTGGTCGCAGGCGATTATGACGCCGCACCGGTGGCCTCCGAAGTGGTGGACCGCATGGCCGAGCGTGGTCTCTATGACACCGCCGACGTGCGCAAGATCTGGGAAAGCGACCCCTTCCCGACCACCTCGTTCAACGTGGCGCACAACCTCGACCCCGAGCTGACCGCGAAGATCAAGGAAGCCTTCTTCACCTTTGATTTCGAGGGCACCAAACTGGGTGACGAATTCGAAGGCGTCAGCAAGTTCATCCCGATCACTTACAAGGATCAATGGGCGGTGATCCGTCAGATCCAGGCCTCCAACGGTGTGGAATACACGCCGCAGGGCCTCGCCGGGAACTAAACCCACCAGACCCGAAGATCCGGCCGACCACAGGCGTCGGCCGGACACCCCTGCGGCCCCCCGCGGCTTGCTCCCATGGGCAACGCAGCTGGGGCATGGCCGCGCTATGTCCGAGAGGCCGTCATGCTAGAAATCACCAAACTCACCAAACGCTACGGATCTGGCGATCCGGTGCTGAAGGAGCTGGACCTGACCGTAGAGGGCGATCAGCTGACCTCGGTCATCGGATCCTCCGGCGCGGGCAAAAGCACCTTGCTGCGCTGTATCAACCGTCTGGTCGAGCCGACTTCGGGGTCGATCAATCTAAACGGCACCGAGTTCACCACCCTTGGCCGCCGCGATCTGCGCGCGGCGCGGCGCCGGATCGGCATGGTGTTTCAGGGTTTCAACCTGATCGATCGCCTGACGGTAATGGAAAACGTCCAGTCCGGGCGCCTTGGCTATATCTCGACCTGGGCGGCGCTGACCCGGCGCTATCCGCGCGAAGACATCCGCCACGCCTATGAGCTGATGGAGCGGGTGGGCATCGCCCATTACGCGGACAAACGCGCGGATGAGCTGTCCGGCGGTGAACGTCAGCGTGTCGGCGTGGTACGCGCCCTGATGCAGCGCCCTGAAATCCTCCTGGCGGACGAACCCACCGCCTCGCTGGACCCCAAGACATCGGAACAGATCATGTCGCTGCTGCGGGACCTCGCGAACGAGCTGAACCTGCCGGTGATCATCAACATCCACAATGTGACCGAGGCCAAGGAATACAGCGACCGCATCGTCGGCATGCGCTATGGCCGGATCATCTTTGACGACCTGCCCGATCAGCTGGGTAAGGACGAAATGGACGAAATCTATGCAGGCGTTCCGGCAGAGGACCGCGCCGAGGTCGGGGCGGCGGCATGAGCACGGTCAAGGACACCTGGAAAAAGCCACCCTTCATCGCCAACCCGGTGATGCGCTACGGGCTTTATGCGGCCGTGGCGATCTATTTCGTTGTGACCCTGGCCACCCTGCCCATCGATTGGGACCGTGTGGCGGACGGGATGAGCCGCGCCCAGCGCATCTTCAGCGGGGCATTTCCGCCCAGCTTTGACCGCGCCGGTCTGCTGTTCGATGGCTTCATGGAAAGCCTGAAGATCGCCATTCTGGCAACCGTGGGCGGCATCGCGGTTTCGGTGCCGCTGGCCTTCATGGCGGCGGGCAATATCGCGGTGAAACCGGTCTATCTGCTGGGCCGCGGCATCATCATCGTCGCGCGCAGCTTTCACCCGGTGATCGTTGCAATCATCTTCGTAAAGGCGGTGGGCTTTGGTCCCTTTGCCGGGGCGCTGACGCTGGTGGTCTATTCCATCGGTTTTGTGGCGAAACTGCTGGCCGAACGGATCGAGGAAATCGACTTTGGCCAGGTCGAGGCCATGCGCTCTGCCGGGGCCGGGTTCATCGCAACGCTGGCCTATGCGGTGATGCCGCAGATCATGCCGCGACTGGTGGGTCTTGGCATCTACCAGCTGGACAGCAACCTGCGCGCCTCTGCCGTGGTCGGTATCGTCGGCGCGGGTGGCATCGGCGCCACGCTGGCCAATGCATTCGGGCGCTACGACTACGACTTTGCCCTCGCCATCACCATGGTCATCGTCGGGGTGATCCTGATCTCCGAGGCGGTGAGCGGATTTATCAGGAAGCGGATCGCATAATGACCAATCAGTCTTTGAACCAAACGCTCGACCATTGGTCCCGCTTTACCCTGCGCCAGCGCCTGATGCGTTATGGCGGGCTCGCCCTGACCCTGCTTATCGTTGGCTGGGCACTCAGCAGCATCGACGTGATCTGGGCCTGGGTCTGGGATGCGCCGTCGCAGATGGCGGATCTGTTCGGGCGGATGATGCCGCCGGACCCGAGCAACCTGCCCTCAATCCTTGAAGCAATCTGGCAGACAGTGAATATCGCCACCCTGGCGACGATGATCGCCGTCGTGGTCTCGCTGCCTGTTGCCTATATCGCCGCGCAGAACACCACGCCGAACAAGTTCGCCCTGTGGGTCGGGCGGTTCATCCTCGTCTCCTCGCGGTCGGTGAACACCATCATCTGGGCGCTGCTGTTCGTGGCCATCTTCGGCCCCGGCATCGTGGCGGGGATCGTGGCGATCATGTTCCGCTCCATCGGGTTCCTCGGCAAACTGCTGGGCGAAGCGATCGAGGAAATCGACCGCAAACCGGTGGAGGCGCTGGAGGCCTGCGGAGCCTCGCGGTTCAAGATCGTGCTTTACGCCATCGTGCCGCAGGTGATGCCCGCCTTTTTCGCCGTGGCGATCCTGCGCTGGGACATCAATCTGCGCGAATCCACCGTGCTGGGCCTTGTTGGCGCAGGCGGCATCGGGATGATCCTCCAAGGTGCGATCGACACCTTCAACTGGCCCGAGGTCGCCATGGTCCTGCTGACCATCCTCGCGCTGGTGGTGGTGGGAGAGGTGGTCTCCTCCTTCCTTCGCAAAAAGGTCCTGTAACTCAGATCCTGTGACTTGTGGCGGCCCGCGCGACGTGGGCCGCCATTCTTCAAGCTCTCCCCCCCGTTCAATCGGCAAGCCGGGACCAGAGCGCCACGGTTTTTCACATTTGCAAGCCCTTGTCTTGCGCCGCAGATAGCTTGGCCTTAGGCGTAAAAGGGTCCCCTGCCTGAGTTTAAAACCCTGCCATGCAACTTTACCTGCCCATCGCCGAAGTGTCGGTCAACGGTCCCCTGCTGTTGTCCATTGGGCTGGTTGTCGGCATTCTCTCAGGGATATTCGGGGTGGGCGGCGGCTTTCTGATCACACCGCTTCTGTTCTTCATCGGCATTCCTCCAGCCGTGGCCGTCGCGACATCCGCAAACCAGATCGTCGCCTCCTCCTTTTCGGCCCTGCTTTCCCATATCCGCCGCCGAACGGTGGATTTTCACATGGGGTTAGCCTTGATGGCCGGGGGGCTGGCGGGCTCGACCCTTGGCATCTACATCTTCGACGCCCTGCGGCAGCTGGGGCAGGTCGACCTTCTGGTCAACCTGTTCTACGTGTTCTTCCTGGGGCTGGTCGGCTCTCTGATGTTCATCGAAAGCCTGAACGCCATCCGCAAGGCACGCGCACAATCGGGAACACCAAAGCGCAAAGGTACCAGGCGTGACTGGGTGCATGCCATGCCGCTGCGGGTGCGGTTCCGCACCTCCGGACTTTATATCTCGGTCTTTCCGCCGCTGATCGTCGGCTTTGTCGTCGGGGTATTGTCGGCGATCATGGGGGTGGGCGGCGGTTTTGTCGTGGTGCCGGCGATGATCTATATCCTAGGCATGCCGACGAAGGTCGTGGTCGGCACCTCCCTGTTCCAGATCATATTCGTCTCTGCCTACACGGTGATGATGCACGCCTATACCAACCACACGGTCGATACCGTTCTGGCGGTGCTGCTGATCGTCGGCGGCGTGATCGGCGCCCAGATCGGCACCCGTATCGGGTTGCTCCTGAAGGCCGAACAGCTGCGCATCCTGCTGGCGTTACTGGTGCTGACCGTCTGCCTGAAACTGGGGCTTGATCTGGCCTTGCAACCGACCGAGCTGTTCTCGCTGACCCACGTCATCGGGTGAGGCTGGCCTCAGCCACCTGAACGCCTCGCTCTCTCGCAACCAGAGCCTTCGGCGCCCTCGTTCTTCCGCATCGCTTCAGCGAAGAAAAATTGACCATACCTGCTGTTTGGCCGTCCCCTGAGCGCAAATTTTGCCACGGCTGGGGACTGACGTAAGATCGTCTATTGAAACTTCCTAAAGGAACTATCGAATATACCCACAAGGGGTTGATGGCCTTCCGGGTCGGATATGGATAGCAATGATTGAACCTCAGTTTCTCGACGATGATCTACGGTTGCAGTTTATTGCAGACCTGCGCATCGACTTCCGGAATCCCACTCCGGAAATCCAGGGCCTGTGCGATCTGGCCGCGCAACTGGCTGGCACTGACATTGCTCTTGTCTCGATCGTAGGGGAACGCGAGCAGGTCTTTCTTGCGAGCACCGGCATGGGAGAGACGCGGAGCACCGCGCGTCAGGTTTCCTTCTGCGGGCATGCGATTTGCGACAAGACCACTCTGCTTGTGCCCGACACCCACAGGGATGAACGCTTCACCGATAATCCGCTTGTATTGGGCCCGCCGTATATCCGGTCCTATGCCGGGGCCCTTCTTGAGCCTGAACCGGGGCGGCCGATCGGCACCGTCTGCGTCATGGGGCGGGAACCCAGCAGCTTTTCGCCGGAGGTTCTGGCCGGCCTGGAAAAGATCAGCGCTGCAGTGAGTGCGCTGCTGCTTGCACATCGCGACAAACAGAGGCTTGCAGAGGCCGCCTCCCAGAGCGCCCGGATCGCGTTTTGGTCGGACATCATGGAGGAGAGCCTCGAGGAGATCTACGTACTCGATCCCGGCACGTGGAAATTCGTCCTGGCCAACAAAGCTGCAAGGGATAACATCGGCTATTCGATGAACCGGCTGACCGAGTTGACGCCGCTGGACCTTGATCCGAGACTGGATCCGGAACGTTTTGGCATGACGGTGCGAAACCTGATGCAAGGCCAGAACACCTACCGCAGGATCAGCACAGATATGCTGCGGGCGGACGGGTCAACCTATCCGGCAGAGATCACACTGCAACGGGTGTTTAACACCAGCCCGATGATCGTCTGCTACGTGCAGGATACGACCGAACGCTCTGCCGCCGAAACCGCAGCCCGAGACGCACATGCCAGATTGCAGGCCGCCATCGAGGCGCTGACCGATGGTTTTGTTTATTTCGATGCTGATGAACGGCTTGTGCTGGCCAACAGCCGCTATGTCAACATGTTCTCGGCTGAAACAGCCCCCCTGGTCAAACCGGGTCAATTGTTCGAAGTGATACTGCGCAAGGCGGCCTATGAGGGCTATTACGCCGGTACGGAAGGCGGACGCGAGGAAGAGTTCCTGGCGAAACGCCTTGCGGCCTTCCGCAACCCGTCAGGCTCCAGTCTGGTAACTCTGGAGGACGGGCGCGTTTTCCGGGTCTTCGAACAGCGCACCCCCGATGGCGGCTGTGTCGGACTGCGAGTGGATGTCACTGAACTCCATCAGGCACGGGCGCAGGCAGAGGCGGCGAATGCGGCCAAGTCGGCGTTTTTGGCCAATATGAGCCATGAAATTCGCACGCCGATGAATGGCATCCTCGGGCTGGTGCAAGTGTTGACGCAGACCGAACTCGATCCGGCCCAACGCGAAATGGTCGAGGCAGTTCAGGGCTCTGCCGAGGGGCTGCTGAGCATTCTGAACGATATTCTGGATCTGGCACGCATCGAGGCGGGCAAGGAAACCTTTGACACGGCCCCGTTCAGCCCGGCGCAGGTGTTGCGGGATGTGGCGCGCATTCATCAGGCTGTCGCCCAGCAAAAGGGGTTGGACCTGCGGCTGGAGCTGGCTCCTGAGCTGGAAGGCACCTGGGTCGGCGATGCGCGCCGGATCGGGCAGGTGATCCATAATCTTTGCGGTAACGCACTGAAATTCACGGATCAGGGCCACGTCACCCTGACAGGCAAGGTGTCCACGGAAGGCAATCTGCACCTTTGCGTTTGCGACACCGGGATTGGCATGACGCCAGAACAACTGCGCCGGGTGCGCAACAAGTTCGAACAGGCCGACAACTCGATCACCCGAACATTTGGCGGCACCGGTCTGGGACTGGCAATCGTCACCGAGCTGACCGAGATGATGGGCGGCGATTTTCAGATAGAGTCGCAGCAGGGACGCGGGACCGAAGCGCGTGTCATCCTCCCCTTGCAACGCGGTACTGCCCCCACTGAGGCAAAAGAGACACCAACGGCTGTCACCGCGACCACCTCCCACCCTGCCGCTCCGATGCGCATTCTCGTTGCCGAGGACAACGCCACCAACCGTCTGATCCTGAAAAAGATGCTGTCCAAATTGGACCATGACCCGATCATGTGTTCGGACGGGCAAGAGGCGCTTGATACCTGGCAGGCGCAGGAGGTCGATTGCCTGCTGTTCGATATATCAATGCCGCGGCTCAGCGGTCTTGAGGCGCTTGCCAAGATCCGCCGACACGTCGCGGACACGGGCGGAGAGATGCCGCCTTCCGTCGCCTTCACGGCCAACGCGATGCCGCATCAGATCGAAGAGCTCAAGGCCGCCGGTTTCGATGATGTTCTGACCAAGCCGATCCGGTTTCAGGACCTGTCAGACTGTTTGACCAACCTCGCAGCCCGGGCCGCAAGCCCCAGCAAGGTCTAGCGATATTGTTGGGAGCAGCTGGTTCTACCTTTGATGCCAAACCGGCCCCTTATTTGCATGAGAGCCAGCAGAACGCTGGCCCCCTTCACTTTGCAAACAATGCGCCAATTCAGGGCCTTAATCCATCATCAGCCCCGGCAGCCATGTACCCACTGCAGGCTGCCAAACAAGCAGCCCAAGGATCGCGAGCTTGATCACCAGAAACGGCGTCACGGCTGCATAGATCTGCTTCATGCCGATCCCGTCAGGGGCGACCCCGCGCATCACGAACAGCAACAGGCCGAATGGCGGCGTCAGCAGGCCGATCTCCATAGTCAGCAGGTAGACAACCCCAAGCACCAGATCATTGATCCCCAGTTGCGCGGCCAGTGGCACGAAGACCGGCACCGTCACCATCAGCATCGAGACCTGATCGATAAAACAGCCAAGCAGCAACAGGATCACGATCATGCCGATCAGCACGCCAACCGGGGTCGGATCCACCGCGTTGATCGCCTTGATCAATCCGTTGGTGGCACCGCTGAAGGACAGGATCTGCGAAAAGGTCTGACTGGCGGCCATGATGAACAGGATCATCACCGACAGCTTTACCGTCTCGATCAGGGCCTTACCGATCTTCTCGAACGTCAGCGCCCGGTAGGCGGCCCCTGCGCCCAGCGCCGCAAGGCACCCCAGGGCGGCGGATTCGGTCGGGGTCGCAATCCCAAGAAGCAGGCTGCCGATCACCACCGCGAACAAGGCGCTGAGCGGTGCCACGTAGATCAGGAACGGCCGCCACCGCTCGGATAGGGACATCGTCGGCAGGTCATCCGGCGGCGCGACCCGCGGGTCCATCAGGCTGCGCAGGATGATGTAAGCCACGAAAGAGCCCGCAAGCAGCAAGGCCGGGATAACGCCTGCGACTAGGAGACCAGAAATGGAAATGCCCGCAAGGCTGCCGACCAGAACCGCAAGGGCCGAGGGTGGGATCAGCATGGCGATGGCGCCCGATGCCATGATCGGCCCCATGGCCATGGTCGGGTGATAACCGCGTTTCAGCATGCCCGGCATCATGGTCGAGCCGAGCATGGCCGTATTGGCGATCGTCGAACCGGACAGCGCCGCGAAGATCGTGCCGCCGAACACGGTCACCACCGACAGGCGCCCGGGCACCCGGGTCACCACCCGTTCGATCGCGTCGATGGCGCGATGGGCGATGCCGGTCTGGAACAGGATCTCCCCCATCAGGATGAACAGGGGAATCGGCGCCATCTGAAAATTCGCAACCGATTGCGTGGCATTGCGTGCCAGTTGCAAAAGGCCCCGATCTCCGCCGAGGATTTCAAAGGCTCCGATCATGGTCACGGTGATAAAGGCAAAGGCCACCGGCAACCCCAGAAGGAGCAAAGCGGCCAGACCGCCCAGCATCCAAGAAAGCGTAACAATCCAATCCATCAGCAGGTCTTTCAGAGGCCAGTCAGCGGCGCATCATCCTGCACCGGATGCGCAATCTTGCGCAGGAATTCAAGGGTACAGAGCAGCATCGACGCGGGCAGCGGGATGAAGGTCCACCATTCGGGAAAGGTGAAGGCCGTGCGCACCATGGAGCCGCGGCCCTGCGATTGCACAAGCGCCTCGAACGCGTACCAGCCCATCACCGCGCAGGTCGCCGCGCCGATCAGGCAGGTCATCACCAATGCGCCGCGCCGCGCGGCAGGCGGCAGGGCGCGAGTGATCAGATCGACCTGCACATGGGCATTGATGTGCAGCACCCAGGGCGCCGCCAGAAAGGTTGCCACCATCAAGGCGTATTCAATCGCATCAAGCGCGCCGTAGATCACCGGCAGGCCAAGATTGCGCAGAACAACGTTGAGCGGGATCACCAGCGTGATTGCCGCGATCAGGCCCGCGCTCAGCACAGCCAGAGCGCGCAACAGCGCTGAGAAGGGTTTGTCGAAGAGTGTCATGGCGGCTCCGATTGGGGGCGGCTCTGAAGAGGGGCAGCCCCGACCAGAGCCGCCCCTCTCGTGTTACTTCAGCAGGCAGGCCTGCAGCTTTGCGCCAAGATCAGCGTCGATCTTCATGACCTCGCCCCAGCCCTCTTCCTGAGCGGTGGTGTTCCAGGTCGCAGCGGCCTCCCCTTCGAAGGTCAGCGTCTTGATACCGGCATCTGCCTGTGCCTTTGCCTCGTCCGCGTTGCGTTCGACGTTCATGGCGTTCTGCTCTTCGATCCAGGCCGCGCCCTTTTCCAGCAGCGCGCGCTGTTCGTCATCCAGACCGTTCCAAGCGTCGAGATTGACGAGGAAGTTGACATCGACCTGATAGAACCCCGGATCGACGCGATAAGCCGTCTGTTCGTGCCAGCCAAGATCCAGAACCCCCTGGCTGGGCCAGCCGTATCCGTCGATCGCACCGCGCTCCAGTGCGGTATAGACCTCGCCCGGGGCGGTGCGGACCAGTGTGGCGCCCAGTTTCTCGAACATGGCGCGGTAAACCGGCGTGGTGCGCAGCGTCAGACCGGTCAGGTCGGGGCCTTCCAGCGGTTTGGTCAGATAGAGGTGATAGTTCATGTGATCGCCGACGCGGGCGAGATATTTCACGTTCATCTGGTCCTGGTGGATGCTGTCGACCAGTTCATAACAGCCGTTTTCGCGCTGCTCCTGAATGGTGTTCTGGGCCAGATGCAGCGCATCGCCAGTGGGCACGAGGTTCGGGTAGTAGGCGGTGGTGTTGTTGGCAATATCGACGATGCCAGCCTGCACCGCGTTGCCCAGTTCGAACGGCGGCACGGCTTCGGGACCACCCAGAAGCTCGATCTGGACCACGCCCTTGCCGTTCTCGTTCACCCAATCGACGAAGGCTTCGAAATCGCGCGAGAAGGTGGTGCCGGTAGCAAATGCGGTGACAGCCCGCAGCGACACCTCCTCCGCCTGCGCGGCAGATGTTCCCAGAGCGGTGGCCGCGACAAGCGCAATGGTGGCGGCAGATGAACGGAAAGTCATGTGTGTCTCCCTGACTGAAATCAGGCGCGCCGGTGGACTTTTTTGGAACGTCCGGTTGTTGTTTGGGCGGCCTGGCGATGGCGGACCATCTGGCGTTTGCTTTATGCTTGAAATTTCAAGCCTCAAGTAATTTATGTGCAAAATCAAGTATTTTTTATACATGTATTGCAAGGCCTTACTAAAAATCCCCCGACTCTTTCCAAGGCCGGGGGATCACATCTTGCAACCGGAATATTCGGCAGCCAGCGCGACCGGATCAGGCGCCCAGACGGCAGTACAGCCCTGCGGCCAGTCGGGCACGTTCGACGAGGCTGTCGATCTCGATATGCTCGTTCAGGGTATGCAAACCTTTGCCGCGTACCCCAATGGAGTCGAGGGTCGGAAGCCCCATGAAGCCGGTGAAATTGCCGTCCGATCCGCCCCCGGCAGAGCCTGCGGGCAGCTCGAACCCGATGTCACCCGCGATGGCGCGCGCCACTTGCAGCATCGCCATGGTGCCGGGCTGATCCGGCTCCCAGACCGGGCGGGTGACGCCGCGACGCACCTCCATGATGACATCGCCCTCGGTCGAGTTCAGCGCCATCATCTCTGCGACGCCCTCATCCAGCAGTTCCTGCGTTTTGGCCATGGTCAATACCTCGGCATCGCAGACAGAGGACACGCAGTTGACCCATTTCCCGGCGTTGATCACCCCGACAGAGAAGGTGCAGTCCTCGTTGGTCATGCCTTCGATCACCGCCACGTTGCGGGCCATCTCGGCAATGGCCGATCGTCCCTCGGACAAAGCCCAGCCTGCGTGGCTTGGCCGCCCTCTGGTCTGCAGGTTGAAACGCGCAATCGCGTAGCGGCCGATCACCGCGCCACCATCGGGCCGGGCGGGTTCCGGCACCAGGATATACTGGTGGCGCGCGGCTTCCATCTCGATCAGGCGGCGGGCCATTGGGGTGCCGATTTCCTCATCCGGGGTGAAAAGGAAAGTCACTGGCAGCGGTGTTTCGATCCCGGCTGCCAGGATCTGGCGCATAGCCTCAAGGTAGACGTAGTTGCCGCCCTTCATGTCCATGATCCCGGGACCATAGCAAAGGTTGCCCTCGCGCCGGAACGGCAGCTTTTCCAGCGTACCGACCGGGTGCACGGTATCAAGGTGACCCAGCACCAGAATGCCACCTTCGCCCGCGCGGGGATGCGGCATGGTCGCGCGCACACTATCGCCCAGCCCCATACGGCCCGGAATACGCTCGACCCGTGCGCCCAGCGCCGCCAGATCGTGCTGCGCCACATCCATCATGCGGTTCACAGCCGCGGCGTCAAAGGTGGGGCTTTCTGTTTCCACCCACAGCCGCAGCCCTTCGAGCATCTCATCCGCGTCAAAGGGCAGATCCAAGGGATCTTTCGTCATGCTCAGTTCCTTTTCAGACGGGTTTCGATGATCCGCGCATAGACCGAAGCGCCGACAGGCAGGATCGCATCATCCAGCACAAAGGCGGGGTTGTGCAGCGGCACGGTGCCCGCGTGACCCACGCGGCAGTAGGCGCCCGGCACCACCTGCAGCATATCGGCGAAGTCTTCCGATCCGGTCGCCTGATCTTCGGTGATCACCGCCATATCGGGGCCGACGATGTCTGCCGCTGCTTCGATATAGGCCTGTGACAGCTCCGGGTCGTTCTGCAGCACGTCAAAGACATTGCGCAGGGACACCTCGATCTCGACTCCATAGGCCGCGGCCATACCGGCGCAGAGTTCCTTCATCCGGGCCTCGGCCATTTCGATCACATCGGCGTGGAAATAGCGGATGGTGCCGGCGATGCTGGCACTGTCCGGAACCACGTTATAGGCAGAGCCGGAGTTGAATTTGGTCACCGACAGAACCAGCGGTTTGGTGGGCGGCGTGTTGCGGCTGACGACGCTTTGCAGCTGCTGCACCAGCGCGGTGGCAATCACGATCGGGTCCTTCGACTGGTGCGGCATGGCAGCGTGGCTGCCGGTGCCGGAGACGGTAATGTCAAAGAAACTGGCCCCGGCCATCGCCGGTCCGGGGGTGATCTCCACCCGCCCCGGCTCGCCATTGGGGCTGTTGTGCATGCCGTAGATCTCATCGACCGGGAACTTTTCGAACAGGCCTTCCTCGATCATCCGGCGGGCGCCGCCAAGACCTTCTTCGGCGGGCTGGAAGATCAGAACGGCGGTACCGTCGAAATCGCGGGTTTCAGCCAGGTAGCGGGCAGCCCCCAGCAGCATGGTGGTATGGCCATCGTGGCCACAGGCATGCATCTTGCCCGGGTTGGTCGAGGCAAAAGAAACGCCCGAAGCCTCAACGATGGGCAGCGCATCCATATCGGCGCGCAGGCCGATGCGACGGTTGCCGCCCCCCTGCCCCTTGATGATCGCGACAACGCCGGTGCCGCCCAGACCTTCGTGCACCTCGTCAACGCCATAGGCGCGCAGCTGCTCTGCCACGATGCCAGAGGTGCGGGTTTCTTCAAATCCCAGCTCGGGATGGGCGTGCAGATCCTGACGGATCGCGGTCAGCTCGGCGGCGAAATCCTCAATCTTGGGAAGAACGCTCATGCATAATCTCCTGCTATCTGTGACGCGCCGGGGAGGGCGCGAAAGTTGGCAAAGTCCCAATGGCGGCCGGGAGCGGCCTCGATCAGGCTCTGGGTATATTCATGGGCCGGGTTCGCCAGCACATCGGCGGCGCGGCCCTGTTCCACCACGCGGCCGCGCTGCATGACGATGACATCGTCGCAGATCTGGGCAGCCACGCGCAAATCGTGGGTGATAAACAACATGCCTATACCAAAACGTGCCTGCACGTCGTCCAAAAGCTCCAGCACCTGTGCCTGTACGCTGACGTCCAATGCGGAAACCGCTTCGTCCGCGACCAGAAGGTTCGGTCGCATGGCCACGGCCCGGGCGATGGCAATCCGCTGACGCTGCCCACCAGAGAACTGATGAGGATAGCGGTCAAGCGCGTTGCGCGGCAGGTCCACCAGCTCCATCAGATCACCGGCATGGTCCATGGCTTCGTCTTTCGAGGTGCCAAAGTTGATCGGCCCCTCACACAGCGAGCGCGCCACGGTCCAGCGCGGGTTCAGCGAGCGATAGGGATCCTGAAACACGATCTGGAAATGCTTGCGATGAGGCTGCAACTGGCGGCGGCTGAGGCGCGCGACCTCGGTACCCGCAACCGCGACCGAACCGTCTGTCGGGTCGATCAGCCGCATGATGCAGCGCGCAACGGTGGATTTGCCAGAGCCGCTTTCACCAACGATGCCAAGGGTTTGTCCCGGCGCAATGTCGAAATTCACATCCTGCGCGGCATGCACCTCGTCATTTTTTCGGAAGACACCACCGCCGCCATAGACCTTTTCCAGCCCGCCGACTTTCAGCACCGGCTCGGCGCCCGTGGGCGCACGCGGGGCGCGGGGCGCCAGGTTCGGAACCGCCTGCAAAAGCTTGCGGGTATAGTCCTCCTGCGGCGCGGTCAGCAGCTCGGCAATCGGCGCGCGTTCCACGATCTGGCCCTGCTGCATGACGCAGACGGTATCAGCGATCTCGGCCACAACGCCCATGTCGTGGGTGATGAACAGAACAGCGGTGCCGTGGCGCTCCTGCATCTCGGCGATCAGCTTTAGGATCTGCTGCTGGGTGGTGACATCCAGAGCCGTTGTCGGCTCATCCGCGATCAGCAGATCCGGGTCCAGCACCAGTGCCATGGCGATCATGATCCGCTGGCGCTGCCCGCCCGAAAGCTGATGCGGAAAGGCGGAATAGATGCGCTGCACATCCGGCAAGTGCACCTGCTCCATGATGTCAAGCGTGCGTGCCTTGGCCTCAGCTGCCGACAGATCGGTGTGCATACTCAGCACCTCTTCAATCTGTTCACCGACCCGCAGAACCGGGTTCAGCGCCGTCATCGGCTCCTGAAAGATCATCGCCACGCGTTTGGCGCGCAGCTCGCGCATCTGCGACGCGCTGGCGGCGGTGATCTCCACCTCCTTGAGGTCGATGCGCCCGCCGGTGATCTCAAGCGCGCCCTTGGGCAACAACCCCATGGTCGCCAGCGAGGTCACCGATTTGCCCGAGCCGCTTTCGCCCACCAGGCACAGGGTTTCACCGGCGCGGATATCGATATCGATGCCGCGCAGGACCGGATCGGTCATGCTGGTCCCGCTGAGGCCGACAGTCAGGCCGCGAATGGTCAGAACCTGTTCCGCCTGCGAGAAGTCCTTGGATTTGAACTGCATCTTATGCCTCCCGTTTCTTCAGACGCGGATCCAGAAGGTCACGCGCGGTATCGCCCAGAAGGTTGATCGACAGGATGCAGAGCGACAGCATCACCCCCGGCCAGAAGATCAGACCCGGCTTGATCTGGAAGAAGGTGCGCCCCTCCGCCATGATATTGCCCCAGGTCGGGATCTCGGTAGAAACGCCTGCGCCCAGGAAGCTGAGGATCGCTTCGATCAGGATCGCGGAGGCGCAGATATAGGTGCCTTGCACGATCAGCGGCGCCAATGTGTTCGGCATCAGGTGCTGGATCAGGATCTTCGGCATCGAAGAGCCCAGCGCGATGGCCGCCTCCACATAGGGTTCCTCGCGCGCGCTCAGCACGACTGAGCGCACCAGCCGCACCACGCGGGGCACCTCGGGGATGGTTATAGCGAGGATGACGGAATGCAGGCTCGGCCCGTTGAGGGCCACCAGCGCAATCGCCAGCAGGATCGCGGGGATCGCCATCAAGCTGTCCATGATCCGCATGATGACCCCGTCGGCAGCGCGGAAGAACCCCGCGACCAGACCGATGGCAAGGCCGATGGCGACGCTGACCACGGCCGCGCCCACGCCTATCAGCAGAGACACGCGCCCGCCGGTCATCACCCGGCTGAAGATGTCGCGACCGTATTGGTCGGTGCCCAGTATATGTGCCTCTGACGGCGGTTTCAGGCGCGCCAGCGCATCCATCGAAAGCGGATCATAGGGCACATAAAGCGGCGCCAAAAGCGCGGCCAGCACGATGAGCGTCAGCATCAGCGCGGCCAGCATCGGCCCCAGCCCAAGGCGGGCGCCCGCAGGCAGCGACAACAGGCGGATCAGCGGCTGAAAGGCGCTCTGACTGGAGGAAGAATGATCGGTCATGTCAGTAACGGATCCTCGGGTCAAAGAAGGAATAGGAGATGTCCACCAGAAGGTTCACCAGCACGTAGATGCCCGCCGTCAGCAGGATCATCGCCTGGATCACCGGGTAGTCACGCGCGAGGATGGCATCGACAGTCAGACGCCCAATCCCGGGGATGTTGAACACGCTTTCGGTGACCACCACGCCGGAAATCAGCAGCGCAAAACCGGTACCGATGATGGTGAGGATCGGAACCGCCGCATTGCGCAGCGCATGGCGGAACAGCACGGTGTTCTCGCGAACGCCCTTGGCGCGGGCGGTGCGGATGTAGTCCTCTCCCAGCACCTCAAGCATGGAGGCGCGGGTCATGCGCGCGATCAGCGCCACATAGATCGTTGCCAGTGTCAGCGAGGGCAGGATGGCGCGGATGAAGAAATCGCCCAGCCCGTCGGTCGGGGAGGCATAACCCTGTACAGGTACCCAGCGCAGTTCGATGGCAAAGATCTGGATCAACACATAACCGATCACGAATACCGGCACCGAAAAGCCGAGGACAGAGAAGGACATCACCGCAAAATCGGCCCAGGTCCGGTGGCGCCAGGCGGCGATCACCCCCATCGGCACGGCCAACAGGACCGAGATGATGATGGTCATCAGGGCGATATTGATGGTCGGCCCCAGGCGGTCCCCGATCATGTCAGCCACCGAGGTGTTGGAAATCAGGGAGGTCCCGAGATCGCCCTGCAGCATCTGCCCGGTCCAGGTGAAGAACTGCACATGCAGCGGGTCATTGAGGCCAAGATTGTCGCGGATCCGTTCAAGCTGTGCCGGAGTGGCGGCGTCGCCTGCAAGAATGGCTGCCGGATCGCCCGGTGTCAGCCGGAGCAAAAGAAAGACGAAGACGGCCACGATGATCATGACTGGAACGGTCGCCAGGACGCGCTTCAGGATATAGCTGAGCATAGACAGCTACCTTTTGAATTAGTGTGGAAAAGCCGGGGCGCGGGAGAGTTCCGCGCGCCCCGGAAGTCGGGGGAGGGATTAGTCTTCCTTGGTCACGTTCCAGAACACCGGAACCGGCGAGGGGATCATGTTCTGGATCGCGTTCTGGCGTGCCTGCGGCATGGTGTATTCGCCAAGGTGGATGTAGTTCACGTTGTCCATCACGTGTTCCTGGATCTTCACCGCAACCTCTTTGCGTTCCGCATCGGAGGCCGCCGCGACAAAGTCGGAGCGCAGGGCTTCGATCTTCTCATCCGAAGGCCAGCCGAACCAGGCATCGTCGCCACGGCCGTTGACCATCACGTTGATCAGCGGGTCCGAGATTTCAGGCACCATCCAGTTGGTGAAGAAGATGTTCCAGCCACCTTCTGCCGGGGGCAGCTGCTGGGCACGACGGTTTACAACGGTCTGCCAGTCCATCGGCTGCATGTCGACGTTGAAGCCCGCTTCGCGCAGAGCCTGCGCCGCAACCACCGGCTGGTTCGACAGGCTGACCACATCGGTCGGCGCCATCAGCACGATGGGCGTGCCATCGTAACCGGCTTCTTCCAGCAGGGCCTTGGCCTTGTCCGGATGTGCGCCCGAGGTGATCGCTTCGGCGCCGGCCTCGTCGCCCAGCGGCGTATCACAGCCAAAGATCGCACCGCAGACCTTATAGTAGGACGGATCGCCCATCATGGTCGCCAGCACGTTTTCCTGGCTCAGCGCTTCCAATGCGGCCTGACGGACCTTCGGATTGTCAAACGGCGCGTGCAGGAAGTTCGGACGGCCGATGGTCACATAACCCAGCGGGTCGCGGGTTTCGACGGTGACTTCCGGGGCCGTCTGCAGGATCGGCAGCAGGTCGACCTGAACCTGTTCAAGGTAGTCGATTTCACCGGCAGCCAGCGCGTTGATGGCGGTCAGCGAGTCCGGCATGGTGGTCCAGACCACCTTGTCCACGTTGACGACCTTGCCACCAGCCATCCAGCTCGCTTCTTCGCTGCGCGGGACGTAATCGTCGAACTTGCTGTAGGTGACCGAAACGCCGGGTTCGTATTCATCGGTTTCAAAGACGAAGGGACCAGAGCCGACATATTCGGTGATGGTCTCATCCGCCGACGTTTCCGCCACGCGCTTGGGCATGATGAAGGGCGGCACGGCCGACTGTTTGGAGATCACGTTCATCAGCGGCGGGAAAGGCTCGGACAGGGTCCAGACGACGGTCGTGTCGTCGGTTGCCTCAAGGCTTGCGGTGACGTCAAAGATCATCTGACCGCCGCTGTCACGCTTGCCCCAGCGGGTAAGCGAGGCAACCACGTCTTCACCTGTGACCGGCGCGCCATCGTGGAATTTCAGCCCGTCGCGCAGGGTGAATGTATAGGTCAGCCCGTCGTCAGAGACCGCAAAGTCCGCCATCTGGGGCTGCGGCTGGAAGTTTTCGTCAACGGCGGTGAGGACGTCATAGACCATGTAGCCGTGGTTACGGGTGATATGCGCGGTGGTGATCACCGGATCCAGAACACGGAGGCCCGAGTGCATCACGGCCGTGATCACCTTTTCTTCTTCGGCCTGGGCCGCAAGCGGTGTCAGCATGGTGGCACCCGCCATCAGCGTTGCAGCCATGCTGCCGCGCAGGGCGGAAAGGGGACGAAGTGTTTTCATTCTTGTTTTCCCTGTTGTTGTGAGGAGGAACGGTTCTGTTGTTTTTGGTCTTGGGCCCCGGCGAAACATCCGCCGAAACCAGGGCGCAAGGCGCCGTATGAGATCAGGACCCGAAAGCGGGTCCGTTGGGGGACAGGCGCAGGCCTGTCCGCAGCCGCGTGAACGGCAGGTCTGCCGGGCTGAAGGCCATCGGCCCCGGCGCCAGACAGACCAAGGTTTTCCCGGCGATCGGATCGAAATCCGCCCGGAAATGGGTTGAGCTCTTGAGAACGAGAATGGATTGATCCTCGGGCGTGATGCCGACAAAGCGGAACATCTCGCGGTCGGCGAGCTGAGCAATCTGGCTGGTAACGACCACCCGTACGCCGCCGATCCGCAGGCAGGCCGCCGGGCTGAGATCGAGCCAGGTGCCGCCATAATAAGGACCGGTCGCCTGCAGCTTGTCCGTGACCAGCCGCTCCACCACCGCTTCGGTTTCAAACGGCACGTCCTCGGGGAAGTCGGGATGCCCGCCAAGAGACAGCGCCACGCTGCCCCCCTCCCCCGCAGCAAAGGCGCGCGAAACGGACTCCGGGTCCACGATCAGGCCAAGGGCCGCATTCTGCGCATCCGCTTCGACCAGCGCACGCAGCATGCCAGTTGTGGTGGCAGCGCCGCCGGCACCGGGGTTGTCCTGCGTATCGGCCAGAACGATGGGTCCTTTAACACCTGCATCCAGCAGGCGCTGCGCCTCGGCTACGCCTTCGGCTGCCGTATAGGTCCGGCTGTCAAAGGCGCTTTCGGCCTCCCCATAGGCCGCCGCGATCTGATCGACCGCAGCGTCTGCCGCCGCTTGTGTCGGGGCATAGGCGATTGCGCAGGGGCCACAGTCAGGAATATCCGCCGCCGGGAACCCCATGAACAGGGAGGCCGCCGTACCTGCATCATCCATCTGTGCAACCGAGCGGTAAAGCGATGCCCCCGGCTCCATCGTCGTGCTCTGGAACGAGATCGGCACCATATAGGGCAGGCTGCGATAGGCCTTGGCCGGGAGGGTTCCGCTGCGCAGAATATCATCCAGCAGCCGCGCTGCCCGGGCGCCAGTCTCGGCCATGTCCACATGCGGATAGGTGCGAAAGCCGGTCAGCACATCGACCATTTCCACCAACCGACGCGAGATATTGCCGTGCAGATCGAGCGCGACGGCAATCGGCACATCCGGCCCAACGACCGCACGCACACGGGTTGCGAGTTCGCCCTCACCATCGTCCAGATGGGTGGTGACCATGGCGCCATGCAGATCGAGGAAAACACCATCCAGCGGCCCGGCAGCCCGGATGCCATCGACGATGCGTTTGGCGATGCTTTCAAAAGCCTCTTCGGTCACATGCGCCGAAGGAATGGCGCCCGCCCATAGAACCGGCTCCACCTGCCAGCCGCGCTCTGCCGCGACGGTCAGGGCACCGCTGATACCAAGGTTCACACCCTTGCCAGCCTCAAGCAACGCCGCGCCTTCGGTCAGGGGAATATAGCCGCCCCCGAGCTGAAAGGCCTGCAGATCCGCGGGATTGGGCGCGAAGGTGTTCGTCTCGTGAAGAAATCCGGCCAAGGCGACCCGCATCAGTCATCACTCCGTGAAGAACAAAGTTGCCGTTACGGCAATCTTGCAATATGTATTATATAGTGATACAGTCGTATCATGAATTAATCGTAGGCATCCAATTTCGGATTCGTCAACACTCAGGCGGACTCATGCGACCCAATGTCAGAACAACCCCAGGCAAAGAGCTGAAATTCGAAGCAGAAGAGGGCGACGCGCTTTTTGTGCGCTCGGCGGCGCGATCCATGCAGGTCCTTGCGGCCTTTCACGGGGTCAACAAAGCGCTCAGCCTGAGTGAAATCGCCAAGCTGTCAGGACTGGACCGCTCCGCCACCCAGCGCATTGTCCACACGCTGGCGAAACTGGACTATATCCGGCGCAGTTCGGATGATCGCGGCTATCTGCCCGGCCTACGCCTTCTGGATCACACGCTGGATGTGCTGCGGCTCGACCCGCTGGTGCAAAAGGCAACGCCGGTCCTGCTGGAGCTGCGCCGCTCCCTGCGGGAACGCATCGATCTCAGCCTGTTTGACGACACCCGGATGATTTACGCCTTCCGCATCCAAAGCAAACGCGAGACGTTTTACGCCACTCTTGTCGGCCACAGCGTTCCGGCCTTTGCCACGGCGGGTGGGCGCGCGGCGCTGTCGCTGATGACCGATGATGAGGTCCGGGAGGTTCTGGGCAGGTCCGAATTGATAGAATACACCGCCGCAACCCGCACCGATCCCGAGGAAATTCTGGAGCAGGTCCGGATTGCACGTACCAATGGCTATGCGGTGATCGTCGATGAATACCTGCGCGGCGAAGTCGCCATCGGCGTCGGCATTTCACGCGACGGGCGCCCCATCGGCGCCATCCACGTTGCAGGCTCGCTCTCTGAATGGTCGCAGGACGAATTCGAACGTCAGGCCGCGCCGGTGGCGATGGAAGCCGCACGCGATATCATGGCCAGCCTGTAGAGGCTTTGACCACGGCCAAACCGGGCGCTGTTTTTACCTGTGTGGCGGTGTAATCGAGTTTGCGACATCCAGCAGATAAGGCACCAACTCGCGCTCGACCCGCTCAATCGTCCAGTGGAAGGCAGAGACAGAACATTGCACCGACGCGCGGGCAATGCCGTTGGGGCCGCGGATCGGTGCTGAAATCCCGATCTCGTTCAGAATCATCTGATCCTCTGTCAGACTGAACCCACGTTCTGCGGTTCGGGTGATCTGCCGTCCCAGTTCTTCGCGGTCCATGGTGGTGCGAGCGGTCATCTGCCGCAGCGGCCAGTTTTCCAGTGCTTCCGCAACATCCTCAGGCGCCCAGGTGGACAGAATCGCCTGCCCGGGCGAAGTGGACAGCGCTGGCAGGCTGCGCCCGACCAGCATCGCTTCGAAGTTGGTCCGCTGGCAGGGCAGCCGGGTGACATAGACGATATTGGTACCGGAGATTTCAGCCAGGTTCACCGTCTCGCCCAGCCGCTGTGACAGTTCGATCAGCTTTGGCATCGCCAGCGCCACCAGGTGATCGGACCAGTAATAGGCATAGGCCAGCCCGAGCCAGGCATGGGTCGGACGGAATCTCTTGGTCACCGGATCCCGGTTGAGAAAGCCTTCGAACGCCAGGGTATTGGCCAGCCTCTGCACCGCGCTTTTGTCCATTCCGCTGAGCTTGACCAGTTCGGTCAGCGACAACTCAGTATGGTTGCGGTCGAATATTTTCAGCAGTTTCAGACCCTTGGCCAGAGAAGACACATAAAGCGTGTCCTGCTTCCGGTGGGGAGCACTGTTATCGCCACCGGCGTCACCGGACATTTTTCGACTTGACGACATGGGACAGCCTGCCCTCTTATGACATTATTGTGATAGTGAGTATCATATAATAATACCAATGTCAAACCCTGAGTACTGCTGCACCCTATGGCAGCCCTTCAGGTCAACATGGAGTAAACATGAAACGCTTTCTGATCCCCGCGACCGTTCTTGCGCTCAGCGCTGCAGCTGCGCATGCAGATAAGTCCGAAGACGTGCTGAATGTGGCCTTCACCAAGGAACTGGAGAACGTAGACAGCTACTTCAACTCCTCCCGTGAAGGCGTTGTGCTGCAGCGCGCGGTCTGGGACGGTCTGATCTACCGCGATCCCATCACCAACGAATACAAGGGTAACCTTGCAACCTCGTGGGAGTGGATCGACGATCTGACGCTGGAGCTGAAACTGCGTGAAGGCGTGACCTTCCACAACGGCGAACCCTTTGATGCGGACGATGTGGTCTACACCGTGAACTTCGTTGCCGAAGAACAGAACGGCGTGAAGACCCAGCGCAACGTCAACTGGATGAAATCGGCCGAGAAGGTCGACCAGTACACCGTGCGCATTAACCTGAAGGCCCCCTTCCCCGCCGCGATCGAATTCCTCTCCGGTCCGGTCTCGATGTATCCGAATGAATATTACGCCGAAGCCGGCCCCTCGGGTATGGGCCTGGAGCCCGTCGGCACCGGTCCCTACAAGGTGGTTTCGGTCGACCCGGGCAAGCATTTCGTGCTGGAGAAATACGAAGGCTACCACGACAGCCCCAAAGGCCAGCCCGAAGTCGGCACCGTCGACATCCGCACCATCCCCGATGTGAACACGCAGATGGCGGAACTGTTCAACGGCTCGCTGGATCTGATCTGGCAGGTGCCGTCTGATCTGGCGGAAAAGCTGGAGCAGATGGGCAAGTTCACCGTTGCCAACGAAAGCACCATGCGCATCGGTTATCTGACGCTGGATGCCGCCGGTCGCACCGGTGAAGACAACCCCTTCACCGACGTACGCGTGCGCCGCGCGGTGGCCCATGCCATCGACCGCGAGGCATTGGTTTCGGCGCTGCTCAAAGGTAAGAGCCAAGTGATTTCCACCGCCTGCTTCCCCAGCCAGTTCGGCTGCGATCAGGATGTGGTCTCCTATGAATACGACGTCGAAAAAGCCAAGGCCCTGCTGGCCGAAGCGGGATACCCCGATGGGTTCAAGACCGAGTTCTACGCCTACCGCAACCGCGACTACGCCGAAGCGATCTCCAGCTTCCTGAACGCTGTCGGCATCGACACCGATTTCAAGATGCTGCAGTACTCTGCCCTGCGCGAACTGCGCATGAAGAGCGGCACGCCGGTCTCCTTCCAGACCTGGGGCTCCTACTCGATCAACGACACCTCGGCGATCACCAGCCAGTTCTTCAAGCTCGGCTCGCTTGACGATGCCCGCGACGAAGAAGTTGCCGGCTGGCTCGATACCGCTGACAGCGCCACCGATCCCGAAGTGCGCAAGGAAAACTATTCCAAGGCACTGAAAAAGATCGCGGATCAGGCCTATTGGGTGCCGATGTTCTCCTACAACACCAACTACGTCTTCTCCCAGGATGTGGCCTACACCCCCACTGCCGATGAAGTTCTGCGCTTCACCGACATGGAATGGAAGTAAGCTGATCCCTGCGGCGGGGCCCCGGCCCCGCCGTCTCTGCTCCCCGCCCTGCCCGGGTGGTTCTCCCTTATCCTGCCCAGCAAATGAGGTTCCCCTTGCTGCGTTTCATACTGAAGCGGGCCGGGCTGGCCATATTGGTCGCCCTTACGGTCTCGTTGATTTCCTTTAGCCTGCTGTTTTTGTCCGGTGATCCCGCCACGGCGATCGCGGGCGAACATGCCAGCGATCAGGATGTCGAAGCCATCCGCCGCATCTACGGGTTTGATCGCCCGATGCTGGTTCAATACTGGGACTGGCTGGTCAGTGCCCTGCGTGGCGATTTCGGCGAAAGCTACTATTTCAAGCTGCCGGTGGCGAGCCTGATCATGGACCGCCTGTCCATCACCATGACCCTGGGTGTCTGCGGCATTTCCTTTGCCCTGCTGACCGCTGTTCCGCTTGGCGTGGCCGCCGCGATCAAGCCGAACTCGCTGATCGACCGTTTGGCCCTGTTCCTGTCCGTTGCCGGTCAGGCGATGCCCAGCTTCTGGTTCGGTCTGATCCTCATCGTGGTTTTCTCGATCCAGCTTGGCTGGCTGCCGCCCTCGGGCACGGCAACGCCGCTGCACTTCGTGATGCCGACCATCGTGCTTGGCTACTACGCGATGCCCGCGATCATGCGTCTGACCCGTGCAGGCATGCTCGAAGTGCTGTCCTCGGACTACATCCGCACCGCCCGCGCCAAGGGCGCGCCAGAGGGGCTAGTGATGTTCAAACACGCGCTGCGCAACGCGATCATCCCGGTGGTGTCGCTGGCGGCCGTGCAGATGGGCTTCATGCTGGGCGGCTCGATCGTGGTTGAATCCATCTTCGCGCTGCATGGCGCAGGTTACCTCGCCTGGGAATCCATCAGCCGCAACGACCTGCCGACCGTGCAGGCGCTGATCCTTGTATTCTCGATGTTCTATATCGTTTTCACCTTCCTTGCCGACGTTTTGAACGCGTGGCTGGACCCCCGCATGAGGGCCGGATGACATGACCCAGACTGCTGATCCTCTTCTTCAGGACATTATCGGCCCGACCCCAGGCCAGCTGCTGCGCAAGCGTATCTTTGGCCATCAGGGCCTGTTGATCGGCGGCGTGGTGCTCGCACTGCTCGTCATCGTCGCGCTGTTTGCCCCCTATATCGCGCCGCATGATCCCTATGCCCAAAGCCTGCTCGCACGGATGGAACCGCCGGTCTTCCTTGGCGGCACATGGGAACATCCGTTGGGCACCGACCACCTTGGCCGGGACTACCTGTCGCGCCTAATCTATGGCGCCCGCGTATCACTGATGATCGGTGTCGTGGCGGCGCTGATCTCGGGCCTCATCGGTACCGCCATGGGCGTGGCCGCAGGCTATTTCGGTGGCCGCGTCGATGCAGTGGTAACCTTCCTCATCAACGTGCGTCTGGCGATGCCCGTGGTGCTGGTCGCACTGGCCGTGGTCGCAATCTTCGGCGGCTCGCTCACCGTGGTCATCCTCGTTCTGGGCCTCCTGCTCTGGGATCGCTTCGCCGTGGTAATGCGTTCCTCCACCCTGCAGGTGCGCGGCCGCGAATATGTCGCCGCCGCCCGCGCCATCGGCTGTTCCAACACCCGCATCGTGATGTCGGAAATCATGCCCAATATCGTCAACAACCTGATCGTTGTCGTGACGCTAGAGATGGCCCACGCCGTCCTGCTCGAAGCGGCGCTGTCCTTCCTGGGTCTTGGCGTGCAACCGCCGACGCCCTCCTGGGGCCTGATGGTCTCCGAGGGCAAGCAGATGATGCTGTTCGAACCCTGGCTGGTTCTGATCCCCGGCTTTGTGCTCTTTGCGCTGGTTCTGGCGATCAACCTGCTGGGTGATGGTCTGCGCGACGTCACCGCACCTGAAAACCGCAACTGAGGGAGGCAGGCATGACTGACACACCGATACTCTCTGTCCGCAACCTGACGCTGGATATTCCCGTCGGCGGCGGCACCTTGCACGCCGTACGCGGCATCGATTTCGACCTCAACCGGGGCGAAACGCTCTGCATCGTTGGTGAAAGCGGCTCCGGCAAGTCCCTGACCTCGCTCGCGATCATGGGGCTTCTGGGCAAGAAGATCTCGCGAAAGGCGGATCAGCTGTCCTTTGACGGCATCGACCTGATGAAGACCAGCCAACGCGGCATGCGCAAGCTGCGCGGTCTTCGCATGTCGATGATCTTTCAGGAGCCTATGACCTCGCTCAACCCGGCCTATACCATCGGCGACCAGCTTGCCGAGGCGCTGCTGCTGCACAAGCCGGTGTCGAAGGATCAGGCCCGCGCCCGTGCGGTGGAGCTTCTGGAAAAGGTCGGCATCACCGCCGCCGAAAGCCGCCTGTCGCAATATCCGCACCAGCTGTCGGGCGGCTTGCGGCAGCGGGTGATGATCGCGATGGCGCTGATGTGTGAGCCGGAACTGATCATCGCGGACGAGCCGACAACCGCGCTCGACGTGACCATTCAGGCGCAGATCCTGCGGCTTCTGGTCGATCTGCAAAAGGAACTGGGCATGGCGATGATCCTCATCACCCATGACCTGGGCGTGGTGGCCCGCGTCGCCGACAAGGTTGCGGTTATGTACGCGGGCGAGCTGGTCGAGACCGGCCCCGCCACCGCCGTCTTCCAGTCCCCGGCGCACCCCTACACCCGTGGCCTGTTGCGCTGCATCCCGGTGCCAGGCAAGACCGAGCGCGGCGCCGAACTCGGCACCATCCCCGGCATCGTGCCTTCACTGGTGGGCGATGTGACCGGCTGCCCTTTCCGCACCCGCTGCGATCATGCAGTCGCGGCCTGCCGCGAACCGATCCCGCTGCGCGAACACGCCAGTGCTGATCACAACTTCCGCTGTGTCCACGCCGATGGCCACGCCCAGAACTCCGAAGAGGTGCCCGCATGAGCGATACTCCCGTGTTGGAACTGCGCAACGTGTCCAAGACCTATTCGGTCAAACAGGGCATGTTTTCCTCCCCCAAGCCGCTGAAGGCGGTCAATGACGTGTCGCTGAAGATCGGCCGCGGCGAGGTCCTGGGCCTTGTCGGGGAATCCGGCTGCGGCAAATCCACCCTCGCCAAGATCCTGCTGGGCCTTGAACAGCCCACCGAAGGTCAGGTGCTGGTGGATGGCAAGGAACTTGGCGCCCAGAACCGGTCGGAACTGGCCCGCCGCATCCAGCCGATCTTTCAGGATCCCTATTCCTCGCTCAATCCGCGCAAGAGCATCTACGACATCATCTCTTTGCCGCTGCGGGTGCATAATGTCGGTGACAGCGCCAGCCAGGAAAAGGCGGTGCGCGAGATCCTGGACATCGTCGGCCTGCCAGCGCGGGTGATGAATACCTACCCCAGCCAGATGTCCGGCGGTCAGCGGCAGCGGGTGGCGATTGCCCGGGCGCTGATCATGAAGCCCGAGATCGTCATCTGTGACGAGCCAACCTCGGCGCTGGATGTGTCTGTGCAGTCGCAGATCTTGAACTTGCTTGCAGATCTGCGCCGTGAATTCGGCCTCACCTACCTTTTCATCAGCCATAACCTTGCGGTGGTGGAACACCTCGCGAACCGGGTGGCGGTGATGTACCTCGGCCGGATCGTCGAGGAAGCCAGTGTTGAAGGCCTGTTCGACCGCAGCCGCCATCCCTATTCCGATGCGCTGCTGCAATCGGTGCTGACTCCGGATCCCAACAAGGGCGTGCCGGACACGCACCTCGGCGCGGCCTACCCGAACCCGATTGCGCCCCCATCAGGCTGCCATTTCCACCCGCGTTGCGCCAAGGCAATGCCCCAGTGCAGCCAGCTTGCGCCCCAGACCGTTGCGACCGAAGATGGCCGCGTCGAATGCCACCTCTTTGACAGCGCCCAGACCTCTGCGGCCTGATCGGACAGAAAGGAAGACTCACATGGTATCCAATCTCTCTTCGACGCAGGTGACCCGCAAGACGGTGATCGAAACCGAATACGGCGTCGTCGCAGCCCAGCACAGCCGCGCCGCCCGGATCGGGGCCGATGTGCTGGCCGCAGGCGGAGACGCGGTGGATGCCGCCGTCGCCGTCTCCTTTGCCATCGGGGTGGTCGAACCCTGGATGAGCGGCCCGGCCGGTGGCGGCGCCGCCATGCTCTGGCGCGCCGACGAAGGGCGCGCCTATGCACTCAACTACGGCATGCGCGCGCCCAAGGGGCTGAACGTCGCCGATTATCCGCTGTCCGGCGAAGGCAAGGCCGGCGATCTATTCCCCTGGGAAAAGGTCGTCGAAGACCGCAACGTGCAAGGCGCCACCGCCATTGCGGTGCCGGGCACCGTCGATGGTGTGGGCAAGGCCCACGCGCGGTTCGGCAAGCTGCCGTGGAAGGACTTGCTGCAACCGGCCATCGCACTTGGCCGCGAGGGGCTTGCAGTGGACTGGTACGCTGCGCTGATCATCGCCTCGACCACCCGCGCGCTGGCGCAGGACGCCGACGCCGCGGCGCTGTTCCTTGAGGACGGTCAATGGCCAACCATCGCGGGCTGGACCAGCCTCGCGGACAAGCGCATCGACATGTCCAAGATGGCTGATACCCTGTCGCAGCTGGCCGAGGCTGGGGCGCGGGACTTCTACGAAGGTGACATCGCCGCCGCCATGGCCACCGACGTGCAGGCCAAGGGCGGATCGCTTTCGGTCGAAGACCTCGCCAGCTATCATGCAGAGCTGCAGGATCCACTGTCCTTTGCCTATCGCAACGCACGGTTCAACGTGATGCCGGGGCTGACCGCCGGACCGACATTCCGCGATGCCTTTGCCCATCTCGAAGACGCCTTGACGCCCGGCGATCAACCGGGTGCAGAGGCCTATACCGCCTATGCCGCTGCGCTGAAGGCCGCCTATGCCAAGCGCCTGTCGGGCATGGGCGATGATGGCGAAACGCCGGATGCCCCCGGCTGTACCACGCATTTCTCTGTGGTGGACCGGCACGGCAACATGGTGTCCCACACCCAGACGCTGCTGTCGATTTTCGGGTCCCGCGTGGTATCACCTCAGACTGGCCTTCTGATGAACAACGGCATCATGTGGTTCGACCCCGAGCAAGGCAAACCGAACTCGCTGGCGCCCGGTAAACGCTGCCTGATGAACGTCTGCCCTGTTCTGGGCGAGACCGTAAGCGGCAGCCGTTTTGCCTTTGGCGCATCCGGCGGACGCAAGATCGTCTCGGCCGTCGCACAGCTTTCGTCCTTTGTGGCGGACTTTGGCATGGACGTGGGCGAGGCTTTCCACCAGCCCCGGATCGATGTGTCAGGTGGGGAGACCGTGGTCGCGGACGACAGCCTGCCCGCCGATGTGATCGCCGCGCTTGAGGCCGAGCACAACACGGTCACAACCCGCCGCGCCGTCTTCCCCTATGCCTTCGCCTGCCCAGCCGGCGTTCAGCGCAAGGAAGGCCGCAACAGTGGCTGCACCGAAATCATGTCGCCCTGGGGCGATGCCATTACCGAACCTGTGGAGCAGAAATGACCGCATCTACCAGCCGCGACGGCGCAATTTCCCGTGTCAGCAGTTATTTTGACGAAGGCACCTTTCAATCCGACCTGGCCCATTGGGTCACTTACCCTACCGAAAGCCAGAACCCCGAGGCCGCGCCTGAGCTGATGCGCTACCTTGTCGAGGTGATCGAGCCCCGTCTCACCGCCTCCGGGTTTACCTGCGAGATCTTCCCGAACCCCGATCCTGCCGGTGGCCCGCTCCTGGTCGGCGAACGGATCGAGGATCCGGCCCTTACCACCGTTCTGACCTATGGCCATGGCGATGTGATCCGCGCCCAGACCGAACAGTGGCGCGAAGGGCTGGGCCCCTTCACCCTGGTCGAGGAAGGCGATCGGCTTTATGGCCGCGGCACCGCCGACAACAAGGGCCAGCATCTGGTCAATATCGCCGCGCTGGAGGCCGTGCTGGCCGAACGCGGCAGCCTTGGCTTCAACGTCAAGATCGTGATTGAAATGTCCGAGGAAACCGGTTCTGCCGGTCTGCCGGAATTCTTCACCGCGCAGAAGGACCGCCTGAAGGCCGACGTTCTGATCGCCTCAGACGGGCCGCGCCTGCAGCCCGACACCCCCACCATGTTCATGGGCTCGCGCGGCGGTGTCAGCTTCGACCTTGAACTCGACCTGCGCGAGGGTGCGCATCACTCCGGCAACTGGGGCGGCCTGCTGGCGGACCCGGCGATGATTCTGGCCCACGCGCTGACCACCATCTGCGACCGCCGCGGCCAGATCCAGATCCCGGAATGGCGCCCTGACAGCCTCACCGACACCGTGCGCGCCGCGCTGGACGGTCTGCCGCTCGAGGGCGACAGCGGCCCTGCGATCGACAGAGACTGGGGCGAGACCTCGCTGACCCCTGCCGAGCGAGTCTTTGGCTGGAACTCCTTCGCCGTGCTTGCAATGACCAGCGGCGTGCCGGAAGCGCCAGTCAATGCCATCGCCCCTACCGCCCGCGCCACCTGCCAGCTGCGCTATGTGGTGGGCACGGATCCTGATGACATCCTGCCTGCGCTGCGCCGCCATCTGGACAAACACGGGTTCGAAAACATCAAGGTCACCCCGCATGATCGCGGGTTCTTCAAGGCAACCCGGCTGGATCCCGATCACCCCTGGGTGACCTTCGTGGCCGGATCGCTGACCGAAACCGCAGGCAAGAAACCGCATATCCTGCCGAACCTTGCCGGATCCCTGCCGAACGACAGCTTTGCCGATATCCTGGGCCTTCCGACGGTCTGGGTGCCGCATTCCTATCGCGGATGCTCGCAACACGCCCCGAACGAACATGTTCTGAAGCCCGTCTGCCGCGACGCGCTACGCTGCATGACCGGCCTGTTCTGGGACCTGCCAAAGGCGAACGCGGACGGCACCGCGGCCAGCTGACCGCACGTTGCATTTGATCGAAACAAAGGGCTCGCGGCTTTGCGGGCCCATTGTTTCAGGTCTATTTCCCAAAAAGTCCAAGCGCGATTGAAGACTGCCAGCGCGCCACTGTTCGATCTGACTGTGACTCATTGGTAGAACACAAAAACGCCGCCTCAAAAGAGGCGGCGTTTTGCGTTATTTTTGGTTGCGGGAGCAGGATTTGAACCTGCGACCTTCAGGTTATGAGCCTGACGAGCTACCGGGCTGCTCCATCCCGCGGAGATTGTTGGTTATGATCGTTAGAGA
>NZ_JAXGFS010000008.1:0-231367 GCF_041008745.1 Pseudophaeobacter sp. 1A09344
TATCACCAACGGTCAATAGAGGACCAAACACTGAACAGAGCGAACTAACAACCGCGGACTCAAAGGGGAGCAGGTCACAGGCCACACGAAGTCACCCGACAAAGTCAATGACCTTTGTACAAAATGCCAATCGCCTCTGTACTGTGAGACCTGTGAGACGCACCCGAAACATAGGCCCTTCAATAAGCAAGCGATCGAAGCCCTCATTCGTGTACACGCGGACGAAGAGACCGTTGAGGGAGCATTAAAGCGGGCATTTAAGACGCGAAACATGCTGATGCATGGAAAAACGCGTGACCAGATTGAAAAAGAACTTGGGACGGAGATGCAGGTCTCGGTCAACGAAGTCGCCCAGATCGCGAGAAAAGCAATATTCGAAGCGCTTCAACCACGGATGAAAGAAGAAGCTGTTGTGGCGAACCTTCACACGATCGAAGTGGATAACTATGCGCACATGCTGATGACACTCTACACAAACATGGGTTCCGGTCCTTTAAAGGATGAAATCCCAAACCTGGAGAAGTTCGCAATCCCAGAAGTAAGCTTGATCTACTCGGAGACTTCAGGAAGCCAAGCGGAATGATCGACGAAATCAACCTTCCCGCTTCCCAATAAGGTTCAGGGCCATTTTCGGCGGGTTTGAACGATCGTGATCACATCGAAGCCGGTCAAGCTCACTTCTGGTAAACCTTGGCGATCAGCAAACCCGGACAGACCATTTGCTGGACTCTTCGATGCACCCGGGTCGTTCAATATCTGGAAAGAGACCCATTACCGGCACGGGCCTGTTGCACAAATCATGATTTGCCCACCGCCTGCAAAGGGCCAACGAAATCAGACTGTCAGTGTGGGGCAGCAATACGGTGCGCCTGATAGTCTGCATCGACTTCAACGTCTGCTTTGGCGAAGCCGCGCTGCGGTGTAAGCGGTGCGCCGCTCCCCCACTTACGGCATGACGCTTGATCTGCGATTCAGAGGCTTCTTTGAATAGTGGGGAGTTTCTCGATGGGAGCTATAAGCGAGTTTCTGGCAAGTGTGCCTCGCCGTGCGGACGGCAAGCGGAATTGGCCGCCGGAGTTGAAGGCTCGGATCGTGGCGGAGACGCTGATTGAAGGGGAGACGGTCAATGCGGTTGCGAAGCGGTATGAGTTGATCCCCAGCACGGTGTCGGATTGGCGGCGGATGGCGCGGCAGGGTAAGCTGGTTTTGCCAAACCTGGACGGCATGGGCTTTGTGCCGGTCGAGATTGAAGCACCTGCACCTGTTGCCCAGCCTCTGCCCACCCCGTTCTCCAGTACGCTGGATGTGATCAAGGGCGACGTCACCGTTCGTCTTGATGCGGCAACGCCAGCGGCGCGGATTGCTGAGATCGCCAAGGCCCTGTCCTCGTGATCACGCCATCCCACAAGGTGCGGATTTTTGTAGCCAGTGATCCGGTGGACTTCCGCAAAGGCCATGACGGGCTGGCCGCATTGGTGCAAAGCCAATTGCGCCAAAAGCCCTTTGATGGGTCGGTCTATGTCTTCCGCGCCAAGCGTGCGGATCGGCTGAAGCTGATCTATTGGGACGGGAGCGGATTGGTGATGGCATACAAGCGGCTCGAAGATAACAGCTTCACATGGCCTGCGATCAAGAATGGGGTGATGCGGCTGGAAGCGGCCCAGTTTGAGGCGCTGTTCGCAGGTTTGGATTGGCGGCGTGTGCGGCCCTTGGAGATAGCACCCCCCGCTGCGGCGGAGTGACTCACAGGGGCGTTTGCGCGGGTCATTCTGCCCTTGTTTTGTTATGGCATCGGGCATGACCACACCTGATAAATTGCCCGACGACATTGCCGAACTGAAGGCAATTATCCGTGCGCAACAAGATCAGAATGCGCGGCTCGAGGCCCTGGTTGCCTCCTTCAAGAAGGCGCTCTTCGGGGCCAAATCCGAGAAGATCAATCCAGCCCAATACGAGCTGGAACTCGAAGACATCGAGACAGCTATCGCGCAGGTGGAAGCTGAGATCGATGCCGATGAGCGCACCGCGCCCGTTAGGTCACCGAAGCAACGCCAGGCCAATCGGGGATCGCTGCCCAAACATCTGGAGCGGGTGGAAGTGGTCATCGAACCCGAGCTGTCCTGCGGCTGCGGGGCCGAGCGTCATGTAATTGGCGAGGATGTCAGCGAACGGCTGGACATCATTCCGGCCCAGTTCCGGGTGATTGTCACCCGCCGCCCTAAATACGCTTGCCGGTCCTGCGAGGGCGGGATTGCCCAGGTTCCTGCACCCACCCACATTATCGCGGGCGGCATGCCAACCGAAGCAACGCTCGCCCATGTGCTCGTCTCAAAATATGCGGATCACCTGCCGCTCTATCGGCAGGCGCAAATCTACAGCCGCCAAGGGATCGATCTGGATCGCTCGACCCTGGCCGCATGGGTGGGCAAGTCGGCGTTCGAATTGACCCCGGTCTATGAGGCGCTCCTGACTGATCTGAAGCGCTCCACCAAGCTCTTCATGGACGAAACACCCGCACCGGTTCTGGCCCCAGGGCGCAAACGCACCAAAACTGGATACTTCTGGGCGCTGGCCCGTGATGACAGGCCATGGGACGGTGAAGACCCGCCCGGTGTGGCGTTCTCTTACGCGCCGGGGCGTTCTGGCCAGCATGCAGACACTATCTTGAAAGGCTTCAGCGGCATCCTGCAGGTCGATGGTTATGCAGGCTATAACCGCCTGCTCAAACGGCCTGCGCAGGATGTGACATTAGCCTATTGCTGGGCACACGCCCGCCGCAAGCTGCATGAGGTAACCAAATCCACCTCAGCTCCAATTGCACAGGAAGGCTTGGCTCAAATCCAGGCGCTCTATCGCATCGAAAAAGACCTGCGCGGTCAAAGTGCCGACCGACGCCACGCCGCGCGGCAGGAACACGCAAAACCCATCATCGATGACTTCGAGCTCTGGCTCGCCAAAAGCCGCGCCCGCGTCTCGGCCAAATCCCCAACCGGGGAGGCTCTGAAATACATCGCAAAATACTGGGAGGGCTTGTGCCGTTTCCTTGAAGATGGCCGCATCGAAGTCGACAATAATCCTGTCGAGCGCACGATCCGCCCCATTGCCCTCAACCGCAAAAATGCACTTTTCGCAGGTCATGACGCAGGCGCACAAAACTGGGCCGTCATAGCGTCCTTGATCGAGACCTGCAAACTCAACAGGATTGAGCCCCACAGCTATCTGTCCGCCGTCCTGGCAGCCATTGCTGGCGGGCACAAACAAACGGGCATCAAAGAGTTGCTGCCCTGGAGCTACGCCAAAACCGTGTAAACGGCGCACCGCTTACGCTGCGGTTATGGGACGGATAGTCAATGGTCATCGTGGGCCGATCCCGAAACTTTGCATAGTTCACTTTCTGCGCTTCGCTGACCTTGAAGCCGGGCGCAACATCCCCTGGGCCAACTGAGCAGATTTGAAGGTCCGCTTTCAGGAAGCCTTTCGCGCACGCAGCAGTGCCTTCGCTGCGCCTTGCATGAATGTCGTGATTGGGCTGGGGACCGGACGTCCTAAGTCAAGAGCATGAACGGCGGCTCTGGGCCGGAAACACTGGTTGGCGGGGGTCAGACGCTCCTACGAGCGATGTCCGGTCTTCTGCTTCAAGCGGACATGACCGATTTTCACATCGTGCGGCATGCGGCCCCTCAGTGGAGGTGTTTTTTATTAGCATTCAACAATCGAACTTAGAGATAATCTCCAGCAGCTCCTGTTTGCGTACAGGCTTTGTAAGAAAAGCATTCATGCCTGCCTCAACGCTGGCGTCCCGATCAGTTTGCATGATGTTTGCGGTGAGCGCGATGATCGGACAGGCGGGGAGGTGCTGAGCTTCCTCAAAATCACGTATCTCTCGGCTCGCAGTCAGGCCGTCCATAACTGGCATTGAGAAATCCATCAAAATAAGGTCAATTTCCGCATGGCTCTGCCCATAGGTGTTCACCGCCGCTTGGCCATCCTCGCAAAAAATGAGGGTGGTCTTCGTTGGTTTTAGCATTTTTTCCAACACCAGCCGGTTCGTGCGATTGTCCTCGGCTACGAGAATCTGCGTCCCTGAGAGATCTATCCGTCCCTCAGGCTGTTTCGTTTTGTGTCTCTGTTCGTTTCCAGTCAGCGTGTTTTGCAGACACTGTCCCAGCACTGTTGCGCGTACGGGTTTCATCAGCACCGCGTCAAACCCTAAGTCGGTTAGGAGGGTCTGATCACTAGTTTGTTGGCCGGAAGAATACAGGATCATCGGGAAAGTTTCCGGGCCCATACGCGTCTTGAGTTGCCTGAACAGTTCATCTCCGCTAATATTTGGCATGTTGTAGTCCAGAATACCGATATCGATTGTTGCCAATTCGCTAGGTTCCATGGCCAGAACGACCTCTGGACTTTTGTAGCAATGGACGACAACGCCCCACTGTTCCAGCGTCCTTTTCACGATATCATGGTTGAGCTCGATGTCGTCGACTACGAGCACATTCTTGCCGGACAGCGCTTCTAGGCTAAACAGTTCTTTCTGAACCATTGAAGAAGCTTTCTCCAGTGCAAGCCTAAATACAAAAGTCGATCCCGCGCCAGGTTTTGAGGTAACGGAAATATCGCCACCCATGGCTTCAATCAGATGCCGAGTAATGGTAAGGCCAAGTCCTGTTCCCTCAAAACGGCGCGCTTTGTGCATTTCGGCCTGTTGAAATGCGTCAAAAATACTGTCGAGTTTTTCCTCAGCGATCCCAATGCCGCTGTCCTTGATTGTGACAACCAGCGGCAATGCTTCTTCCGGCTCGTACGTAACCGATATGACTACCTCTCCCTTGGGGGTGAATTTCACGGCGTTCCCAGTCAGATTCACAATAATTTGACGTATCCGCTCAGGATCGCCATAGAACCATCGCGGAAGCTGATCATCGTAGTCGACAATCACTTCCACTTCGTGACCGCCAATCGGCGGGCCGAGCAAGGCCGCCACTTCAAATATCGTGTCATACAGCGAGAAGACTTCGATTTGCAGAACGTTCTCCCCGGCTTCACTCTTCGAAAAATCAAGGATGCTGTTGATGATTTTCAACAGTGTCTTGGAGGACCTCAGGATCGTTTCAACGCACTCATGCTGTTCGAATGTCAGTTTGTCACCGTCCAAAAACTCAGCCATGCCCATGATGCCGTTTATCGGTGTGCGAATTTCGTGGCTCATATTGGCCAGGAACTGCGCCTTGGCATTTGCGGCTTCGTTGGTGCGCTCCATCTCGGCTCGTAGCTTGCGCTCACCGATGACTAACAGTACCGCAAAGGCTATCAGAGTGAGTAGGATCCCGCATAGGACTGCCAGCAGTAGTCTTAGTGACCATATAGCATCCTGGCGTATGAGCGTTTCGTCCAGTACCGCCTCTACAGAAAAACCATATAGCGCATCCGTGCCAAGCCTGGTTTCGTTTGGTGAATGGGACCTACTGTCTTGCGGCCTAGGGGATGACACATCTACCAGTGGCTCCCCCCTGTAGTATATTGAGATGTCAGCACCGGTCTTCTTCCGCACCTCTTCCAAAAGGTCAAAGAAATGCAGTATCGAGACTTCGGCCATTGTCAGGCCGATTAACGAGCCGCCCTCGTAGAGGCCATCCGCGATACCAAATTGTGCTGAGGTCCCGGCAGCATCGTTTCTGCGTTTTTCAATCTCGATCAGGATCGGCGGGGTGTCCGGCCCTTCACCATACATGAAATGCGAGACCGCCTGATTCAGGTCGTAGTTCCAGTGGGCCTCATCGGTTGTCACCATTAAATCGCCAAATGTCGACCAAACGCTGATTCCCAGATAATTCCGCTGCCGCGCACTCGCCGCCCATCTGGGATCGATGTCGTCTGCAACAATGCCTGGCCCGTAGATCTCTATGGTTCGAGCGAGTTGTTGCAACACATCCTCGGTGTGTCGTAGCGAGCCTGAGATTTCATTTGCCAAGACCTCGATTGCGGACCTGACGCGAGCCTTACTTTCCTCCATTGCGCTTTCTACGACCAGCTGGATCACAATGGCGATGACCACAACGAAGGCCATCACGACTGTGCACGACAAGGCGAGAGCAGGCGAAAAGTGGCTTTTCACGCGCTCCCAGGCAGGCGCCGGAAATTTGGAAGTTGGCTCGAGCATTAATTCTTCTGTCGGAACTGACAACTTAGCTTAGGTAAATCGGGCACGCCAATAAGCTCTTTCGGAGAACTCGGACCAGCGGCCCAAGCTGCGCGCAAAATCGTTGTAGGAGGCGTGAACGCGTTTTGAAAATGTATCCTCCGCAACGAATTCCTCGATGATTCCCGGTGCAGCATGTCGCATGGCTCGGACGATATCATTCGGTAAGGGGAGGAATTTCACGCCGAAGTTCCGTGACAACTTGCCGACTGCAGCAGCATTCTGTGCTGCAAATTCGTTCGGCATTGCGGCGCTTTCGGCTTGGCACGCATTCATTATGATCGCACGCGTGGCGTCGTCATAGTTGTTCCACTTTTGCAGAGAAACGTTGACTTCGAGAGTATGGCCAGGCTCGTGCACTCCAGGATAGTAGCAGTTCTTGGCGTGGAGATGCATGCCGAATTCCAGATCGACCCAAGGACAGATCCATTCCGCAGCATCCAGATCTCCACTGTCAAGCAGCGCTTTTAATTCGCTTGCTGCTGTCAGTTTAGGCACCGCGCCTAGCGTCCGAAACAACTCACCACCGAGGGATGGGAAACGGATGACCAACCCCTCTAGGTCGCGCCGTGTGCGAAGCGGGTCTCGAAACCACCCGGCCGATTGCACCCCGGTGTTCCCGCCTGCCAAGGGCTTCACTCCAAACCTCTCACCAAGCTCGTCCCAAAGCTGCTGTCCGCCGCCATGCTCGAGCCAAGCATTGTGTTCATTTGCCATCATGCCGAATGGGATAGTTGCAAAAAAGGCAAAGGCGGGGGACTTCTTGGTCCAGTAGTAGGAAGTCCCATGCGAAAGATCCGCGGCCCCTGCGGCAAGCGCGTCGAGGGTTTCGAATGCCCCCATTTTTTCACCGGCCCCAAGAACATCAACAGTGATCTTACCGTCGCTCATCGCCGTGATGCGCGACGCGAGCCGCTCTGCGGTGTTATGCATCGGCTTCATTTCCCGTGGCCAGGCGGTGACCATCGTCATCCGCTGGGCGCCGCTTGCAATTGCAGGCGCGGCAATGGCCGGTAGGATCCCGCACCCACCCGCGATTGCGGTTCTTCGATTGATCCTTGTCACACCGTGCTCCTTTCGTTTGGAAATCTGGCCGACTAGACCTAGCACCAAGTCTTTTCGCATTTCTAAAGATTTAGCCCGACAAGTAGCACACCCAAGGTGAAGGAGGCGACTGGGCCGGTTGATCCGCTGGGCATGTGCACACAGGCCTTCGGTCAGCCACGCTGGGCGGCGACTTTACCAGGATCTACAGCCCAGGAAACATCTGCTCGCAAAGACAGCTTCCTGTGCCTCGCCGACGTAGCTCTCGCTCGTTGCGTCAACGGAGACCACATCGCCTCGCAGAGGGACCGCTTACGGGAAGGAAGCCTCGAAATTTCGCGCCTGCATCAGATTGCGCATTGCGTCTGGGAAGTATGTACACTTCCTGCGCCTAGCCGACCTTGAGGATGCTGTCCCAGAACGGAGCAATGCCTAGTATTTACTTCCACAGCCGTTTCCCATGGTCGCTGAATGTTCTGCAAATGTCCCGGGAAATATCTGAGCTATGTGTTTGGATTGTTGTAATCTTCTCCTGTCTTGAAAACCGTTGAACGTGAGAGCGTTCCCAGGGTTCGAATCCCTGTCTCCCCGCCACCGATTGCATGATGCGATCACCCCCCGATCTTCTTTCGCAATATGCGCTGATCTTGTCCGTTGCTATGGCTGCTCCAAGGATGCGATGCTGCGGGCGCAGGGTCTGCGGCGACAACAGGTTGGAACAGCTCAGAGGAGACAAGATGGCCGAGCTTATCCGTCAGGCCGACCTTGAGGATGCCGAGGCGATTGCAAGGATCGCCAATGACATGATCCGGGATACGCTGATCACCTTTACCAACGACGAAAAGACCCCAGCTGCCCTGCGGGACGTCATCGGGGAACGCGGTCTGCGTTATCTGGTGGCCGAAATCGACGGGCAGGTGGTTGGATTTGCGACCTATGGCGCGTTTCGCGGCGGGCCGGGCTATCGGCACACGGCGGAACATTCGATACAGCTCGCTCCGGCTGCGCAGGGGCGTGGGCTGGGGTGGCGGCTGATGGCGCGGCTTGAGGATGTCGCCCGCGCCGACGGCATCCATGTGCTGGTGGCCGGTGTCAGTGGCGCCAATCCCGGCGGCATCGCTTTTCATGCTTCGCTTGGCTTTGCCGAGGTCGGCCGCATGCCGCAGGTCGGGCGCAAATGGGGGCAATGGCTGGATCTGGTGCTGATGCAGAAGGTCCTGTCAGAGGCGGACTAACCCGGGGCGGTGGCCTTTGCACGTCCGTTTTAGGGGCGGTTCGCGTATTTTCTCGAATGCAATTAAAGGAAATATCAATTCTGTCCGGTCAGGATGAGGGCTGCTTGTCGCTCGAAACAGAAGGTTTCCATGGCCCATCGCAACTCTGCCCTGGCGTTTACAGCCCTGTCGTTCTCTTTCCTGGCCACCGGTTTGGGGGCGAGCGAACAGTTCTCAATCGTCAGTGAACAGTTCTTTCAGAAGGGCGGGGGAGACAGGCGCCCGGTTCTGGCCATCCCTGCCAAGGCAGAGATCATTCCGCGCACGACCACAGAGGCACGGGCACAGCCCGATCTGGAGGCTGAGATGGAGGCGGTGCAGGCCAATCTGGCCAGCCTTTTCCGGGGCCGCAGCGGCACCAGCATGTTCCGGGATGTAACGCGCCGCAGCATTGTCGGTGGCGATGCGGCGCGCAGGCTGATGCAATTGATTGCCAGCGCCGAGGCAGGCAAGGCGCAATATGATGCGGTGCAATACGCGGCAACGATCCGTCCTTCGAAACTGCCGACGCATATGACCATCGGCGAAATTTACAAATGGATCGACGACACCCCTGGTCAGCAGCATGCCATCGGCCGCTATCAGTTCATTCCGGCCACCCTGAAACGGCTGGTGAAACATGTGGGGGCCAACCGCTCTGACCGGTTCTCTCCACAGCTTCAAGACCGGCTGGCGCAACAGCTTCTCGAAGAGGCCGGCTTCAGCGCGACCGTGGCAGGGGATATGAGCCGCCATGACTTTATGAACAATCTGGCCAAGATCTGGGCCGGTCTGCCGACCTCCAGCGGGAAGTCCTACTATCACGGTCTCGCGGGCAATAAGGCAGTGCTGAGCTGGGCCAAGTTCGACAAGGAAATGGCGCAGCTATTCCCAGGTTGACAGCGGGCCATGTGTTACCCGGCCGGTCTACGCGGGAGCGACCCAGCGTAGACGCGGTGCATCACGACAGCAGTCAGATACATCGGCACCTGATAACAGCCGAGAAAGATCAACAACGGATCGGTGGTGCTTGCGGGTAGAGCGATCAGAAACAGTGCAAAATTGCGGTTGCCCGCGACCACGGCATAGGGTGCGGCAACCGCTTCGTGGCCCCGGCGGCGCAGCACGGCATAGGTCAGCAGCTGCATGCCGAAATTGGCGGCCAGCGCGAAGGTCATCCATTTGGCGACCAATAGGGGATCCTGTCGCAGCGCAGGTCCCAGCGCCGCCATCAATCCGACCACGATCACCGCAAGCGCCAGGGTCGTCATCCCGTCCAGCGCCTGCACCTGCTCCTGACGCAGATCGGGGCGGATCAGGTGGCGCAGGGCAAAAGCGGTAATGACCGTGAGAGCGATAGTGCCGATGAGCCGCAGTGTGGCCCAGAGGACAGCTTCCAGCCCGCCAAGATCGGGCACCAGCAGGAAGACCGGGATCACCGTCAGCGGCATCAGCGCCGTGCCCAGCACCAGAACGCGAAAGGCAGGCTCTGGCGCGTGTCCCAGCAGGAGGGTGATATTGGGGGCGCCGGTGACTGACGGGGCGCTCAGCATCAGAACCAGCGCAATTGCCGCGGGCGTTCCGGCGAGACCGGCGAGCCAAAGGAGCAGCAGCGCCACCAGAGGTAGCATCAGTTGCAGAACCAGAACTGCCCGCAGCGAGGACAGCCCTTCGGAAAGTCCGCCAAGGGCGGCGCGGGCACCGATGCGGAAGGCGGTCAGGAACAACAGTCCCGCCACCATCTGCGGCAGCCAAGGGCGCAGGAGCCGAGCCAGATCCGGCAGGAAAAGCCCTGCCACAAGGCCCAGAACCAAAGCGGCCCGGCCGTGCCGGGCCACAAAGGCAAGTGCATTCAGCATGCCCTCAGCCCGCCCCTTAGCCGGACGGCGTGCTGCGGATGTTCTCCGGCAGCCAGGTGGCCAGCTCGGGCCAGGCGACAAGGATCACCACCATCACCAGCATCAGGCCGACCATGGGAATGGCAGTCTTCGAGATGTAGGAGATCTCGTGCCGGGTCATGCCTTGCAACACGAAAAGGTTGAAGCCGATGGGCGGTGTCACCTGCGCCATCTCCACCACTACGACGATGAAGATGCCGAACCAGATCACGTCGATCCCGGCCTGACGGATCATCGGCTCGACAATGGCCATGGTCAGCACGACCGACGAAATGCCATCAAGGAACATCCCCAGCACCACGTAGAACAGCGTCAGTGCAATGATCAGCACCAGGGGCGACAGGTTCATCTGATCGATCCAGCCAGCCAGTGCCCGCGGCAGTCCGGTGAACCCCATGGCCAGCGACAGGAAGGAGGCGCCCATCAGGATCAGTGCGATCATCGCCGAGGTGCGTGTCGCGCCCATCAGCGAGGCCGAGAAGGTGTTCCAGGTCAGCGAACCCTGCGCCAATGCCAGCGTCATCGAACCAAGGACACCGACCGCGGCGGCTTCGGTCGCGGTGGCATAGCCCAGGTACATCGACCCGATGACAACGGCGACCAGCAGCAGCACCGGGATCAGGAACCGGCTTTCGGCCAGCATCTGCCCAAGAGTCATTTTCGGCTCTTCCTGTGGGCGTTCGCCTTTGTAGAAAAAATGCCAGCCGACGATATAGGCCATGAACAAACCGGCCAGCACCAGACCCGGGAAGATCCCTGCCATGAACAGCTTGGTGATCGATTCATTGATCGACACGCCATAGACGATCAGCGTCAGCGAAGGCGGGATCATCAGGCCCAGCGTTGCCGCGCCCGCCAGCGTGCCGATGATCATGAACTCAGGGTAGCCACGTTTGCGCAGCTCGGGGATCGACATCTTGCCAACGGTGGTCAGCGTCGCGGCGGAGGAGCCCGAGACAGCCGCAAAGATGGTGCAGCCGGCGATATTGGTGTGCAGCAAGCCACCCGGCAGCCAGCGCATCCAGGGCGCCAGGCCGCGGAACATATCCTCGGACAGGCGGGTGCGATAAAGGATCTCTCCCATCCAGATGAACAGCGGCAGCGCTGTCAGCGTCCAGCTGGAGGCGCCGGTCCAGATCGTGGTGATCATCGCGTCGCCTGCGGGGCGGGTGGTGAACAACTCCATCCCGACCCATGCCACGCCCATCAGCGCGAGGCCGATCCAGACCGAGCTGCCGAGCAAGGCAAACAGCACGAAGAGAAAAATGATGGTGGTGTAGATCTCGCTCATTCCACGGCCTCCGAATTGATGCTCGACCGGCGGGTGATCAGCAGGCGGCACAGGTAGTCCCACAAGGCGAGCGCCAGAAGGACGGTGCCAATCGACATCGGCAGCTGCGGCAGCCAAACCGGGGTGTAGACCCATTCGGACCCGGTCTTGGCCCAAAGCTCCCCCCATTTGCTGGGGGCGGTGGCGAACATGGCGAAAAAGGACAACAGCCACTCCGGCACGAAATCCTGCCCCTGCGTGCGGTCATTCAGCATCTTGGAAAAGATGTTGGTCTTGATCGCGTAGCGGGCGAAGTATGTCGCGGTGATGGCGGCGATCCACATCGCCACCGCATCGAGAACCAGACCGATCCGGGGGCTGATATTAAGGAAGATCGACACCCGGATATGGGCGCCGCGCGTCAATGCGTGGGCCAGCGCGAGAAAGGAGGTCGCGGCCATGGCATAGCCGGCGTATTCGGTGGAGCCGGGAAAGGTCAGGTTGCTCCAACGGGCGACCATCTGCGCCACGATCAGCAGCAGGATCAGCAGCATGAACCCCGCCGCCAGAACGCCGGAGCCGAGATACAGCTTATCTGTCACGCGTTGCACGGGACGCAGGATGCGCCCGGCGGGGCCGGGGGCCAGCAGGCAGGCCAGCGCCACAAGGGTTGGAATTACAAACAGCCACAGCCACAGCGGCAGGCCCAGAAACGGTTGCCAGTCGCGCAAGTCGACACCCCCAGAAAGTCAGAAAAGATTAGGCTCCGCCCGCGCCAGGCAGGGCGGAGCCGTTGCGCCCGGTTGGACGGATCAGTTGCCGTTATAGGCGTCGAGAATAGCCTTGCCGTCATCGCCGACCGAGGCCAGCCATTCTTCGGTCATCTTGGCGCCGATTGCCTTTAGCTCGCCCAGGAACTCGGGGCTAGCGTCGGTGACTGTCATGCCATTGGCGCTCAGCTGGTCGAAATACCAGTTTGCCAGTTCCTCGGACTTGGCGGCGCAGGCGGCACCGGTCTCATCGGCGGCCTTCTGAACGGCGGCCTGCATATCATCGCTAAGGCCTTCCCAGGCTTGCTTGTTGACGATGACATAGTTGCGCGGCAGCCAGGCATTGACCTTGTAATAATGGCTCAGATGCTCCCAGACCTTGCGGTCATAGCCGGTGGAGCCGGAGGAGATGAAGGCCTCGGCAACGCCGGTGGCCAGCGCCTGCGACAGCTCTGCCGCTTCGATCTGCACCGGGATCATGCCCAGTTCTTCGGCAAAGGTGGCGGTGGCGGTGTTATAGGAGCGGAACTTCACGCCCTGAGTATCGGCCGAAGAGCCGACTTCCTTGTTGAAGTAGAAGCCCTGACCGGGCCAAGGGCAGGTGTAAAGCGCCACCAGGTTGAGATCGGACAGCTGGGCGTTCACCTTGTCCTTGGCGGCGGCCCACAGCTTTTCGTTGTCCGCGTATGTGGTGGCGACAAAGGGCAGGTTGTCCCAGCCCAGAAGCGGCGCCTCGTTGGCATGGGCGGACATGAAGCGTTCGCCGATGGGGGCCTGCCCGGTCTGCACGGCGCGCTTGATCTCGCCGCCTTTGAACAGCGAGCCGCCCGGATGCACGGTGATGTCGATCTCGCCGCCAGTATAGTCGCGGACCTTGTCGGCAAAAACGACGCCCATTTCCGAATGGAAGTTGGTCGCGGCATAGGCCATGGGCATGTCCCATTTTTCCGCCGTGGCTGCCGCAGCCGACAGGGCCAGGGCAGAGACGGAATAGGCAACGGTCTTTGTGAAATTAGCGATCATTGTGATCTCCCTGTTTTGGTTGGTCTTTTTTTCTGGTTCTTATGGTTTTGGCGCCTCAGGCGAACCGGTCCGGTTCATAGGGGCGCAGGTCGATATTGCTGGGCTGGCCTGCGATCATGTCAGCCACCATACGGCCGGTCTTGGCGCCGCCTGTCAGGCCGACGTGGTGATGGCCAAAGGCGGCATAGACGCCGGTGCTGCCGACCTCTCCGATCAGCGGCAGGCTGTCCGAGGGCGCCGGGCGATAGCCGAGCCATTCTTCCTCGCTCTCCGCGACCATCTGCGGAAAGCACTGCTTGACCTTGCGGCGCAGGAGCGCCAGCGGTGCCTTGGATTTTTCTTCGCTGAGGCCGCCGAATTCGACGATGCCGGCGCAGCGTAGCCCCTGATCCATCGCGGTCGCAACGAATTTCCCCGAGGCCAGCATCATCGGGTTGTTGGGCGTCTGGCTGGGGCCCTTAAAGACGATGTGATAGCCGCGCTCCGCCTCAAGCGGCACGTTGAGGCCCAGTTTCTGCATCAGCGGCTTGGACCAGACACCGGTGGCCAGGACCGCTTCGCGGCATTCAAAACGGCCCTTGTCAGTGTCCACCGCGCTGATGCGCCCGCCGGACAGATCGAAATCCTTCACCTCGGCCTGCACGAAACGTCCGCCCATCTCCTGCAGCAGGTTGACCAGATCGCGCACGTAGTTGCCGGGGTTGAGGATGTAGCCGTGGTTCTTCATCACCGCGAGCAGCTTCATCTCGGGCGCCAGGATCGGCTCCCGCTCCTGCACTTCGGCGCCTTCGATCAGCTCGGGCACGAACCCGGCCTCGCGGCGCAGGTCCCAGACGTATTTATCCGCGTCAAAGGCCGCGCGGTCTTCATAGGCAAAGCAATAGTCGCTTTCCTGCACCCATTTGGCCGCGGGGGTGCCGCGGGTCAGGGCCTGATGCTGTTCGACGCTGTCGCCGATAACATGGGTCAGCCCCTTGGCGATGCGGCGGGTGTCACCATCGTTGGCATGCGACAGGTATTTCACAAGCCAGGGCACCAGTTTCGGTGCATAGGACCAGCGCATGAACAGCGGGAAATTGGGGTCCATCAGGTATTTCGGCCCCTTAGGCAGCAGCCCGGGCGTGGTGACTGGAACGATGGCGGAGCTGGCCAGAATGCAGCCGTTGCCATAGGACGCGCCCATGCCCGGCTCGCCCTTGTCGATAAGCGTTACCTCATGGCCCGCGCGGCGCAGCCAGATGGCGGTGGCGGCGCCGACAATGCCCGCGCCGATCACGATGGTCTGCGGCGCGCTCATGCGGGGGACCGTTCTGCGAAACTGTAGGTGGTCATGATTTCTGTCATCGTCTCTGCTGGTTTTGGCCAACCATGCATAGGGAATTATATCATTTCAAATACTATTATCTGGCAGGGGTATCAGGAAAAATGATATGATTGTGATATGAACCTCAGATTCCGACAGATGCAGGCTTTTCATGCAGTGATGGAAACCGGAACCGTCACTGGTGCGGCGGCGACCCTTGGGATTTCGCAGCCGGGCATTTCCAATCTGCTGAGCCAACTGGAGCGGCAGACCGGGATCAAACTGTTCGAACGGGTCAAGGGGCGGCTGACCGCCACGCCCGAGGCAACGCTGCTATTCCGGGAAATCGATACCGTGGTGCGGGGCTTTGATCATGTGACCCAGGCGGTGATCGATTTGCAGAACAAGCAGGTCGGCCAACTGCAGGTTGCCTCGCAGCATTCGATGTCCTTTGGTTTCATGCCGCGGCTGATCGCCGAATTTGCCCGTGACCGGCCGGATTTGTCGATTTCCTTCCAGTCGCAATATTCGTCCAAGATACAGGAATGGGTGCTGTCGGGCCTGTTCGAGATCGGCATCTGCGAAATGCCGCTTCTGTATGATGCGCTGGATGTGCATCCGGTCACCGTGGAATGTCGCATAGCCATGCCGGAGGCCAGCCCGCTGGCCCGGCACGAGGTAATCACGCCCGAATTGCTGGAGGGCGAACCGTTTATCGTGATGGGGCCGGATCACATGACCCACCGCCGCACACGTGAAGCGTTTCTGCAGGCGGGGGTGCCGCTGCGGGCGCGGGTCCATGCGCATCTGTTCAAGAACCTGTTGAGTTTCGTCAAAGAAGGCATGGGCGTTGCCATCATTGATCCCTTCGTGCTGGATTTCGACCGGGACGGCGGCTTTGTCTCGCGCCGGTTTAAGCCCGCAATCCTGATGGAAATGGCCGTCATCACCTCAAGCGCACGACCGCTTTCGGCGATCGGTCAGGAATTTCTGGACCGGCTGAAAACCGCGCTGGTGTCCTATACCCTGGCCGTGTCAGATTGACCCCTCGCGGGCATACCTGCATCGAAGAGGCCACAACGGGTTATCTCAACGACGCTTATCTGTTGACTTGAGGGCCTGCTATCGCGTGAATTTATGATAATTTTACGATTTATGACTGTTTGAGAACGCAAAGCGGGAGGGCACGGATATGGAGCGCGGTGGAAAGACGGTTTACGGAGCGACTGTTGGGATCCTGATGCTGGAAACGCAGTTTCCACGGGTGCATGGCGATGTCGGAAATGCGCTGACCTGGGATTTTCCGGTGCAGTATCGTGTTGTCGAAGGCGCCAGTCCCGACCGGGTGGTGCGCAATGACCCATCTGACCTGGCCGAGCGCTTTATCGAGGCGGGGCATGACCTGATCCGTTCGGGCTGCGATGGTATCACCACCACTTGCGGTTTCCTGTCGCTGATACAGGAGGAGGTGAAATCGGCGCTTGGCGTACCGGTGGCTACATCCTCATTGATGCAGGTGCCGATGGTGCAAAGCCTGCTGCCCGCCGGGAAACGCTGTGGCGTTTTGACGATCTCCGAAGAGGCGCTGGGCCCGGAGCATCTGGCCGCCGCGGGGGCGCCGCCGGACACGCCGGTGGTGGGAACCGATGGCGGGCGCTGCATGACCCGCGATTTTCTGGGGGACAAGCCGACAATCGACTTCGCGGCCTGCCGTCTCGACATGATCGATGCGGGTCTTGGCATGATGCAAAGCTATCCGGATGTTGGCGCCATCGTGCTGGAATGCACCAATATGGTTCCGTATGCACGGGACCTGCGCAAGGTCACCGGGGTACCGGTTTATTCCATCTACAGCTTCATCAACTGGTTCCAGGCCGGGTTGCTGCCGCGGCATTTCCCGCTAGAGGTGGACGATCCGCGCTGGATGTGACGCGGCGCGCGCAGGCTATTTCTGACTGACGGCGCTGTGCCATTCGTTCAGGAACCGCGCCCGCTTCAGTCGATCCAGGAACACCAGCAGCCCCGGCCCCAGCTGGATCGGCCGCAGGGGCGCGCTGTGATCGCTGGCTTCGACCGGGTAGCGGTGAAACGGGTAGCCGGGATCGGGATCAGGACCCCAGGCTGCCTGCAACAAATGATCGACAAAGGCTTCGGCCAGATCCGGCTGCTGTGCATTTTCCAAGATTACGGCAGTGCGCAGCATCATGTTGGTGTAATCCTGCGGATCGATGATCACGATACTGTCTGTCAGGTCCGTGCGCGCCAGCGCGTAGCTGCCCAGCACATTATAGGCGATGGCGAGATCTCCGCGCGCGACATCGCGGATCATCTGCCCCGAACAGCAGTACAGCCGCACCTCTAGCCCGCCAAAGATCTCCATCAGTCGCCAGTAAGAATCCGAGGTCCGCGCATCCTGGGTGGCAAACAGATAACCAAGGCCGCTGGTGGCGATGTCATAGGTGCCGATACGGTCCCGGAAGCGATCGGGGTGCTGTCGTAGAAGGCGGATCAGATCCTGTCGGGTCCGGGGCAGCTCCAGCCCGTTAAAGGCGGCGCGCGACAAAAGCAGGGACGCAGGCTCCTGCGAAAAGGCAAAGACATGATCACGCCAGTTCGCCCAGTCCGGCATGACGTCGGTCGCGGCAGACCTGTGGTGCCGGGTGTAGCCATCGTTGGCCAGTTTGGTCTGCAGGTCCATGGCAGAAGAGACGGCGATATCAAACCGCGCCTGCGGGCCCGAACCCGTGGTCACCACCTCCATCAAAACAGCGCTGCTGACGGTGGTGTATTCGATGGCGGTGCCCGGCCTGTCCGCAAGAAAACTCTCGACCAGCGGCGCCAGAACATCCATGTCCGTGGTGGACAATACCCGCAGCGCCGGGGCGCCCTCGGGGCCAAAACGGCGGAATTCCTCTACTTCAAAACTGGATGCGGGCAAGGCCAGCCCCAGGGCCGACACCATCAGCGCAAGGGAAAAGACAAGGAAACGCATGCTCCGGCTCCTGTATCTGAAGGGGCGATGATCAGCTTACCACCATGGGCTTCGGCAACTTCGCGGGCAATGGTCAGCCCGAGGCCGGAGCCGATTGTCCCAGCGGCATTGCTGCCGCGCACAAACCGTTCGGTCAGGGCGGCTGTGTCTGTGTCTTCGGGAAATCCACCTGCCTGATCTTGGACCGAGACGATGGCGTCCAGCGGTCCCTGCCGCACCGTGACCTCAACATTGGTTTCCGAAGGGGCGTATTTGATGGCGTTATCCAGAATATTGCGCACGGCGTTCTGGATCAGAATGGCATCGCCCCGGAGCGGCGCAACCCCGTCGCAGGCAAACTGCAGGTCGATATCCTTCAGATCCGCCACGGGCCGCAGCCGATCGACCAGGTCATGGGTCAGCGTATCAAGGGCCACCTCCTTGCGTTCCAGACTGTCGGTGCGGAAGGTCACCATGGCATGATCCAAAAGCTGCCCCGCCGCGCGGGAGCTTTCGTCGATGGCGCGGATCATCTCACGCAAGGAGGCCCGGTTTTCTGCCTTGTCCACTCGGCGTAGGGTGATTTCGGCCTGTGCCCGGACCGTGGCCAGCGGCGTGCGGACCCGGTGTGCGGCCTCGGCGATGAAGTCTTCGGATCGCGCGAGGGAGACCCTCAGGCGTTCAATGAACCGGTTCAGTGATTGCACCAGTGGCAACATTTCGCTGGGCACCGCATGGCGGACCGGGCGCAGATCCTTTGGGCCGCGGCGCGAGACAACGGCACTGAGCGCGTGCAGCGGCTGGATGCTGGATTGTGCGGCCCAGACACCAAGCAGGGCGGAAATCAGGAAAAAACCGCCGCCCATCAACATGGCCCAGCGGGTCAGCCGCCCCAGCTCGGCCGCCTGTCCTTCGCGGGTCTGAGCCACGGTGATGACCACATCGACCGGTCCGTTGTTCAGGGACAGGCGCCGGACCAGCGCCACCATGCGCAGGCTGCTGCCGCGGTAGCTTTCGGTATCAAAGGCGGGATCTCCCGGGGCAGGGCGCTGGGCGGTCTGCGGCAGGTCTTCGTATCCGGTCAGCAGCAGGCCATCCTGACGCACACTGTAGAACACCCTGTCGTCGCTGACATTGCCCAGCATCGAAAGCGCCGCATAGGGAATATCGAGGGTGACGGCGCCGGATTGTACCCGTACCGAATCCATGATCGATGTCGCCGAGGCGAGCAGGATGCTGTCATGGGTGCGCTGAGACACGTCGCGCGTAAAGACAAGAACGGTGAAAAACAGGATCGTGGCCAGACACGCCGCGCTCATCACTACCTGAAGGATCAACCGGCGCCGCAGCGATCCGCTGGTGCGCAGGGGAGGGGGGTGGGGTGCGGGGGGCTGCGGCGGGGTCATGCCAGCGACATCCGGTAGCCCAGCCCGCGCACGGTTACGATGGCTGCGCCGGATCCGGCAAGGCGCTTGCGCAGCCGACCCACATAGACCTCGATGGCGTTCTCCGACACTTCCTCGTCGTAGGAAAACAACCGGTCCACCAGTTTTGCCTTGGAATAAATGCGGTCCGGGGCGCTCAGGAAGATTTCTAGCAGCCGCAGTTCCTTGTTGCGCAGCGGCACCGGGGTTCCGGCCACCACAAGCGTGCCGGCCAGCGGATCAAAGACCAGATTCGCGAATCGCTGCTGGTTGGAACTGTTGCCGCCCTGACGCCGCAGAACCGCACGGCAGCGGGCTTCCAACTCGGAAAAATCAAAGGGTTTGGTGATGTAATCGTCAGCGCCAAGGTCCAGCACGCCGACCCGGTCCGACACTTCTGATCGCGCCGTCAGCACGATCACCGGGGTCTTTCCCTCGCGGGCGCGATGGGCTTTCAGGAAGCTGCGGCCATCCCCGTCCGGCAACATAATATCCAACAAAATCAGATCGTAATCCGTGGTTGCGGAAAATGCCTCGGCGTCCCGGGCGCCTGGCGCATGGTCGACAACATGGCCATCCATCCGCAACCGGTCACAGACCGCAGCTGCCAGGCTCATGTTGTCCTCAACCAGCAGAAATCGCATCCCATCCCTGTCCTTGATCCGGCGCATGCTGACAGGTCTGTGACAGGTCCGTGTCAGCTTTGCGTGTTCTTCATTCAGTCATGAGCGGCTTGGCCGCCACTTGTCAAATGGGAGGACAACACATGACATTTACCCTGACCCGACGGGCCCTGATGGCTGCGGCGACCGCGACCCTTGCCCTTGGCGCACCCGCGATGGCCGAAGACATGGCCGTCGACAGCATCCATTTCCTGATTCCCGGCGGCGCCGGCGGTGGCTGGGACGGCACCGCGCGCGGCACCGGCGAGGCGCTGACCAAGGCAGGTCTTGTGGGCACGGCATCGTTCGAGAACATGTCGGGTGGTGGCGGCGGCAAGGCCATCGGCTACCTGATCGAGAACGCCGACAGCAACCACGGCACCTTGATGGTGAACTCTACCCCCATCGTGATCCGTTCGCTGACCGGGGTCTTCCCGCATAACTTCCGCGACTTGACCATGGTTGCAGGCACCATCGGCGACTACGCAGCCATCGTGGTGGGCAAGGACAGCCCGATCAATTCCATGGCCGATCTGATCGCCGCCTACAAGGCAGACCCGCGCGGCACTGCCATCGGCGGCGGCTCGGTTCCGGGCGGAATGGATCATCTGGTCGCGGCCATGGTGATGAAGGCAGCGGGCGAGAACCCGACTGAGGTCAAATACATCCCCTATGACGCGGGCGGTATGGCCATGGCGGCGCTGCTGTCGGGCGAGATCAAGGCGCTTTCCACCGGGTTCTCCGAGGCCATCGATCTGGCCAACGCGGGCGAGGTGAAGATCATCGGTGTTACCGCAGATGACCGCGTACCGGCCTATGCCGATGCCATGACCATGAAGGAGCAGGGCATCGACGCGAGCTTTGTCAACTGGCGCGGTTTCTTCGGCGCCCCCGGCCTGCCGGAAGAGCGCAAAGCAGCCTATCAAGCAGCCATCGCGAAGATGTACGACACGCCCGAATGGGAAGAGGTGCGGGCTCGCAATGGCTGGGTCAACATCCACAACAGCGGCGAAGACTTTGAAAAGTTCCTCGAAGGTCAGGAAGAGGTCATCAAATCGCTGATGCAGGAACTCGGGTTCCTCTGATCCCGTGTCGCCCAACCGGCGTCGCCTCCGGGGCATCGAAAGATCTGCCCGGGAGGTGACGCCTTCCTTTATCCAAGATTTCCCCGGAGAAGAGCATGGCGCTTGACCGATGGATCGCGCTGGTCATCCTGCTGATCAGCCTCACCTATGGCTATGCGGCCTATTTCACCATGGACGCAGGCCTTCCCCCCTTCATGAAATTCAATGCCATCTGGCCCAGCACCTTTCCCAAGGTCCTGTCGGTGCTGGCGGCCATCTGCGCCCTGATCATTGTGTTGAGCCCGCAAAAGGGCGACAGCGGCCCCAAGGTTGGCGACATCGATCACCGACGGCTTGGCGATTATAAACTGGGGCAGGCGCTGGCGCTTCTGGCTCTGATGGTGGCCTATGCGCTCTTGCTGCGGCCCGCCGGGTTCCTGATCTCCACGGTGGGCTTCCTGACCCTTGGCGCGGTGATCCTGGGTGAGCGCAAGCTGCACGTCCTGCTGCCCATCGCGGCGCTTGCGGCGGGCGGCGTCTGGTATCTGGTGCAAGAGGTTCTGGGGATCTTCCTCAGCCCCTGGCCGATCTTCTTTGGCGTGGGAGGCTGATATGTTCGAAGGTATCATGATTGGCCTTTCCAGCGCCTTTTCCCTGACGAACCTGATGATGGTGATCGGCGGCTGTCTGATCGGCACATTCATCGGCATGCTGCCGGGGCTTGGTCCCATGAGCATCATCTCGATCATGATCCCGGTGGCGATCACCATCGGCGACCCTTCTGCGGCGCTGATCCTTCTGGCCGGGGTCTATTATGGCGCGATCTTTGGCGGCTCGACCTCGTCGATCCTGATCAATGCGCCGGGGGTTGCTTCGACCGTGGCGACTTCGTTTGACGGCTATCCGTTGGCGCGGCAGGGCAAGGCCGGCAAGGCGCTGACGGTGGCGGCGATCTCGTCCTTCTGCGGGGGCAGCATCGGCGCGGTGCTGTTGATGATCTTTGCGCCCGCGCTGGCAACCGTGGCGCTGCTGTTCCATTCCGCAGAGTATTTTGCGCTGATGGTGGTGGGGCTGTCGGCCATCGCGGCCTTTGCCGGAACCGGGCAGGTGGTGAAGGCGCTGCTGATGACGTTGTTGGGGCTGATCATGGCCACCGTGGGCGAGGGCGCGTTGTTCAACATGCCGCGTTTCACCATGGGGATCATGGATCTGCAGTCCGGCTTTGGTTTTATCACGCTTGCCATGGCGATGTTCGCCCTGCCGGAGGCGCTGTATCTGGTGCTGGATCCCAGCCGGTCCAAGACGGAGGGCGGCAGCAGCGAGATCAAGGAGCTGCGCATCACGCGGGACGAGGCGCGCGCGATTGCCCCGGTGATCGGTCGCCAATCGATCCAAGGGTTTTTGATCGGGGTATTGCCTGGGGCTGGGGCCACGATTGCGTCCTTCCTGGGCTATGCGGTGGAGCGCAATATTGCGCCCAAGGAGGAGCAGGAGCAGTTCGGCAAGGGCTCGGTCAAGGGGCTGGCCGCACCGGAAAGCGCCAATAACGCGGCCTGCACCGGATCCTTCGTGCCGCTGCTGACGCTGGGCATTCCCGGATCGGGCACCACGGCGATCCTCTTGGGTGCGCTCATCGCGCTCAATGTCTCGCCGGGGCCGCGCCTGATGATCGACGAGCCGCAGATCTTCTGGGCAGTGATCATCTCCATGTATGTGGGTAATCTGGTGCTGCTGGTGCTGAACCTGCCGCTGATCCCCTATATCGCCAAGGTGCTGGCAGTGCCGCGCAACTACCTGATCCCCTTCATCCTGTTCTTCACCTTGATGGGGGCCTACATCGGGCAGAACAACGCAACCGAGTTGCTGATCCTCGTTGGGCTTGGCGTCTGCGCGACCATACTGAGGTTCGCGGATTACCCACTTGCCCCTTTGTTGATCGGCTTCATCCTTGGCTCAATGCTGGAGGACAACTTTGCCCGGGCGATGCAGCTTTATGACGGGCTGGGCTTCCTGCTGGACCGGCCGATGACGCTGGCGCTTCTGGTGCTGGCGGGGCTTCTGGTGCTGTTGCCGAGCTATCGCGCGCGCCGGGCACGGCTGCGGCAGGCAGGGGTGTCCGACGGCGACTGAGTATTAGCCCTGAAATTATGAACTGGCCCGGGCGGACATGCCGGGCCAGTCTTTTTGTCTGCGTCGGATGGTCCTCTGTCTGACGCTCGTTCACTCTGGCAGGGTCTTACGGGAACGCGCGCAGATGCCGGGAGGGCTGCACATGAAATCACTTACCTTGACCCTTGTTCTGTCAGTCCTGCCGCTGGCCGCCTTCGCGGATGTGCTGGAGGTGCAGAAGGTTACCGATGATATCTGGGCGCTGGTCGGCCCGAAAAGCCAACGCAACACTGAAAACCTTGGCAACAATGCCACCTTCGGCGTGGTGGTCACCTCCGAGGGGGTGGTGCTGATGGATCCCGGCGGTTCGTGGAAAGGCGCCGAGATGATTGACGCCACCATAGATCAGATCACCGATCAGCCGGTGACCTATGTGATCGACACCGGCGGGCAGGATCACCGCTGGCTGGGCAATGGTTACTGGCAGGCGCAGGGCGCAACCGTGATCGCATCCGAGGCCGCGGTGGCCGATCACAAGGACCGCCAGTCTATGCAGATGACGATGCTCTCGCAGCTTTTGGGGGATGAACTGGCAGGCACCGAGCCGCGCTATGCCGATGTGACCTTTGAAACGGGTCATGATCTCACGGTCGGTGGTCTGACCTTCCAGATCACCCATCACGGGCAGGCCCATACGCCGGGCGACAGTTTTGTCTGGCTCAAGGACCGGGATGTGATGTTCACCGGGGATATTGTTTATGTGGAGCGGATCCTTGGCGTCGGGCCGCAGTCAAATGCCAAAAGCTGGATCGAGACCTTTGAGGCGATGGCGGCCTATGAGCCGACCCATGTGGTTCCCGGCCATGGCCATGCCACCACGCTGGAACAGGCCCGCGCTGACACCTTCGAATACCTTGTGAACCTGCGCTCCCAAATCGGTGCCCTGATCGAAGAGGGCGGTGATATCATGGACGCGCCCGGGGTTGATCAGTCTGCTTTTGCCGGGCTTGAGCAATTCGACAGTCTGGCCGGGCGCAATGCGCAGACGGTCTATGAGGAGATGGAGTGGGAATAACCCCGCTGGCCCTTCTGTAACCTGTAGCCGCCTCCATCCCGGGGGCGGTTTTTGTTTCGGCCTGTGTTGTCAGGCCTGTGTCATCAGGCCGTTACAAAATATTCACTGTCATGCGCCCTTTATTTCCTATATTCATGAAATATGGAAAAAGAGATTCCCTCCCGCCTGACCACGCTAGGCCATCCACAGCGACTGGCCATTTTCCGGCTGCTGATGCGGCGCTATCCGGACCGGATGCCCGCAGGTGAAATCGCCGGGGCGCTGGATCTGAAGGCCAGCACCCTTTCCACCTATCTGTCTGCGCTGATGCAGGCGGGGTTGGTGACGCAGGAACGGGCCGGGACCTCGCTGCTCTACACCGTCGATATGTCAGCGGTGCAACAGACCTTTGACTATCTGATGCTCGATTGTTGCCGCGGGCGTCCGGACCTTTGCCTGCCCGCCGCCACTTCCCCCCAAACAGGACACACCGCCATGACCGCGCGCAAATACAACGTGTTATTCATTTGCACCGGAAATTCCGCCCGCTCGATCTTTGCCGAAAGCATCCTGCGCGATCGCGCTTCGGATCGCTTCAACGTCTACTCCGCCGGAACCCGGCCCCAGTCAGACCTGAACCCCTTTGCGGTGGAGGTGCTGCAATCCAAGGGGCATGACACCGCGCATCTGCGGGCCAAGAATACGGCCGAGTTCACGGGACCGGATGCGCCGCAGATGGATTTCGTTTTTACCGTCTGCAATCAGGCCGCCAATGAGGAATGCCCTGCCTGGGACGGTCAGCCGATCAGTGGCCACTGGGGCATGCCGGACCCGGTCAAGGCCGAGGGCACCGATGCCGAAAAAAGCCTCGCCTTTCATCAGGCCTATGGCGCGCTGAAACGCCGGATCGAGGCCTTTACGGCGCTGCCCATCGAAACACTGGACCGCATCGCCCTGCAACACGCGGTGGATGATATCGCCAGCCAAGCACAGGAAGACACCCAATGACCACATATGCTGTGAACGGCCTTGGCCGGATCGGAAAACTTGCCCTGAAACCGCTGCTGGAGCAGGGCGCGCAAATCGCCTGGATTAACGACGCGGTGGGTGATCCGGAAATGCACGCACATCTTTTGGAGTTCGACACGGTGCATGGACGCTGGGATGCAGAGTTTTCCCATGATGCAGACAGCGTGACGATCAATGACATGCGTCTTCCCTTCATCGGCACCTCCGATCTGTCCAAACTGCCGCTCGACGGCGTGGATGTGGTCATCGACTGCACCGGTGTGTTCAAGACAGAGGCCAAGCTTGCCCCCTATTTCGACGCGGGCGTGAAAAAGGTCGTGGTCTCCGCCCCGGTCAAGGATGGCGATACGGCCAATATCGTCTATGGCGTCAATGAGGGCACCTATGATCCGGCGCGCCACAGCATCGTGACGGCTGCCAGTTGCACCACCAATTGCCTGGCGCCTGTGGTCAAGGTGATCCACGAAAATCTGGGTATCCGGCACGGCTCCATCACCACCATCCACGATGTCACCAATACCCAGACTATCGTCGACCGCCCAGCCAAAGACCTACGCCGGGCGCGCTCGGCGCTGAATTCGCTGATCCCGACAACCACCGGCAGCGCCACGGCAATCACGCTGATCTATCCGGAGCTTACCGGGCGCCTGAATGGCCATGCGGTGCGGGTGCCGCTGCTGAATGCCTCGCTCACCGACTGCGTTTTCGAGGTGGAGCGCGAAACCACCGCCGAAGAGGTCAACGCCCTGTTCAAAGCTGCCGCGGAAGGGGAGCTGGAGGGCATCCTTGGCTATGAGACCCGCCCGCTGGTCTCGACCGATTACACCAATGATCAGCGCTCTTCGATCGTGGATGCGCCCTCGACCATGGTGATCAATGGCACCCAGGTGAAAGTTTATGCCTGGTATGACAATGAAATGGGCTACGCTTGGCGGCTTGTCGATGTGGCCCTGATGGTCGGAGCCTCGCTGTGAGCCAGCGCCCCGAGGGTCTGTCGGCCTATATCGCGGTGACGGCGGCCTATTGGGCCTTCATGCTCACCGATGGGGCGCTGCGGATGCTGGTCCTCTTGCATTTCCACACGCTGGGGTTCTCTCCGGTGCAGCTGGCCTATCTCTTTGTCCTATATGAGATCGCCGGGATGGTGACGAACCTATCGGCGGGCTGGATCGCGGCGCGCTTCGGGCTGGCGGCGACGCTTTATGCCGGGTTGGCGTTGCAGATCGCGGCGCTGGGCGCGCTGACGCAGCTTGATCCGGACCGGGCCATTGGTGCCTCGGTCGTCTTCGTGATGTGTGTGCAGGGGATTTCGGGCGTGGCCAAGGATCTGGCCAAGATGTCGTCGAAATCGGCGGTGAAGCTCTTGGCGCCCTCGGCAAACGGCGGATTGTTCCGTTGGGTGGCGGTGCTGACCGGATCGAAGAACGCGGTGAAGGGGCTGGGCTTCCTGCTCGGTGCGGCGCTGCTGGCGATGCTTGGGTTTAGCTGGTCGATCATTGCCATGGCCATGGTTCTGGCGCTGGTCTTTGCCGGCATCGTAATGCTGATGCCACCCGGACTGCCGACCGGGCGCAAGGGCGCGAAGTTTTCCGAGGTGTTCTCGAAATCCGCCAATGTGAACTGGCTGTCGGCGGCGCGGGTGTTCCTGTTCGGCGCGCGCGATGTCTGGTTCGTGGTGGGCATCCCGATCTATTTTTACGCGGTGCTGTCGGATGGATCCGAGGCGGGTAACCGCGCGGCCTTCTTCATGATCGGCACATTCATGGCGGTGTGGATCATCCTCTATGGTGCGGTGCAAGCCGCTGCACCGTGGCTGCTGGGCGCAGCCAAACGGCCCGAGAGCGCCTTGATCCGCGCCGCGCGCGGCTGGGCGCTGGCGCTTTTTACCGTGCCTGCGGCGCTGACCCTTGCGGTCTGGATGTCGCCGACGCCGCAGCCCTGGCTGACGGCGGTTCTTGTCCTTGGCCTTCTGGCCTTTGGCGCGCTGTTCGCGGTGAACTCTTCGCTGCATTCCTACCTGATCCTGGCCTTCACCAAGGCCGAGCGGGTCACGATGGATGTGGGTTTTTATTACATGGCAAATGCGGGCGGCCGCCTGACTGGTACGCTCTTGTCCGGGCTGACCTATCAGGTTGGCGGGCTCGCGCTTGTTCTGGGGACGGCGGCACTTATGGTGGCGCTGTCGGCGCTTGCCGCGGGCAAGCTGCACGTTGAAGGCGCGGAGGTCATGCCATGAGCATCTTTGAAAGATATCTGAGCGTCTGGGTCGCGCTGGCCATGGTGGCGGGTATCGTCATCGGCAATATCGCACCGGCGCTGGTGCAGATGATCGCGGCGGCGGAACTGGCGCGGGTCAATCTGGTGGTTGCAGTGCTGATCTGGGCGATGGTCTATCCGATGATGGTCGGCGTCGATCCCGCCGCGGTGAAGGATGCTTTCAAACAGCCGCGGGGTCTGGGCATCACGCTGGTGGTCAACTGGTTGATCAAACCCTTCACCATGGCGCTGTTGGGGCTGTTGTTCTTCGAAGGCATCTTTGCCGATCTGGTATCGCCCGAGGATGCGCAACAGTACATTGCCGGTCTGATTCTTCTGGGCGCGGCGCCCTGCACGGCTATGGTCTTTGTCTGGTCGCAGCTGACGCGGGGGGATGAGAATTACACCCTGCTGCAGGTGTCGCTGAATGATGTGGTGATGGTCTTTGCCTTTGCGCCCATCGTCGCCTTCCTGCTGGGCGTCACAGATATCGAAGTGCCCTGGGAAACGCTGGTTCTGTCGGTGGTCCTCTTTGTGCTGCTGCCGCTATTGGCCGGGATCTGGACCCGGAAAAGGCTGGGCAGCGCGGCGCGGATTGAGGGCTTTCAGGCCCACGTTAAACCCTGGTCGGTGATCGGGTTGATCGCGACGGTGACGATCCTGTTCGGCCTGCAGGGGCAGGTGATCCTGGACCGGCCCGAGGTTATCGCGCTGATCGCGGTGCCCATTCTGATCCAGTCCTACGGGATCTTCGCGCTAGCCTATGGCGCGGCCTTCGCGCTGAAGGTGCCGCATCGGATCGCCGCGCCTTGCGCGCTGATCGGGACCTCGAATTTCTTTGAGCTGGCCGTCGCGGTTGCGATCTCGCTGTTCGGGCTGAATTCCGGCGCCGCGCTGGCCACCGTGGTCGGTGTGCTGGTGGAGGTGCCGGTGATGCTGTCGCTGGTGGCCTTTGCCAACCGGACCCGCAGCCGGTTTCCCGGCAACGGGTGAAGGCGCAGGCGGCGCTTGGAGTCAGACCCGGCCCATGCCGATGAACAGCTGGCGATCCTGATCCTTGATTGCCCGGCGCCCGTGCATGATGCGGGTATTGTCGAGCACAGCGATATCGCCGTCCTGCCAGTTGATCTCGGTGGTGCTGTCTTCGGCCAGTTCGCGCAGCTCCTCGATCTCTTCGGCGCTGACCAGGCTGCCATCTGCCAGCCGATAGACGGGCGGCTCGTAATTGTGCGACGGACCCAGAACCGCATTGGCAAAGCCCACAGCGCCGGACAGGGCCGAGGGCCGCACCGGGTTCAGCGTGATATGATAGGTGAGCGAGCCATCCTCGTGCATGTCAAAATCCTGGTTCGGGATCGCTGCCTTAAATTGCAGGATATGCTCTTCGGTCACCTCTTCAGGCTCCGAGATTGCGGGGTGTTCATTGGCCAGGTAGCGTTTCCATAAAAGTTCCGGCAGCTTGCGCGAGACGGTCATCGGCTGGCTCCAGCGCGCGCGCTGCGCCTCCGACATGCTGGCCAGCACATCGCGCCCGTCGCAGATCGTGGTCTGCGAGCCTTCAAAGGCGGCCTTGGCGGAGTAGAAGGCAACGATATCGGGGCAGACTGGGGTGTTGCCGTTTTCGATATGCAACCCGATCGGGCCAAGCCCGGCATCCACCATCTGGGTGTTGCGCTCGGAAAATTCCCGTGCGGGGTCAAAGGTGATGGTGCTGCACAGCTCGGCTGTCAGGGCGCTGAAGGCGGCCATGTCGACGTCAAAGCCCCGCAGCAGCGCCCAGCCGTCGCGGCTCAGATGGTCGCGGACGGCGGCAATGGCGGGGGCGTCGATCTGGCTGCCGGTGCGCGCGGCGCGGATCACAGTATAGGTCATGTTTGGTCTTTCTACTTGAAAACAGGAGGGTCTAGGCGCGGCGCAGGCTGTCCAGGGCGACGATGGTTTTCTCGGCGCGGGCCTGAGCCCCGACAGAGCGGTCGACCAGCTGCGGGAACAGCCGCTGGACTTTGACAAAGAACCGCTCTTTGCCGCGAGGAAAGCTTTCGCGTTTGCCTTTGCGGATTGCCACCCAAGCTTCTGCAGCCACCCGTTCCGCGCTGTCGAGCGTCATCTCCAGCGGTTCGATCAGGGCGCCGAATTCGCTTTCGGCGGCGGTGCGGGCGGCGCGCGGGGCGATGTAGGTGACGCCAACGCCGCTGCCAGACAATTCGCGCCGCAGCGCGTCAGAAAAGCCCCGCAGGCCGAACTTCGTCGCCGAGTAGGCCGCGAAATAGGGGTAGGCGATATCGCCGAAGACAGAGCCGATGTTTGCCACGCGTCCCTGACCTGCGCGCAGCGCGGGCAACAGGTCCCGGGTCAGCGCGATCGGGGCCATCAGGTTGGTGTCGGTCATCGCCTGTAGCTGAGCGTCGCCAAGATCCGTCAGCCGTCCGACGGTCAGGCAGCCGGCATTGTTGATCAGGATATCAAGCCGCCCACCGACCTGCACCACCAGCCTTGTGCGATCCTCAGCAAGGGTCACGTCTGCGGGCAGGATAGCGCTCTCAGGCAATCCTGCGAGCGTGGCGGTCTCTTCCAGCTTGTGCCGACTGCGTCCGGTGATCAGCGGCACATGGCCAAGGCGTGCGGCCTCCATCGTCAGGGCCCGGCCGATGCCGGATCCTGCGCCGGTGATGAGAACGGTCTTTTTCTGGGTCATGAGGCAAGGCTTTCGGCTGTCTGGGAAAGAGGCTGCGCCGGGCGGTCGTTGATAATCCGGGCGGCGACGGCGCGGTTCGGGGTGCCTGCCGCAAAGAGCAGGCCCGGCTCTGTCGGAGAGGTCATGATTACCGCCGCAGGCTGTGCATAGGCCGGGATCCCTTCCAGTGCGGCGGTGATCTCTGCGCCGCTGACCGGGGCCGCGGCAGCGACCACCAGAACCAGAGATCCATCCTCGTGCAGGCCAAGGGCCGAACTGACGACGCGGGGATCGGCGTTGATCCTTTGCTCGACCCACTCGGGTGAGATGTTGCGCCCGGCGCCGGTGACGATTAGCGCGTCCTTGCGCCCGTCCACGATCAGGCGCCCGTTTTCGATGCGGCCCAGATCGCCGGTGTGCCAGCGGGCGGGGGGAGGATCGCCATTGAGGTACCCGGTCATCACGGTGGGGCCTGCGACGGTGATCTCGCCGCCGATGATCTGAACGTCGAGCCCTTCCAGAATCTCTCCGACGGTGCCGATGGCATTGTGTCCGGGGCGGTTCATCGCCACCACGGCGCAGCATTCCGACAGACCGTAGCCTTCGTGCGCCGGGATGCCGACAGCCTCGGCGGCGTGCAGCAGCGCGGGCGAACTGGCAGCGCCGCCGACGGCCACGAAGCGTAGCGAGTTGGGAGCCCGGCCGTCCTTGCTGCTGAGGTCTTGAACCCAGCGCCCCAGAAGCGCGGGCGCCAGCAGGCTGGTGGTGGGCCTTTCGCGGGCAAAGGCGGCGGTCAATGGTCCGATTTCGGCGCCGAACAGAGTGCGGGTGGCGTTGAAGTCAAACCGGGTTTCCGCGCCCGCCAGAATGGGCAGGAATATGCCGCAGATTTGTTCCAGAAGCTGCGCCAAGGGGAGGATCGACAGGTGGCGGTCGGTGTGCGTCGGGGCCACCACGGGCAGCAGGGCATTCAGCGAGGCCTGTAACTGGCTGCTTCCGATGACAACGCCCTTCGGGCGCCCGGACGAGCCGGAGGTGTAGATGATCCGCTCTGCCTGCGCCGCTGTCGAGGTCTGGTTATGCCGCGCTCCAGCACCGCTATGGCCGAGCGACAGGGGGATCTCCGGCAAAGCGCTTTGCCCGGCGGTTTCGGGTGCGGTGATCAGCGCGCCGATCCCGGCGTCCTTGATCACATGGGCAATCTGCTCGGGCGCAAAGAAAAACGGCAGCGGCACCTGCCGACGGCCGGTGAGGGTTAGCGCCAGATCGGCCACTACATAGGCGCAGCCGCCCGGAAGGGCGATGCCAACGGTACGCGGCGCACCGTCCAGCCGCGCCGCAAGCGCGGTGACTTCGGCGGCAAGATCGGCCCAGGTCAGGCTGTCGCCATCGCCGGAAAAGGCAACCGTTTGGGGGCGCTCTGCCGCGTGACACCACAGGGCCTCGAATACCATGTCCATTATGCAGCGCCTCCCTGAAGGCCCGGCAGCGATGCAGGCGCAGCGGTGCCGGGCGTCAGCAATGCCAGATCCGTCTCGGTCTCGATGAAGGCGCAGACCCAGGGATCGGTGTCGTAATAGCTGCCCCAACTGTTCGGATCCGCCACGCGGTCCGCCGCAGCGGCGCAAAGGGGAATATAGCCCAGCCCGGTGCGGGTCAGCAGACGGCGCAGGGGCAGGGTGGCAGTGAAGACCCCGCAGACCACGCCCTGCTGCCGTCCCCAATCGATCATGCGGTCCAGGAGGGGCAGCACCGGAAAGGGGGACACCGAGGCCAGCGATGTGACCTCCATGATCTGGTCCGCGCGGATGTCGCGCCCGGTGCGCTCCTTCAGGACCTCGCAGAAATCGCCATTCAGGTAGCAGTCCGAGAAAAACCCGTCCTGTGCCGTGCGGATCCCGGCCGCGCAGAGAATCTTGCCTTCTGCGTTGGAGGCTGCTGCCAGAACCGGGGCAAAGCCTTTGACCTGCGCCGCATAGGTGGTGTCGTAAACGTCACGGATATGGGCCTCAGCGGCTGCACGGCCGGGAGAGGTCGGCGTCAAAAACTCAATTCGCATGGAGCGCCTCGCTTGGATTTCCTGTTGTCTAGGGAAATCGCCCGCCAGGCTTACAACCCGCTTACAGGTTCGCAGAACCATGGGCGGAGCAGGTCAAGTATCTGTGATGTTTTATGAAAATTCGATGCTGAACCGACTGCCACCGCCATCCCGGTCGGCAATGTCGACCCGGGCGCCATGGGCTTCGGCCACGGCCTTTACAATGGCCAGGCCAATTCCCGAGCCCTTGCCCCGGCCCGGCTCGGAGCCGCGGTTGAAGCGTTCGAACAGCGCCTCACGTTCCGTTTCCGGCACCCCGGGGCCGCGATCCAGAACCGCGATGCCGGGTGGATTTGCCATGACGCAGATTTCAACCTCGGTTCCGGCGGGCGAATAGATCAGCGCATTGCGCACGAGATTGTCCAGCGCGATGGCCAGAAGGCCCTCATTGCCGCGGATCCGGACGCCCTTGGCGCCGGTGACGGCCAGGCTTTTGCCCGCGCGGATGGCGTTCGGGGCCTGAGCGCAGGAGATCTGCACCGCCAGATCGTCCAGAGCAATCTCCTGAAAGGTCGAAGGTTCCAGCGCATCGGCGCGGGCCAGATCGATCAGCTGTTCAAAGATCTGCTCTAGCTGTTTCAGATCCTGTTTGAGGCGTTGGCGGACCTCGGCGTCACCGATGGTATCGACGCTGGAGTGCAGCACCGCCAAAGGCGTGCGGACCTCATGCGCCACATTCGAGGAAAACTCGCGCTGCGACCGGTAGCCTTTTTCCAGCCGGGCAAAGGCGCTGTTAACGGCAGCGACGAGGGGCACGATCTCGGACGGCAACCCTTCGGGCGAAAGGCGCTGGTCCGGGGCGTCGGGGCCGATACTGCCAGCCTGCTGCATGACGCGATCCAGCGGCCGCAGGGAGAGCCGCGCCGCCAGCAGCGCCGATGACAGTACCAGCACCGCGCCAAGAACGATCCAGATGATCTGCTCCTCTACCTCGTGCCACATGGCATCAAGGATGCTGGTATCGGCGATGGGGGCATAGGCCGAGGCAAGGACGCAGATCTTCAGCCCTGCATTGATGCCGCACAGCGCCATGCCGCGCCGCTCTCCCGGCAGGTCAATCTCGGCTGCGGTGCCAAGCGACAGCGGTGCAATCTGCGCCTTGATCTGCGGAGAGGTCTCACCGCCCGCGAGCAGCTCCATTTCCGGGCCAAACACCGTATAGCGATAGGCACCCTCGGCGCCGCGAAACCGGAGCGATTGCACCGGCAGGCCATAATTCTCCGCCTCCGGGTCGGCCTGAACCAGAACTTCGTTTGCTTCGCGCAGCAGGGTCTCTTCGAGGTTTTCTTCCAGATGTTCGAAAAACTCGGAGATCAGGATCGTGACGGACATTGCGATGGCAAGCAGCAGCGCTAGGACGATATTGACCGTCAGCTTGCGCTGCAGTGAGCCCGGTCCGCCAAGGGGGGCATGGGCAGACTGGGTGAGGGCCTTCATTGACCGTCGTCTTCCATCAGGTAGCCGATGCCCCGCAGCGTGTGGACGGTGCTTGCGGCGCCCAGATCCTGCAGTTTCTTGCGCAGCCGGTGAATCGCGACTTCGATGGCGTTCGGCGTTGGCGGCGCATCAAATCCGTAGAGCGCGTTCTCAATGCTGTCCTTGGACAGGATGCGCCCCTTGCGGCGCATGAAGACCTCCAGCAAATCCAGCTCGCGACGGGAAAACCGGGCGGGCTGGCCAGCAATCTCAACGGAACGATCGTTGGTGTCAAAGCGGATGTTGCCAAGGCTCAGCTTCAGCCCCAGCGCACCGCCCGGGCGGCGCAGAACGGCGCGGATGCGGGCGATCAACTCGCTGCTGTCAAAGGGTTTGACCAGATAATCGTCAGATCCGGCGTTGAGGCCCTTCACCCGTTCGTCCAGTGCATCACGGGCGGTGCAGATGATCACCGGCGTGTCGGCATTGGCCTGTTTGATCCCATCGAGCACCGACAGCCCGTCCATGTCCGGCAGGCCCAGGTCGAGGATGATTGCGTCATAGGAATAACTGCGCGCGGAATGCACCGCATCCGCGCCAGTCGCCACCCAGTCGACGACGAAATCATTGCTTTCAAGGCTGGCACAGGTGTTTTGCGCCAACCTTTCGTTGTCTTCCACATAGAGAAGCCGCATGGGCTGCGATCCTATTTGCGCAGGTAGGTCACGGTTGACCCATCATCGGCCTTGAAGGAAACATGTGCAAGGTCTCCGTTCTGGTCATACCAGACATCGCGTTCGAGATCGCCTGAGATACGATAGTGATGGGCGCGCAGCTGGCCGCTGCGGGTGGGGACATTTTGAACACCTAGATCGATCACCCGCACCGACATGACGGTACCGTCGATGGTGTTGAGCAACTGGCGGCGTTTCAGAATATCATCGTTCCACAGGCTTGCGGGCAGCAGGCCACGCCCCTTTTCGCTGATCTGATGCGCGTCGCCGTCATCATCGGTTGCCGAGCGGATCGAGGTCATCTTGCCATTTGCCCATGTCTCGACGCTGTTCTGCTTGAAGGCATAGGCATTGACGCGGATCAGCGGGATCTTGACGGCGATATCGGTGACGACCTGAACGGAGTATTTGGCGGCAGAGCCTGAGAAGCTGTAGCTGAGCTCTCCGATGTCCTTGCCCTTGCGAATGACGTCAAAGCGCAATGCGCCCTTGCTGGGTGGGGAAGAGGCCAATACCGGCGTTGCCAGCCCGATGGCTGTAACCAGAACGGCGAGTTTCCTGAGGATCTGCATGACACGCTCCTTGCGATATTTGTACAGGGTTGGCGTCCGATATGGGTGGTGCCGCTTACGCGAACCTTACGGGCGTGACCGGCGCACGGGCCGTGCGTGGCGATAAATGAAAAAAAGGGAGCCTGCGCTTGCAGGCCCCCTTCAGGTTCTGGGATTGTGTCGGAGTTACTCGGCGGGCGAAGGTGCTGCGCCGGTTTCCGGGTGGTGGTGGTGCGAACCCACCGGCCGGATCAGGAGGTTGGCAAAGAAGGCCACTACCAGCAGACCCGCCATGCAATACATGGTCGTATTGTAAAGGCTCGGCGTCGGATCGACGATGCCCTGCGGCGCGATCTCCATCAGCTTGGCGATTGTCACCGTCTTCGCGGACACCAGAGCGTCCAGCTGCGACACCGGCGCGCCAAAGGCTGTTTCAAAGGCCTGCGCATCTACCTTGGCGGCAAGATCCGTAATCGCATTGTTCACCGACATCTGACGCAAGGACGTGATCGCAAGCGGACCAAGCACACCGGCGGTGGACCATGCGGTCAGCAACCGGCCGTGAATGCCGCCCACGTGCATGGTGCCGAACATATCCGCCAGATAGGCCGGGATGGTGGCAAAGCCGCCGCCATACATCGAGAAGATGATCATCGTCGCGACGTAGAAGCCGATCAGGTAGAACATCGACGGGTTTGCTGCGCCTGCGGTCGCGAAATAGGGGATCGACAGGTACAGGATCGTGCCAAGGATGAAGAAGGCGTGATAGGTGTTCTTGCGCCCGATGAAGTCAGAGGTCGAGGCCCAGAAGAAGCGGCCGACCATGTTGAAGACCGAAATCATCAGAACATAGGTCGAGGCAAAAGCCGCGGTCACGATCAGCGGCATGGTGGTGCCGTAGATTTCCGACATCATCGTCTTGGCGACGCCGATCACACCGATGCCAGCCGTCACGTTGAAGCACAGCATCACCCACAGCTGCCAGAACTGCGGTGTTTTCAGCGCCTGGTCGATATGGACGTGGTTCTTGGTGATCAGACCTGAAGCGGCCGGTTTCGGCTCCCAACCTTCAGGTTTCCAGCCCTCTGCCGGAACGCGATAGCTGAAGGAGGCGATGATCATCACAATGAAATAGACGATGCCAAGGGTCAGGAAGGTGGAGGATGCGCCGGTGTCGCCGGTGCCAACCACATAGACGCCAGCCTCGCCGCCGCCGGGCAGGGCTGCCGCCTGGGACGCCGATGCGATGACGACCTCAACCATGCCGTTTGCGGTCTGGGCAAATACTCGGCCGCCTTCGATCACGGTGTCGATGGCTTCGCGCGTGCCAAGGTATTCAGGTGCCTTGGCATAGATGGACAGCAGCCAGCCTTTGACCGGGGCTGCGATCATCGCGCCGCCGCCAAAGCCCATAATGGCCATGCCGGTTGCCATGCCGCGACGGTCCGGGAACCAGCGCAGAAGGGTCGAAACCGGCGAGACATAGCCAAGACCCAGACCGCAGCCGCCGAGGGCGCCATAGCCAAGGTAAACGAGCCACAGTTGATGGCTGGCGATCCCTGCCGAGCCGATGAGGAAACCGCCGCCCCAGCAGAAGGCAGCAACGGTGCCGACCATGCGCGGGCCAACTTTTTCCAGCCATTTGCCGGCAAAGGCAGCAGCCAGGCCGAGGAACACGATGGCGACCGAGAAGATCCAGACCACCGAGGTCAGGCTCCAGTCGTCAGCAGCGGGGCTGACAACGCCCAGCTGGCGCGTCAGAGCGGGGTTGAATACGGACCAGGCGTAGACCGAGCCGATGCACAAGTGGATGGCGATCGAGGCCGGGGGTACCAGCCAGCGGTTGAAGCCGGGGCCTGCGACGATGTTTTCCTTCAGCAGAAAGGAAAGCGGCCCCCGATTGGGTGCGGAACTCATATGGATTATCCTCCAAATTATTGACCGGCTGGCGTCTCTCTCCTCCCCGAGGTCGGCTGCCGAAGCTGGGCATGCGAGCGCATGCGACGTGGTAGTCTTCGGCTGTTGTGAAGGGGTGCGTCAATGTTTTGAATATAAAAAACAATAACTTACGTTGACGTTTTGTCGGGGTGCTATAGTCGCGACCTGGGGCAATTTGGACATTTTGGAAATTGTTTCCCAGCCAGGGGGTAAAATTTGCGCCAGTTTGTCCGGTTGTTCAATTCGGTAAAAATATGCGTGATCAGGTGCCAGCAGCGGTGTCGGCAGAGGGCGCCAGAGCGCGAGGGGATGGACGATTCCCGGCTTATAGTCCCCAGGAGGCGCATTTGCGGTCGATGGTCTTTCGCGACACGCCCAGCCTGCGGGCGGCTTCCGATCGGTTGCCATCGACAGCCTCCAGCGCGCGCAGGATCTCGCGCCGCTCGATCTGATCCAGCGGTTCGATCTGGCCGCTGCCGTCCGCCGGGTGGGCCAGCGTTTCCAGGGGAAAGCTGCCAAAGATCAAAGAGCGCTCGATGAAGTTGCGCAGCTCCCGGATATTGCCCGGCCACTTGTGGCGCAGCAGGGCACTGCGGGTACGGGGATCGATCTGCAAGGGCGCGCGGGTCAGCTGCTCGGCGATCTCCTGCACGAACAACTCGGCCAGTTCCACCACATCGGTGCCGCGCTGGCTCAGCGGGGGCATCACCGCTTCGATCACATTGAGGCGAAAGAACAGATCCTCGCGGAAACGCCCGGCGGCGACTTCGTCCTTCAGCGATTTGCTGGTCGAGACGACAAAGCGCACATCCAGCTGGGTGCTGCGTTCGGTGCCAACAGGGCGGACCAAGCCATCCTCCAGCACCCGCAACAATGCCGCCTGCGCCGACGCGCTGAGACCTGCGATCTCGTCCAGGAACACGGTTCCGCCCTGTGCCGAGGGCAGCAGCCCCTCACGTCCACCTTGCGCGCCGGGGAAAGCGCCGGGCGCATGGCCGAAGAGTTCGAATTCTATCATCTCTGCCGGAATGGAAGCGCAGTTGATCGGCACGAAGGGATGCGCCGCCCGGTCCGAGGCTGCGTGCAGGTGCCGCGCCGCGACTTCCTTGCCGGTGCCAGAGGCGCCGGTGATCAGAACCGGCGTGCTGACATCGCGGACCTGATCCAGCACCCGCCGCACATCGGCTATCGCGTCCGAGCTGCCGATCAGTTGGTTGCGCAACCTGCGCCCGGTGTCGGCGCTGTTCAGCTCGTGCAGCAAAAGGGCGTTCTCGCGCCGCAGCTGAGCCATCTGGATGCAGCGTTGTACCGCATTCAGCATTTGGTTCGAGCGGAAGGGCTTCAGAACAAAATCCGCGGCCCCGGCGCGCATCGCCTCGATCGCGGTTTCCAGATCCGCATAGGCGGTGATCATGATGGTATCGGTAAACCCGCCGGCGCTGCGCTGATGGGCCAGCCAGTCGATGCCCTTTTGACCGGGCATGATGTTGTCCAGGATCATCACATCGAAATGCCGCTGGGCCAGCAGCTCTCCGGCTTCTTCGGTCGTCGCGGCCTCGGCGACCTCTCGGCAGTGGGGCGCGAGCGTTTTGACCAGGAAGTTGCGCATGCCCGGTTCGTCATCCACCACCAGGATGCTGGCCTGCGCCAGCCGGTCTGTCAGCTCGTTTCCGTTCTGCGCTTCTGTTGCCTGTGCCACCGCAGGTCTACCCGTATTCTGTTGTCTGAGTGCAATAGGGCATGCCCGCCAAACTCAGCCCGGTCAAGAAAAGCCACCCTACAGGGTCATGAACTCTTCGCGAGCAGGGGGCGGTGAAAAAGCGGTGGAGGGGCAGGGGATCACGTCTGGAACGGGGCGGCCGTCAGCTGGATCTGCCGCTCCAGCTCGCGGGCCACCGGCAGCAGCGGGGCGTCGGCCTTGCGCAGCAGGTGAATGTGGCGCCGGGCTTCGGGATCGGCCAGCGGGCGAAAGACCAGACCAGAGGAGCCGAGCAGCAGCATGGTCATTTCCGGCAGGATGGTAATGCCCAGACCGGCGCGCACCATGGCCAGAAGAGAGGTCACATTGTGTCCTTGCAGCAGGGCTTCCCTGTGCAGGCTCTGCGCGACCTTGGTCCGGATCCCGGCGGACAGGGGATTGGCGATCAAGGACTGTTCGGCGATGTCGCGCCACGACACCGGCCCGCCGGGCGCTGCCAGCGGATGCCCGTCGGGACAGATCAGACCAAAGGCATCTGACATCAGGTTGCTGCAATGAAGGCCGGTATGCGTTGGCGGATCCAGCGCGGGCATCGCATCTGAATCCGGCAACCCGGCCGTGGCAATGCCGATATCGACCCGGTCCCGGCTCACCTCGCGGATGATGGCGCGTGATTCCATATCCCAGACCTCGATCTGGACACCGGGAAACCGCGCGATGAAACTGGAAATCGCCTGCGGCAGGATGCTGCCCGCCACCGAGGGCACCGCTGCCACGCGCACCCTGCCGGTTCTGGCGCTGGCAAAGCCTTCGATTGCGCGCACCGTGGTGTCGAATTGCTGCAACTCCCGATCCGCCTGTTCCAGCACAAAGGCGCCAAGCGCGGTCAGCTTGTTCTTGCGTCCGGTCTCGAACAACGGCTCGCCCAGATGGTCCTCCAGCTGTTTCAGCGTCATCGAAACCGCTGATGGCGTGCGTCCCAACTGCTGTGCCGCCCCGGTCAGCGTGCCGGAATGGGCCACCGTGGCAAAGCATCGAAGCATCTCAATTTTCAGCGCCATTTTCAAAATTTCTGAAATGAGTTTGAGTTGTTTGAGTTTGTGTGAAAGCGGATGCCGAGTCCATAGTTTCATCCAAGGCAAATATCGGACCCGGAGAAACGCCATATGGACCAAACTGCACTGCGCCGTGTTGCATGGGGGCGGCCCTGATGCGGATCGACGCGCTGCAATATGCCAACTGGTCCGAAAAGATCTTTCGCCAGCTGCGCGAAGGTGGCGTTGATGCGGTGCATGTCACCATCGCCTATCACGAAGGATTTCGTGAAACGGTTCTGAACTTTGAGCAATGGAACCGCTGGTTCGAGCAATACCCGGATCTGATCCTCAAAGGCACGCAGGCGAGCGATATCGATCGGGCGCGGGACAGCGGGCGCACCGCCATTTTCTTTGGATTTCAGAACCCGTCCCCGATCGAGGATGACATCGGTCTGGTCGAAATCCTGCACACGCTCGGCGCTCGGTTCATGCAGATGACCTATAACAACCAGTCGCTGCTGGCGACGGGCTGTTACGAGGGCGAAGACAGCGGCATCACCCGCATGGGGCGGCAGGTGATCCGCGAGATGAACCGTGTCGGCATGGTGATCGACATGAGCCATTCTGCCGACCGTTCCACCATCGAAGCAGCAGATCTGTCGCAGCGTCCCATCGCCATCACACACGCCAACCCGCACGGCTGGATGCCCGCCTTGCGCAACAAGCATGACGATGTAATCCGGGCGGTGACGCAGAACGGCGGTATGATTGGCTTTTCGCTCTACCCGCATCATCTGAAGGACAAATCCGACTGCACGCTGGACAGTTTCTGCAGCATGATCGCCCGCACCGCTGATAGGTTTGGAGTGGAGCATTTGGGGATCGGCTCGGACCTGTGTCAGGATCAGCCGGACAGCGTGGTGGAATGGATGCGCGTCGGGCGCTGGAGCAAGGAGATCGACTATGGTGAAGGCTCCGCTGACGCCGCCGGATTTCCGCCGATGCCGGATTGGTTCCGCGACAACCGCGATTTTGGCAATATCGAAACCGGCTTGCGCGCTGTTGGCATGAACGCGGGTGAGGTCGCCGCGATCATGGGCGGCAACTGGTACCGCTTTTTCAGCGAGGGGTTCGGCCCGGCATAGGTCATTTGCACCGGGTCAGAGGAAAACACTGGAAAAACAAGGGTAAGCAAAGAAGGAGGGCGGCTTGGAAAGGGAAGCATCGGATCACCGACCCGCTGGGCTGCGTCCGCCTGAAACCGTGATGCGCCTTGCACGGCTGGGATCTTTCCATCAGTCGCGGCTGTCCTTCATGCGGATTCTGACCCGCCGGATGCAGACCGAGGGCTGGCGCTTTGACAGGCCGGTGTTCGAGATCGGCGACGACGGGACGGGACACGCGGTCTACAGCGCCCATGGCCCTGAACGCAGTTATTCCCTTGTGGCCTTTGCCCATGACCTGCCGCCGGAAAAACGCTCTGACCGGGTGATTGCCGAGGCCTGGGATGCGACCTTTGCCTTGTTCGATGGTGTTCCGGGCGCCGACGACATTGCCCGCCTGGCGCAGAACGTGCCGCTGCAAGAAGCTGGCCGGGTGAGCGAGCGTGAGCTGTCGGTGTCGCGGGCGAATCGCTCGGTGCGCCTGTGGGAACACGTAGTCTCGGCGCTGGCGGCAGGCTGCCAGCCCGACCCGGCGCAGATCGAGGCGGTTGGCTATCTGATGCGGACCACGGCAGTCTATGGCTCGGGCAAACTGGGCGCTGCCGACCGCGAGATGATCGCGGACAGGCCGGAATGCGCGGCGCCGTTTCAGGCCGAAATGCTGTCGGTGTATCTGACCCGGACCTTTGTTCGGGATCTGGTGCAGCACATGGCGGATGCCCGCGCCCGTGATCGCTCGGGTGGGGTTGCGGGGCGTCTGGATCCGGCGCTGGCCCGGCGTCTGGGCATCGGCAATTCCACCGGCCTTGGCATGGCGCCCTTTTTGCTGAACCACCCGGTCCTGTTCAACAACTGGATCACCGCGCGGGAAACCGCGCTGGAGCGGGTGCGGAGCCTGCCGCAGGCCAGCCCGCAAGAGGTGGCCCGGTTTCGCGACCTCTTTACCCGCGCCCGCCGTTCCGTGGCGCACTGGCAGACCGGGCATTTAGGGCAGGCGTGGAAGCGATCCGTGCTGATCTCGGATATCGACCATTTGGCCGGACATCTGGAGGGCGATGTTCTATCGGTCCCGCACCCCTGGGATGGTTTGTACCTCTGGGCCGAGCGATCTCTGTCCTGCGAAGGGCAGGAATGGTTGGTGTCGCTGATGCTGGAACCCTATGGCGCGCTGGTCGATGATCTGACCTCCGCGATGGCCTGTGGGGTGGGGGAAACCCGGCGGATTGCTGGCGCCATGACGCTGGGACGTTTGCGGCAGCTCGTGCAGCGCTCCCATGACTGGGCGCTGGCCATCGACTGGGATCTTCCCGAAACCACTGCCCGCGTCTGGTATGTTTCTGAGGAAAAACTGGAACCGCGCCTGGGTGAACGGGCCGAGGAGCCTATCGCGCCCTATGAGCAGCCTCTGGCCCCGGGGCGCGATGTGGCGGCGCTGTATCACGCGATGGAAGGCTGGCCCGAGGAAGCGAGCGTGGCGGAATTCCTGCTGCGCCACCCAGAGCACAGGCACGCGGTGCGGCGGGTGCAGATCGTCGCCGAGGCGCCCTATGCCGAAATCCGGGACAATACGATTGCCTGCGATCTTCTGCCGATCGACATGCTGCGCTGCAAACTGTCTTTCTTCGGGGCGATGCATTTCGATCCGCGGTCCGATCGCTGGGTGCGGATCTGCATGTTCGGTAATGCGCCTTATCCCGAAGAGCTGTCGGCGCGCGATGGAGATTTCTGGATCTATCCGGAACCAACGGAGATGCCAGACGCATGAACCTGTCGCTGAACGAGATCGAAGCCATGTGCAAACGCGCGGCGCGGGGCGCTGGGCTGCCCTGGGGGCTGGCGGACGAAGCTGGCGCGGCGGCGCGTCTTCTGGCCGGGGTGGCTTTGCCCGGCCCGGAGCAGCTGGCCGCGCTGCTGGCGCGCAACGATCTGCGTCCCGTGGCCGCGCTTGCTCCGACGGCGATAGAAGGCGGACGCTGGCGCGCGGCCATGGGGCGGCTTTGCCCCCTGGTGTCGGGCAGTGCGCTGAGCGACCGGGCCGCCCAGCTTGAGACCGGTACGGTTTTTGAGATGGAGGAGGTGGATTTTCCCTTGCTGCTCTTGCCCTTTGTGGCGGCGGCAGCGCAGCGGTTGGACCGGCCCGTAGCGCTTGATTGGCCGAATATGCGGCTGGTGACCGATGGTCGCCAGATCTGCGCGACCGGCACGCGGCAAGAGATGCTGCGCGATCATGTGCCTTGGCTGCGCTGCCACGCGGAGGCAACGTTGGGGTCTCCCCTTGCGCCAGTCAGGCGCGGGCAGGTCACAGATGACGCCTGGGCGCAGCTGTCCACCTTCGCCCATCGCACCTATGCCCCGGCGACTGAAGCCTCGCGCTTGCGCGGGGCAGGGGCCGGGTTGGCGGATAATGACTGATGCGGAGATTGATACGGGATGAAGACGTGAAACGGACAGAAAGCGGAGACAGATGAGCGCGACAGAAACCCTCTCTCTGGCAGAGATCGAAGATCTGGCGCTCAGGGCGCTGATGGCGGCGGGGACCAGCCGTGAAAATGCCGCGCCTTTGGCCCGGGCTACGGCCATGACCGAAGCGGACGGGGTTGCCTCCCATGGTCTGGCCTATGTGCCGATCTATGCCGAGCATGTGACATGCGGCAAGGTGGACGGTCAGGCCCAGCCGCAGGTCTCCAGATCCCGGCCCGGCGTGGTGACTGTGGATGCGGCCACCGGGTTTGCCCATGCCGCGATCGATCTCGGGTTTGAACATCTGATCCTGATGGCGCGGGAGCAGGGGGTTGCGGTACTTGCGATCCGCAATTCCTACAATTGCGGCGTTCTGGGCTGTCACACGCAGCGCTTGGCGCAGGCGGGGCTGATGGGCATCGGCTTTACAAATGCGCCGGCTTCGATCGCGCCATCAGGTGGCGCTCAGCCGGTTCTGGGCACCAATCCCTTTTCTATCGCAGCACCAGGCCCCGATGGGCAGGTCATGGTTCTGATCGACCAATCCGCCAGCGCCATCGCCAAAAGCGAGGTGATGAAACACGCCCGCGAAGGCAGACCGGTTCCCGAAGGCTGGGTGCTAGATGCGACGGGCAATCCGACCACGGACCCGGAGGCGGGACTGAAGGGCACCATGGTGCCTGCCGGGGGGTACAAGGGCGTTGGCGTAGCGCTGATGGTCGAGATGATGGCGGCGGCGATGACCGGGGCCCTTTTGGGCAGTGAGGCCAGCCCGTTTTCGGGGCCGGTAGGCGGGCCGCCCCGCACCGGACAGTTCTTCATTGCCATCGATCCGGGCGCGACCTCGGGGGGAGGTTATGCAGACCGCATGGGTGCGCTTGTGGCCTCGGTCCAGGCGCAGGAAGGCGCGCGCCTGCCGGGCGATGGGCGTGCCGCAGCACGGGCGCGGGCAGAACAGGCCGGGGTCGCGGTCAGCACGGCAACCCTTGCGCGGGTGCGGGCACTGCTGCCGCCCCGCGACTGATGCAGGAAAGGATGCAAGCAAGATGCCATCTGGCTTGACGGGTGCGGGTTGGCATCGCTAGGGTCCGCGCCGGAACTCTTTCAAGCAAATGATGTCGCGTCGGCGCCTGCTCTTGGCGCTAAGATATCAGGTGCCCGTGTCCTGTGAGCCTGGTGCGGATTATGCCGTTTCACCGGGAGTTTACCGGGCTGTGTGCGTACGACCATCTCCGGGGGCTTGTCCTGTCGGTAAGGGATACCTAGAGGCTGCGGTCTGTTTCGGGGGAGGCACGTGGATGTGCCCGGAACGTGGTGCTGTTTGGATGAATTTTGCCGATGTTGGGCGTTTTTTAACACACAGGGCCCAATAATGGGACACGGTAGGAAAAGGGGCCAAGATATGCATGGTCTGATCAACAGGGCGATCCAGGCTTTTGTGACCAGCACCTATGGCGCGGACCGCTGGTATGAAATCATGGATGTGGCTGGGCTTGGGTTTCGACAATTCGAGGCCATGCTGACCTATACGGATGACCAGTCGAACAAGATGCTGAGTGCCATGGAAACGGTGCTGGAGCGTCCGCTGCCTGAGATGCTTGAGGATATGGGGACCTTTCTGGTGTCCAACCCTCAGGTCGAAGCCCTGCGCCGCCTGCTGCGGTTCGGCGGGGTCAATTATGTTGAGTTTTTGCATTCTCTGGATGACCTTCCGGGGCGTGCCCGTCTTGCCGTATCCGATCTTTATCTGCCGGGCTTGGAATTATTGGAACAGTCACCGGGTCATTTCGAACTGGTTTGCCAGCCGGGGCTGCCCGGCTATTCAAATGTCATGATGGGTGTTTTGCGGGCCATGGCCGACGATTACGGAGATCTCGTTATTCTGGATTCAAGCGGTGCGCAGGACGGGGCAGAGGTGATTTCCATCACCCTGGTGGAAAGAGAATTTGCCGAAGGGCGGGCCTTTGATCTGGGAGCGCATTCCCTATGATGACCAATGAACAGCTTGCCGTCATCGCGGATCAGATCTGCCCGATGTATGCGATCGTGGATGCCAAGGGGTATATCCAGCGCGTCGGCCCCACGCTCAGAAAGCTCCGACCCGATCTGAAATGGGAGGGGCGCCGGTTTTTCCGTGTTTTCGATCTGTCGCGCCCGCGCCGGGTTCGGTCCATGGCGGACCTGGTCAATACGGCCGGGTCCAAATTGCATTTGCATTTTCGGGACACACCGCAAACCAGCCTGAAAGGCGTTCTCGTGCCTTTGCCACAGGGGCAGGGCGCGATCATCAACCTGTCCTTCGGGATCTCGGTTCTGGAAGCTGTGCGGGATTATGATCTGACCAGCGCGGATTTTTCTCCAACCGATCTCACCATCGAGATGCTTTATCTGGTTGAGGCCAAGTCCGCCGCGATGGAGGCATCGCGCCAGCTGAACCTGCGTCTGCAAGGGGCCAAGATCGCGGCCGAGGAACAGGCCTTCACAGATACGCTGACGGGCCTCAAGAACCGCCGCGCCATGGATCACATTCTGGATCGGTTGATCAGCGGCGGCCGGGATTTTGCCCTGATGCATCTGGATCTCGATTACTTCAAACAGGTCAACGACACGCTGGGACACGCCGCCGGGGATGCGGTGTTGCAGCATGTGGCCCGTGTCATGGTAGAATGCACCCGCCAGTCCGATACGGTTGCGCGTGTTGGCGGCGATGAATTTGTCCTGATCTTCAATGACCTGCGCGATCTGCGCCAGATCGAAGGGCTGGCGAGACGGCTGATCTCCGAATTGGAGGTGCCGATTCCCTATGGCGGCAAGATGTGCAAGATTTCGGCGAGCGCGGGCACTACGCTTTCGGCTTGGCACAGCGGCACCTTTACCGCTGCGGAAATCCTGAATGAATCGGATGTCGCGCTTTATGCGGCCAAGGGATCTGGCCGAGCGCAGCATTGCTTCTATGAAAAAGGCATGGAAAACAAGGTTCTGGCCCTCGATCACTGATCGGCCCACTTCCGTCGTTTCTGTCTGCCTGTTGCCGTAGGTCCTTTTCCTCGTCGCCTGATTTTTGGCGCCTCTTGCAGGCGCCAAAAGCGCGTGCGGCGGCCAGATAGCGGGCCACTTTGGCCCACCAGCTCCGTGCTTTTACCAGATTGGTCTGGTTATTTTTGCCCAAATTGGAGCTTAACGCCCTCCCAGTTGCCGGTGTATCCGCCCTTTGAGTGTTGTTTTCAGAGGCCGAGATGACCAATCAAGACCCGACCGCCTTTCGCCCGAGCGTTTGCCCGCTGGATTGCCCGGATACCTGTAGCCTCTCCGTCAGGGTCGAGGATGGCAGGATTGCCGAGGTGAAGGGATCGACGGCAAACCCCTTCACCGCCGGGGTGATCTGCAACAAGGTGACCCGCTGCTATCCGGATTTCGTGCATGGCGCGGCGCGCTTGCGGCACCCCTTGAAACGGACCGGCCCGAGGGGATCGGGGTCTTATGAGCGGATCACCTGGGAGGAGGCGCTGGACCTAATCCATGCAGGTTTCAACCAGGCAATCGAGGCGCATGGGGCGCAATCGGTTCTGCCGCTTAACTATGCCGGGCCGCATGGTGAACTGGCCGGGGGCTCAATGGACCGGCGGTTCTTCTACCGGATGGGGGCGACGTTGCTGGATCGCGGGCCGCTCTGTGGTGGTGTGCGCGGAGAGGCCTACGCCAGCCTCTTTGGCAGCGCGCCGGGCATGCCGCCGGAGCAGGCAGTGCAATCGGATCTGATCCTTGTCTGGGGCAACAACGTCACGGTCTCCAACCTGCATTTCATGCGCGTGATCAAAGAGGCCCGTAAATCCGGCGCGCGGGTGGTGGTGATTGATCCCAAGCGGATCAAGCTGGCCGAGCAATGCGATATGCACCTGCAGCTGCGGCCGGGAACCGATGTGGTTCTTGCGCTGGGACTGGCGGCCGAATTGGAGCGGCGCGATGCGCTGGATATGGCCTTCATCGGCAAATGGACCCATGGGTTTGACGCCTATATGGAGGAGGCCCGCGCCTATACCCCAGATCGTGTCGCCGACATCTGCGGCCTCCCTGCGGAAGAGCTGCACCAATTGGTGGACTGGATCGCCGCGTCCCGCCGGATGGCAAGCTCCTTTGGCAACGGGATCGAACGGACCCGCTCGGGCGGTGCCGGGCTGCGGGCGGCGATGGCTCTGAATGCGCTGACAGGCCATCACGGGCGCCTCGGTGCCGGGGTGGTCGCGAAATCCGGGGCCGCCGCGCCAAAGACCACGGCCCGCCTGCAGGCGGATCATCTGATCCGGCCCGGTACGCGCTGTTTCAATATCGTCGATGTGGCGGAAAAGATGCTGGACCGGAGCCTTGATGTGCCGGTCGGGGCCGTGATGATCTACAACCACAACCCTGTTGCAACGCACCCCGATCAGGACCGGATGATCGAGGCCCTGACGCAAGAGGACCTGTTCATAGCAGGCGCGGATGTGGTGATGACGGATTCCATGGCTTATTGCGACGTGATCCTGCCTGCCGCCAGCCATTTCGAATATGATGACATCTATGGCGCCTATGGGCAGAACTACATCCAAAGGGCCGAACCGGTGATCGCGCCGGTGGGGGAAAGCCTGCCCAACACCGAGATCTTTCGCCGTTTGGCAGCCCGGTTCGGGTATCAGGAGCCCGAGTTCCGCGACAGTGACAAGGACCTGATGGATCAGGCCATGGACGCGTCGCATCCGGTGTTCGGGGGTAAGCCACCCAGCGAGATGTCCTGCGACCGGGCCATCGCGCTGACCGCAGGGGGTGGCAGTCCGCTGGTGCTGTGCCACTCGGTGATGCCGCAGACACCATCGGGGCGGATTGAGCTGTTCAGTCAGGATCTTGAGGATCGGTTCGGATGCGGTGTCCCGCGCTATGACGCCGCCCCGCAGGATCTGCCGCTGGTGCTGGTCACCCCCAGTTCGGACAAGCGGACCAACGCGACCTTTGGCCATCATGCGCTGTCGGCGGGGGCTGAGGTGGTACAGGTGCACCCGCAGGATGCCGAGGCGCGCGGGCTCAGCCATGGCGATCCCGTCACCGTCTGGAATGCCCGGGGCGAGGTGACCTTTACGCTGGAGGTGACAACTGCCACCCGGCCCGGCGTGGTCTACAGCCCCAAGGGCACCTGGCTTTCCAGCTCGCGCAGCGGCCGCACGGCGAATGCGCTGATTCCCTCGGCCCTGCGCACGGATATTGCCGGGGGCGCCTGCTATAACGAAACCTTTGTGGATCTGCGGCGTGGGTGGGACAGTAGACCGGACTGACGCAATGGGGCAGTATTGGGCGGAACGTGGAGACCAATACCGTGCAGCAGGTACCCGGGCCGACCTTTTCCATTGACCGCAGTCTGTCTGTTCCCGTGTTCGAGCAGATCTGCACGGCGCTGCGGACGCGGATTGCGGCAGGAGAGATCCCGGAGGCCAGCCAGCTGCCGGCCACCCGCAGTTTCGCGGTAGAGCTGGGGGTGTCGCGTTCGACCGTGGTGGCGGCCTATGAGCAGCTGGAAGCCGAAGGCTACATCGCGGGAAAACGCGGTTCGGGGTTTACCGTCTGCGCCATGGGGCAGGTCGAACTGCAGCCGGTGCATCCTGCACCCCCGGAGCCTGCAAAGGAGACGCCGCGTGCCCTGTTGCCCTTCAACAGTGGAGAGCCGGACATGCGGTTGTTCCCGCACCGGCAATGGGCGCGCTGCGTATCGCGGATCTGCCGGGTGGCGCCGGAAACCATGCTGGATGGCGGCGCGGTCCGGGGCAATGCAGCGCTGCGCCGGTCCATTGCGGCCTATGTGGCAGAGTGGCGGGGGATCGAGGCAGGCGCCGAGCAAATCATTATCACTGCGGGGGCGACGGATGCGCTTGAGCTCTGCCTGCGCACGTTGGCACCACGCGGCAGCGCCATTGGGATCGAGGACCCGGGGTATCCGCCGCTGAACCGTATCGTGCAGTCGCAGGGATTGCGCTCGCACTACCTTCGCGTCGATGCTCTTGGCGCCTGTGTTCCCGAAAAGGATGCCGACCTGAAGGCGGTGGTGCTGACGCCATCGCATCAGCATCCGCTGGGTGGCGCGATGGCGCCGGGGCGGCGTCTGGAATTCCTCAACTGGGCCAAGCGGACCGGCGCCTGGATCATCGAGGATGATTATGACAGCGAGTTCCGATATGCGGGGCGCCCTATTCCGGCAATGGCGGGGTTCGATGGGCTGAACCGGACGATATACCTGGGCAGTTTTTCCAAGACCTTCTCGAACGCGCTGCGGATCGGCTATGTGGTGGCGCCCGAGGCGCTGATTGCGCCACTGCACGACAGTTTGCTGCGCTTTGGCACCCGGGCCAGTGGCATGCCGCAGCAGGCGTTGGCAGAGTTTATCGACAGCGGCGAGTTCTACCGCCATTTGCGCCGGGTGCGGCGTATCTATGGTGAGCGGCGCAAGCATCTGCTGGCGCGGCTGCAGCAGGAATTCTCCGCCTATGGCAGCGCACCGGATCACGGCGCGGGCATGCAGCTGGTGTTTCATTTGAACGATGGCTGTCAGGATCATGAGATCTGCAAGCGGGCGCGGGACGCCGGTTTGGGATTGCGCCCGCTTTCGGGATTTGCCGCCAAGGTGACCGGGCTGAATGGTCTCGTTCTGGGCTGTTGCCACATGGAGATCCGCGAAATCGAGGCGGCGCTGACCCGTCTGGCGCAGGTTTTGGACGGCGAATCCGAGCCGAAACAGGATCAAACCTGACAGCGGCGCGAGCTGCGCAGGAGTATGAATTCTTGCTGGTCGACCCGAGGTGGTCCGGAAAACGCATTCAAAATTAGTGCTTTAAGTGTTTGTGAAGATTTTGTTGGCGCGAGATAGGTATTTCGTATAACGATTAAAAAGAAGATATGCGGGATAACTATAATATCAGTTATCCAGTTCGGGGAGGAACTATGCAGATAGATGGACATGTGGCGCTGGTCACAGGTGGCGGCAGTGGCCTTGGTGCGGCGACGGCCCGGCATCTTGCCGTAAAAGGCGCGAAAGTCGCCATTCTGGATTTCGATATCGAACGGGCAAAGGCGGTCTCGGATGAGATCGGCGGCATCGCCCTGCATGTAGATGTCAGTGATGAGGCCGCCGTCGGTGCAGCCCTCGACAGCATCGCAGAGCAGCTGGGCAGCGCCCCCCGCATCGCGGTGAGCTGCGCCGGGGTCGGCATGGCGGCGCGCATCGTCGGTCGTGGCGGCAAGCTGTCGTTCGATGTGTTCGAAAAGACGCTGCGGGTGAACCTTTTTGGCACCTATAATGTTATGAGCCATGCTGCTCGCCTGATGGCCGAGCTGGACCCGCGGAAGGATGGCGAGCGCGGGGTGATCATCAACACCGCTTCGGTTGCTTTCGAGGATGGCCAGCTGGGGCAGGCGGCCTATGCGGCTTCCAAGGGGGCGATTGCCTCCATGTGCCTGCCTGCGGCGCGCGAGCTGGCGCAATCGGGCATCCGCGTGATGGCCATCGCGCCTGGCCTGTTCCAGACCCCGATGATGGAAGGGTTGCCGCCCGAGATTTCGGCCCAAATCACCGCCAATATTCCCTTTCCTGCCCGGCTGGGCGCGCCCGAGGAATACGCGCTTCTGGCCGAGCAGATCGTCACCAATCCATTTCTCAATGGAACAACCATCCGGCTGGATGGCGCTGTGCGCCTGCCGCCGCGCTGAAGGATCCCGCGCATGAGCGATCAGATACTCAAAATCGACATCAATGACAGCATCGCCACCCTGACGATGAACCGTCCGGACAAGCGTAACGCCATGTGCGAAGAGCTGCTGGAGGCGCTTGATGCTTTCTTCTCCGCGCCGCCCAAGGAGGTGCGTGTTGTCATCCTGACCGGCACCGCAGGGCATTTCTGCTCGGGGCTGGACCTGTCGGAACATGTGCACCGCTCGGCCGAGGAAAACCTCTATCACTCGCGCCAGTGGCACCAGGTGATGGAGAAGATCCAGTTCGGCGGGTTGGCGGTTGTGTCCGCCATGTTCGGGGCGGTGATCGGTGGCGGTTTGGAGCTGGCAAGCTCGACCCATGTTCGCATCGCTGAACCTTCGACCATCTTCCAGCTGCCCGAAGGGCGGCGCGGCATCTTTGTGGGTGGCGGCGCCACCGCGCGGGTCGGGCGTCTTTTGGGCGCGGACCGGATGACCGAGATGATGCTGACGGGGCGCAAATACGATGCCGAAACCGGCGTGGCGCTTGGCCTTGCCCATTATGCGGTGGGCGAAGGTGAGGCGCTGGAGCTGGCGCAGACGCTGGCGGGCAAGATCGCCCGCAACGCGCCCTTGTCGAATTATCTGATGATCCAGTCGATTGCCCGCATCAACGACATGTCGCAGGCCGATGGTCTGTTCACGGAATCGCTGGCGGCGGCGCTGTCGCAGACCACGCCCGATGCCGAGGAAGGCTTGCGTGCTTTCCTTGAAAAACGTGCCCCTAAGTTCCGGTGATCCGATGAAAACCGTCATCAAAGAGCCTGAGCCTGAAATGGGCGTGTCTCACGTCAGCGATGAAACCCTGCGCGCGTTTGTCGGCTATCACATGAAGCGGGCATTCAACGTCGTGCAGACCGATCTGGCCCGGACGCTGAAGCCTTTTGATCTGCGGATGCTGACCTACACGGCGCTGGTGCTGATCGTCGACAATCCGGGGTTGCGCCAGTCGCAGCTGGCGGATGCGATGGATGTGGAACGGCCCAATCTTGTCGTGATCATAGACGAGCTTGAACGGCGCGAGCTGATCGTGCGCGACCGGGTGCCGACGGATCGGCGGGCCTATGCGCTGAAGGCGACGCTGGCCGGTCGCCAGCTCTGTGAAAAAGCGGTTGCTGCGGTGACCGCCCATGAACAACGCTTGCTGGAGAACATGGATGCAACGACCCGCGACACGGTGATCGCGGCGATGCAGCTGATCCAGAAGAGCCTGTCGAAAGGATAGACCATGAAACGGACGTCCAATTTCCTGCCACACGCCGTCACGCGCGAGGATCGCCCCGATGGCAGCCTGCTGTTGCGGTCTGAATACGATCTGGGGCCGGTAACAGAGCGGACTGGTGACTGGCTGCACCGCTGGGCCGAAGAGGCGCCCGAGCGGGTGTTTCTGGCCGAGCGCAGTGGCGCGGGCTGGCGCGAGGAAAGCTATGCGGCGACCCTGCAGCAGGTGCGCGCCATTGCGGCGGCGCTATTGGCGCGGGGCATGGGGGCGGACACGCCGATCCTGATCATGTCCGGAAATGGCGTCGATCACGGGCTGTTGTCGCTGGCCGCGCAATACGCCGGTGTGCCGACCGTACCGGTGGCCGAGCAGTATTCGCTGATCCACGGCGCCCATGGCCGCCTGCGTCACGCCATCGAACTGGTACGGCCAAAGATGGCCTACGTTGTCGATGCCGATCAGTACGGCGAGGCGCTGAAACTGGATGCCCTTGAGGGTGTTGAGATCGTTGCGACCCGCAACGGCGGCACCGATGTCACGGCCTTTGCGGACCTTCTGAAAGGCGATGCGGGCATCGATGTGGATGCGGGATTTGCCAAGGTGACGCCCGATACCGTTGCCAAGATCCTGATGACCAGCGGGTCGACCTCGAACCCCAAGGGGGTGCTGACCACGCAGCGGATGATGTGCGTCAATCAGACCCAACTCGCCGACAGCCTGCCGTTCCTGCGCGCGCGCCCGCCGCGCATCGTGGACTGGCTGCCGTGGAACCACGTCTTTGGCGGCTCGCATAACTTCAACATGATGCTGGCCAATGGCGGCAGTTTCTACATCGACGATGGTAAACCGGTGAAGGGCCTGTTTGACCGCACCGTTGAGAACCTGTCGATGGTGACCGGCAGCCTTGTGTTCAACGTGCCCATGGGCTTTGCCATGCTGCTGGAGGCACTGGAAAAGGACGCCGGGCTTCGTCAGCGTTTCTTTGAAGAGCTGGACATGATCTTTTACGCCGGTGCCTCACTGCCACAGGAGGTCTGGTCGGGTTTCGAAACCATGGCGATGGAGATCAAGGGCGAGGTGCCGTTGATGACCTCTTCCTGGGGGCTGACGGAAACCGCCCCGGCGACCATGATCCAGCAGGAGCCGACGGAAAGCTCGGGCGTGGTGGGCGTGCCAATGACCGGCGTGACCCTGAAACTGATCCCGGATGACGACATGCGCTGCGAAGTGCGGGTCAAGGGACCGAACGTGATGCCCGGTTATTTCGAAGACCCGCAAAAGACCGCCGAGGCCTTTGACGAGGAAGGCTATTTCATCACCGGCGATGCCATGGTGTTCGTCGACAAGGACGACATCAACAAGGGCATGCGCTTTGACGGGCGGATTTCCGAGGACTTCAAGCTGCTTACTGGCACCTGGGTGCGGGCGGCGGGCCTCAGGATCGAAATGCTCTCGACCCTGGCGCCGCTGGCCGCCGATCTGGTGGTGACCGGGCAGGACAAGAACGAGATCGGCGTGATGATCTTCCCCAACCGCGAGGCGATCGAGGCAGCAGGCTTCACGCTGGAGGAAGACGGCGGCGCGCTGGTCTGTCCGCAGCTTCTGTCCGACATTCATCACCGGCTGAACGAGCGCGCAGGTCGCATTTCCGGCTCCTCCACCCGGGTGGTGCGCGCCATTGTGCTGGCCGAGCCGCCTTCGCTCACCGATGCTGAGATCACCGCCAAGGGCAACCTCAACTTCCGCAAGGTGCTGACGCGCCGCGCAGATCTGCTGGAGCGGCTTTATGATGACGCTGCCAGTGGCATTGCGAAACTCTGATAGGAACACAACGATGGTAGATTTTTCCAAGGTCCGTGCGATCGATTTCCACACCCACGCCGAGGAACCCTGCGGCTGCCATGCCGATGACGGCTATGATGAGCTGCAGGCAACCATGGCCAGCTATTTTGGCGCGCCCTGGCAGCATCCGCCCACCGTGCCGCAGACCGCTGCCCATTACCGCGAGCAGAACATCGCCGCGGTGATCTTTCCGGTCGATGCCGAACGCGAAACCGGTTATCGCCGCTACAAGAACGAAGAGGTTGCCGAGCTGGCGGCCGAGAACGACGACGTTCTGATCCCCTTTGCCAGCATCGACCCGCACAAGGGCAAGATGGGAGCCCGCGAAGCGCGCCGCCTGATTAAGGATTTTGGCATCAAGGGCTTCAAGTTCCACCCGACCATGCAGGGCTTCTATGCCAATGACCGTATGGCCTATGACCTGTATGAAGCGATTGCCGAAGAAGGCGGTATCGCCCTGTTCCACACCGGTCAGACCGGCGTCGGCAGCGGTATGCGCGGCGGCAACGGCATGCGGCTGAAGTATTCCAACCCGATGTATATGGATGACGTGGCGGTGGACTTCCCGGATATGAAGATCATCCTCGCGCATCCGTCCTTCCCCTGGCAGGAAGAGGCGCTGTCGGTCGCTCAGCACAAGCCCAACGTCTATATTGACCTCTCCGGCTGGTCGCCCAAGTATTTCCCCGAGATCTTGGTGAAATACTGCAATTCGATTCTGAAGAAGAAGGTGCTGTTCGGATCCGACTGGCCGATGATCACGCCGGAACGCTGGCTGTCTGATTTCGAGAAAATTGCGATTAAGGACCACCTGCGCGAAGACATCATCAAGGGCAACGCCATGCGTCTGCTTGGGGTCGACTGAGATGGAGATCCCTGCACCAAGACTGCGCCATGCCTTCCGCCTGCGGGTGGAACTGGGTGTCCCGATTGAAATGGGGCAGGGACGCGCGGGGGTGCGACGGATCATACCGATCATCGGGGGCAAGGCGCTTGGCCCCGATCTGACCGGCGAGGTGCTGAACCTTGGCGCGGACTGGCAGACCATATTCGCCGATGGCGCCGCCCATCTTGATACGCGCTATGCGGTGAAAACCGAGGACGGCGCGGTGATCGAGATCGTCAATGTGGGCAGCCGCCATGGCCCTGCGGATGTTATCGCGCGGCTGGCCAGGGGTGAGGATGTGGACCCCACCAGCTATTACATGCGCACCGCCGCGCGGCTGGAGACCGGCGATGACCGCTATGCTTGGGTCAATCACATGCTCTTTGTCTGCTCCGGTATCCGCCGGGCCTCTGCCGTTGAAATCGACTATTATGCAGTGGAATAGCCAATGAAGCCTTTTGCCGCCCCTGTTGAGGACATCCTGTTCACGCTGAACCATGTGGTGGGCACAGCGGATCTGCCGGATTGGGATGCGGAATTCGCATCCGAGATTGCCGGGCATTTCGCGGCCTTTGCCGAAGGTGAGATCGCACCGCTGGATGAACCCGGTGATCTTGAGGGCTGCACGCTGACGGATGGCCGCGTCGCGATGCCCGCTGGCTTCAAGGATCTATACCGATCTTACGCTGAACAGGGCTGGCCGGGCCTCACCATCCCCGAGGAATTCGGAGGCCAGGGCATGGGCGCGATGATGCTGGCGATCACATCCGAGATTTTCTCAGGCGCCAATCATTCCATGCAGATGGTCGCCGGGCTGGTTCCGGGGGCTGCGCGCACTCTGACGCGGTTCGGCACGGCGGAACAGCAGGCGCGCTACCTGCCGTCGCTGGCCTCGGGTGAGACGCTGGCGACCATGTGCCTGACAGAACCCGGAGCGGGATCGGACCTCTCGCGCGTGCGCTGCCGGGCTAGCGCCGATGGTGACGGATGGCACATCACGGGTGAGAAGATCTTCATCTCCGGCGGCGACCAGGACATGAGCGACAAGGTCCTGCATCTGGTTCTCGCGCGCACCTCGGACAACGGGATCAAAGGGCTCTCTCTGTTCCTGTGTCCCTGCACGCGTGCCGATGGCAGTCGCAACGCTGTCACCGTCACCCGGATTGAGGAAAAGATGGGCCTGCATGCCTCCCCCACCTGCCAGTTGGCCTTTGATGGCGCCGAGGCCGAACTGATTGGCGCCGAGGGGCAGGGGCTGATGGCGATGTTCACGATGATGAACCACGCCCGCTCTGATGTTGCGCTGCAAGGCGTGGCCCATGCGGCGCATGCTTATGATGTGGCGGCATCCTATGCGGCAGAGCGCCAGCAGGGACGCGGCGCGGATGGACAGCCGGTGACGCTGGATGGCCACGCGGATGTGCGCCGGATGCTGGATGAGATCGACGCCGGTGCGCTGGGCGCCCGCGCGATTGCCCATCTGGCCTTTGTCACCATGGAGAAGGGCGACAATCCCGATCTGGTGGAGTTCCTGACCCCCCTGGCCAAGGTCAGCGGCACCGAGGCAGGCATCCGCGGCGCCGAACTGGGGGTGCAGGTGCTGGGCGGCTATGGGTATCTGCGCGAATACCGGTTGGAGCAGACCTATCGCGATGCCCGCATCACCGCGATCTATGAAGGGGCTAACGGCATTCACGAACGCATGCTGGCGACACGTCTGCTGGGTACACCCCCGGCGGAGGCCTTCGCGGCCTTCATGGCGGCAGAGGGCAAGGAGGCAGAGGCCGTTGCTGCTGCCTTGGAAGGCTGGAACCTTGCGCGAAAACAGTTGCTGGACAACCCTGACCCAACCGCCTTTGCGCATGAATTCTATCTGCTGACCCGCGATACGCTTTTGACGGCGCTGTGGAGCCGGGTTCTGCGGGCCGCATCGGCCCATTCGGATCCGCAGCGGCTGACGCGGGTCGCCACGCGCCAGCTGGAAGTGATTGCCGCAATGCGTCCGGCGCGGCTGGCGTTGCTGGGAGTTGCGCAAACCGCCGGGGCATAACCATCCGGCGCAGGTGAGGAGATCTGCGCCGTCTGGCCGAGGAAATTCACTGTTGAGCAAGGGGAGAGGTAAATAGTTTGCTGGTTAAGTAACTTTCCAGGAGGAGACCCGTCGCGCCTGTTTGTGGGTGACGGAGGAAAGACAACAAAGAGGAGGAAATCACATGACACTTAAATCCCGGATTCTGGCGCTTGGCGCCGCCGCGATGATGACGCTTGCCGCGCCGCTGGCCGCAGAGGGCTGGAAACCCGATGGAGCGCTGACCATTCAGGTCGGTTTTGGTGCTGGCGGATCGACAGACACCATGGGCCGCGTGCTGGCCAGCGTGATGGAGAAGAACACCGGCTGGGACATCGTGGTCGAGAACAAGCCCGGCGGCGGCGGCGTTGCCATGTTCACCGGCCTGTCGCAGCGCCCCCCGCAGGGCAAGGTCGTTGGCATGGGGGTTAGCATCCCCGTTCTGGTCCAGCTGGTTCAGCGCGGCGATCAGCTGCCGTTTGATGTCGACAGCTTTGATTACCTTGGCACCGTCGCCAAGGCAGAGCTTGCGCTGGTGGCCAGCGCCGATGCGCCCTTTGACGATTTGGAGGGCCTGATCGCCTATTCCAAGGAGCAGGGGCAGCTGGCGGTTGCCACCATGGCGCCGCCGCAGGTTCTGATGATGAAGGCAACGACCAAGACCACAGGAGCGGATTTTAACCTGGTGACCGCCGATGGTGGCGCCGAGGTGATGAAGCTGATCCTGGGCGGCCAGGTGCTTGCGGGGTTCGGATCGGGAGAGCAGTTTCCCTATCTTGAATCCGGCGACATGAAGGTGATTGCGGGCGCCAACCAGTCTCGCTTGAGCTATGCGCCGGAGGTCAAGACCTTCGTGGAATCCGGCATCAGCGCCTATGTCGATCCGGTGTTCTATCTGGCGACCACAAAAGGCACCGATCCTGCCGCGGTCGAGGCCATCGCGGCCGCGATCGACGAAGCGGTTGCCTCTCCCGAAATGGCTGAAATCGTGCAGAACGCGGTCAAGGGCGCGCCGATCAATATGGGACCCGAGGGCACCCATAAGATGATGACCGACGGTCTGGCAAACGCAGCCGTGTTGTTCGCGAAATAAAACCGCAAACCGCCCTGCGCGTGTTCGCGCGCAGGGCGGTTTCAGAATTTGGGAGGGTTCCATGGGTTTGTCTGCCGACCGTGCTTCGGGCGCGTTCTTTCTTCTGCTTGGTCTTGTGCTCTATTTCCTGGTCATCCCCTCCTATGTGGAGCGGGTCGAAGGGGGAAATCTGTCACCGGATACGATGCCCAATCTGATTTCCATTGTGATCGCCGTTAGTGGCGCGTTCCTGATGCTGAAACCGACCGGGCACCGCACCCAAAGACCGCATGTCTTTGCGATTACAGGCGCCTATGTGGCTGTTCTGGCAGGTGGGATCTATGCGATGTCCGTGTTCGGTTTTGAATATGTCGCCCCGCCGCTGGCGTTTGCGATCATGTGGATGATCGGGGAACGCCGCCCGGCCTGGCTGGCGGCGGGCGTCATCGTCATGCCTGCGCTGATCTGGTTCCTGGTGACCTACGCGCTTGGCCGCGCCTTGCCCTGAGGGAGTAAAATCATGGTGGATTTTTCGACGATCCTGGCAGGCTTTGGCGATGCCTTTTCCCTTATCAATCTTCTGTTCGTCATCTGCGGCGTGATCCTGGGGCAATTCGTCGGCGCGGTGCCCGGCATCGGCCCGATCATGGCCATGGCGATTGCTATTCCCTTTACCTTTGCGCTGGATCCGCTGGTGGCGATTTCCTTTCTGGTCGGGGTCAACAAGGGCGGACTGGTTGGCGGCGCGGTGCCTGCGGTTCTGATGAATACCCCTGGCACCCCCGATGCCGCCGCAACCGCGATGGACGGCTACCCGCTTGCCAAGAAGGGTAAGCCCCTCAAGGCCACCAAGATGGCCCTGTTTTCCTCGGTGACGGGCGATACCTTCAGCGACATCGTATTGATTACCGTGTCGGCGCCGCTGGCGGTTCTGGCCCTGCGCATGGGCCCGATTGAGATCGCCGCGCTGATGATCTTTGCCTTTTCCGTTCTGGCCGGGCTGATCGGCAATTCCCTCACCAAGGGTATCATCGCTGCGGCGCTGGGATTGCTGGTGGCTTCGGTCGGGACCGATCCGGAGCATTACACACCTAGGCTCATCTTTGGCTATTGGGATCTGTTCGACGGGTTGCCCCTGCCATCAGTTGCGATTGGCATGCTCGCCATTTCGGAAATCCTGCGCCGCATGTCCGATGCCCATGGCAGCGTCCGTTCCGCCATCATCATGGAGGATACCGGCAACCCGGACGACCGTCGGGTGACCTGGGCGGAATACTGGTCCTGTCGCTATACCATGCTGCGCGGTGCCACCATCGGAACCATTTTCGGCGCCTTACCGGGGATCGGTTCGACCGCTGCCGCCTTCATGTCCTATGCCTTCACCAAGGCCCGCTCAAAAGATCCGCAAAGCTTTGGCAAGGGCAACCTGCATGGCATCGCCGCAGCCGAATCCGCCAATTCTGCGGTTGTCGGCTCTAACCTGATCCCGCTGTTGACGCTGGGCATTCCGGGCAGTGTTAGCGCGGCGCTGATCATCAGTGCCTTCATGATCCACGGCATGCAGCCCGGCCCCTTGCTGTTCGAAAATCAGGGGCGGCTTGTCTACGGGCTGTTCGGGGCCATGATCATGGCGAATTTCATCAACCTGTGGATCGGGCAGGTCGGGCTGCGGCTTTGGGTCAAAGTGGTGTCGGCGCCGGAGTCCATCATCTTTTCCTCGGCGGTTCTGTTGTGTTTTGTCGGGGTGTCGATGGCAACCAACGGATTGTTCGGCGTTGCGATCATGCTGATCTTCGCGGTGATCGGGTACCTGATGTCCAGTTTCGGCTATCCGCTGGTGATCTTCATCATCGCGTTCTTTCTGGGACCAAGATTCGAGAAATCCATCGCACAATCGCTTGCGCTGACGAACGGGGATTTCACCCAGGTTCTGAAAAGCCCGGTTGCCGTCGCTTTGCTGCTTTTGTCGGTGGTGTCTTTCGTGTGGTTCCTGACCCGCAGCCGGGAGGCCGAGCTGTGACTATCTGAGCTCGGCCGAAGGTCAGAGCAGCATGAACAGAGGGAATTGCCCAAGAGGGCGGTTCCCTTTTGCTCTTCGAGAGGGAGGCCTACGGCGGTTTGAACGGATGAAGCCTGATCAGGGCAGCCGATAGGGTAAGGATTAAAGGGCTGGACCCGGGCGGCGCTGCGGCTGGATTTTACTAGCTCGAACCGCGCAACAGAACCGCAAGCCGCATGCCAGGCTATTATAGCAGTATGGGAGGAAGTGGCAGCCCGTAGGGGAATCGAACCCCTCTTTCCAGGTTGAAAACCTGGCGTCCTAACCGATAGACGAACGGGCCACTCTGTGCGTGAGGCGCTATGTACTCAGTCAGGTGAGTGGGCGCAAGAGTGATTTTTGCTCATTTGGGAAGAAATATTCGAGGCGGGTGTTCCGGGTGGTTTCATGGGCAGTTCGCGTCCCCCCAAAAGCGGCGTCAGAAGGCCTGCGCTGCAATTCGGTCAAAGGTTTTCTCCACATTGATATGTCGTGGGCCAGCCGCTTCTTGGCGTATCACTCCCTGATTTTCCACAACGCTTTATGGTTGTCTTGGTTCCGGCTGTGAAAACTGGCCTAAATATCGTTTGAAAGGGGGGCGGGCTAGGCGCTGAGCGTTTTCGGCGCATCGCGCGCGGCCTCTGGGCTTGTGAAGAGAGGCCGGAAGGGTAGGGCAAGCCGCAGTCAGGAGAAGCAAGTTTTCGGAAAATCAACATTCTGCTGCGCTGAACCTTCTGCGAAAAACGCAATTTCCGGGCGGGGTTACGTCTGGGTGTGGTGCTTTCCCTCGCGAAAACAGGGGCTGTCGGCAAAAAATCGCCTGTCGCCATCGGTCTTGAAAACGATTGGCGACTCACTATGAGATTTCATACTTTATGTTCGTTTTTGTAAAACAAATTCAATTATTTGCATTCATCCTTTGCGGTACGCGTCAGGCGGCGTGCAGCGGGCTTAATATGGGGCGGGGAGCCTCGTCCTCAGTCTTTTTTGCGTCTTTTGATCAAGATCAAAAGACTTTTGATCCGCGGTTTGTAAACATCAAGACATCCGCATGTGAAGGCGCGCGAACACATGATGCCGAGCCGGTCTTTTGCGGGCGGAAGATTTTGAAACTTTGAAGCGTATTGCCGGGGGACCCATCATGGCAGATCAAGTGCTCAACCAAACACCCACGTATACAGTGACACACACCTTCAGCACAAATGATGTGACTGGTACCTTCGGTGGGCTGACACAGGGCGATGTCCAAGACGGTGATCCTGCCGTTGTGGATTTTTCCGCCGAACCGGTGATTACCAAAGAGGGCGTCGCGCTGTATCCGGTAAACAGCGAATTTGGCTATAACGTCATTGATTTTGACCAAGCGATTGAAAAAGACTTTTTCGACGATCCGGAATACGAAGAAGGCTTCGTTGGCGATCTGTCCGGTGAGGGCGGAGAGCATCTGGGGCTGGTGGTTTCGAACGCCCCCACCGATGTTTTCCAGACCCCGGCAGTTCACGGCACCTGGCTGGCTGGCCTTGGTGGCAACACGGTCAAAGCCTCGACCGAACACTATGTGGTGATGCAGCAGGTGCTGTCGGATCAGCGTTTCCCCGGTGATCCGGATGCAGAATACCAGCTGGACGATAATCTGTGGATTGTTGGCGGCGAATACGACGGTCAATATGTGGCGGACGTGCTGCCTCAGGTCGGCGATGTAAACGGCGACGGTGTTCTGGATCTGAAGGATGTGCTGGAGCCCAATGAAGCCACCATTCAGGAAAACATCGCGGTCGGTAACGACTATTCGGTGACGCTGAAGGATGACGGCAAGCTGCTCTATCGTTGGGGCAATACCATCAAGAAGCCGAACGATGTGCGCATCGAGGCCGAGTTGCCTTTGCCGGACGAATGGTCGACCCCGGATGCCGACAATGATGATCTGATCCCGCTGTTCCAGATCACCCAGGCCGAGCTGGTCACCCGTCACACGATCACCAACAACCCGAATGACCAGATCCGCCCCGAGGATTTCGAGAACGAATCCGCCATTGGCCAGCTGCCCACCTATGAAATCCTTGAGGATGGCAAATGGGTTACCACCGATGACTACTATGGCGGTGATGGCACGCTTTATCCGGCGGGCACCGTTCTGAAAGACCCGGCGCTGGCTGCAGCGGCGCAAGGCTCGACCCTGGATCAGATCGGCGCCATGTCGGAAGATCTGGAAGAGGGCTATACCAACGCCTGGTACACCACCATGGATCGCGAGCCTTTTGAGGCGGTGCTGAATGAAGATGGCACCGAGTACATCGTCGGGCCGCGCTGGCGCCTGCAGCCGGATAAATACGGTCAGGATCTGCCCAGCGTCGTCATTCCGACCGACCCGAGCTTGGAGCCGCCGACCACCAACGATCAGGTGAAATACGAAGTCGGCGAAGACACCCAGACCGTGATCAACCTTCTGGACTGGGAATTCCCCGTATCGCCGCTGGCGATCAGTGCTGGCTGGCAGAACAACGCGGGTTCGGTGTCGATCAACGGTCTCAACATGACCAACAATTTCGACGTGGCCTTCTACGTCAAAGGCGATATCAAGCCTGCGACGCTGTATGACACCCAGCTGGTCATGAGCTATGAAGAAGTCACCATCAACGGCAAGGGTGTAGGTGTTTCCGGTTCCGCCGGGGACGACACTCTGGTCGGCCAGGGCGGCAACACCATGACCGGCGATGACGGCGATGACCTGTTCGTTCTGTCCTATGGTGTCACCAACGACTATTCGAAGATCGTCAGCAGCACTGTCACCGACTTCCAGCAGGGAGAGGATGTTCTGGGACTGATCGATCTCAGCATCACCGACGTCAACTTCAAGGATGTGGTATCGCAAAGCGTCGAAGGTGACGGTTTGCACGTCAGCCTCGGCGATTATGAGATCGCAACGCTGAGCGGCGTCACCTCCGAGCTGGAATTGGAAGATTTCCTGCTGATCAACCGCAGCAGCGATACAGCCGTGACCGGAACGAACGATGATGATTACATTGTTGGCGATGATTTCGATAACGTTCTGGTCGGTTTGGCTGGTGACGACACAATCTTGGGTCTTGGTGGTGATGATGAACTCATCGGCAACCGTGGCGCGGATTCGCTTGACGGCGGTGCAGGTGACGATCTGTTTGACAGTGGCACTGGTGCGGATGTTCTGATCGGTGGCACTGGCACGGATACGGCAACCTATGCGACTTCAATCAGAGGTGTGACCGTCAATCTTGAGAACGGAACTGGTGTGGGCGGTAAGGCGGATGGTGACACCCTGACCGGAATCGAAAACGTTATCGGGTCCAATGCTGCAGATACGCTGATCGGTTCAGACGACGAGGGCAATACTCTGAACGGCCGCAGCGGAGACGACCTGCTTGAAGGCGGCGGCGGCTGGGACCTGCTGATCGGCGGTGACGGCGCAGATACGCTGGACGGCGGTAACGGCACTGACCGCGCTTACTATGTGGACTCTGCCGAAGCTGTAACTGTGGATCTCGAGGCGGGAACCGGTATCGGTGGTGAAGCGGAAGGTGATGTTCTGATGAACGTCGAAGCCGTGACCGGCTCGCTGTTCGATGACCGGCTGATCGGGGACGCGGAGGATAACAATCTGATTGGCCGACTGGGTTCGGATGTGCTGATCGGCAACGATGGTGCCGATGATCTGGTAGGTCGTCTGGGTGAGGATACTCTGCGGGGCGGTGCTGGAAGCGACACCCTCGACGGTGGCCGGGCGAACGATCGTCTTGGCGGTGGCGCAGGGGACGATTTGCTGAAAGGCGGCGGCGGAGACGACGTTCTGCACGGTGGTCTGGGTGCCGATACCATCTACGGTGAGGCCGGTGATGACACCTTCCTGTTCAACCGGGGCAGCGATGTGCTTGACGGTGGTTTGGGCGATGACCGGGCTGAGTTCGATGGGGTCGAAGCTGACTTTACCGTTGTGGACAACGGCTCTGGCTCCTGGGAAGTTACCGATAACGCCACTGGCCATGTCGATACGCTGACCAGCGTCGAGACCCTGGTCTTTGACGATACGCTGATCCTGGCGTGAGCCTGAACAGATAGAGATTGGAAGCGGCCGTGGACCTTTGGGTCTGCGGCCGCTTCTCTTTTCGGAGTGCCTGAATTGGCCACCGGGGCCGACATCCTCACGGCGCGGAGATCGTCAGGGGATGAAGGGGCTCTGGAGCGGCTTTGTGATAGGTGACTACGCACCCTCCAACACGAATGGTGTTGGACGCAGATCAGTGAATGCCACGACAAACCAGGCGGTAAATTTTGCTATTCAGGAAGGTAAAAGTGGCAGCCCGTAGGGGAATCGAACCCCTCTTTCCAGGTTGAAAACCTGGCGTCCTAACCGATAGACGAACGGGCCACTCTGTGTGTGAGCGGTGTTTAGATATTCCCGTCAGTTGCCGCAAGCGAAAAAACGGGGTTTCAGCGAAAATATTTCCCTGCCGGAACAAGCGCCCCTCAGGACGCTGGCGCGGCGTCCTCCAGGCGCAATTGCGGGCTTTGACGACCGCCCCAGGTGTTGATCTCCAGCCGTCCGGCAAAGTGGAATCGGGCGCCGCCATGATCCAGCAGCCGGGGGCCAAGGTCGGTGTCGAAGGCGCCGAAACAGATGGCGTCAATGCCGCTGCTCAGTCCGTCGCTCAGAGACAGTTTCAGATGCGATTCTCCGACCCGTTTGGCAAAGCGGACCTCAAGATCGGGAAAGGCATAGCGCGGGGCAGGGGCCCCGGCGCCAAAGGGACCGGCCTGTTCGATCTGCTCGATCAGGTTGATCGAAGCGGCGCCGGGCATCAGCATCCCGTCGAGCTTCACATCTGCAGGGCCAAGGTCCCCGGCGCCTTGTTTCGCCAGCAGATCGCCCAGCCGCGCCATGGCCTCTTCGAGTTTATCCCGCGCGACGGTCAGACCGGCGGCCATCTTGTGCCCACCGCCCTTGATCAATTGGCCCTCGTTGGCTAGCCGCTGGATCGCTGCGCCCAGATCTATGCCGCTGACCGAGCGACCCGATCCCTTGCCCTCGTCTCCGTCCAGACCGATGACCACCGCCGGACGGCCTGCGGCCTCTTTCAGGCGCGAGGCAACGATGCCGACCACGCCCGGGTGCCAGCCTTCGCCTGCGGCCCAGACCAGCGGTGCATCAAGCCCGCGCGCTTCGGCTTGCTCCAGCGCGGCGGCGCGCACGGCGTTCTCGATGTCGCGGCGTTCGGTATTGAGTTGGTCAAGGCGTTCGGCCAGCGCTGCGGCCTCATGCGGGTTGTCGCTGGCCAGAAGACGCGCGCCCAGATCCGCCTTGCCGATGCGCCCGCCGGCATTGACCCGCGGTCCCAGCAGAAAGCCAAGATGATAGGTGGAGGGCGCCGAATCCATGCGGCTGACATCGGCCAGAGCCACCAGACCCACGCGTTTGCGCGCCGCCATGACCTTGAGCCCCTGACGCACCAGCGCCCGGTTGGCGCCGATCAGCGGCGCCACATCCGCCACCGTGGCAAGGGCGACAAGATCCAGAAGAGCCATCAGGTCCGGTCCGGTGCCAAGACCCTTTTCCCGGGCCTGCCGTCGCACCTCGACCAACATCAGAAACACCACGCCTGCAGCGCAGAAATATCCCAGATCCCCGTCTTCATCCTGCCGGTTCGGGTTCACCACCGCCACGCAGTCGGGCAGGGTTTCTCCGCCCAGGTGGTGGTCCAGCACGATCACATCGGCGCCTTTGGCCGCTGCGATCGGTCCATGGGACAGCGTGCCGCAATCGACACAGACGATCAGATCGTGATCGCGCGCCAGCGCTGACATGGCGGCGTCGTTTGGGCCGTAACCCTCGTCGATACGGTCAGGGATATAGAGTGTTGCATCCTGCCCCATTGCCCGCAGCCAGACCAAGAGAAGCGCTGCAGAGCTGCCGCCGTCGACGTCGTAATCGGCAAAGATGGCGATGCGCTGGCGTTGCTCGACCGCCTCCAGGAACCGGGCGGCGGCTGTTTCCATGTCCTTCATGCGCCGGGGATCGGGCAGCAGGTCCTTCAGCGCGGGGGTCAGGAAGCCTGTTGCCTCATGGGCGGGAACGCCGCGCCGGGCGAGGACCTGACAGACGGCGGCGGGCAGGCCTGTTTGCTGAGCCATGGCCTCGGCTGCGCGTTCCAGATCGATGCCCGGCCCCAGCCAGCGCCGTCCGGTGAGTGACTGTTCAACCCCTAGAAAGCTCACGCATCTCTCCCATGCAGGAAGGCCGGGCCCTGCGGACCCGGCCCTTTGAAAGTTTAATCCGACCGAGCCGTCGCGCCGCTGCGCTCGGGCCTGACAGTTGGCTGGATCAGCCCTGTGCCTAAACCGGGGTGCGGTAGGACATGCGGCGGACCGAACCGGTTTTCGACCGCATCAGCAGGGTGGTGGTTTCCAGCCAGCCCGGCTCGCGCTTGATGCGCGGCAGCAGTGAACCACCGGTGACGCCGGTGGCGGCAAAGATCACGTCCTGGGTGACCATCTCGTCGCGGGTGTAGACGCGGTCCAGGTCGGTGATGCCAGCTTTGGCGGCGCGGCCCTTTTCGTCATCGTTGCGGAACAGCAGACGACCAAAGATCTGACCACCCATGCATTTCAGCGCCGCAGCGGCCAGAACACCCTCGGGGGCGCCGCCTTGGCCCATGTACATATCGATGCCGGTCACTTCGGATTCGGCGCAATGCATGACGCCGGCCACGTCACCATCGGTAATCAGGCGGATCGAAGCGCCGGTTTCACGCACTTCGGCGATCATCGCTTCGTGGCGGGGGCGTTCCAGAATGCAAACGGTGATGTCCGACGGCGCGCATCCCTTGGCCTTAGCCAGCGCCTCGACCCGTTCACGCGGGGACATATCCAGCGAAACGACGCCTTCGGGGTAGCCCGGGCCGATGGCCAGCTTGTCCATATAGGTGTCGGGCGCGTGCAGCATCGAGCCGCGCGGACCCATGGCGATCACAGTCAGCGCGTTGGGCATGTCCTTGGCGGTCAGGGTGGTGCCTTCAAGCGGGTCCAACGCGATGTCCACGCCAGGACCATTGCCGGTGCCGACCTCTTCGCCGATGAACAGCATCGGAGCCTCGTCCCGTTCCCCTTCGCCGATAACGACGACGCCTGCGATGTCCAAGAGGTTCAGCTGTTCACGCATGGCGTTCACGGCGGCCTGGTCGGCAGCTTTTTCGTCGCCGCGCCCGATCAGCGAGGCAGAGGCCAGTGCGGCCTGTTCGGCGACCCGGGCCAGGCCCAGAGACAGCATGCGGTCGTGAAAGGGGGCGTCAGAGCTGGTCGAGGTCATACTCAATAATCCTGTGTCAATCCGTATGGGTTGCTTGTCGATACCCCGCGCAGGGCGCTGCGGGCAAGGGATGATCGCGCGGATTGGACCAGTTCCGTGGCCATTCCGCGCGGTATTTCATGGTTCTGCCTTCTGGATGAGGGCAGGGCGTCGCCTCAGAGTTCTTCGATACGCAGGGCCACAGGCGCGCCATCGACGACGCCGGTGGCTGCCAGACCGGCAAGGGCATCGTCCAACATGGCGCTGGTGCATTTGTGGGTCACGATCAGAACCGGGGCGATTGTTTCGGAATGGCCGTACTGGCGCATCCGGTCGATAGATACGCCAGCATCGCCAAGCGCGGCGGCAACCTTGGCCAGGGCACCGGGTTTGTCCTGAAGCGCCATGCGCAGATAATAGGGCGCGGGCAGGCCGGACATGGCCGAGGGCGCCTCCTGCAGGGTGGCGGCGGGCTGACCAAAGGTAGCAATGCGCAGACCCCGCGCGATATCGCAGATATCACCGAGCACGGCGCTGGCGGTCGGACCCTCGCCGGCACCGGGGCCGCGCAGTACGATCTGATCGACGGCATCGCCTTCGATCACCACCATGTTGGTGCCACCTTCCAGCTGCCCCAGCGGCGAATTCGCGGGCACCAGGCAGGGGGCCATGCGCTGTTCCAGCCCGCGGGCCGAGGTCTGCGCGACGCCCAGAAGCTTGATCCTAAAGCCCATGTCGGCGGCGTGGCGGATGTCTTCGATGGCGATCCGCTGGATGCCTTCCAGTTGCACGTCGTCAAAGGCCGGTTTGGTGCCAAAGGCGATCGCGGCAAGCAGCGCCAGTTTATGCCCGGCGTCGATGCCGCCCACGTCCAGCGTCGGGTCGGCTTCGAGGTAACCCAGATCGTCGGCCTCTTTGAAGACCGTTTCATAGGGCAAGCCGGAATGCTCCATCCGGGTCAGGATGTAGTTGCAGGTGCCGTTCATCACGCCCATGACGCGGGTGATTTCGTTGCCGGCAAGGCCCTCGGTAAGGGATTTGATAACCGGGATACCGCCTGCGACGGCGGCTTCGAAACGGATCACGCGGCCTGCGGCCTCGGCCTGTTCGGCCAGAGCCTGACCGTGGATCGCCAACAGCGCCTTGTTTGCGGTGACAACGTCCTTGCCAGCGGCCAGCGCCGCCTCGGTCGCGTCCTTGGCTACGCCTTCGTGCCCGCCCATCAGTTCGACAAAAACGTCGACATCGTCGCGTTTCGCCAGCGCCACGGGATCGGTTTCCCAGGCATAGGAGGACAGCGAAACGCCACGGTCCTTGGCCGCGTCACGAGCCGATACGGCGGTGATCACAACCGGGCGGCCTGTGCGCGCCTCCAGCAGTTCGGCCTGGCGGCGGATAATTCTTACCACGCCGACGCCGACCGTGCCCAAACCTGCAATCCCAAGGCGAAGCGGCTCTGTCATAGCTGGAGATCCTTTGTCACATAATCTTTGCCCCGCCTTAGCGGGTTCGGCGCAGCGGTGCAACGGCGCCGGACCGAGTGGCGCCGGAAAGCGGTATCAGAAAATGGAAAGGGTGGCGCCAGGGGCGCAAATGGTTCAGTTCTGGGCTTTCCTGAGCTCTTCTGCCCGGGCCTGCAGGCGCGCGGTGCGGGCCGCCATCTCCTGCTCCAGATCGCTGCTTTGCTCTTCGGGGACCGGCAGAGGGGTAACCAACTGGTCAACGGGCAGGAGCGGCGGATAACTGGCTGAGCGCATATCCGGCGACAGTCTGTCCTCGATTTCCGGCACCCGGGTACAGGCCGCTACCGCGATGGCTGCAGACAGCAGGCCAAGAAGGGAGATATGGGTAAGGCGCAGAGGCATCATCGGTTCACGGAGAGTTGAAGCATCAGGCGGGTCCTTCTCGCTTACGCGCGCCTCCTTGATGCACAATTGCAGACAAGGGCACAAGCGGGGCTTTTATCTGAACAAATGTTCAGTTAGCTTTGAGCGCATGGCACGTACTCAAGGCTCACACTCCGATATTACCGGCCCGCGCATTCAGGCGGCGGCGCTGCGGCTGTTTGCGCAGCATGGCTACGCCGCCGTGTCGATGCGCCAGATCGCGGCGGAGGTCGGGGTGCAGGCCGGGGCGCTATATAACTATACGCCGGACAAGCAAAGCCTGCTGTTCAGCCTGATGCAACGCCACATGAGCGAGCTGATGGAGGCTTGGCAGGCGGATCCAGCGGTGGAGGACGCGCTGGGGGAGTTGGAACGTTTCGTGCGCTTTCACATTCGCTTCCATATGGAGCGGCCAGATGCTGTCTTCATCGCCTACATGGAGCTGCGCAACCTGTCAGATGAGAACTTCGCCGTCATCGAAACCATGCGCCGCAACTATGAGGACGCGCTGGAAGCGGTGCTGAAGCAAGGCGTGGAGGAGGGTGTGTTCCGGATCCCTGACACCAAAATCGCAACGTTGGCGGTGATCGCGATGCTGAATGGTGTCATGACCTGGTACCGGACGGGCGGGCGCCTTTCGTTGCAGGAGGTCGAGACGATCTACTGGGACATGGTGCGCAAGGCCGTCGCGGCCTGATCCGCCGGTTTGGCCTGCCCCCGGATGGATCGGAGGCAGGGTAGGGGCCGGGCTTAGTGCGCCGGTTTGATGAAGGTGCCGTTGTTCAGATCGCGGAAGGCCTGACGCAGCTCGGCCTGGGTATTCATCACGATCGGGCCATGCCAGGCCACCGGCTCTTCGATCGGCGCGCCGGAAATCAGCAGGAAGCGCAGACCTTCGGGACCGGCCTGAACGGTGATCTCTTCGCCGGTGCCAAAACGCACCAGCGTACGGTCGCCAGACATGTCGCGAATGTGCAGTTCTTCCCCTGCGACTTCTTTTTCCAGCAGAACACCCTGTGGGCGGGATGCATCCACAAAGGCGCCTTGACCTTCGAAGATATAGGCAAAGGCGCGGCGGTAGGTGTCGATCTTGAAGGTCTTCTTGACCCCGGCAGGCACAAAGATATCGAGATACTGCGGGTCTGCGGCGATGCCATCCACCGGGCCGGTCTTGCCCCAGAATTCGCCGACGATGACTTTGACGCGGGTGCCGTCATCGTCGATGATCTCGGGGATCTCCTTGCCTTCGACATCCTGGTAGCGCGGATCGGTCATCTTCTGGCTGGAGGGCAGGTTGCCCCACAATTGGAAGCCGTGCATCTGGCCGTTGATGTTTCCCTTGGGCATCTCCTGGTGCAGGATGCCGGATCCCGCGGTCATCCATTGCACGTCCCCGGCGCCCAGCGTGCCGGTGTTGCCCAGCGAGTCGCCGTGCTCCACGGTGCCGGAGAGCACATAGGTGATGGTCTCGATACCGCGGTGGGGGTGCCAGGGAAAGCCGCGCATATAGTCCTGCGGGTGCTCATTGCGGAAGTCATCGAACAGCAGGAACGGATCCAGTTCGCTGGGGTCATGAAATCCAAAGGCCCTGTGCAGCTTTACACCGGCGCCTTCCATGGTCGGCATGGCGTTGCGGGTCTCGACAATCGGTCTGATGGACATTTGGAGTCTCCTGGCCTTTTCGCTTTGATGTACAGATAGAGGGGTTTGGGCTGCCCGCAAATCACGATGGTGGGAGAGGCACTGTGCGCAAATGCGCAATACCGGCCCACTGAGGGTCGCATTGCATCGCAGGGCTGTTCGCCTGCGCCATTTCAGGCTATGCCGCGCTACAGCACAGTGCAGGAGACAGGCGCATGAATGACGAGGTGGTGGCAAAGATCGAGGCATCCGGCCCGCGGCGTGTCATGGGGGTAGGGATGCTGGCTTCGGTGGGGATTATCCTGATCTACGTGGCCTTTTCTACGCCGCCCTCGGCAGCCTGGCTGGTGTTTCTTCTGGTGGTTGGCTGCGCCGCCCTGTGGCTGTCGGTGCGCATGTGGCAGGCGACGGCCTATCGGATCGAGCTCACTGAAGAGGTGTTGCGCTGCACGGACGGGACCGAGATTGCACGGGTTGCGGATATCGAAACCATCGATCGCGGTTTCTTTGCCTTCAAGCCTTCGAACGGGTTTCTGATGCGCCGGAAAACCCCGGGTTCCCGCGCCTGGATGCCAGGCCTCTGGTGGCGCATGGGGCGCCGGATCGGGGTTGGTGGGGTGACGCCTGGCTCGCAAAGCAAGGCTATGTCGGAAATCCTGGCGGCCATGATCGCCCGGCGCGATATGGGGGGCTGACCTGGAGGGTTGAGCGCGCTGACACAGAGCGACGCGTTCTCTCCTGTTGTTATCTGACTAACCCGTTCCAGCCAGAGGTGGGTTCAGAGGGCCATTGAACCGTCGTTGTGGCTGTTGCCGTTTTCCTTGGTATCTACAAAGACGACCTGCGGCGCAAAACGCGGGCGGGTGAAGACGAAGTTGTTGATATCCATCGTCGGAATGCCGATGCGGAAGGCCGGTTCGACCGTGTTGGTGGTCTCCACCAGGATCACGCGTTCCTGATCAGGCATGGACGGCAGATCATCCTTAACCAGATGGATGGTGGCATCGGTCCATTCCTCGTAGCCACCACCGCGCACTTTGGACCAGTCCACATAATAGCTTTGGTCTGCTTCATCCCAGCGCACGACAGATACCCGCATTCCAAGCGAGCTGTCACCGCGGATCAGCAGCCCGGCCATGGCGTACATACTGTCCAGATAGGTGTCGTTGATGTAATTGGTCTCGCGCGAGATCAGGTCTGAGATCGTGTAGGCTGCCTTCAGGTTCATGCTTTCCTGCCGGAAGGCATCAAAGAAGGTGTAAAAGGCCGCAAAGGTTCCCAGAAGAAGCGGCGCATAAAGCGCGAATTCAACCGAGACCGAGCCTTCGCTGTCGCGACAGAAGGATTTCAGGCGGTGACGCAGGGCTTTGAACATGGCTTACCTCGGTTCCTGAACGAAGGCTGACGCGGCAAAAAGGCTGACACGGCCGTCCGCATCCTTGCCCAGATCTCCGCCCAACCCCCAATCGGAGAAAATCGGACGGAATTTCATGCAGGCGCGGATCAGCATCAGCTCGTTGGACTGCCCGTTTGTGAATGTGCGCACTGGCTGCACGTCTTCGATGCGGCTGACGCAGTCGGGTTCGGGGTTGATGCCGGTCCAGTTAAAGGGGTCCTGGCTGACCATCTCCAGACGCAGGGAGGTGGCACAATTCTCGATGAAGCCCGACAGGGCGCATACACGGTCGCGGATTGCGTCATGTTGCGCTGGCTCACCCGTTGAAAGGCGCAGCTCGCGTACCGTCTGATCCAGTGCCCGCTCCAGCTGCGACTGGCGGATATTGACCAGACCCAGCTCAACGGTGGACATCAGGATCATCAGGAAGGCCGGGATGATGATGGCGAATTCCAGCGTGGCGCTGCCGTCGTCCTGACGGCGGAAACGCGTAAGGGCGGTATGCATGTGGCGGATCATTGGGTCAGCCTCAGCTGGCGGATGGAGGTGGCGATCGAGGCAAAGGCCTCGGAGATTTCCAGTCCGTCCACATCAAAGAAATGTGCGGGCGAGCTGGCGCAGTCTTTCAGCACGCGGGTCCCGTTGCGGGGCGCTTCGAAGCCAACGGTGTAGATCATCACGCCCTTGTCCCGGGTGCGGTCGCAGATATTCTTGGTGTGCTGGTCTTTGGCTACGCGATTGTGGAAATACGTTCCGGCATTGTACCAGTCTGCCCAGGCGCTGGAACTGAACTCGTAGTTGTAGCGCGCGTTCCATGCGAGCGAGGCCCGTGCGAAAAGCTCATGGTACTTCAACTGCACGGCGGTGCCGGGCTCTGCCTCATCTCTGCAGTTGTAGGGATTGCCGTAGTAGTAATCGCATACAGTGTGAGTGCCATTGCCGTAGGGATGGTCGTACCATTCGTTCTTGTGCGGCCAGTAGTAATTTTTCGTGCCATTGGAGTGGTAGACGGAGTAGCGCCCAGTTTCAGCGTTGTACCAGACATCCGACATGGTGCTGCGGCGCGAAGGGTTGATCATGTATTGATTGGTGTTCTCGCCGTCGGACATCAGAATGATGATTTTCAGGGTGTCGCCGTTGTTGTACTCGGTCGGGCGGTTCAGAAACTGCGCTTCGATCTCGCCATCGTCAATCAGTGCGTTGACAACCGGCCGCGCGGTCGGGTCCAGCAGGGCGGAGCCCCATTTCATGCCGATGTCGATCGAGGTGTTGCCGCCTGCCTCGAGGCCGTCGATGTAGTTGTGTAGGGTTGTCGGATCGTTGGTGAACGGCAGGATGGCCGATCCGTCACGTGTCGGGCAGACCGGGCTGGCGATCATGTTCTCAGAATAGGTGAACGGGTCGAAATGCGCTGTGCGCTCCAGGCGCTCGGCCGGGTCCAGCGTTGTCTTGGCGTATTGATCGTAGACGAAGTTCACGCAGTGCGAATAGTTCCATTCGCTTGCCGGAAGGTCATCGAAGCCTGCGTTGTACTTGCTCAGAAGCGCTTCGCCCGCGTTGACTTGGGTGGCATAGGGAATGATCGAGATCGACAGGTTGTCGGTATTGGTGTTCTGGGTGATCTGATCGATGAAACTATGCGCGGCGGACTTGAGGTTGATCAGCCGCCGGTTCGAGTCCATCGAGCCGGAGATATCCAGCACCATGGAAATCTCTACGCTGCCGATGGTCTCTTCGGCGCGCGAATTGGCGTACATCGGCATGTCACCGCCACCAGAGAACTTCAGCAGGTGGGCATTGAAGGTCGTGTTGATTGTGCTTTCGACACTCTTGTAGCCGAGCCCCTGCGACACCTCAGGCGGTTGATAGTATTCTTCCATTCCGGCTTTGCTCAGGTAATCCTGCACCACCACTTCGGGGGCCAGTGGCTGGTCCAGATCGGCAGCCGCCAGCACCGCGCGGTCCAGCGTGTACTGCAGAACCGTCCGGTCGCGCTCCATCCGCATCAGGTCGATACCGATGCCGCCAACGGCCAGCATGGCCAGAAAGAAGAAAATGGTCGGCGCGGCCATGGCACCGCTGTCATCCCGTGCAAAGGCGCGCATCCGGGCCATCTGCCGGGTCAGGACGTCCTTACTGATATCTTTTGCGGCTCTGCGACGCACACTCATATTACACATCCCCTATGCCCGTTCTGTTTCGGACGACGGTCTTCGGATTTTGGTGGCTGGCGTTTATGATTGCTTGGGGAAGATGGCGGAAATGGGGCACGACAGGGGTAAAACCTTAACAATTGTTACCATCCGCTTAATCAATGCTAGGTGAGGGGCGGCAGATTGTTTCGGTTTGGGAAAAAGTGCCGGTTAGACCAAAGAGCGAATCGCTGACCAAAAGTTGCGAAGGTGATTCTTTTGGATGGGAATGGTCAAAAAGGTCGCATGCCTTAAACATCCGTGCATAGAGTTGCCTTAAGTTTCATCACGAGTCGCGCAATAAAGCACGGAGAAGCGAGCATGAGCAGCCAGAACGAACCCAGTTTCCGCGAGAGCGTCGATTTGATGTTCAACCGGGCGGTCTCCATCATGGACCTGCCGCCGGGGCTTGAGGAAAAGATCCGGGTTTGCAACGCGACCTACACGGTGCGGTTTGGCGTGCGCCTGCGCGGCAAAATCCATACCTTCACCGGCTATCGCTCGGTGCATTCCGAACATATGGAGCCGGTCAAGGGCGGTATCCGCTATGCCATGGGCGTCAATCAGGACGAGGTCGAGGCGCTGGCGGCGCTGATGACCTATAAATGCGCCCTGGTCGAAGCGCCCTTTGGCGGTTCCAAGGGCGGTCTGTGCATCGACCCGCGCGAATACGAAGAGCACGAGCTGGAGCTGATCACCCGCCGTTTTGCCTATGAGTTGGCGAAACGCGATCTGATCCACCCCAGCCAGAACGTTCCGGCGCCCGACATGGGCACCGGTGAACGCGAAATGGCCTGGATTGCCGACCAATACGCGCGCATGAACACCACCGATATCAACTCTCGTGCCTGCGTCACCGGCAAGCCCCTCAATGCTGGCGGGATCGCTGGCCGGGTCGAAGCAACGGGGCGCGGCGTGCAATACGCCCTGCGGGAGTTCTTCCGCCACCCCGAGGATATTGCCAAGGCGGGCCTGTCGGGCACCCTCGATGGCAAGCGCGTCATTGTGCAGGGCCTTGGCAACGTGGGCTATCACGCCGCCAAGTTTCTGAGCGAGGAAGATGGTGCTCTCATTACCGGGATCATCGAACGCGACGGTGCCCTGCACCGCGAAGAGGGGCTGGACGTGGAGGCCGTGCGCAACTGGATCGTCAAACATGGCGGCATCTCCGGGTATCCCGACGCCACCCATACCGCCGATGGTGCCGCGCTTTTGGAGCAGGACTGCGACATCCTGATCCCGGCGGCGCTGGAAGGTGTCATCAATATGTCCAACGCCGCCCGCATCAAGGCGCCGCTGATCATTGAGGCCGCGAATGGCCCGGTCACCGCCGGTGCGGATGAGGTGCTGCGCGACAAGGGTACGGTGATCATTCCGGACATGTACGCCAACGCGGGCGGCGTGACGGTCTCATACTTTGAATGGGTCAAGAACCTCAGCCACATCCGCTTTGGCCGTATGCAGCGCCGTCAGGAAGAGGCGCGTCACCAACTGGTGGTGGACCAGATGGAGAGCCTGAGCGAGGCGCTGGGCAAGACTTGGTCGCCAAGCCCGGATTTCAAACAGAGGTATCTGCGCGGTGCCGATGAGCTTGAGCTGGTGCGTTCCGGCCTCGATGATACCATGCGTATCGCCTACCAGTCGATGCGCGAGGTCTGGCATGACCGCGACGACGTGATGGATCTGCGCACTGCCGCCTATCTGGTCTCGATCGAAAAAGTCGCTGCTAGCTACCGCGCCAAGGGGCTGTAAGGGGCATTTCTCGCAAACAGCTGATCGCAATCTTGCGGCGGGCCCTGTGCCCGCCGTTTCTGTGTGTGAGAGGCTTGCTGATGAGGCTGCGGCAGTGTGGGAATTTGCACCTTGGTCCAGTTGCGTCACGATCTGTCGTATTGAGGACTAGACAGACCTGCCCAGAAAGGGTGCATTGCGGCCTGTGCGATGCGCGGTTCCGGAGCTTTCTGTCGAAAAAGGGGTAGGAGCCGCCCGGTAAAATCGCTAGCACTACGATAGAGCCTGCGGCGCCATACATGCGCAGCGAGGGCGGGACTGAAAGGTGGAGGTCACAGATGCGGTTTTCGGGTTGGCGGGTGCTGAAGGAAGGGCTGACCGGCAACAAGGGCTGGCGTCCGCATTGGCGCGATCCCGAGCCCAAGCGCGAATATGATGTGATCATCATCGGCGGCGGTGGCCACGGTCTGGCGACGGCTTACTATCTGGCCGCTGAGCACGGTATTACCAACGTCGCGGTGCTGGAGCGTGGTTATATCGGCGGTGGCAACGTAGGGCGCAACACCACCATCGTGCGCGCCAACTACTACCTTCCGGGCAACTCCGAATTCTACTCTCACTCCCTGCGCCTGTGGGAAAGCCTGGAGCAGGAGCTGAACTATAACGCGATGATGTCGCAGCGCGGGATCATCAACCTGTTTCACAACGACGGCCAGCGCGATGCCATCGTTCGGCGGGGCAACTCCATCGTCAATCAGGGGGACGATGCGGAACTTCTGGACCGCGAAGGCGTGCGCCGCATGGCGCCATTCCTCAACTTCGAAAACAACCGCTTTCCGATCATGGGCGGTTTGCTGCAGCGCCGGGCCGGCACTGCGCGCCACGATGCGGTGGCCTGGGGCTTTGCCCGTGGCGCCGACATGCGCGGGGTCGATCTGATCCAGAACTGCGAAGTCACCGGCATCGACGTTGAAAACGGACGCGTCACGGGGGTGCAGACCGCGCGCGGGCCGATCCGGGCCAAGAAGGTCGCGATGGCTGCTGCCGGGCGCTCCGGTCAGGTGGCGGCAATGGCGGGGCTGACCCTGCCGATCGAAAGCCACGTCTTGCAGGCCTTCGTTTCCGAAGGGGTGAAGCCGATCATCGACAACGTCATCACCTTTGCCGAGGGGCACCTTTATATCAGCCAGTCCGACAAGGGCGGGCTGGTCTTTGGCAGCTACCTTGATTTCTACAGCTCTTATGCGGCGCGGGGGAACCTGCCGATGGTGGAGCACACCATGGAAACCTGCATGGCCATGGTGCCTGCGGTGGGCAAGGCACGGCTCTTGCGCAGCTGGGGCGGCATCATGGATATGACGCCGGACGGATCGCCCATCATCGACCATTCGCCCATAGACGGGCTCTATCTCAATTGCGGCTGGTGCTACGGCGGCTTCAAGGCTACGCCGGGCTCCGGCAATGTCTACGCGCATCTTATTGCCACCGACCGCCCGCATGGCGCGGCAACCCGGTTCAAACTGGATCGTTTCCGCACCGGCGTCGGACTCATGGATGAGGAGGGGACCGGTGCTCAGCATAACCTGCATTGACCCCGCGACGCGCCGAACGGCGGCAAGAGAGATGAACGGAACACGGATCAGAACCACGGGAGTGCGGCAGTCATGAGGATCACCTGCCCGAATTGCGGAGAGCGGGACCGCCGCGAATTCTACTATCGCGGTGCGGCGCTGGAGCAGCCCGCAGCGGATGCGGATCTGGACGTCTGGCACCAGCACGTGAACCTGCGGGAAAACCCGGCAGGCCCGCTGGAAGAGCTTTGGTATCACGAAATGGGCTGCGGTGCCTGGCTGAAGGTGCTGCGCAATACCGCAAGCCATGAGATCCTTGAGGTGACACTGGCCTCGGACGCGGGTCTGGGAGGTGCGGCATGAGCATGAGATTGCCCGGCAAGGGGCTGGTTGAAGGCGCAAAGCCGGTCACCTTCTCTTTCAACGGTCGCCACATGATGGGGCTCGAAGGCGACACGCTGGCCTCGGCCTTGCTGGCCAATGGGGTGCATCTGGTGGGCCGGTCGTTCAAATACCACCGCCCGCGTGGCATCCTCACGGCTGGCAGCGAGGAGCCGAACGCGCTGGTCACGGTGGGCAGCGGCGAATTCGCCGATCCCAATGTGCGGGCCACCACGCAGGAGCTGTTCGAAGGGCTGAGCGCCAGCAGTCAGAATTGCTGGCCTTCGGTCGAGACCGACCTGATGGCGGTCAATGATCTGGCGGCGCCGTTCCTGGGCGCGGGGTTCTACTACAAGACTTTCATGTGGCCGGCAGCCTTCTGGGAAAAGCTGTATGAGCCGATGATCCGCCGCGCGGCGGGGCTTGGTGCACTCAGCGGCGCGGCCGATCCGGATTGCTACGAAAAGGCCTATGCCTTCTGCGATCTTCTGGTGATCGGATCGGGGCCTGCGGGTCTGATGGCGGCGTTGGTGGCGGGGCGCGCGGGCGCCGATGTAATTCTGGCCGAAGAGGACAGCCGCATGGGCGGGCGTCTTCTGGCAGAACAGGAAGACATCGACGGTAAGCCTGCCCACCTCTGGGCAAAGGACGCTTTGAAAGAGCTGTCGGAGATGGACAATGTGCGCCTTATGCCGCGCACGGCCGTGACCGGCGCCTATGATCAGGGCACCTATGGCGCGCTGGAGCGTGTCGCCCACCACATGCCGCGCCGTCATTCGCTGAAGGAATGCCATCTGCCGCGCGAATGTTTCTGGCGTATCGCCGCCAAACACGCGGTACTGGCGGCCGGCGCGATCGAGCGTCCGGTTGCCTTCCGCAACAACGACCGCCCAGGCATCATGACCGCCAGCGCGGTGCGGGCCTATCTCAACCGCTGGGGCGTTGCCCCGGGGGAGCGGGTTACCATATTTGCCAATAACGACGATGCGCACCGCACCGCCCGTGATCTGGCGCAGGCAGGCGTGCATGTCGCGGCGCTGATCGACAGCCGCCACGATGCGCCGGGCAGTGATCTCTTCCCGGTAATGAAGGGCGCGCAGGTCTGCGACGCAGGCGGGAGCAAGCGGCTGGAAAATATCACCGTGCGTTCTGTCGCTGGTGAGGAAAAGATCCAGACAGATTGCCTCGCCATGTCGGGCGGCTGGAACCCGTCGGTGCATCTGACCTGCCATCTGAATGCCCGCCCGGTCTGGCGCCGCGATATCGCCGCCTTTGTGCCGCGCGAGGGCAGCGTGCCGGGTCTGGTGACAGCGGGGGCCTGCAATGGCGAGTTCTCCACTGCCGGTGCCCTGCGCGAAGGCGCTGCAGCGGCAAGTGCTGCGCTTGAGGCGCTGGGCCTCAAGGTGGTCTCTGCGGATCTGCCGCAGGCCGAGGATGATCCCTATCGTATCACCCCCTTGTGGGCGGTGCCGGGCAAGGGGCGCGCCTGGCTCGATTTCCAGAACGATGTTACCGTCAAGGATGTGAAACAGGCCGCCGGGGAGAACTTCCGCTCGGTCGAGCATATGAAGCGCTACACCACCCAAGGTATGGCGACGGATCAGGGCAAGAACTCGAACGTGGCGGCGCTGGCGGTACTGGCTGATGCTACTGGGCGCAGCATCCCGGAAACCGGCACAACCACCTTCCGTCCGCCTTTCGTGCCGGTCAGCATCGGTGCCATGGGCGCGGGGGCCGAGGGGCAGGGCTTCAAGCCGCAGCGCCACCTGACCTCGCATCAGGCAAGCGATGAACGTGGCGCGCAGCAGCTGGAAGTCGGCCTGTGGTACCGCGCAGCCTATTTCCCGAAACACGGGGAGACCAACTGGCGTCAGTCCTGCGACCGCGAAGTCACATATGTGCGCAATCATGTGGGCATCTGCGAAGTGTCGACCCTGGGCAAGATCGACATTCAGGGCCCCGACGCGGGCAAGCTGCTGGATTACGTCTATACCAACATGTTCTCGACCCTGAAGGTCGGGCGCACGCGCTATGGTCTGATGCTGCGCGAAGATGGTTTTGTTATGGACGATGGTACCACCGCGCGTCTGGGTGACGAGCATTTCGTGATGACCACCACCACCTCTGGTGCCGGTCAGGTGATGGCGCATCTGGAATATGTGATGCAGGTCCTGCGCCCCGACTGGGATGTGCGCATTGCCTCGGTCACTGAGCAATGGGCGCAGTTTGCTGTTGCCGGTCCCAAGGCAAGGGCGCTGCTGAACGGTCTTCTCGACAGTGAGATTGACAGCGAAAGCTGGCCCTTCATGGCCTGTGGCGAGGTCTCGGTGATGGGTGTCGCGGGGCGGCTGTTCCGCATCTCCTTCAGCGGCGAGGAAGCCTATGAACTGGCGGTTCCGGCCCGCTATGGCGATGCCCTGTTCCGCGAGCTGGTCTCGCGCGCCGAGGCTGCAGGCGGTGGCGCCTACGGCATGGAGGCGCTGAATGTCCTCAGGATCGAAAAGGGCTTTATCACCCATGCCGAGATCAATGGCACCGTGACGGCCTTTGACCTTGGTCTGCAGGGCATGATGTCCAAGAAGAAGGACTTCTTTGGCAAGCCCATGTCCCAGCGCGAAGGGCTGATGGCAGAGGATCGCATGCAGATGGTTGGCCTCAAACCCGTCGGCGCGGTCAAGCAGTTGACCGCTGGGGCGCATCTGTTCAATCCCGAGGACCCGGTCGAGCGGGTGCACGATCAGGGTTATGTCACCTCGGCCGGGTTCTCGCCCACGCTGGGGCATTCCATTGCACTGGCCTTCCTGACGAAGGGAGCGAAGCGGATCGGCGATACCGTGCGTCTGGTCGATCACATGCGTGGCATCGACACCCTGTGCGAAGTGGTTGAACCGCAATTCTATGACCCGGAAGGAGAGCGTGCCCGTGGCTGAACTGACTGCAAAAAGCCCCTGTGACGGTCTGCTGCCGGTCACCGTTGGCGCCCTGAAGCTGAGCGAAGAGGATCTGGGCCATCTGACCACCATCGCGGTGTTCAACGGTAAGGATCAGGCATTGGAGGCGGCGCTTGAGGCCGCCCATGGCATGAAACTGCCAGCGCCGGGACGCAGCACCGGCAAGGCGGGCAGCCGAGCCATCTGGTTCGGTCGGAACATGGCGCTGCTGGCCGGGCCTCAGCCAGATGCGACGCTGGCCGACCATGCCGCGCTGACGGATCAAAGCGATGCCTGGGCCGTGGTGCGGCTTGAAGGGGCTGGGGCTGAAGATGTCCTGGCTCGGCTGTGTCCTATCGATCTGCGCGTGCAGAGCTTCAAGCGCGGCCACACTGCGCGTACCGAATTGCGTCACATGATGGCCTCGGTCACCCGCATTGGCGCGGACAGTTTCCAGATCATGGTGTTCCGCTCTCTGGCGCGCACTCTGGTGCACGATCTGAAAACAGCCATGGAAGCCGTCGCCGCGCGGGGGTAGTCTTCCGGGATCACCAACTGATTCCCGGAGCGTATCTATGATCCGCATTCTTCCCGTCGCGACCCCTGTCGCAGCCATTCTGGCTGCCTTGCTCGCCGCACCGTCCTATGCCGCTGAAAGCAAAGAGGAAAGCTGCAGGTATCAAGGGCAGGTAATGGCCGCCGTGCAGCAGGCGCGGATGGACCGGGTGCGGCAGGAAAAGGTGGAACAGACGATTCTGGCGGACAATCCCGACTGGCCGGAACAGTATTCCAAGGCGATCCCGCAACTGACCGCGCATGTCTACTCAATGAAACGCCGCGATCTGCGCAAGGTGGACCTTGGCGCCACCTTCGAAGAGCAGTGCCTGGAAAACTGGGATCAGATCCAGGCGATGAAAAAACAGCTGCAATCGAACTGACATGTCCCTGCCGCCCGGTTTTCTGGATGAATTGCGTACCCGGACCAGCCTGACCGCTGTGGTCGGGCGCAAGGTCATGTGGGATCAGCGCAAATCCAACATGGGCAAGGGCGACATGTGGGCGCCATGTCCGTTTCATCACGAAAAATCCGCCAGTTTCCACGTCGATGACCGCAAAGGCTTTTATTATTGCTTTGGCTGTCAGGCCAAAGGTGATGCGCTGAAATTCGTGCAGGAAACCGAAAACGTCGGTTTCATGGAGGCGGTTGAGATCCTCGCGGGGGAGGCGGGCATGGAGATGCCCCGGCGCGATCCGCAGGCGCAGCAGAAACAGGACCGCCGCAGCCAGCTGGCCGAAGTGATGGAGCAGGCGGTGCAGTTCTTCCGCCTGCAGCTGAACACCCAAGGTGGCACCGCCGCGCGCGCCTATCTGGCGGGGCGCGGATTGACCGGGGAGGCGTTGGAGCGCTGGCAGATCGGCTTTGCTCCGGATGGCTGGCAGGGGCTTTGGGATCACCTGCGCGGCAAAAGCGTGCCCGAGGATCTGATCATGGCGGCCGGTTTGGCCAAGCCCTCAAGCAAGGGCGGCAAACCCTATGACACTTTCCGCAACCGGATCATGTTCCCGATCCGCGATGCGCGGGGACGGGCGATTGCATTTGGCGGGCGGGCGATGGACCCGAACGACAACGCCAAATACCTGAACTCTCCCGAGACCGAGCTCTTTGACAAGGGTCGCAGCCTGTACAATCACGGTCCGGCCCGCGCCGCCGCTGGGCGGGACACGCCACTGATCGTGGCCGAAGGCTATATGGATGTGATCGCTTTGTCAGAAGGCGGCTTTGCTTCCTGCGTGGCGCCGCTGGGCACGGCGATTACCGAAAATCAGCTGCAGATGCTGTGGCGGATGTCGGATGAGCCGGTGATCGCCCTTGATGGCGACAAGGCAGGCATCCGCGCGGCCATGCGGCTGATCGATCTGGCCCTGCCGCGTCTCGAGGCTGGGAAATCCCTGCGTTTTGCGATCATGCCAGAGGGCAAGGATCCCGACGACATGATCCGCAGCGAAGGCCCCGCCGCGGTGCAGGCGGTGCTGGATCAGGCGATGCCGATGGTGAAACTGCTGTGGCAGCGCGAAACCGAAGGGCGTGTGTTCGACAGCCCCGAACGCAAGGCGGCGCTGGACAAGGCGCTGCGCGAAAAGATCCGCCTGATCCGAGATCCCTCCATCCGCCAGCACTATGGCGAGGATATCAAGGAGCTGCGCTGGCAGCTGTTCCGCGGCAACCGTCCGCAGCGCAGCGAAGGGTTTTCCCCGACGGGCAGCAGCCCCAAGAGCGGGCGAGGCTTTCGCGACGGAGCGCGACCGCCCTGGCGCGGACCGGGAGCGGTTCTGACCCCACTGGCCAGCACCCGCAGCTCGCTGCTGGCCGGATCGGATGAGGCAGGCCTGGCCCGAGCGCGCGAAGCTGTCATTCTGGCCACCGTGATCACCACCCCCGCGGTGGTCCATGAGTTCGAAACCAATCTGGAGCGGATGCTGTGCACCGATCCGGATCTGGCGGCGCTGCGCGACATGGTCCTGCGCTATGGCATCGACGCACCGGAGCGGCTGAAAGAAGAAATCGAATACAGCCTAGGCCCGCACGCTCTTGAAAATCTCTTTGCCCTTCGCCATGTGGCAATTATCCCCTGCCTGCGCAAACCCGGCGATGCTGAGGCTGCCCGGCTGACACTGGCCGAAGAGTTCCCGAAACTCGAAGCTCTGCGCGGGCTGGACGCGGAACTGGCCGAGGCGGAGGAGGACCTGAGCGGTCTTGCGGACGAGGCTTTGACTTGGCGGTTGAAGCAGGCCGCCGAGGCGCGGAACAGGGCCGTGCGAAGTGAAAATGAAGACAGGGCACAATATGACGTTGGCGAGAACGGCGCCCGTCTGGATCGCGAGGAACGCGATGCATTTGGCGCCCTTCTGGACCGAATCGGCTTTTCCGAGAAATGACACACCTTTCGACAAAAGGGTGTTTTCCTAAGGAAGAGCGAAAGAAAATTGGGTAAACGGGGTGACGAATCAGAAGTTCGCGCTAATGATTCGCGATACCCGAATCGCCCCAGCCTCTTAGAGGAGCATTGAATGGCCGCCAAAGACACCGACGACCGCAAACCTGACGATCAGGAAGCCGAAATCTCTCTGGACATGAGCCAGGCCCAGGTCAAGAAGATGATCGCGGAGGCCCGCGAGAAGGGGTACATCACCTACGATCAGCTCAATCAGGTCCTGCCGCCGGATCAGGTCAGCTCGGAACAGATCGAGGACGTGATGTCGATGCTCTCCGAAATGGGCATCAATATCATCGAGGACGAAGAGGCCGAAGAGGAAGAGCAGAACAAAGGCTCGACCGAACTGGTGACGACCGAATCCAACCGCGAAGTCGCGGTGGCCGGGGCGGCTGCGGAAAAACTGGACCGCACCGATGATCCGGTCCGCATGTATCTGCGTGAAATGGGCTCTGTCGAACTGCTGAGCCGCGAAGGCGAGATCGCCATCGCCAAGCGGATCGAAGCCGGCCGGAATACGATGATCCTGGGCCTCTGCGAAAGCCCGCTGACCTTCCAGGCGATCACCATCTGGCACGACGAACTCCTGTCCGAAGACATTCTGCTGCGCGACGTCATCGATCTTGAGGCCACCTTTGGCAACCAGATGGACGAAGAGGGCGAAGTTGCCGAACCGGTGGTGAACACCGGTGCGGTGTCCGATGCCGCCAAACCCGCCAAGGAAGACAAGGGGCCCGAACTCGACGCGGACGGCAATCCGATTGCCAGCGATGACGACGATGACGAGGACGAACAGGCCAATATGTCCCTGGCCGCGATGGAGGCTGCGCTCAAGGATCGCGTGCTGACCACGCTGGAGCAGATCTCCTCGGATTACGCTCAGCTGAGCGAAATGCAGGACAGCCGGATTTCGGCCACTCTGAATGAGGACGGATCGTTCAGCGCGCAGGACGAAAAGACCTACCAACAGCTGCGGTCCGAGATCGTGGAACTGGTGAATGGTCTGCACCTGCACAACAACCGTATCGAAGCCCTGATCGACCAGCTTTACGGCATCAACCGCCGCGTGATGCAGATCGATAGCGCCATGGTGAAGCTAGCTGACCAGGCCCGTATCAACCGTCGCGAATTCGTTGAGGAATACCGTGGCCGCGAGCTGGATCCGAACTGGCTGGCGGATATGTCCGCGAAACCGGGGCGGGGCTGGCAGATGTTCATCGAACGCTCCACCGACAAGGTGGAAGAACTGCGCGCTGACATGGCGCAGGTCGGCCAGTATGTCGGTCTCGATATCAGCGAGTTCCGCCGCATTGTGCAGCAGGTGCAGAAGGGTGAAAAAGAGGCGCGTCAGGCCAAGAAGGAAATGGTCGAGGCGAACCTGCGTCTCGTTATCTCCATCGCGAAGAAGTACACCAACCGCGGCCTGCAGTTCCTCGACCTCATCCAGGAAGGCAACATCGGCCTGATGAAGGCGGTGGACAAGTTCGAATACCGCCGCGGCTACAAGTTCTCGACCTACGCCACATGGTGGATCCGTCAGGCGATCACCCGCAGTATCGCGGATCAGGCGCGCACCATCCGTATTCCGGTCCACATGATCGAGACGATCAACAAGCTGGTCCGCACAGGCCGTCAGATGCTGCACGAAATCGGCCGCGAGCCGACGCCGGAAGAACTGGCTGAAAAGCTGCAGATGCCGCTTGAGAAGGTCCGCAAGGTGATGAAGATCGCCAAGGAGCCGATCAGCCTCGAAACCCCGATCGGGGACGAGGAAGACAGCCAGCTGGGCGATTTCATCGAGGACAAGAACGCGGTGCTGCCCCTGGACAGCGCCATTCAGGAAAACCTCAAGGAAACCACCACCCGGGTTCTGGCCTCGCTCACCCCGCGCGAGGAACGGGTTCTGCGGATGCGTTTTGGCATTGGCATGAACACCGACCACACGCTCGAAGAGGTCGGTCAACAGTTCAGCGTGACCCGCGAACGGATCCGTCAGATCGAAGCGAAAGCGCTGCGGAAGCTCAAACATCCCAGCCGCAGCCGCAAGCTGCGCAGCTTCCTCGACCAGTGATCAAAAAGGCGCCCCTCACGGCGCCTTTTTCTTTCTTCCGAAAGGCGTTGAATGCCCTTCCCGTGCAGGCATCTCGCGGGAAGGGCGACGGGCCTGCGCACCTCGTTAACCATCTCTTTACCCTGATCCTTGCCCTTGGCGGGGGAGCTGCGTAAACTTTTGGTTAAGGAACTTTGCATTTCGGGGGAAATGATGTCTGCAAACCGGGGAACCACCGCCGCTCTGAGTGAACTTGAGGAAAAGCTTCTGCATCTCAAGAACCTGACCGAGGCCAACCAGTTCATGCTGGAGGTTCTGAAGGATCAGGGCGAACGCTTGCAGGAAATCGACGGCGATACCGCGCGCAGCATGCTGCGGGAGCAGGCACGAAGCCGGTTCAGCCCGACCAAGGGAAAGACACCGAAACCCGAAGTTCTGGCCATTCTGGAACAGACACTCGGCACACAGCAAAGCGCGCAGATCATTCCCTTTCCCAAACGCAACTGATCCCGGCCCGTCTGGGGAGCTGGATGTGCAGGCGGCCGCGTACTTGCTGCGGAATTCGAGCTAAAGCTGCTCTTTGCTGATCTTCTCTAAGTGAGGGCGCCGCCCCTTGGTTCTGCCTACGGGGATCCCTATGTTTGAGAAAACAACGGATTTCCTGCCATGAAGAATTTTCTATCCAGCCTCGGGTGCGCCCTTTTTCTCCTGTCTCCCTCCGTCGGGCAGGCCTTCACGCTTGCCAATGGGGTGCAGGTGAATGCCGTGAGTGACACGGTGTTCGAAGTCGTTCCGCGCAGTTCTGGCACTGTTGAGGAATTCTGGTGCGGGGCCTCCGAATATGCTCGTCGTGTGCTTGGCGCGGATTGGCGCGACCCGATTTATGTCCTGCGTGGGCGCGGTGAAAGCGTCACCACAGGTAAGAGGTCTGCCGTGCAATTCACCCTTTCGGCTGATCAGGTCGCCGGGCTGGGTACGGATCGCGGTTGGTTCACCTTTGGCATCCGTCCCGGCGACTCCATGTCGGTCCAGCAGGCCAGAACCTATTGCAGCCAGCGTCCGATCCGTCCCTGATACGCAGGCCGGTGGGCGCGCCACGTTCGAAGCGACAGATACACGAGAGCGTGATAGCCCCGGGGCTGGCGCGAAGCGGGGCTGGCCCTAGGATCATACCGTGTGAGGAATAGAGCTTGACGGTATTGGAGGGTGTCGCAATGGCGCGAAGATTTTCATTTGCAGTGGTCGTCTTTTCGGCCTCGGCGGCTCTTGGCCTTGCCGGGGCGGCTGACGCCTTTACCAGCCGCAAGTCGGCGCGGGTCAACCCGGTATCGGAGCAGGTGTTCGAGGTCGTTCCGATCGCAGGCGGGACCGGATTGGACTATTGGTGTGGCGCTGGGGATTATGCCGTGCGTGCGCTTGGCGCGCCGATGTCGGCAATGGTTTATGTGTCCCGCGGCATGGGACCCAGCGATACGACCAACCGCCGCTCTGCGGTGCAGTTCACGCTCGATGCGAATATGCTGGCGGGAGCGGAGCCTATCACTAATCCGCCGATCAACCGCCTGAACGTCGGCGATGCGATGCAGGTGCGCGCAGCCCTGTCATTCTGTCACCAATTGCCGACGGGTTTCTGACCCGCTGACGGGCGCTGGCGAACCGGCTGAGGTCGCCGAACAGCGGGCCTGTGCTATACTTCTGGTGACGCAACAGGGGAGTAGACCGATGAAACCGATGTTCTGGCCTGCCTTGGCCTTTGCGACAGCCCTTGCGGTGCAGCCTGTTACCGCGCAATCCGTCTCGGTGCAGGCCTGGTGGTCTTGGAACCGCCACGAAGTGCTGCCTGTCGAAGAGGGTGTCTGGGAAGTGGTGAGCCGGGTCGGCACCTCGGCGCAGGATTACTGGTGTGGGATCGGGGATTTTGCCATATCGCAGCTGCGTACCAGCGCCACCCAGCGGATCTATGTCTGGGAGGGCGTCGGCCCTTCGGTCAACCGCCCCGGCAGAAAGTCGGTGAAATTCGCGCTGACCCCGCCGCCGGGAGCGAGTACGGAAAAAGGGTATTCCCTGTCGGTGAAAAAGCCGGGCTACAACCTGAACGCCGCCACCGCCCGCAACTATTGCTATGACCGGTTCGACGATCCTTTCTTCCGGCGCCCCTGATCACTTCATAGGGGCACTTGTGAAGCAGCGCGTCCTGCGGCAATGCTGTCCTCATGCAAACCGAATTCCAGATCGAAACGGCCGGGCAGGGCCTTTACGAATTCACCCGCGATATTCAGTCCTGGGTTGGGTCCTGCGGTGTGCGGCAGGGGTTGCTGACGTTGTTCGTGCGGCACACTTCCTGCTCCCTGCTGATACAGGAAAACGCCGACCCCGAGGTGCAGACGGATCTTCGGGCCTATTTTGCCCGACTGGTGCCGCCCAGCACGGACCCGTCGATGTCTTATCTGCGCCATACCTACGAAGGCCCCGATGATATGCCCGCCCATATCAAGGCAGCAATGATGCCGGTCAGCCTGTCGATCCCGGTCACGGATGGCGCGGCTGTTCTGGGCACCTGGCAGGGGGTCTACCTGTTTGAACACCGCGACGCGCCGCACCGGCGCAAGGTTGCGGCGCATCTTGCGTGAACTGCTTGATCTAGCGGTGTGATTTCGCCTCTACCCAAACTGTTGAGGCTGTCCTATAGTTGTGGATAACTGCGCCGGGTCAGGCGCAATCTACAGGCATTGATCATGAAGGGGACTGGCTGATGCGCTGCCCGTTTTGCGGAAATATCGATACTCAGGTCAAGGATTCGCGCCCGGCAGAGGATCACGTGTCGATCCGTCGCCGCCGCTTCTGCCCGGCCTGTGGCGGGCGTTTCACCACCTACGAACGGGTGCAGCTGCGCGATCTGGTGGTGGTCAAGACCAACGGCAAACGCGAAGACTTCGACCGGGACAAGCTGGAGCGCTCAATCCGCATTTCGATGCAGAAGCGCCCGATCGACCCCGAGCGTATCGATCAGATGATCTCGGGCATTGTCCGCCGCCTTGAAAGCATGGGCGAGACGGATATTCAGTCCAAGAAGATCGGCGAGATCGTCATGGAGGCTTTGGCGCGGATCGACACCGTCGCCTATGTGCGCTTTGCCAGCGTCTACAAGAATTTTCAGGCCGCCGATGATTTCGAGGACTTCGTCCACGAATTGCGCCCGCACCCCCCGGAAGAGTGATCACCCCGATGCGCCGTTATGACATTGCCGTGGATGAACGGTTCATGGCGCTGGCCCTGTCCCTGGGGCGGCGTGGGCATGGCAATTGCTGGCCCAACCCGGCGGTGGGCTGCGTCATCGTCAAGGATGGTCGCATCGTCGGGCGGGGCTGGACCCAACCGGGCGGCCGCCCGCACGCGGAGCCGCAGGCGCTTGCACAGGCAGGCGCAGCGGCGCGTGGCGCCACCGTCTATGTGACTCTTGAACCCTGTTCGCATCATGGTGCGACACCGCCATGTGCGCAGGCGCTGATCGACGCTGGGGTGGCGCGTGTGGTCGCGGCCATCGGCGATAGTGATCCGCGGGTTTCTGGGCAGGGGTTTGAAATGCTGCGTTATGCCGGGGTGGAGGTTACCACCGGGGTTCTCGCAGAACAGGCCGCCCGCGATCACGCTGGTTTCTTCCTGAAGACCGAACAGGGGCGTCCCTTCGTTACACTGAAGCTGGCCAGCAGTTTTGACGGGCGGATTGCCACCGGATCGGGGCAGAGCAAATGGATCACGGGCCCCGAAGCACGCCGCGCAGTGCATGCGATGCGTGCCAGTCATGATGCGGTCATGGTCGGCGCCGGAACCGTGCGGGCGGATGATCCGTCGCTGACCGTGCGCGACTTAGGCATCGACAAACAGCCGGTGCGGGTGATTGCCTCCCGCCATCTGGATCTGCCGCTGATGAGCCAGCTGGCCCGCACTGCGCAAGAGGTTCCGGTCTGGCTTTGCCACGGTCAGGGCGCCGATATCGAGCGGCTGCGCGCTTGGGAGGGGCTGGGCGCTCGGTTGCTGCCCTGTGCCAGCCACGGGGTGCAACTCTCGGCAGTGGATATCCTGCAGCAGCTTGGTCAGGCGGGTCTGACCCGCGTGTTCTGCGAAGGCGGCAGCGCGCTGGCGGCCTCATTGCTGGCCTTTGATCTGGTGGATGAGCTGATCGGCTTTACCGCCGGGATCGGCATCGGCGCCGAGGGGCTGCCCTCGATTGGCGCGCTTGGCCTTGGACGGCTGGACGAGGCGCCCCGTTTTGAACTGGCTGAAGTGCGCCCGCTGGGCGGCGATATCCTGCACCGCTGGCGCCGGGCGCTGAGCTAAGGACGACAGCTCACCGCCACAGGTGGGCGTAGGTTGCAAACAGGCCCTGTAGTTTTGACAGGCTGCGGTTGCCAAGGCCGGGCGATGGTTGCTCGCCTTTGATCAGGCGATCAACCACGACCTCGACAGGGCAGGGCAGTCCTGTGACCGGGTCGTGATAGCGCGGATAGTCGATCAGTACCGCATGAGCCAACCCCGTGAGACTTGGCCGGGCCTTGCGCCAGGCCGGGGCGGAGATGATATCCCGGGTCAGCCCCCAGCCGGCATAGAAGGGGGATCCGACCACGGTCACCTTGACGCCCCTCAGCAGTGCCTCGAACCCCAAGAGCGAGGTCATGGTCCAGACCTCCTGCACGTGATCCAGAAGCGCCATCGGATCGGCATTATGCGCCACGACATCGGCCAGATCCTCGGGCACGATCTGCCCCTTGCGCAGACCTGCTTCGACATCGGGGTGGGGTTTGTAGATGATCACCGCCTTGGGATTGGCGGCGCGCACAGCGCGCAAGAGATCCAGATTGCTGCGTATCTTGCCCGCCCCCGCCAGGATCGAGGCATCGTCTTCGACTTGACCGGGCACGAGGATCCGGTGCCCCGCGGGCAAATCGGGGATGTCGCCGCCCAGATTGTACTTCGACAGGCTGTTCTGCGTCAGGCTCTTGATCAGTCGCTCGGCGCGGCGGGCCTCGGCATCGTTCAGGTCCTCACGCTGGGCGATCAGATCATCCAGATCCGAGGGCTGGCGCGGATCGTAATAGATCCCCTGCCGGTCCAGCACCAGCGACATCGGCGGCACCAGTTCGGCGCCCAGCCCCTGCGAGCGCAGAAATCCGTCCTCAAGATGAAAGGCCCCGGCGTGGGATTTGTCCGCTTTGGAGGCCCAGACCATCCAGTTGCGCCCGCTCTTGCGTGCTCTTTCCGGGTTTTCGGTAAACAGCATCTTCTTTTCGCTGCCGAAAAAGCCCTGCAACGGCCCGCGTTTCCACATGCGCATGCCGGAGGCTGCCCAACCGACGCGATCCTGACGCCAGGCGCGCACGCGGGCCTCCAGCGCGTCGATCACGGTTTCCAGCTCGCACAGCTGGTCGCGGAAGGGGTCGTACCAGGTGGGGTACAGGATCATTGCCGCGGAAAACAGTTGTGCGCGGGTCAGGCGGCGGTTGCGGCGCGGCGGCGGCATCTCGTCCTGCGTCAGGCCCCAACCGGCATAGAAGGGCTGGCCAAAGACGCGCGGTTTGTGGCCAGCCAGAATGGCCTCGAACCCCAGTTGCGAGGAGACGGTATAGACCGCGACCGCACCCTCCAGCAGCGGCCAGGGCGACACGGGACGCGTCAGCAGTTCTATCCGATCATTGGCATCTTCCGGGCCGAAATAGCCAGGCCGGTATCCGGCGCGGGTTTCCGGATGGGTCTTGATCAGAATACGGGCGCCGGGGTTTTCCTCTTGCGCGAAAACCAGCATTTCGCGGAACCGAGCTGCATCTGCTCCTGAGGCCGTGACCGAGGCATCGCCGCGCGCCTGATCCACCACCAGCACGTAACCGGGATCGGGAACCGGCGCTTCGGCAGCATAGGCGTTGTACTTGCTGAGATGCGCATCCATCAGCCGCCCGATGGCATCACGGGCGCGGCGCATCATGCTGCTGTCATCCAAGGGGTGCGTGGCCAGCAGCTGCTCCAGGTCAGATGGCGTGTTGGCGTCGAAATGCGCGCCCGAGCGGTCCAGCAGCAGCCCCAGAGGTGGCTCACCCGCGCGGCCTGGATAGACCGAGCGTAGAAAGGCGTCTTCGACCCGCAGCAGGGCAGAACCATATTTGTGAGCAATAGCCTTTCCACGATGGGCGGTGGGGGAATTGCCCCAGACCCCGACCAGATCCCCATCGCCGGGTAGCCCCAGCCGGATGTCATAACCGGCAAGGGACAGGATCCGACGCAATCGGGATTGGGTCAGGAAACCGCCGTTGTAAACAAAAAGCCGGGATCTGTCGTTCCCGGCTTTCGTTATGCCTGTCGGCGACCTTAGCATTGCGGCGTTACCCGCCAGCGATGGACGCGGCGCTCGACAGCGATCCAAGGGGCGTGACCAGCAGGGATATCGTCTTGGTCCACTGGGTATAGGGCGCCTCGGTGACATAGAGCGTGTCATCATCGCGGATCACGAAATCACGGGCAATGAACAGCCCGTTCGGCTGCGTCAGGTTCAGCACATAGACCATCCGCTGGGCACCGATCAGGTCGTCGCGGCCCAGCACCTGATTGGCGATCTCTGCCGGTTCGTTGCGTAGGATGAACACCCCGGTCGGGTCCGAGGCGGTGGAAATCAGACCGCCAACCTGGGCGATGGCTTCAAGCCCCGACAGGTCCTGGCTTTCAAAGGGAACGCGGGCCTGGGCGCTGGTGGCGCCAAGCGCGGTAAAGGAACGGGTGTCCTCTTCGACAAGGATCTTGTCACCGCCGCGCAGGGCGATGTCGAGTTCGGGATGATCATAGAGGTCCTGGAACCAGATCTTACCTTGCTGCTTCCCGCGGATCACGGTGACCTGGGCGATTTCGGGCTGGATCGTCACACCGCCAGCCTGGGCCAGCATGGTGGCCAATGTGCGGGTGGGACGCTCGATGGGATAAATCCCCTGTCCGCCCACGGCGCCGGTCAGGCTGACCGTGGCACCATCGCCGGCCAGACGGCGGACCTGCACCTGCGGATCCGGGGTCTGGTCTTCAAGCTTCTTGGTAATCTCTTCACGCAGTTGCTCCGGGGTGTTGCCCGAAGCCCTGAGACGACCGGCATAGGGCACGAAGATATAGCCGGCGCCATCGACCTGCACTTCTTCAAGCGCGGTCGCGTTCGAGGTTTCGGCGGCCAGAAGGCCATCATCGACGTTTTCCCAGATGGTCAGTCCCAAGACGTCGCCAGGCCGGATGATGTCAGAGGTCAGTCGGCCGGCTGAGGTAAAATCGGATGAAAAGCCAAGCGCGGGCACCACAGCGGTTGCCCGAGCCACCCGGTCATTCACGGAAACGATAAAGGCATCGCCCTCTTTCTGCACCGAACCGGCAAAGATCTGGCGTTTGTTCGGGCCAACCTTGGGCAAGCCACAGGACGCCGCAAGCGATACTGCGGCGAGAATCGCGATAGGGCGCGCCCAGCGAAATGGGACGTTTGTCACTGCTCGGTCTCCTCGACCTGTTATTGTTTTGCCTCAATTTTTTCAGACAGGATAGCGGAGCAGGGAACGGAAATCCAGTCTTGCGGTCTGTGCGGCTCAGTTCACGATACGCAACTGTTGCCGAGGAGCCGCTGTGCCACGCCTCAGCGCATCATAAGGATCGTCCGGTGCCAGCATCATGTCCACCACCTGACGCAGCAATTGCCGCCGTCCCTTGCGGGAGTAGTAACCGCCCGGCAGTTGCGAGGTCTCAAGCAGAAAGCGGCGGTAATCCTTATAGGCGCGGTTGTCCGGGCGGGCCGGGGTGGCAAAGAACTCCCCCAGGCTCTGGGGCGAGACGAACTCGGCCTTGTCATAGACCGCGCGGCCAAAAACCTTGAGCGGTATGCCGCGCCACAGGACCTGCTGACCGGCGGTCGAATTGACGGTAATGGCAGTGCGCGCCTCGTTCAGCAGCTGCGCCAGCTTGCCACCGCGAACGTAGTGAATGCGGTCCTTGATGCCGTGCTCCCGCGCCAGCCTGCGCACCACGCTGCGCAGCGGCACACGGCCATCCTCCAGCGGGTGCGCCTTGATCACCAGGTGGTGGTGGCGCGGCGCGCTTTCGGCGAAACCGGTGATCACCTCGGCCAGGAAATCGGCCATGCTTTCAAACGGGGAATGCATCTGGAACGAGCTGTCATGCTCCAGCTGCAAGAGCGCCAGATGGTAGGGAAAGCCACCGCTGCGGATGCGCCATGTGGCCAGCCGCCGGTCCAGCGCTTGGGCAGGCATCAGCAAGAGCCGTTGCAGGTAGAGTTGGAACTCGCGTGCCACCGGCAGTGATCGGTGTGGGCGGAAGTTCCGGTAACGCCGGTTCCGGAACATGACGAACCAGTGATAGAGCGCGCCGTAAAAGATATGCTGCCGCATATCCCCCCAGTGAGATGGGGGCAGCGGCGCCTCCATATCCGACAGGGCCAGTGCCTGCTGCATATCCGGAACTGACATGTCCATCAGCCGGGAATTGCCGTTGGAGCCACCCCGTTCATAGGTCACCCAATAGGGGCGCATGTAGCCTTCCTCAAAGACATGCACGCAGAGGCCCCGCTGTTTTGCGGCCTTGATCGCCTCGGCGTGGATCGGGCGGGTGTCACCGTACAGCACGATATCGGTGATCTGGTGCTGGTCGCAGATCCCCGCAAAGGTCGCGGGCCAGTCCTGCGGCGTGCCCTGATAGGGAATGTAGCTGGCCCTGTGGCGCCAGAAGGCGCTGTCCCCGGCGTTGAAGCCGACCCGCCATACCGAACAACCTGCCGCGCGCAGCATCGCGCCAAGGCGGTTGAAGAACGGCCCATGCGGCCCCTGCAGAAACAGGAAGCGACGATGCGGATCTGTGTCAGGCTCGGACATGCGATTTCTCGGGTTTCCGGGAATGTACCATCTCCCGGTTAACGAATGACTGGGGCGAAACTAAGGCTGAGGCGGCGGGCGTGCAAACGGGTTCGGTGTCAAGTCACTGCGTGTAAGGCCTGCGGGGACTTGTGAAGCCAGGGTGCAGGCGCTACCTCTTGGCCAACACGGAATGGAGGACGGGCCCTGACCCGTTCAGACGACTGGCAAGGAGCAGCCCCATGTTCACAGGTATCATCACCGACGTCGGCACCATCAAGGCGCTGGAACAAGAGGGCGATCTGCGCGCGCGCATCAGCACCAGCTATGATACGGCAGGGATCGACCTTGGCGCCTCCATCGCCTCGGATGGGGTATGCCTGACGGTAATCGAGCTGGGACCGGATTGGTACGATGTCCAGATCTCTGCCGAAACCGTCTCCAAGACCAACATTGGCGCCTGGACCGTGGGCAAACGCGTCAACCTTGAGCGCGCCCTGAAGGTCGGGGACGAACTGGGGGGACATATCGTATCGGGCCATGTCGATGGCGTGGCCGAGGTGGTCGATATCACGGATGAGGGCGACAGCACCCGGGTGACCCTGCGTGCGCCCAAGGACTTGGCGCGCTTCATCGCCCCCAAGGGCTCGGTGGCGCTCAACGGGACGTCGCTGACGGTCAACGATGTGGAAGGCAGTGATTTCGGTATCAATTTCATCCCCCACACCAAAGAGGTGACCACCTGGGGGGATGTGAAGCTGGGCGACAAGGTCAATCTGGAAATCGACACGCTGGCCCGCTACGTGGCGCGGCTGGCGGAGGTTGGGTGATGTCTGGTCTGGCATCCGGTGCGGCGCCCGCCGGGATCGGCCACAACAATGGCCCCAGCATGGAGCAGGGCCGGGCCTGGCGCGTACACGCCTGGCGCAGCGCCCAGAAAAAGCTGATGCCCAACACGATCCCGAAACTGGTTCTGCAGATGCGCATCAAACGCGCCGCGGAGCTGGGCATGGACTACAAGACCTACGCCCGCGTGCGGCAGACCTCGGGGCAGGACATCACGGGGCTGCTGTTCTCCTCCAACGCGCTGCGCATCATTGCCTATGGCGCCCATATGCCCGAGCAAGAGCGGCATGCGCTGGAGGCTGTGCAGAACGCCAGCAAACTGGCGTTAGTGCACCGGCCCAATACGCCCGAGGCGGTTCTGGCCGTCCACCCGGTTCTGAACGATGCAGGTGCGGCGCCGCGGTTCAGTGAAAGCTGGTCCGAGATGCGCGTGCGGGTTCAGGACCTGATGCGTCGCCAGGGATTGCCCGGCGCCTCGGTGGTGGTGATCGGGGATGCGCCGCTGGAAAGCGAATGGAGCACCGCCGGGCGCGCGGCTGCCTATCTCTCTGCCAGCGAGTATTTCGCGCATCAGTCCGCCTGAGCCGCCCATCCTGCGAACCGCAGGGAAGCTCCCGCCCCCCCTGAGCCAGCATCGAAGATGCAGGCCCGAGGCGTTGGGCCAGGCGCGCCGCTGCCGCGGCGCGCATCACCACATATCGCCGACGGTATAGCCCGCAGGAAAAGGATCGCTGGGATCCAGCGTGTAGCTGGACGATCCATAGATCCAGCCTTGCCCGGACAGGGTTGGTACGATGGCAGGGTAGGGGCCGACCCTAGTTTCTTCGACAATACGTCCGGTGAAGGTGGTGCCAAGCGGCCCGGCGTTGACGTAGTGCTGTCCCGGCGCAAGCAGGCCCCGGGCGTGCAGCACGGCCATCTTGGCGCAGGTGCCAGTGCCGCAGGGGGAGCGGTCCAGAATGCCGCTGGCATCCTGCGGGCGCGCCGGGTCAAAGGCACTGGTCGACAGCGTGATGGCGCCACGCCCATGGGTGTCTTTGGCAATGGGCGCCCCCCAGAGGTTGGTGATTGTTGGGCCGGTGATTGAGGGGTTCTCCGGGTGGATGACGGGCAGCTGCTCGGCCGTGGCGTGGCGGATGGCCTCGCTCACCCGGGTGATTTCCTTGCCATTGTCTGCCGCAAGATCCACGCCCAGATCGTCGGCGTTGGCCAGCACGAAGAACATGCCGCCCCAGGCCACATCGACGCTGACGGTGCCCAGGCCTGTGACCTCGACCTCGGCATCCAGATGCATGGCAAAGGCAGGCACGTTGCGAAAGCTGACGCGCGTGACCTTGCCGTTCTTGCAGTCGGCCCGCACCCGGATCAGCCCGGCGGGTGCTTCCAGCACCAGCTCGGTTACGGGTTCGACCATGGGCAGGATCCCGGCCTCCAACAGTACCGTCACCACGCAGATGGTGTTGGACCCGGACATGGGCGGATATTCGGTCTGCTCGAATATGATAAACCCCGCATCGGCCTCTGGGTGGCCGGGCGGTACGAGGACATTGCCGCATAGCCCCGGATTGCCGCGCGGCTCACGCAGCATCATCAGGCGGATCTCGTCGTGGTTTGCTGCCATGTCCTGCATTTTCTCGAACACGCTGTCGCCTTTCAGCAGGGGCATGCCGCCGGTGATGACGCGACCCGGCTCTCCTTCGGCGTGGGCCTCATAGGTTTGCAGGATACGAGAGGTGCGCATGGGCTTGGCTTTCGCTGATGTCTGATTTCGCAGATGTCTGATACGATGAGGCTAGCAGCCTTCTGCGCATCTGCAAACGTCGCGTCCCAAATTTCAAGAGAGCCATGTGGGCTGGCCTTTGCGGCGCGGCTGCGTTATCCCGCTGGCAACGCGGCAGCGCCATTCGAGGGCCTGCAACACGGATCATGAAAGGCCATGACATGAGCTTTGAAACACCGGGGCCGGTCGAAGCCCGCCTGCGCGATGCGATCAGCCCAATCGAAGAGATCATCGAAGAGGCCCGCCAAGGGCGCATGTTCATTCTCGTGGACCATGAGGACCGCGAAAATGAGGGCGATCTGGTGATCCCCGCGCAATTTGCGGATGCAGATGCGATCAACTTCATGGCAACCCACGGGCGCGGGCTTATTTGCCTGCCGATGACGGCGGACCGGATCGATACCCTGGGGCTGCCGATGATGGCGGTGAACAACTCCTCGCGGCATGAGACCGCCTTTACCGTCTCGATCGAGGCGCGCGAAGGTGTCTCTACCGGCATTTCCGCCGCTGACCGTGCCCTGACCGTGGCGACGGCGATCAACGAGCAGAACTCGATGGCGGAAATCGCAACGCCGGGCCATGTCTTCCCGCTGCGGGCGAAACGCGGCGGGGTGCTGGTGCGCGCGGGCCATACCGAGGCAGCGGTGGATATTTCCCGCCTTGCCGGGCTGCATCCTTCGGGCGTGATCTGCGAGATCATGAAGGAAGATGGCACCATGGCGCGTCTGCCGGATCTGGTGGAGTTTGCCGCCCAGCACGGGCAGAAGATCGGCACCATCAGCGATCTGATCGCCTACCGCGCGCGCAATGACAACCTGGTCACCGAGACCTCGCGCGAGACGGTCACGTCCGAGTTCGGCGGCGAGTGGGAGATGCGCCTTTTCACCGACCAGACCCATGGTGTGGAACATGTGGTGATGATCAAGGGTGATATCACCACGCCCGAGCCGGTTCTGGCGCGCACCCATGCGCTGCACGAGGCGACCGATATCCTGGGCCTTGGTCCCAAATCCGCCCGCCAATTGCCCCGCGCGATGGAGATCATCGCTGCCGAGGGGCGCGGGGTTGTGACCCTGTTCCGCCAGCCGCGCAATGCGCTTTATGCCTATGAGGATGACGGGTCGCGCACCGTGACCATCAAGCAGACGGGGATCGGCGCGCAGATTCTGTCGAACCTTGGCCTGAAAGATCTTATCCTGCTGACGGATTCGCCCTCGACCAAATATGTGGGCCTTGATGCCTATGGGCTGTCGATTGTCGGCACCCGTCCCATTCTGAAGGAAGCGTGATATGGCCGGACACGAAAGCCACTACATCCTGCCGCGTCCCAGCTTTGACAAACCGGTCAAGCTGCTCATCGTGGTTGCGCCTTATTACAAGGACATCGCCGACAATATGGTCGCAGGTGCCAAGGCCGAAATCGAGGCCGCAGGTGGCACCTGGGATCTGGTCGAAGTGCCCGGCGCGCTGGAGGTCCCTACGGCGATCTCCATTGCCGACCGGACCTCGAACTTTGACGGCTACGTGGCGCTAGGCTGCGTGATCCGCGGTGAGACCACCCATTACGATACGGTCTGCAACGACAGCAGCCGCGCGATCCAGCTGATGGGCCTGCAGGGTCTTTGCATCGGCAACGGCATCCTGACCGTAGAGAACCGCGCCCAGGCCGAGGTGCGCGCCGATCCCGCCGATCAGAATAAGGGCGGCGGCGCTGCGGCTGCGGCCTTGCATCTGATCGCACTGACGCGTAAGTGGAGCGCCCAGAGCAAGGGAGTCGGCTTTAAGGCCCCTTCCGAGGCCATCCAGCTGGCTGGCACAGACAACGGACCCACCACGGCATGACCAACCCAGACAGCGCCCCGAAGGGCAACGGCAAGACTCAGATGAAATCGGCGGCCCGGCTTTTTGCCGTGCAGGCGCTGTTCCAGATGGAGCACAGCAGCCAGACCTACGACAAGGTGATCGTCGAATTCGAGGATCACCGTTTCGGCGCTGTCTATGAAGGTGATGAATATGCCGAAGGAGACCCCAAGTTATTTCGCCAGCTGGTCGAAGGCGCCGTCAATCATCAGGCCAAGATCGACCAGATGACCGACCGCGCGCTGGTTGCGAAATGGCCGATTGCCCGGATCGACCCGACCCTGCGGGCGCTGTTCCGCGCTGCAGGCTCGGAACTGGTTGAGACGAAAACCCCGCCCAAGGTGGTGATCAACGAATTCGTCGACGTGGCGCGCGCGTTTTTCCCCGAAGGCAAAGAGCCGAAATTCGTCAACGCGGTTCTGGATCACATGGCCCGCGAAGCGCGCCCCGAGGCGTTCTGAACCTTCTTTTCAGGTGACCTTTGCAATCAGGCGCACCCCGGTGCGCCTGTTTTTGTTTTTACAGGGGGGGGATCGTTATTCGTTCCGATCGTGGAGGAGATGCAGGACAAATTCCGCCGATCGCATGTATTTTCCGCTTTATTCTCTGGACCGCCTGCCGCCGGGTGCTAACATTAAGAAGCAGCCTATGGAGGGAATCTCATGCCAAAGCTCATTCAACTCTATATCCGCAACGTTGCGCTGGGGTTCGGAATCGCTGCGGTCTTCGTCGGGCTGCTGCTCTGGTTCAACGTAATGAACCTTTGGGGGCTGGTCAGCACGTCTGATGTCGGGCTTTTGGCGATTGGCATTCTTTGGTTCATGAACGGGATTGTTTTTGCCGGGGTGCAATTCGCTTGGGCGGTGATGTCACTGGCCGGCGATGATGACGCAGGGCCGCGCCGGGGAACTCCGGTGGTGAACCATTTTGAACCGATCCGGGTAAAAGCCGCGGCGCCGCGCCCGCAGGATCGCCGGAAACAGCCGCGCGACTGACCTCTGGCCCAATTCACACCATTTTGAATATAGACTGAGGTGGGCAATCGTGAGGTTGTCCGCCTTGATGTTGTGAGGGGCCTGCCATTCAGGTGCGCGCAGCGCCGAAGCTGACCCAGATCAAGGCGATAACCAGCAAATTCTGAAACATGATGGCATGGGTCCGGCTCACCGACAGGACCCCGATTCATCTATTTGGAAAGGCCATCACATGTATCGTCTTGCTTTCATCCTGCATCTATTTATCGGCTCCACCCTTGCAGGTAGCGCCGTGGTAGCGGCCTTGGCCACGGGGCAGGACAGCCTTCAGCCCATCCTGATCGCGGCAGCGCTTGGCTTTATCGCGGCCTTTCCGGTGACGTGGCTGGTCGCGCGCAAGCTTTACAACCTGCGCTGACCTGCGCCCAGCCTTACAGTTTCTTCTGAATGTCGTCGGCCGCCTGCTCAAGGGCGGTTCCGGCTTTGTTGATGTCGCGGCCCGCACCTTTTGCGGTTTCGCAGGCAGCAAGGCTCAGCAGGCTCAGGGCAATCAGGACATGTTTGATCATGGTGTACTCCATCGTTCTTTGCGTGTTGTCTAGCATCGCCTGAGATGAGCAGCCAGAGGCGGAAAGTCGCTGCTCATCGAGCTGCGCGGTTCGACAGCTTTGTTGATGGAGGTCAATGTTCTCTATTAGGTGTTCGGGGATAAGCGCGTGGCAACATGTACCGAACACGACCTATCGGGAGGATTAGACGAATGGCATTTGAGATCCGTAAAGAGGCGCTTGAGGCGCGGCGCAAGGCCCTGACAGGGCATCTGGTCGAGGTGGAGCACACGCTGGACGCGCCCATGCCCAAGGATTGGGAGGATCGATCGTCCGAGCGGCAGGGCGACGAGGTGCTGGAAAGCCTTGGCAAGGCTGAACTGGATGAACTGCGCCAGATCGATGCGGCACTGGCGCGTATCGAAAGCGGTGACTACGGTTTCTGTCAGATCTGCGGTGATGCCATTTCGGGTGAACGGCTGGACCTGCTTCCTGCGACACCTTTTTGCAAGAAATGCGCCAAATAAGACTGGTGACCGGGGCATAGGCGCGCGTGGCGTCGGGCGGCGCTTTCCTTTGGCGCGCGCCGGGTCTAAAGCGATCATAGCTTTTCTGACACGGAGATACCCTTATGCCCTGCGCCCTCTGTTCCGCCGACGCGCCCCTGTCCTTTGTTGAGGTTCCGGGAGGGCCGGACGGCGCCGGGGTTGAGATCTGTGCCACCTGTGCAGAGCAGATCGCCGGAGATCTTGATCCCAACCACTGGCGCTGCCTGTCATCATCGATGTGGTCGGAAGAGCCTGCCGTGCAGGTGCTGGCGGCGCGTCTTCTGGCACGTCTTTCCGATCAGGACTGGGCCCGCGATCTGGCCGAGCAGCTGTGGCTGGACGATGAAACCCGCGCCTGGGCCGACAATGTTCCGGCGGCCAGCGCCCATGTGGACAGCAACGGCGCGCCTCTGGCGCAAGGTGATAACGTTGTCTTGATCAAGGACCTTCCGGTCAAAGGGGGCGGGTTCACCGCCAAACGCGGTACGGCGGTGCGCGGTATTTCCCTGGTTCAGGACAACCCCGAACACATCGAAGGGCGGGTCGAGGGTCAGCGGATCGTTATCCTCACGAAATTCGTGAAGAAGAAGTAGATGCCGCATGGCATCAGCTCTGCAATTTCCCAAAGCCACCGTTGCCGCGCCTTCCGCGATGTGGCACAAGCAATATCAACAGACTGAACAGACGAGTTTAGCACATGACTGACTTCGCCGAACGTCGCCGCATGATGGTCGACACCCAGGTCCGCCCCTCGGATGTGACGAAATACCCGATTATCGAAGCGATGCTCGCGGTACCTCGCGAAAGCTTTGTGCCTGATGCACAACGTGAAGCCGCCTATGCGGATCAGAACATCGATCTTGGCGACAGCCGCGTCCTGCTGGAGCCGCGCACCCTGGCCAAGGTTCTGGATGCACTGGATATCCAGAACGATGAGCTGGTGCTCGATGTGGCTTGCGGGCTGGGCTATTCCACGGCTGTGGCTGCCCGCGTTGCCCAGATGGTGATCGGCGTCGAACAGGACGAGGACATGGGCCGCGATGCTCAGGATCAACTGGCCGAGGCCGGAGCTGACAATGCCATCGTGCACGTTGGTGCGTTGGCCGAAGGCGCAGCGGAACATGGTCCCTATGATGTGATCATGATCCAGGGTGGTGTCGAAGATGTTCCTTCGGCGCTGCTCGAACAACTGCGCGATGGTGGCCGGATCGCCGCGGTCTTCATGACCGGCGCGCTCGGAGAGGTGAAGATCGGCCATAAGACAGGCGGCCAGGTTTCCTGGCGTTTTGCATTCAACGCGGGCGCCCCGGTACTGCCGGGCTTTGAAAAGGTTCGCGAATTCGCACTATAACCCGCCGGGGCAGAATATTCCCGCGTCCCGGGCAGGGGGCGCGGGGTGAGGCAAACCAACCGCGGCTGGCGGCGCGGCAAACGATAAGGCAACCGATGCGAAAGAAATTCTCGGTCCGTTTTTTGAAAACGTTTGTATATGTCGGCGCAGTTGCAGCGGCGCTGGCCGCGCCAAAATCCGCGGTGGCGGACAACCTGTCGGACGCCATGATAGGCGCCTACAAAACCAGCGGATTGCTGGAGCAAAACAGGGCGCTGCTGCGCGCCACGGATGAAAGCGTCGCTGTTGCGGTGGCGCGTTTGCGCCCGATCGTTGATTTTGCGATGACCGCAAGCCACCGCTACAGCCGGGGCATCTCCACCTTCGGGTTCCGCGACCACGATACCAATGGGCTTGATGTCGGTGTGTCGATGGAATGGCTGCTTTATGACGGCGGGGCCTCGCGGCTGGGTCAGCTGGCGGCGCAGGAAACGGTTCTGGCCACCCGTCAAAGCCTGCTGGATATCGAACAGCAAGTTCTGTTTTCCGCCGTTCAGGCCTATGTGAACGTGCTGTTGCAGCAGGACACCGTGCGCCTGCGGGGCAACAACCTGCGTCTTCTGCGCGAAGAACTGCGCGCCGCTCAGGACCGGTTCGAGGTCGGCGAAGTGACCCGCACCGATGTCGCCCTCGCCGAAAGCCGTGTGGCAGCCGCGCAGGCCAGCCTCACCGAAAGCCAGGGCGATCTGCTGGAAGCCAAGGCGACCTATATCGAGGTTGTCGGCAACCCGATCAACGTGGTTGCAGGCCAACCGCCGCTGCCGCAGCGGGTGGCCTCGCTGCAGGCGGCCGAAAGTGTCGCCATGCGCAACCACCCGAGCCTTCTGGCGCGTCAGCATTCGGTGAAGGCGGCGCAGCATACTGCGGCCAGCAGCGAAAAGAACCTTGGCCCCAGCGTGCGCCTGCGCGCCGATGCAGGCCATACCTATGATCTGAACGGCAACGGCGACTCGGACACCTCCGGCGTCAGCCTGACCCTGTCCCAGCGGCTTTATGCGGGCGGCGGTCTTGCCGCTGCGCGGCGGGCAGATATTGCCCGGCTCGATGCCGAAAAAGGCGCGCTGATCTCCACCCAAAGGTCCGTCACCCAATCGGTGGCCGCGGCCTATGTGTCGCTCGAAGCGGCGCGGGCCAGCCTTGTGTCTTCGGTCGAGCGGGTGCGGGCGGCGCAGGTCGCATTCGAAGGGATCCGCGAAGAGGCCACGCTGGGCGCGCGCACGACGCTGGATGTTCTGCAGGCCGAGCAGGAACTTCTGGGCGCGCAGACCGCGCGGGTGCAGGCGCGGGCCAATCAGGCGCTGGCGGCCTATCAGTTGTTGCAGGCGCAGGGCCTGCTCACAGCCGAGCATCTGGGGCTCGCCGTCGAGATCTATGATCCGACCCTGTATTATAATCTGGTCAAGGACGCTCCGGCCCATATCAGCAAGCGTAGCAAGGATCTGGACCGGGTTCTGAAGGCTCTGGGCCGCGACTGACGCGCGTTCTGGCGCCGGACACCACCGGGAACAACTGAAAATTTACCCTAATTGTTGTGTGGCCGCCGTTCGGCGGCTACAGTTGTGTCACTGGCTAAAGTGGTGCTGATTATTATGTCCGAACCTGTGACGCAGGCAGAAATCGAAGATGTCCTGTCCTCTATCCGTCGTCTCGTGAGTGAAGACGACAGAAAAGGGGCTGCCCGGGTCACCGGGGCTGAAGAATCTGCGTTGCCAGAGACGGAGCCAGCCGAACCACGGTCCGAGAAGGCGGCGACGCGACTTGTGCTGACGCCTGCGCTACGGGTGTCAGAGGCCAAGCCCGAGGCGGCCGACCCTATCGATACAGCATATGCGCGGGAGGTACCCCCTGAGGGTACCGACAGCAGCGCCAGTTCGATTCCCGCGGTGGAAGTCGATACAGACCCCGCCTCGGTGGCGACTGATGAGACCGCCGCAGAGGCGGCGGGGCAGGCCGTTGAACCGGCAGAAGAAACACCTGCAGAGGAAGCCCAGAGCACTTCCGATGAGGATGCCACTGATGCGGGGGAAGATGCGCCCTGGAAAGATCCCTGGGCGACCCTCTATCAAGCGGCGGGCGTAACCGGAGTTGAAAGCTTTCAGAATGCTTCTGATGAGGTAGAGGCGCAGTCTGAAGCCTCCCTGTCCGATGCAATGCTGGAAGAGACTGACCCAGCTGACCGGGTGTTCGCCGTTGTGCAGAAAATTACGGAGCTGGAAGCCAAGGTTGCGCGCTCCGAAGAGCAATGGGAGCCAGACGGCAGGTCCAGCGACCCCTATGCAGGTACCAATGTCGAAACGCTGCAGTGGCAGGATCATCACGACGAGGATCTGTCTTCTGAGGAGACCGCTGAACAGCATGAAGAAGTTGTGTCCTGGCCTGACAGCGCGACTGCAGAAGCTGCCAGTGAAGATGCCGACTTTGGGACCGAAGCTGATCTTGTAGACCCAGCGCGCGGCATTGCCGAAGAGGCCATCACAGCCGAGACGCTGGACGCGCTGACCGAAGAGGACAGCTATCTGGACGAAGACAGCCTGCGCGAGTTGGTGGCCGAGATCGTTCGCGAAGAATTGCAGGGTGCGCTTGGTGAGCGCATCACCCGCAACGTCCGTAAACTGGTGCGCCGGGAAATCCACCGGGCGCTGGCAGCACAAGACCTGCTCTGACCTCCTGCGCTACGGCATTAGGTGGCATTGGTTGCTTCCTGAGTTACGGTCATGTCCCGTGTGAGTGGCGCGCAAGCCGAACATCAGGGCAGAGCGCTCCCGCCCGGATCGGGCATTTTCAATTCCCCTATCCCGTTGGGCCGGGCGCCGCGCTGCGCACGGCGCGGTCGCGCTCTGGCACGGGGCGCTGCGCCTATGTGCGCCGACTGACGGGCTGCGACAGCTCGAGCAGTTGATTGAGGTCCATGTAGCGCTCCAGATGCGCCGCAAGATCATCCAGAGCCGCATCGACGCCATCCTCGTAGGAAGTCCGGCTTTCGTGCCCCAGATCGGCCAGAAAGGCAGCGCGGAAGGCATCGGCGCTGAACAGCCCATGCAAATATGAACCGCGCACACGTCCATCCGGTGACGCTGCGCCCTCGGCCCGGTCTTCGACGCTGAGCCAGGCGCGGTCTGTATCGGGGCCACTGGTGCGCCCCATGTGGATCTCGTAGCCGGAGACCGGCAGGTTACCGTCCCGCGTGGTGGCCTTGGTCAGGGTCACGCGCTTGTCGCCCACCATGGTCGTATGCACGTCCAGCAGGCCAAGCCCGGCCACCTTGCCGGGGCGGCCGTCGACCCCCTTCGGATCATCAATGGTCTGGCCGAGCATCTGATAGCCGCCACAAAGACCCAGAACATGACCACCGCGCCGGTGGTGTGCAAGGATGTCGATGTCCCAGCCTTGGGCGCGCAGAAAGGTGAGATCGCCAATCGTGGATTTGCTGCCGGGGATCAGCACCAGATCTGCATCGCCGGGCAGGGCACGCCCGGGGGGCACGATCTCTACCGTCACATCAGGTTCGGCGGCCAGCGGATCCAGATCATCGAAATTCGCCATCCGCTCCAGCTGTGGCACCACCACCTTGCAGGCCCCACCCGCGCGGGAGGCGATGTCCATCATATCCTCGGCTGGCAGTTTCCAGGCGTCCCAGAACCAGGGGACAACGCCCAGCGAAGGCCAGCCGGTGCGGGCCACGATATCGTCGCGCCCGCCGTCAAACAGGCTGAGATCGCCGCGGAACCGGTTCACGGCAAAGCCGACGATGCGTTCCAGATCCGCAGGCTCCAGCACCGCCTGGGTACCGACGATCTGCGCGATGACGCCGCCGCGGTGAATGTCACCCACCAGCACCACCGGCACCTCTGCCGCGCAGGCAAAGCCCATGTTGGCGATGTCGCGCGGGCGCAGGTTGGTTTCCGCCGGAGAACCGGCCCCTTCGATCAGCACCAGATCGGCGTCAGCTGCCAGGCGGTAATAGCTGTCGAGTACAGCCTCGAGCAGCCCCGATTTATCGCGCATGAAGGATCCGGCGCCCTGGGTTCCGCGCCGTTTTCCCTGAACGATAATCTGAGCGCCGGTATCGGTTTCGGGCTTCAGCAGCACCGGGTTCATATCCGTATGCGGCGCGCGCATGGCAGCGCGGGCCTGCAGGGCTTGCGCGCGGCCGATTTCGCCACCTTCGGGGGTGACAGCCGCGTTGTTCGACATGTTCTGCGGTTTGAACGGCGCCACCCGCAGGCCGCGCCGCGTATAGGCGCGCGCCAGCCCCGCAACCAGAAGCGATTTTCCGACATTGCTGCCGGTGCCTTGGATCATCAGTGCCCGTACCGTCATGCGCCTGCCTTGCTGCTCACTCTTGTTCGCGCAGACAGTTGCAATGCGGGCGGGCGCAGGTCAACGGCAATCGAAAGCATGGCCTGATCGGATGGTGGGGCAGGGGCCTGCGGAAGCTGTGCGGCGATATTGGGGGGCAGGAGGTGCACGGAAGTCACCGGCGACAAAAGCGAGGCTACAAAAGAAAAACGCGCCCCCCAGGACGCGCTTTTCTGTGTCTCAATGGCAGCTTAGATCAGGCAGCTTCGGCCTGTGCAGCATTGCGGCGCTCGCTTTCTTCACGCGATAGTGCGACCGAAGTCCGCACGCCACGACCGACGAATTCCATCAGCCCTTCGACCACGCGCTCGTTCGGGTCGATCCCGGCGCAGGAAAGGACTTCACGGCCATCGCGAGAGCGCGCCCACCGCGCGATCTGCTCGGGGCCGTTCCCGTATTTCTTGTCGTCAGCGATGGCGTCGTCCAATGCGGCCAGCACCACGGCGGCAAAAAGTTTGCGTGCGCGGTTGCCTTGCTCGTTATTGTAAGCGGTGCCGTCAACGAAATCTCGCATCCCGTTTCCTTTGTTGTTCTTGCTATTGCAATTTCGGCGTGGCGCTCCTTATGACGGAACTATGACGATTCGGATAGCCCGTAGATGCATAGCTTTCATGCGATTTGTGCATAGCTTGCCGGGGGTGCCCACGAGATATCGTTGTCTTGCCAGCCGAGTCCACGCCAGATATAGGGGCAGTTAAGAGTTCATCAACCACCCGAGAGGGATTTTTCCGATGCCCAAGATCAACGGTAACGAAATCCGCCCTGGCAATGTTCTGGAGCACAACGACGGTCTGTGGGCCGCTGTGAAGGTCGATCACGTCAAACCCGGCAAGGGCGGCGCCTTTGCTCAGGTCGAACTGCGCAACCTGCGTAACGGCTCCAAGCTGAACGAGCGGTTCCGCAGCGCCGACAAGGTCGAACGTGTGCGCCTTGAGCAGAAAGACCAGCAATTCCTGTATGAAAACGACGGCATGCTCGTGTTCATGGACACCGAGACTTATGAGCAGATCGAACTGCCCGCCGATCTGCTGGGTGATCGTCGCCCGTTCCTGCAGGATGGCATGACCATCGTTGTCGAGTTCTACGAGTCCGAAGCTCTGAACGCCACCGTGCCGCAGAAGGTCACCTGTAAGATCGTCGAAACCGAGCCGGTTGTAAAAGGCCAGACGGCTGCGAATTCCTTCAAGCCCGCGATCCTTGATAACGGTGTCAAAGTCATGGTGCCGCCCTTCGTCGGTCAGGACGAGATGATCGTGGTGAACACCGAAACCATGGAATACTCCGAGCGCGCCTGATCCGGCCTGCTGCATTGACGCTATAATGCCCCGCGCAGTCCTGCGCGGGGTTTTCTTTTGCATAACGTCTTTGCGTTCTTTGCGGTCAGTCGAGCGATAGGCTGAAGCCGCAGACATCCATCATCTTGCCATAGGCCGCCGTGAACCCGGCGAGAGAGGCGCGGAAGATGGTGCGTCCGCCCGCCTCGATCACCATGCTGCTGCCCTTTTTCATGGCCTTCAGGACCGGCCGGTTGTTGGGCAGGTTGATCGCGGCCTCGGCGTGCGCAAGACCTTCATTCGTGAGCGTGACGAAGGCGGCGCCGGAAAAGATGGTGCCGGTGTCGACGCGGAACTGGATGACCTGACCGTCCTGCATCTGCGTGGTGTAATGGCGCGGCGCGGTTTCGCTGATCACCGGGTATGGATAGAAATCCGGCGGACCGACATCGCCGTCCGACACCTCAAGGCGCAGCACCGGGTCGCCATCGCCGCCGGTTGAGGCCGCACAGGTGCGGCGCAGGTCTTCGCCAGTGTCGATCTGTTCGCTCCAAACGCGCCAGTCCTTGTATTCCCAGTAATCGGCTGCACCTGCCTGCAAGGGCAGGCTGGTCAGGGCCAGCAGAAAAATCGCGCGCATGTGATAAATTCCCTCAGTGATACCCTCGCCGCCATAACATGCCGACGTCTGAGTATCTAAACCCAACAGGTTAAATGAGGCTTGCGTGCTATAAGGCCGCCTATTCGGACCAGGAGAGCCGGGCCTCGCCCGCCTGCAAGTCTTTGTCCCTGGCCCGGTCATAGCGCAGATAGGCAATCGCCTTGCCGCCGCTTTGCGTGAACAGGGTGCCTGCGGCCTTGTCCCCGGCGGTGATATCGGTGCCCACGGGGGCCGTGCCTTCGATCTCCACGACCTGCAGCCCCTTACGCAGCTCGGTCTTGTGTTTCATCCGGGCGGTCACCTCTTGCCCGACATAGCAGCCCTTGCGGAAATCGACCCCGTTCAGCGCCTCGAACCCGGCCTCAAGGATATAGCTGTCCGGCGTCAGTTCGACGCCGCTTTCGGGTATGCAATGGGCGATGCGCAGCGCATCCCAGTCGCTGCCGTCATCGCCGCCCTCGGCGCCATAAAGGCGCCAGCCCATATCTGGGTGGCGCGGATCGGAAAAGGCGCCTTCGGGGGCGGGGCCGGTGCCTCGGCGCACCTCCAGATCTGTGACCTCGATCTGAACATCGGCACGCAGGCGGTACATCGACAGGCGTTTCATCAGCCCTTCGGCCAGATCCGCGTCGACATCCAGCAGAACGTCCGCGCCGTCAGGGGCCAGAAAGAAATCGGCCAAATATTTGCCCTGCGGCGTCAGCATCGCGGCATAGACCAGCACGTTCTGGTCCAGTTTTGCGACATCGTTGGTGACCAGCCCCTGTAGGAAGTCACGGGTGTCGGGGCCGGACAGGCGAAGAATTGTGCGGGCACTCATGTCTGTTCTCCAGTTGATGGGGGCGGATCAGCAGATCACCATGTTCTTGTTTCAGCAAGTGATATAGAAATCACAGCCGAGTTGAACAGGAAACTGCCCATGCCCGCTCCGATCAGTATCGTGATCCCGACACTCAATTCCGAGGCGGAACTGCCCGGCTGCCTTGAGGCGCTGATGGAGGGGTTGGCCTCAGGACTGATCCGGGAGTTGGTGATCTCGGATGGCGGATCGCAGGATCACACGGCCACCATTGCCGAAGAGGTCGGTGCCGAACTGCTGAGCGGCGCGCCGTCGCGGGGCGGACAGCTGCGCCGGGGCTGCGAAGCGGCACAAGGCGACTGGCTGCTGATGCTGCACGCCGATACCCGACTGTCCGCGGGCTGGAGCGATGCGGTGTCCCGCCATCTGGAGCAGGGCGAAGGCAGGCCGGGGTATTTCCGCCTGGCGTTCCGGGCCCGGGGGCTGCGCCCCGCGCTGGTGGCAGGCTGGGCGAACCTGCGGGCGCGTCTGTTTGGTCTGCCCTATGGTGATCAGGGGTTGCTTGTGCGCCGCAGCGATTATGAGGCAGTGGGCGGCTACCCCGATCAGCCGCTGATGGAGGATGTAGCCCTGTCGCTGCGTCTGAAGGGGCTTGTCGAGATCCCGGTTCAGGCGCAGACCTCGGCCGCGCGATACGAGCGCGACGGCTGGCTGCGGCGCGGCGCCCGCAATCTCTGGACGCTCGCGCGCTATGCCCTTGGCGTCAGCCCAGAGCGACTGGCGCGGGCCTACCGCAAATAACCCTCTGCTTCTTTACCGGAAGACCCGGCGCCAGACACGCCGGAACAGGCCGGATTGATCCGCAGACTGCTGCGCCGCCAGAGGCTGCGCCATATTGAGGTCTTCGCGTTCTACCAGCGTCTTGCCGTCCTGGAATTGCAGGCGATAGAGATCGGCGTAGATCCCACCGCGCTCCAGCAGCTCGGCATGGGTGCCCTGATCCATCACCTCGCCGCGCTCCATCACCACGATCTTGTCCGCGTTGCGGATGGTGGACAGGCGGTGGGCGATGACCAGCGTGGTGCGCCCGCCCGACAGCCGGTCCAGCGCCTGCTGCACGACCTTTTCCGATTGCGCGTCCAGCGCCGAGGTCGCCTCGTCCAGCAGCAGCACCGGTGTGTCGCGTAGCAGGGCGCGCGCGATCACCACCCGCTGCCGCTGTCCCCCCGACAAGGCAGAGCCGCGCGGGCCAACAAGAGTCTCAAGACCATTGGCCAGCTTGGGCAGGAAGTCGGACACATGGGCGGCGTCCAGAACTTCTTTCAGGCGCTCCTCGCTGACATCCGTGCGTCCCAGAAGGATGTTTTCCCGCAGGGTTTCATCAAACAGCAGCGCCTCTTGCGAGACCACCGAGAATAGGCCGCGCAGGTCCTCGAAGGCGAGATCGCCCACCGGGGTGCCGCCAATCGTGACCAGTCCGGATTGCGGATCGACCAGCCTTGTCAGCAGGTTGAAAATGGTGGATTTACCGGCGCCCGAGGCCCCGACAAGCGCCGTGGTCTTGCCCGGCTCGGCGATCAGAGACAGGTCCTTCAGGATCGTGGTGTCACCATAGTTCAGCGTGACGTGATCCAAACGCACCTCGGGCAGGCCCTTTGGCGCGGCCACGGGTTTCACCGGCGGCAGCAGCTTGATCGGCGCGTCCAGCAACTCCTTGATGCGCTCCATCGCGGCGGCGGCGCTTTGCCAGGTACCGCTGATCGAGGCGAGGCGGCGCATCGGGTCAAAGGCTAGACCGATGGCGGTGAAGAAGCTCATGAACTGGCCGACAGTCTTTTCGCCGGTGATGATTTCCTGGCCGCCATAAAGAACTACGCCCATGACTCCGAGGCCGGCCATGATGTCGATCATGCCGGTGATCGAGGCAGTGCCGAAAGAGGCGCGCACTTCGGAGCGCACGAATTGGTCCATATGGGTGCTGAACCGGCGCGCCTGATACTGCTCCAGGCTGTTCAGCTTGATCGGCACGATGCCGTGGAAAATCTCGTCCAGCCGCGTCGCTAGCGAAGCACCAAGATCGCGTGCGGTGGCGGCTTTCTTGCGGACATAGCGTTGCAGCGCCGAGATCGGCAGCAACAACAGGGGCAGGCCGATTAGCATGATCGCGGTCCAGCGCCAGTCGACGCTGATGGCAACGCCAAGGACGGCCACCATCTGTGCCATGTCGCGGCCCGCACCGGTGATCAGCGCTTGCCAGACCTGATTGATCGCCATGACGTCGCTTTGAACGCGCTGGATCAGGAAGCCCGGCGGGTGCACCTGGTGAAAGGCTGGATCCTGACGGATCAGCCGGTCCAGCATGTCCTTGCGCATATGCGCAGCCGAGGTCTGCGAGATCTTCGACAGGATGACCTTTTGGCAGACGCTGGCGACACCGCGCAGGGAAAAGATGATCAGAAAGGCCAGGCTGACCCAGAACAGGGCGTCGGAATTTCCGGCGACAAAGACCAGATCGAACATCGGCTGCATCATGTAGCTGAGCGCACCAACAGTGCCGCCTTCGATCAGCATAAAGACCACCGCAAGGCCCAGCAGGCCCATGTAATGGCGCAGATAACCGCGCCACAGCCAGATGATCAGCTCTTTCGAGGAGGTGTGTTTGCGGGTCATGCAGGACGGTTCCGGCTGGTGTATTTGCAGGATGTGCGGGTCATGCGGCGCTTTCTGTTTTTGACCCGGGCCATTTAAGCAGCTGAGGCTTTAGGCGCAAGCTTTGCGCCATGCCCGGTTGATGGGCAGTCCCGCTGCACTGCACCCATTGTGGAATTGACCTTCCTCTGCCGCATTGTACTGTACCGGAAATTTGAGCGCGAACCGGCCCCAGGCCCAGGGTTCCATTGCAGGGAAGATCAAAAATGAGCGGGACTTTAAACCTATCGGCAGGGCGATCCTATCTGGCGATCCCGGGACCTTCGGTGATTCCGGATCAGGTGCTGCAGGCGATGCACCGTCCGTCACCCAATATCTACGCGGGCGAGCTGGTGGATATGACCGCGACACTGATCCCGGATCTACGCCGGGTGGCGCGCACGAAGCATCACGCGGCGATCTACATTTGCAACGGTCATGGCGCCTGGGAGGCTGCCCTTTCGAATGTGCTGCAGCCGGGGGACAAGGTGCTGGTCCCGTCCTCGGGGCGGTTTGCTATCGGTTGGTCGGAAATGGCTGAGGGGCTGGGCATTGACGTGGAGGTCATCGACTTTGGCAACCATGCGCCCTGGGATCTGGCCCGTGTGGCCGAGCGGCTGAAGGCGGATACCAGCCATCAGATCAAGGCGGTGCTGGGGGTGCATGTCGATACCTCCAGTTCGATCCGTAACGACGTACCCGGCCTGCGCGCGGTTCTGGATGCGGAGCAGCACCCGGCGCTGTTGATGGCCGATTGCATCGCCTCGCTGGGCTGTGACCGGTTCGAGATGGACGACTGGGGCGTCGATGTCATGGTCACCGGCAGCCAGAAGGGGCTGATGGTCCCGGCGGGGCTGGCCTTCGTGTTCTTCAACGACAAGGCCGCTGCGGTGCGCGCCGCGATGCCGCGGGTCAGCCGCTACTGGGACTGGACCCCGCGCGCCAACCCGGAAGAGTTCTACCAGTATTTCGGCGGCACCGCTCCGACCCACCATCTTTATGGGCTGCGGGCCTCGCTCGACATGATCCACGCCGAAGGGATCGAAAACGTCTGGGCACGGCATGCGCAGCTGGCCCGTGCGATCTGGGCGGCGTGTGAGGCCTGGGGGCAGGACGGACCCATGGCAATGAACGTGACCGATCCCGCGCTGCGCTCTCATGCGGTGACGGCACTGCGTCTGGGCGGATCGCGCGCGACGCAGCTGCGCGAGTGGCTGGAGCAGACCCTGGGGCTGACATTGGGGATCGGCCTTGGCATGGCGCCACCGCGCAGCCCGGAATGGCACGGGTTCTTCCGGCTGGGCCATATGGGCCACCTGAACGGTCACATGGTCATGGGGCTTCTGGGCGGTATCGAGGCGGGCCTGCGCGCCCTTGATATTCCCCACGGCGCCGGGGCGCTGGATGCGGCGGCTGCAGTTCTGTCCGAAGCCGGGCAAAAGGCGTCCTGAGAGGGCGTGAGCCAAAACAGTTGATCAGGCGGGGTCTTGTCCCCGTCTGAGGTCAGGCTCGCGTTTCAGGTTCTCATCTCGAGGCGCGTGATCATGTGGTTGATCAGCGCGGCCAGTAGCAACACGGGCACCATGCCGTAGAGCAGCCAGAGGGTGAAAAAGATCCACGGCATGTTGATGACGGCAAAACGCAGGGTGGTTTCCAGCAGATCCGGTGCCTGCGCCGCCGCCTGACGCGGCTGTTTCCGTGCGGTCTTGTCCTGTTGCATGATGCAGTTCCCAAACGCGATGTGACGTGGTTCGGGCTCAAGACTGACATAATTCAGTGAATGCGGCGTAAAGCCCCCTGCGGCCGGTCGGTCGCAGGGTTTTGGTCGATACCCTTCACTCAGGCTTGTCGGGCGCGCTCCAGCGCGATGGGCAGCGCCTTGGCAAAGGCATCCAGATCCTGGGGACGGCCACAGCTGACACGGATGCAACGGTTTTGCGGCGCGGCGAAGGGCATGCGTACAAAAACGCCCTGATCCACCAGGCCGTCCAGTACCGCCTTGGCAAAGGCTCCGTCCTGTCCGCAATCAATAGCAACGAAATTGGTGGCCGAGGGCAGGGCAGTCAGCCCGTTCTCACTGGCGATCTCTCCAATGCGGGTCCGGGCCACTGCGATCTCATTCGTCACATGCGCAAGCCAGTCCTGATCCAGCAGCGCCGCCAATGCACCCGCTTGCGCCATCCGGTTCATGCCGAAATGGTTGCGCACCTTGTTGAAGGCCGAAATCAGATCCGCCTGCGCCATGGCATAGCCAACGCGGGCGCCCGCCATGCCATAGGCCTTGGAAAAGGTGCGCATGCGGATGACGCGGGTATCGTTGATGTCGACCGGCGCTGCGGTGCCTTCGGGCGCGCATTCCACATAGGCTTCGTCCAGCAACAGCAGGCAGCCATCGGGCAGGTGATCCAGTGCGGCAACGATATCGGCGCCGCTGTGCCAGCTGCCCATCGGGTTGTCGGGGTTGGCAAGGTAGACCAGCTTGGCATCGACCTCCGCAGCCTTGGCAAACAGGGCCTCGGGATCTTCGTGGTCGTCGCGATAGGGGACCGTGTGCAGCGTGCCGCCAAAGCCCGCGACGTGGTAATTAAATGTCGGATAGGCGCCCAGCGATGTCACCACGTGATCGCCGCTGGTCACCAGCATGCGTACCAGATAGCCGAGCAGCCCGTCGATGCCCTCGCCGACCAGAATATTCTCGGGTGCGACGCCGTGGAACCTCGCGAGTTCCATGCGCAGATCATAGCTTTGCGCGTCGCCGTATTTCCAAATCTCGCCCGCTTCGGCCTGCATCGCGGCAATCGCCTTGGGCGAGGGGCCAAAGATGTTCTCATTGGCGCCAAGGCGGGCGACAAAGGGCGCGCCGCGCTCACGCTCCTGCGTTTCGGGGCCAACAAAGGGCACGGTTGCAGGCAGGGACTGGGTAAGCGGGGTATAACGAGGTGTGGTCATGCGGGCAGATAACGTGAACCGGCCCGCCGCATCAAGTGGGCATGGCGGCAGCGAATGTCGCAGGTTCTGCGGGTGGCAAGCCTTGCAGAGGGCGCCCGGGCAGCGCAGACTGGCGCCAGTTTTGGGAGAATTTAACGATGCGCATTTTTCTGGGCGTGCTGGCGCTGGGGCTGGCCTACCTTCTGTTCTGGCCGGTACCGGTCGAACCTGTGTCCTATGACCCGCCCAAGGGGCCGGGATTTACCGGAGAGTTTGAGGAAAACACCGCCCTTGAGGGCGCGCAAAAGGTGGTCCTGCCCAATGGCGCCATCGGTCCCGAAGATCTGGCGGTGATGCCGGATGGGACGGTCTACACCACCGATCTGGACGGGAACCTTTATCGCATTGATGGCGACCAACCCGAACTGGTGGAGGCGCTGGGCGGGCGGCCGCTGGGGCTGAAGGCCGGGCCGGATGGCGCGCTTTATATCGCCGACAGTTTCCGTGGCATCATGCGCTGGAGTGGCCCCGGCACGCTGGAAACCCTGGTGAGCGAGATTGACGGTGCCCCGGTGATCTATGCCAACCAATTGGATGTGGCGCGCGATGGCACGATCTATTTCTCCAATTCCTCGGACCGGTTCGACCCGGAGACCATGGGCGGCACCAAACCCACCTCGGTGCTGACCGTCTGGGAACAGTCCGACACGGGCTACGTGGCCCGCCGCATCCCCGATGGCACGGTTGAGAAGATCGCCACCGGGTTTGTCTATACCAACGGTGTTGCCCTGTCGCCGGATGAGGATTTCCTGCTGATCAATGAAACAGGCCGCGCCCGGGTGCACCGGTTGTGGTTGACCGGTCCCAACGCCGGGCAGCAGGAACTGTTTCTCGGCAATCTGCCGGGCTATCCGGATAACCTTGAGGCGCAGGGTGATGGCACCTTCTGGCTGGCCTTTGCAAGCCCGCGCGTGCCGTCCGAAGTGCTGATGCCCTATCCCTTCCTGCGCAAGGTGCTGTGGCGGCTGGGACCGAAGGTGCGCCCGGCGCCGATCCATCGCGGCATGATCATGCAGTTCGATGCGGATGGTAACATTCTACGCACCCTTCAGGATCCTGCGGGCGGGCTGGGGATCACCACTGGCGGGCGCATTGTCGGCGACCAGCTTTACGTGATGACGCTAGACAGTGACAGTTTCGCGCGGCTGCCGGTGACGGATCTGCCGCCGATCCGGCCCTAGGGGGGGTCGGCTCGGTCCAATCTGCCCCGGCGTTAGTCTGGATCGCGGCGGCGTTGCGGTGCAGTCTGGCGCAAACCGAAAGCAGGAGGAGCCGCAGATGGCACGGGTATCCGTCGAGTACAAAGACCACATCGCCCATGTGACGCTGACGCGCGGGGACAAGATGAACGCGCTGGACGACGAGATGATCAAGGGGATCATCGCCGCTGGGCACGAGGTCGCCGCCTCCAAGGCGCGGGCCGTGGTGCTGGCGGGGGAGGGTAAGGCGTTTTGCGCCGGGCTTGACCTGATGAGCTTTGCCAAGATGGGGCAGATGGATCCCGAAGAGTGGCTGATGGCCCGCAGCTTTGACGATGCCAACGAGGTGCAGGAGGTCGCGATGGCCTGGCGCCGGGTACCGGTGCCGGTGATTGCGGCCGTGCAGGGCGTCTGCTTTGGCGGCGGTTTGCAACTGGCGCTGGGCGCGGATATCCGCATTGCTGCGCCGGATGCGCGGTTTTCGGTGATGGAGATGAAATGGGGCATCGTCCCCGACATGGGCGGCATGGCGCTGTTGCCCCGGCTGTTGCGCTCGGACGTGCTGCGACGCCTGACCTATACCGCCGAAGTGTTCGAGGCTCCGCAGGCGTTGGACTGGGGGCTAGTGACCGAAGTCTCCGACGATCCCCTTGCCTCTGCGCAGGCGCTGGCGGCAGAGATCGCAGGCAAGAACCCCGAAGGCATCCGCGCGGCCAAACGGCTGATCGGTGTGGCCGAAACCGCCGATCAGGCCACAGTGCTGATGGAGGAAAGCCGCGAGCAGGTGGCCCTGATTGGCACGCCCAACCAGATGGAGGCCATCGCAGCGCAGATGCAGAAACGCCCGCCGCAGTTCAAGGACTGATAGGCGCGCCCTGAGGCGGCAACGGCGCCTTGTGCAACAGCTTGGGCCAGATGGCATTGACCGCGGTGAGATCCTGAACCCCGAGCCCGGACAGGCAGGCGATGCTTGTCCGCTCAGGGTTCTTGCAAGTGCCTGCCTTAAGCGCCGCGCCGACCTCGGTCAGATCCGTCGCCGCCATCAGTCCGGATCGGATCGCAAGGTGCGGCGCGCCAAAAGCCAGGCCTGATGCGTGCGCATCGACAAAGACCTGTGCCTGCGACAGGGCCACGGGATCAATTTCGCATTTCGTTTCGTCGTCTGATCCGACCGAAGTGATATGTTGGCCGGGGCTGAGCCAATCGGCATGGATCAGCGGCTGTTTTGCCCCGGTGGCGGTCAGGATCACATCGGAGGACCGGGCGGCCTGTTCCAGATCATCGGCGACCTCAAACCGCACCCTGGCAAATTGTGCCTGCAACTTATCCACCAGCGCCTGCGCCTTTGCCCGCACCCGCCCCCAGACCTGAACCGAGGTCACGGGACGTACCAAAAGCAGCGCCTCAACCTGCAGCCGCGCCTGCGTGCCGGTGCCGATGACGACGGCGTGTTGCGCCCTGTCGGCGACCAGAAGATCGGTCACGACCGCGCCAGCGGCGGCGGTCCGGTAATCCGAGATCAGATGATCATCTTGCAGGATAGCAACTGGCCTGCAGGTCTGGCTGTCGAACACCACAATCATTCCGCTCGACGGCGGTGCGCCGATGTTGGCGAGATCCTGCGACCATCCCGCCATCTTCACGGTGAAAATGGGGCAGCCTGCAAGCGTCGCGGATTTCACATGAATGTCTGCGCCCGGTGATGGGTAGAGCACCTGCACAGGCGCTGTTGCCGTCCCTTCGGACAGCGCGCGAAAGGCCTGTTTCGCGGAGGGGATCAGATCCGCGACAGACATATGGGGACGAATATCCTCTGCGGTGTAGATCGGGATCATGGCGCGCTGATCTCTCCGGTTCCGACAAAGGCAACCTCGCCCGCAACGGTGACATGGTTGATGGCATCAGGGGTGCCATAGGGGGTCACGAGCAGGGCGCTGGGCCGTCCGATGTAGTGGCCTTGCGTCAGGGTAAAGGTGTGGTCCGCCTGCGCCAGTCCGTGTTTCAATGCATAGGCGCCGATGACACCAGCGGCACTGCCGGTGGCGACGTCCTCAAGCAGACCGTCGTTGTTCCAGTGGCGGCCTTCGAAGGTTTCCGTGTCGAAAAGATAGGCGAATTCGGCGCCAACGGTCCGCAGCCTGTCCTCAAGGTCGGGAACCATGATCCGGGCCTCACGTAGTCCGCCGGTCACAGGGACCACAAGGTACTTCAACCCGGTCGATATGATCTCAAGCGGCAGGGGCGACAGGTCACCAGTGGACAGGTTGAAGGCTTCGGCGAAGGCGGTGCGGCTGTTGTTCGGCGCGGTGCCTAGGAAATCGGGCTGTCCCTGATCCAGCGTTCCGAAATAGCGTCCGGCGCGGGACATGGTGGTCACGCGCACTGTTCGGCCGCCCTGCAGGGTGAAGGTCCAGGTTTTTTGCCCGGGCGCCCCGCATTGCATATGAAGGCTACAGGCCGCTCCGATGATCGGATGGCCAGCAAAAGGCAGTTCCTCGCTCAGGTCAAAGACCCGCGCTTCGATCCGGCCTTCGGTTTCCGTCAGGAAGATGGATTCGAAATGGCGCAGCTCTTGCGTCATGGTCAGCATCTGTGCGGCGCTGAGGCCCGCACTATCGGGAAAAACTGCAAGACTGTTGCCGGAGTAGGGGCGGGATGCGAAGACATCACAATGGACAAAGTTGTAAGAGCGGTTGCGCTGTGACATGACTGACCTGCATAGCGGAGAATCTATATAGATGATTGACTATACGTCTGCTGATTTGCTGTCAACGGCCGCCGCGTTGAAGGCGCTGGCCAATGAGAACCGGCTGCAAATTCTGCACTGGCTCAGCGATCCGGAGCGGCATTTTCCGCCACAGGAGGATGGTGATCTGGTAAGGGACGGGGTCTGTGTAGGGTTCATCACCGAGAAGATCGGGCTGCGACAGCCGACGGTGACGAACCATATGCGCGTCCTGCAAGAGGCCGGGCTGGTGACCAGCAAGAAGATCAAGAACTGGGTGTTTTACAAACTGGTCCGTAGCCGGGCCGATGCCATCCTGGCCGACGCCGCCCACCTGTGGGAAGAACCGGAATAGGCCACAAGCCACAAGGGCAGTGATCGCACTGCGGGATATTGAGACGGATCAAGGACGCCGGGAGGGAAACCGATCAGACAAGGCCTATGAAATCGCTATTTCTCATACTGCTTTACGTTGCAGTGGTCATATCGCCGCTTGTGGTCTCTGCGATCTTCGGGGGACCGCCGCGCTCTCTCGGGGCCGAACTGGGCACCGGGCTGGGGATGCTCGCCTATGCCATGATCCTGGCCGAATTCGTCTTGTCTGGCCGGTTCAGGCGCGTGTCGTCCGAGATCGGTATGGATGTGACCATGCGGTTTCATCAGGTCATGGCGCGGGTGGCGCTGGTGTTTGCGCTGCTGCATCCGTTTTTCTACGGCGGCAGCCTTGTCGGCGGGCAACGGCCCTGGGATCAGACGCGGGTTTTGACCGTGACGACCGATTTTTCCGCCCTGTCGACTGGGATTGTCGCCTTCCTGCTGCTACCCGCACTGGTGGCGTTGGCTGCCTTTCGCACGCAGCTGGACTACAAGTACGAGACCTGGCGCCTGATGCACGGGGTTGGCGCGGTGCTGATCGCCGGTGCCTTGCTGCATCATGCTCTGGCAGCGGGGCGCTACAGTGCTGACCCTGCGATGGTCTGGCTCTGGGGTGGGATGACCGCCGTGGCGGTGGGGTCGCTGGTCTGGGTCTATGTGATTGAGCCGCTGCGGGCGCGGCCCTGGCGGGTGGCCGAGATCAAACGCCTGACGCCCCGGCAATGGGGCCTGACCCTGAGGCCGGAAGGGCACGATGGGCTGCGCTACAAGGCCGGGCAGTTTGCCTGGCTGAACATTGGTCACTCGGCCTTCTCGCTTGATGAAAACCCGTTCTCGATCAGCTCCGCCCCGGCTGCGGGGGCAGAGGTGTCTTTCGTGATCAAGGAGCTTGGCGATTTCACCGGTTCTCTGGACCAGGTGAAGCCGGGTATGCGCGCCTATCTGGATGGTCCCTATGGCAGCATGTCCGTGGAGGGGCGGGCAGAGCCGGGGATTGCATTGATCGCGGGTGGCGTCGGGATCGCACCGATGCTGAGCATTCTGAACCAGCTGCGCCTGACCGGGGATTCGCGCCGGGTCCGGTTGATCTATGGCAACCGCCTAGAAGAGAAGATCGTGTTCCGGGAGGATCTGCAGCGCGAGGATACGATTCTGGTACTGTCAGAGCCACCTGTGGGCTGGCAGGGGGAGACTGGGATGATCGGCCCAGACCTGTTGGATGGGAGTTTCACGGATGATGAGTTTGCAGAGTGGCTGTTCATCCTTTGCGGGCCGCCGATCATGATGGATACGGTCGAGGATCACCTGATCGCACGTGGCGTCTCATCCGGCCGGATCCTGTCAGAAAGGTTCGACTATGGCTGAGTTCCTGCGAAACCGACCAATGCGGCGCCGGGTGGCTCTGGCGATCCGGGCGGTGGTCATTGTGACCCTGTTGGCGCTGCTGGTCTTTGTCCTGCGATAGGGTGGAATGCCCTTGTCAGTCCAGATCCGTCCAGGGCCAGGGTTTGACCTTGCTGGCGGCGGTCTGATAGCGCGCCGCCTTTGCGACCCAGATGCCAAGGTCCGTGCCGAACTCCGCCAGCCGTTCGTTTGGCTGCTTGTTGTTGAGCAACATCACCACGAACTGAATGACAGTCACCACGCCCAGCACCGTCTGCGCCAGTGAGATCAGGACGGCGATGATCAGCATGTAGATCAGCCGTGTCAGCAGGCCATCCTCGCCCTCGGGTTCAAATTGTTCGCCGTGCAGACGGCCATCAATCTTGTCGTCGTCACTCTGTGCCATCGTAAATCCCGCTGGGTGGTTCCTGCTGCAAATCATCATGCCCGTGGCTGTTGCCCGGAGCTGCAATACTAGAAACAGGATTTCACATCCGGGACAAAAGGAAAAGGCCGCGCCTGATATCAGACGCGGCCCGGATCTTTTGCTGTTAGCGCGCCTTACAGCGACGCGTCATAGATCTTGGAAATATTCGCGCCAAGGGCGGCATTATACTCCGCATCGCTCATCGACACATTCAGACCTTCGGTCAGCGCGCGGCTGAAGGAGGCGATCATCTTGGGGTTCTGGGACAGTTTCGCGCAGGCATCGTCGGTGCTGTAGCCGCCGGAGAGGGCAACAACGCGCACCACCTCGGGGTGGTCGGCCAGATCATCATAAAGACCGGCTTCATTCGGGATGGTCAGCTTCAGCGCAACCTTGGTGCCGCTCGGCAGGGCGTCGAGCGCGGCTTTCAGCTCGGTCTTCAGGATGGCTTCGGCTTCGGCCTTGGTCGCGGAGTGGATATCGACCTCGGGCTCGATGATCGGAACCAGTCCGGCGGCGGCGATCTGCTTGCCCACTTCGAACTGCTGGGCGACCACATTCTTGATGCCGGTCTCGTTGGCTTCCTTGATGACCGAGCGCATCTTGGTGCCGAAGATCCCCGCTGCCACGGCCCGCGCCAGAAGCGCGTCCAGATCAGGCATCGGTTTCATCATCTGGGCGCCGTCCTGTTCGTCGGCCAGACCCTTGTCCACCTTCAGAAAGGGCACTACGCCGCATTTTTCCCACAGGTAGGTGGGGACCTGAATGCCATCAATTGCATTGTCCATCGTCTTTTCGAACAGGATCGCGCCAAGGATCTTGTCGCTGTTGAAATCCGGCGCGGTGATGATCCGGGCGCGCATTTTCTGGATCTCGCCAAACATCTCATCATCGTTCGAATAGGCGTCTTCCATCACACCATAAAGCGCCAGCGCCTTGGGGGTGGAGCCGCCCGACTGATCCAATGCGGCGATGAAGCCCTTGCCCTTTGCAATACGGTCAAACTGTTCCTGCTTGGTGGACGTCTCTTGCGCCATGGGTCGGGATCTCCGCGAATATCTGTTGGACTATTTCCAACCGTCTATACCGTGCCCGTGAACAGAAACAACTGGCCTGTCATACGGTTGCGCTAACAGTGTGAGCGATTGCGCTAACGGAAGAAGGATTTACGCGCATCCCGCGCCATGCCCCAGCGCAGTTCCAGATCCGCGATACGGGCCATGGCTGCGCGGCGCTCCTCTGCATCGGTCAGTGTGGCATATTCCGCCCGGGCTGCGTCGAGTTCTTTCTTGAGCGTGAATTCTTCGGGAACCGCGCCTGCCTCGGCCATCACCCGCAATCCCGCCGCTAAACCGGGATCAACCAGTTCCTGTCCGGTGCGGTCGGGGAGGGGTTTGCCTTCGCCCTCAAGCCCAGAGAGCTGCCCCCGGGCATTGGCCGAGCGGATCTGATCTTCGATGAGTTTGCGAAAGGCCCGTATCATGAGTGGCAGAATGGGGTGGGCCGCAGCCAGTTGCAAGAACGGTATAGTGTCGCGGCGACAGTGCAGGGTGAAATGCAAAACGGCAGACGTTTAGGTCTGCCGTTTGCTGAATTTGGTTTGTCACTCTGGTTTTACACCAGACGCGAGGTTTCCTTGGCCGCGCGCACGAAGTCCTTGAACAGGGGATGCGGCGCAAAGGGTTTGGATTTCAGTTCCGGATGGAACTGCACGCCGATGAACCAGGGATGGTCGGACCATTCGACGATTTCCGGCAGGCGGCCATCCGGCGACATGCCGGAGAATTTCAGCCCGCAGGCTTCCAGCTGGTCCTTGTATTTGATGTCCACCTCATAGCGGTGGCGGTGACGTTCCTCGATGTGGGTGCTGCCATAGACTTCGGCCACTTTGGAGCCTTCGGCCAGCGTGGCATCATAGGCGCCCAGACGCATGGTGCCGCCCTTGTCGTCATCGGCCTTGCGGCTGACCTTGTGGTTGCCCTGTACCCATTCCTTGAGGTGGTAGACGACGGGTTCAAACCGTTTCTTGCCTGCCTCGTGGTCGAATTCCTCAGAACCGGCCTCGGTGATCCCGGCCACATTGCGGGCGGCCTCGATTACCGCCATCTGCATGCCGAGGCAGATCCCCAGATAGGGAACATTATGCTCGCGTGCGTATTGCGCTGCCTTGATCTTGCCTTCGGTGCCGCGTTCGCCAAACCCGCCGGGTACCAGAATCGCGTGGAACCCCTGCAGGTGCGGCGTGGCGTCCTCACGGTCGAACAGTTCGGCGTCGACCCACTCGATCTTGACCTTGACGCGGTTGGCCATGCCGCCGTGGGTCAGGGCCTCGGCGATGGACTTATAAGCGTCTTCCAGCTGGGTGTATTTGCCCACGATGGCGACCTTCACTTCGCCTTCGGGGTTGTAGATGCGGTCGGCCACATCGTCCCAGCGCATCAGGTTGGGTTTTGGAGCCGGGGCAATGCCAAAGGCATCCAGAACAGCCTGATCCATGCCTTCGCGGTGATAGGCCAGCGGCGCCTCGTAGATGGATTTCAGATCCTGCGCGGCGATGACGCTGTCAGGGCGCACGTTGCAGAACAAGGCGAGCTTCTCGCGCTCTTTCTTCGGAATCGGGCCTTCGGAGCGGCAGACCAGAATGTCAGGCGCCAGACCGATGGAGCGCAGTTCCTTCACCGAGTGCTGGGTCGGTTTGGTTTTCAGCTCGCCCGATGCCTTGATATAGGGCAGCAGGGTCAGATGCATGAAGATACACTGACCGCGCGGTTTGTCCTGGCTGAACTGACGGATTGCTTCGAAGAAGGGCAGGCCTTCGATGTCCCCCACGGTGCCGCCGATCTCACAAAGCATGAAATCGACCTCGTCCTCGCCGATCGAGATGAAGTCCTTGATCTCGTTGGTGACGTGCGGGATCACCTGAATAGTCTTGCCGAGGTAGTCGCCGCGGCGCTCCTTCTCCAGCACGTTGGTGTAGATGCGGCCCGATGAAATCGAGTCGGTCTTGCGCGCCGGTACGCCAGTGAACCGCTCGTAGTGACCAAGGTCGAGGTCGGTTTCTGCGCCATCGTCGGTGACGAAGACCTCGCCGTGTTCAAAGGGGCTCATCGTGCCGGGATCGACGTTCAGATACGGATCCAGCTTGCGCAGGCGAACGGAGTAGCCGCGTGCCTGCAACAATGCGCCAAGGGCTGCAGATGCCAGCCCTTTGCCAAGCGATGAAACAACGCCACCAGTGATAAAGATAAATCGCGCCATGAGTGTTCGGCTGCCCCCGTGAGAAGTCAGATTTCAGCTGCCCGACGGCCTGTAAAAACCGCAGCATCACGGGACTTTACGTATAAAGGATTCGCGCAATAAGCGCAAGGGAACCGCAAGATGCTGTTACGGTCCCCGTTTTATTATCTAGCTGTAGTAAGTTAGTCGGCGCTGGGTACCAGCGGTGCGTTGTCGCCTTCTGCCGGCGGCAGCAGGTCGCTGCCAAGGGGCGCCGCCGGTGCCGTCTCTGCGCCGTCGTCGCCAGCGGGTGCAACGATGCGGTCAGCAACCGAAGAACCTGCGGATTTCTGGGCCGCCAGAACGGTCAGGGTGATCGAGGTGACGATAAAGGCCGCTGCGAGGATCCAGGTCACTTTGCTCAGCGCCGTCGCTGCAGCGCGGCCGGTCATTGCGCCGCCACCGCCACCGCCGCCCATGCCAAGGCCTCCGCCTTCGGACCGTTGCAGCAGAACGACAGCAATCAGGCCCAGAGCCAGAAGAAGATGGATGATCAGTACAACGTTTTCCATGGGTCCCTGCGGCGGTTGGCTCAGTATCGGGCGGTAAATAGGGAAGAATGCAGACAGGGGCAAGGGCCGAGTTGGCCGGGCCGCATTCTGTCGCGCCCGAATGTGTCAAATGAAACAGAACCGGACGCGGGAAGCGCCCTGTTTTCGCGCCCTTCTGCGGAATTTCCGGTATTTGTGACTGGACAGAATTGGCGCCCGGGGGGCACTGTTTGACCATGCCACATGATCATTCAGACCACCCGCATGCTTTGCTGCCGCCCGATCCCGCCTTGCGGGTCAAGGCGCTTGAAACGATTCTGACCCGCAAGGGGCTGATCGACCCTGCTGCACTCGATGAGATCATCGACACCTATCAGACCAAGGTGGGCCCGCAGAATGGCGCCCGCGTGGTCGCCCGCGCCTGGAGTGATCCCGCCTTCAAGGCAGCGCTTCTGGCGGATGCGGACCCGGTGTTGTCCGAACTCGGCTATTATGGCCGTCAGGGAGAACACATGGTGGTGGTCGAAAACACACCCGAGCAACATAATATGGTCGTCTGCACCCTGTGCAGTTGCTATCCGTGGCCGCTTTTGGGAATCCCGCCGGGCTGGTATAAATCGGATGCCTACCGCGCCCGCGCCGTGCGGGCGCCGCGTGCGGTGCTCTCTGAATTTGGCGTGACCCTGCCTGAAGGCACCCGGGTGCGGGTCTGGGATTCCACCGCCGAGGTCCGTTATCTGGTCCTTCCAATGCGTCCCGAGGGCAGTGAAGGACTGGACGAAGATGCGCTTGCTGCGCTTGTGACCCGCGACAGCATGGTGGGCACCGGCCTGCCGAAAACGCCTGAGGCACCCTGATGACCCGACTGCATGATATGGGCGGACGCTTTGGCGACGGGCCGGTACGGCCGGAGGGGGCGAATGCGCCGGTGTTTGCGGCAGAGTGGCATGCCCGCGCGCTGGCGGTGACGCTGGCCTGTGGCGCCCTTGGGCAGTGGAACATCGATACCTCCCGCCATGCCCGCGAAAAACTGGCGCCGCTCGATTACACCCGGTTTTCCTACTATGAAATCTGGCTTGCTGCGCTCGCGGATCTTCTGGTCCAGAAGGGGGTCCTTAGCGAGGATGATCTGGCCGGGCAGGGAGGGGATGGCCCACACCCGCTGGCCGATCGAAAACTTTCTGCCGACGCCGTGGCCGCGATGCTGGCCAAGGGCGGTCCCGCTACCCGCACCGGCGGACCGGAGCCGGTTTTCAGCGAAGGCCAGAGCGTGCGCACGCGCCATCCCGGTGGCAGCAGGTTGGTCGATGGCGGCCACACACGGCTGCCTGCCTATGCCACCGGCGCGACGGGCCGCATTCTACGCCTGCAAGGAACCCACGTGCTGCCTGACAGCGCTGCGCACGGTCTGGGTGAGGCGCCGGAGCCACTTTATGCGGTCGTTTTCCCGGCGGGGGAATTGTGGAGCCATCCGGAGGACCCGGCGGATGAGGTGGTTCTGGACCTGTGGCAAAGCTATCTGGAGGCTGTATGACCATGAACATATGTCGTCCTGATGATGCCCCTGAACCGGCGTTTGAGCAGCCCTGGCACGCGCAGGCCTTTGCGCTGACGGTGCATCTCAATGAAAGTGGTCGTTTCACCTGGGCCGACTGGGTTTCGCGGTTCTCGGCCACCCTGGCCCGGCATGGCGTGTCGCGAGACCTCAACGGCGGCGATGACTACTTCACCGCCTGGCTTGAAACCCTGGAGGCGATTCTAGCAGAGGACGGCGTCGCCCCCGCCGAGGAGGTCGAAACCACCCGCGAAGGGTGGAAACAGGCCTATCTGGAAACTCCGCATGGGCATCCGGTGGTCCTGCAGGACGGATAACACGGGGTAACCTGCAAGAATCACGGCGCCGACCCGCTGCTGCGGCGAATTTGCGGTTTTACTGGGCCTGCGGCACCGCTATACCGGCCCGGGTTTGAACCAGACAGCTATAAAGGACCGGATATGGCCAATGTCGTCGTAGTCGGCGCCCAGTGGGGCGACGAGGGAAAAGGCAAGATCGTGGACTGGCTGAGCGAGCGCGCCGATGTGATCGCGCGCTTTCAGGGCGGCCATAACGCCGGCCATACGCTGGTCATCGACAGCAAGGTCTACAAGCTGCACGCGCTGCCCTCTGGTGTTGTGCGTGGCGGCAAGCTGTCGGTCATCGGCAACGGCGTGGTTCTTGATCCCTGGCACCTGATCAAGGAGATCGAAACCGTTCGGGAACAGGGCGTCGATATCACGCCCGAGACGCTGATGATCGCCGAAAACACGCCGCTGATCCTGCCGCTGCATGGTGAGTTGGATCGCGCCCGCGAAGAAGCCGCCAGCAAGGGCACCAAGATCGGTACCACCGGTCGTGGCATTGGCCCGGCATACGAAGACAAGGTTGGCCGCCGTGCCATCCGCGTTGCCGACCTGGCAGACGAAGCCACGCTGCAGGCCCGGGTGGACCGCGCGCTGCAGCATCACGATCCGCTGCGCAAGGGGCTTGGCGTCGACCCGATCGACCGCGATGCGTTGATCGCGCAGCTGAAAGAGATCGCTCCCAAGATCCTGCCCTATGCGGCGCCGGTCTGGAAGGTTCTCAACGAAAAACGCAAGGCCGGAAAGCGGATCCTCTTCGAAGGAGCCCAAGGCGCGCTGTTGGATATCGATTTCGGCACTTATCCCTTTGTGACCTCCTCCAATGTGATTGCAGGTCAAGCGGCCACGGGTGTCGGTATCGGGCCTGGGTCCATCGACTATGTTCTGGGCATCGTGAAAGCCTATACCACCCGCGTGGGGGAAGGCCCGTTCCCGACCGAACTGCTGGGCGCCGATGGCAAACCCGATGCGGATGGTGAACGCCTTGGCACCCGCGGGCATGAGTTCGGCACCACTACCGGCCGTCAGCGCCGCTGTGGCTGGTTCGATGCCTGTCTGGTGCGCCAGACCTGTGCCACCTCTGGCATCAACGGTATTTCGCTGACCAAGCTGGACGTTCTGGATGGGTTCGAGACGCTGAAGATCTGCACCGGCTACGATCTGGACGGAGAACGTCTGGATTACCTGCCGACCGCGGCAGACCAGCAGGCCCGCTGCACGCCGATCTACGAGGAAATGCCCGGCTGGTCCGAATCCACCGAAGGCGCGCGCAGCTGGAATGACCTGCCAGCCAATGCCATCAAGTACGTTAAACGCGTGGAAGAGCTGATCGAATGCCCGGTTGCGCTTCTCTCCACCAGCCCGGAGCGGGACGACACCATTCTGGTGACGGACCCGTTTGCTGACTGATGGCGGATAAACCCCGTCTCAGCTACAAGGCCCGCCGTCGCTGGGCGCTGGTGCTGCTGCTGATTGGCATGCCGCTTTATATCGTCATCGCGGTGACCATCCTCAACCTGCTGAACCGACCGCCGGTGGTGGTTGAACTGCTGGTCTACGCGGTGCTGGGCATCGCCTGGGCGCTGCCGTTCAAGTTCGTGTTCCGGGGTATCGGCCAGGCCGACCCGGATCAGCCGCCGGAAGAATAAATCCTGTCCGGTAAGGGCATATCCAAATGTAAAAAAAGGCGGGCTGTTCGGCCCGCCTTTTCGTTTGGATGGTTCGGGTGGAAACGCCTACCGAGGCAGATTAGCCAACGGCCCGTTTGGCCGGGCGGAAGCCGGTTTCCTCGGTTGCGGCAAAGCGGCCGTTTTCGGATCGCTCGATCTTGCCTTCCCGCAACAACTGCCCAAAGGAGCGCAACCCGTCTTCGCGATTGAATTCGGCAGCGCCTGCATCGCGCACCTTGTTCATCAACTGCGGGCGGGAGAAGTGATCGCGGCCTTCGACAAAGCTCATATAAGCTGCTGCAGCCTCCAGCAGATCCTGCAGTTCGACCGCGCCGCGCTCTGCGGCATAGGCAGCGAAATCTGCGGCAGTGGCATCCGAGGCAGAGCCTTCATCCTTCAGCACCGAAATCCGACGCGGGCGCACGGGGCGCGTGGCTTGCGGCGTGCCGCTGGCGCTGTCCTCGGCTGCGGGGGAGGGATCGATGCGCTGCTCCGCAACCAATTTCAAAGGCGCGGGACGGGACGCATTGTTGCGTTCGCGCGCGCTGCGGGCACCGGTCGGCACCGGCCGACGCGGTTTAACCACGCTGGCCAGATCCTGGCGGTAGGCGTCTTCACTGTTTTCGCTACCTGCGCTGCCACCGGCAGAGCGATCTGCCTCGGCTGCTGCCACTGCGGCGCGCAGATGGCCGTAGGTTTCGCGCGAAGAGGCGGTTTCCGGCGCGTCCAGCTTGGCATCTGCCGCATCCATCAGCCGCGATACATCGCTGTCGGGGAAATCTGCGGAAGGGGCTGCCGGGCGTTTCTTTGCAGCATCCTCGGCGGTAGCTGGCGCTTCGGCCTCTTCGGTGCTTTCTTCTGCCGTCGCGGTTTGCGCTTTTTGCTCTTCCTGCCGGTCTTCTTCGGTCTCTTGCGAGGCTGCGAGGAGTTCGGCCTCGACCTCTGCCAGCTCGCGCATCAGATCGGCTTCATCCTCGTCCGACAGGCTGCTGTCGACGCCAGGTGTTGCGGAGGCAGTGGCAGGCTCGGCCTCGGCGCTGGCGGAAAGGTTTGTCAGGGCCCCTGTGGCGACAACCTGTTCAAGGTCGGCCCGTTTGACTTTGATAACACGGGCGCGCATCGGAGGGCGCGGCTCCTCAGCCGTTTCCGGCTCGGCCTGTTCGGGTTCGGCGGCTGATTCAGCCTGTTCCGGTTCAGCTTCAACCGCTGCCTCTACAACGGGCTGATCCGCTACGCTGTCCTCGGTTTCGGCGTTGTCTTTGCCCAGTTGGGCCAGAACACGGGAGATCTCGTCATCCTCCGAAGCGTCTTCGTCGGCTTTGGCTTCCTCTGCGGCCGCGTCCTCGGCCAGGGCTTCGGAGATGTCGCTTGCGGCCTCTGACAGGATGCTTTCGGCGTGTTCGTCTTCGGAGAAATCCTCTTGTGGGGTCTGGGAGACCACGGCACGGATCCGGCGCAGTTTGGCGGCGATGCTTTCGGCGGCGGCGGCGTCACGCTTCGGCGCTTTCGGCTCTGCGATTTCCGCTTCGGCGCTTTCGTCTTCAGCTGCTTTCGCGGGCTTCGAATGTTCGTCTTCTACAGCTTCAGCGACTTCACTGTCATGGGCAGCGGCAGCGGCCGAGATAGCGGCGATCTTGTCCGCGTCAGGAGCCGGGGGCTGTGCCTGCTCTTCGTCGGCTAGGGTGGCGGCATCGCCGTCCGCCTCATCAGTATCTGTTGCTTTCGCGGGTTCTTCTGCAGCCTCGTCGACAGAAGCTTCGGGCGCCGGGGATTCTTCGATGCTCGGCTCGGCTGCGCTGTTTTCCGTCGGCTCTGACTGTTCGCTGGTCGGAGCGACAGTGTCTTCAACATCTGTTTTCTGTGTATCTCTAACCTGCGCTTCTTCAGTCGGTGCGTCTGAAACCGCAGCCTCTGCAGCGGGCGCGGGCTGTGGCGCTGTGGCGGCGCGCAGATGGATGCCTTCGGTGCTGGTGCGGGCCTCGACCTGACGTGCGATCTCCCGCTGCGCAATACGGGCGAGCATGTCTGCGTCGGGCTGTGGCGGTTCGGCACCGAAATATCGGTCGTCAGAGGCCAGGTCACGAAAATACTCTGCAATCGCCTTCATGGTGCCAAAGGAGTCCTCGAACCCTTCCAGCGTGCAGGAGAATGTCCCGTAAGAAACGGTCAAAACTTTGTTATTTTGTACCATAGGGCTGCGCGTCCTCACCAAAGTCGTTGACGTTTACAGTATGGATCAGGTCGTCAAATTCTGCGCGAATCCGTGCAATTGATCGTATCATTTTGTGTTTAGATTGTGGCCTGTTTCCAGATCTGCGAGAAATCCCGGCATGAATAAGCTGATTGTTGATGAGATGACGCCAGTAACCCTGGTTGGTGGCGGTCATCTGGGTCTGGAAGACCTGAATGAGGCGTTGCGCCATGCGCCTCTGCTCGTGGCTGCGGACGGCGGCGCGGGGGCTGCGCTGGAGCAGGGACACGTACCTGAGGCGGTTATCGGGGACTTCGATTCGCTGCCTGAGGCGGTACAAAACCGGTTGCCTGCGGAAAACCTGTTCCATCTTCCAGAGCAGGACACCACCGATTTTGACAAGGCGCTGCGGTCGATCCGAGCGCCGGTGGTGCTGGGGGCGGGGTTTCTTGGGGCGCGCGTCGATCACCAGTTGGCGGCCTTTCACACGCTGATCCAGCCCGGGCGCAGCCCCTGCATTCTGATCGGTGCGACTGAACTGGTATTTCACGTCACCCGGCGTATTGCCCTGCCGATGGCGGCGGGCGATGTGGTGTCGCTGTTCCCGATGCAGCCGGTAACCGGACGCTCCGGCGGGCTGGTCTGGCCGATCGAGGGGCTTCAGATGTGCCCGACCAGCCGGATCGGAACATCCAACCGCGCCGTGGGGCCGGTCTGGATCGAAGCGGATGGGCCGGGGTTGCTGGGCATCGTGCCGCGCCACTATCTGGCAGCACTTATGCAGGCGATTGCGTCACCGGTGCCTTGCTAGATTGCGCCGCTTGCCGTGCCACGGCCTGTTCGCGCAGGATGACGTAAAGACCCGCCGCAACGGTGATGGTGATCCCAAGGGCGGCCAGGCCATCCGGCAGTTCGATGAAGATCAGCCAGCCGAACAGGGTGGCCACCGGGATTTCCAGATATTGCATCGGCGCCAGGGTCGCGGCCGGGGCATAGCGGAGGCTCCAGGTCATCAGCAGATGCGCGCCGGTGCCCAGAACCCCGATGCCAAGCATCAGAAAGCTGGTCCACAGATCCGGAACCACGATCTGCAAACCCTCGATCCCCAGCGGATCGCCGATCAGCAGCAGCGGCGCCAGCATAACACAGGCCATCGTGCCGGATACGGCCTGTAGGCTGATCGGATCTGTCTCCTTGGCGATCTGCCGGGTGACCATCATGAACAGGGCAAAGATCACCGCCACCGCCAGCGGCCAGAGGGCGTGCAGGCCAACTTCGGCAAAGCTGGGCTGGATCACCAAGAGGGTGCCCGCAAAGCCGACAACGCAGGCCAGGATGCGGCGCAGGCCGACCTCTTCGAGCAGGATGAACTTGCCGATCAGCAACATGATAAAGGGCATGACAAAGGCAATCGCCACCGCATCCGCAAGCGGCAGGTATTTGAGGGCGGTAAACATCGCGCCGATCCCGCCGATATGCAGCAGGGTACGCAAAAAGGTCAGCCGCAGCACACGCCCGCGCATGCGCCACATGCGGGCGCCCCCCCAGACCAGCGGCACCAGCAGAATCACCTGTGCGGCAAAACGGACGAAAATCAGCTCTCCCAGTGGGATATGCTGGCCAAGCAGTTTGGCCACCGCATCGCCCAGCGGCGCGAGGATGCAAAAGCCAAGCATCAGAAGGATGCCGAGAAGGGGACGATCTTGGGTCATGAAACGCACGCTAGGCGGGCGTCCCGGGAAGGGCAAGACAGGTAATCCCGCCTGATCAACAATTTGGCACGTTTACGGCCAGCCCCCCAAGCGATGTTTCCTTGTATTTTTCATTCATGTCGGCGCCGGTCTGCCGCATGGTTTCGATCACCGCATCAAGCGGCACAAAGTGATGCCCGTCGCCGCGCAGGGCCAGCGACGCGGCAGAAACCGCCTTGATCGCGCCCAGACCGTTGCGTTCGATACAAGGCACCTGCACCAGACCTTTGACCGGATCGCAGGTCATGCCCAGATGGTGTTCCAGCGCGATCTCGGCGGCGTTTTCGACCTGTTCGGGGTTGCCACCCATCACGGCGCAAAGACCGGCAGCCGCCATCGCGGCAGCGGAGCCCACTTCGGCTTGGCAGCCCGCTTCGGCGCCCGAGATGGAGGCGTTGAATTTCACCAGCCCGCCGATTGCGGCGGCGGTCAGCAGGAAATCCTCGATATTGCGCTCGGATGCGCCAGGGACGTGATCGAGGTAATAGCGCATGACGGCCGGCAGTACCCCGGCTGCGCCATTGGTAGGGGCGGTCACCACCTGTCCGCCGGCGGCGTTCTCTTCGTTGACGGCAATCGCGTAGACGCTGATCCAGTCGTTGATCGTATGCGGCGCAGTCAGGTTCATGCCGCGCTCGGCTATCAGCGCCTCGTGGATCCCCTTGGCGCGGCGGCGGATGCTGAGACCACCGGGCAGAATGCCGTCGCGCTCCAGTCCGCGGTTGATGCAATCGTTCATCACCTGCCACAGCCGCGCGGTGCCCTCTTTCAGGCTGATTTCACTGCAGCGGGAGACCTCGTTTGCGCGTTTCATGGCGGCGATGCTTTTGCCGCTGCGCTTCGCCATTTCCAGCATCTCGGCGGCGGATTTGAACGGATAGGGCACTGGCGCGCCTTCGTCCGTCGCCTTGCCTGCCGCCAGTTCTTCCTCGGTCAGGACAAAGCCACCGCCGACAGAGTAGAACACCTGCTGCAGGATCACGTCGCCCTGCGCATCGGTGCCCATCAGGATCATTCCGTTGGCGTGGCCTTCAAGCGTGTGATCGTAGTCGAAGATTAGGTCGGTCTTCGGATCGTAGGCTAGCGTGCCCAGCCCCTCGGGGCTGACCTGACCAGTCTCGTGGATCTGCGCCAGCGCGGCTTCGGCCTTTTCGTCGTCGTAGGTGTCGGGGCGGAACCCGGCGAGGCCCAGGGTGGTGGCGCGGTCACTGGCGTGGCCAACGCCGGTAAAAGCAAGCGATCCATGCAGCGAGGCGCGCAGCCCGTGAAAATCAAAGGGCGAGGCACGCATCTGGTCAAGGAACCGCGCCGCTGCCACCATCGGGCCCATGGTGTGCGAGGACGAGGGGCCGATGCCCACTTTGAACATTTCAAAAACGGAGAGGAACATTCAGGTAGCCGATCCTTCTGGGGGATTTGCGTAAACAGGGGCGGTGAAGGGCGCAGGACCCAGACCTTCGGCGGTCTGGGCGGCAGCCGTGGCAGGACGCTGCTCAAGGCGGTGCAGCATGGCAGAAAGGCGCGGATAGTCGGCCAGATCGAACCAGCTGCGATCCCGGCTCATGGGATACAGCGCCATCCAGCGCATCAGGCAGGCGAGATAGAGGTCCAGTATCGACGGCTCCTCTGCCGCCAACCAGATACCGCCGTCGCTGGTTGCGCGCTCCAGCGTGGTCAGATGTGTTGTGAGGCGGTCGGTCAGATGACGGTGCAACGTATCCTGCTGCGCCAGATCATCGCCGATGTATTTCTGCGGGTAGAATAACATGCGCAGGTCAGCATGCAGGGTGTTGGACAGAAAGAACAACCACTTCAGCGTCCATCCCCGGTCCGGACTATCCGCCATCGGCAGCAACGCAGCGTGGCGGTCGGCCAGCCACAACAGGATCGCGCCGGTCTCAAATAGGGTGCCAGCAGGCGTTTCCAGTACCGGGATCAGCCCCTGCGGGTTGAGGCTGCGATAGGCCGGGCTGTCCAGCGCGCCGCCCCGGCGGTCGATCAAAACCGTCTCATAGGGTTGCTGCATCTCTTCCAGCGCCAGGCGGATCACCAGCGAGGCGTTGTCGGGGGCATAGTGAAGGCGGTAGCTGGGCGTCATGGGGCAACCTTAGAAATACTCGTCACAGGGGTAACGTCCGTTTCCGGCGTTTCCAATAGGAAACACGCCAAAGGCTCCGCAGCCGCCAAGGATACATGGCAAAAGCCGTGGAATTGTTTCTCGCCCTTCCGGGGGACATTCTTTATAAGGCCATCAAACCCTTATCACGGAGCCGTTACTATGGCCGGAGAACTGTCACCCATCGACAAGGCAAAATTCGTTGCCGCGAAACGGGCTGCCGATCTGGTTGAAGATGGCATGCGCGTGGGGCTGGGAACCGGATCCACCGCCGCCTGGCTGGTGCGCTGCCTTGGTGAGATGGTTCGCGAACAGGGGCTGAATTTCACGGCGGTGCCGACCTCGACCCGCACGGCGGAGCTGGCACGTGAAATGGGCATCCGGGTGATTTCGCTGGATGAGGCCAAGTGGCTCGACCTGACCATCGACGGCGCTGATGAATTTGACGCCGACCTCAACCTGATCAAGGGCGGCGGCGGTGCGCTGTTGCAGGAGAAGATCGTCGCGACCGCATCCGATCAAATGGTTGTTATCGCCGATGCCGGAAAAGAGGTGGAAACACTGGGGGCTTTCCCGCTTCCGGCAGAGGTGATTCCCTTCGGCTGGCAGACCACTCAGGCGTTGATCGAGGAAACCCTTGTTTCTATGGATGTTCTGGGGCGTACAGCGACGCTGCGGATGAATGGTGATGCGCCGTTTGTGACGGATGAAGGCAACTATATTCTGGACCTGCATCTGAAGCGGATCGGCAATTGCCGACAGCTTGCCATGGTGCTGAACCAGATTCCTGGTGTGGTTGAAAACGGGCTCTTTATCGATATTTGTGACACCGTCATCATCGGCTATGGCGATGGTGAGGTTGAAACACGCGATATCAATGAAGGAACCGTGGAGAAGGACAGGCTCGACTTTGTCGAGACCGACAACCTGTTCACGGATCTGGCGGACTGAAAAGGCTGAAATTCCATGAGTTTTGATTATGATCTCTTTGTCATTGGCGGTGGCTCCGGCGGCGTACGCGCGGCACGTGTGGCGGCTGGCGGTGGTGCCAAGGTCGCCCTGGCCGAGGAAGACCGCTATGGCGGGACCTGCGTGATCCGTGGCTGTGTGCCCAAGAAACTAATGGTTTTTGCCAGCGAATACTCTGGTATGGTCGAGGATGCACAGGCCTATGGCTGGGACATTCAGCCCGGCGCCTTCAACTGGGATGCCTTCAAGGGCAAGCTGGAAGCGGAGCTGGACCGGCTCGAAGGGATCTACCGCAATCTTCTGAAAAACAGCGGTGTCGAAAGCTTTGATGCGCGCGCAAAACTGGTCGACGCCCATACGGTGGAGCTGTCCGACGGGACCCGCAAAAGCGCCAAGCACATCCTGATCGCCACCGGTGGCCGCCCCATCGTGCCGGAATTCCCGGGCAGCGATCTGGCGATCACCTCAAACGATATCTTCCATCTCGACAAGCTGCCCGAGAGCATCCTGATTGTCGGCGGCGGCTATATCGCCTGCGAATTTGCCGGCATCATGAACGGGCTGGGCGTGAAAACCACGCAATACTACCGCGGTGCGCAGATCCTGCGCGGCTTCGACGATGAGGCGCGCGGTCTGGTCTCCGATGAAATGTGCCAGGCTGGGATCAACCTGCATCTGGGCACCAATGTGATCGAGATGGCCCGCGAGGGCGACAAGATCCGCGTCAAGGCCACCAATGGCGACGAGGCGCTGTTCGATCAGGTGATGTATGCCACCGGTCGTGCGCCCAATGCCGATGATCTGGGGCTCGAAGGTCTTGGCATCGAACGCGGCCGCAAGGGCGAGATTCTGGTCGATGAGTACAGCCAAACCGGGGTGCCGTCTGTCTATGCGATCGGCGATGTGACCGACCGGGTCAACCTGACGCCGGTGGCGATCCGCGAAGGCATGGCCTTTGTCGAAACCGTGTTCAACGGTAACCCGACCAGCCCGGATCACGAGCTGATCCCGACGGCAATCTTTACCCAGCCTGAAATGGGCACCGTGGGTCTGAGCGAGGAAGACGCAGCCAAGCAGGAGCCGATCGAGGTCTATGCGACATCGTTCAAGCCGATGCAGCAGGCCTTTGCCGGGCGCGCCCAGCGGGTGCTGATGAAACTGGTCGTCAGCCAGGCCACTCGCAAGGTGCTGGGATGCCATATCGTCGCACCCGGCGCAGGCGAGATGATCCAGCTGGCAGGCATTGCGGTCAAGATGGGCGCGACAAAAGAAGACTTTGACCGGACCGTGGCGGTACACCCGACCATGTCCGAAGAGCTTGTGACGATGAAGACTCCGGTCCGGACCGCTTGAATTATCGGTTTCGGACCACAGGTTAGGTCGCAGGAAAACATGTGCCGCAACCATGCGGCAGCAAAGGGATAGGAGACACATGGCGGGAAATAGCGGTGGTCCCTGGGGGGGCGGAGGCTCTTCCGGTGGCGGTGGAGGCAACCGGGGCGATAACAACGGCGGTGGCGGCGGCGGTGGCCGTCGCCCCGAGGATCCTCAGATTCCCGAAATCGACGAGCTGCTCAAGAAGGGCCAGGAGCAATTCCGGGTCCTGATGGGCGGCCGGGGTGGTGATGGCTCCGGCGGTGGTGGTCGCGGTGGTTCCGGCGGCGGTGCGCCGCTGTTCACCAAAGGCACCGTAGCCATTGGCGCGATTGCCGCTGCGGTTCTGTGGGGCATGGCCAGCTTCTATTCGGTCAAGACCGAAGAACGCTCTGTCGAACTGTTCCTTGGTGAATACTGGGATACCGGCCAGCCCGGTCTGAACTTTGCCCCCTGGCCGCTGGTCACCTACGAGGTGATCCCGGTTCTGGTCGAGCAGACCGAGAACATCGGCGCAGGTTCGCGCGGGGTTGATGCCGGGCTGATGCTGACGGGCGATGAGAATATCATCGACGTCGATTTCCAGGTCGTCTGGAACATCAACGAGCCGGACAAGTACCTGTTCAACCTGCGCGATCCGCGGGCCACGATTCAGGCTGTCGCCGAATCCGCTATGCGGGAAATCATTGCCCAGTCCGAACTGGCACCGATCCTCAACCGGGACCGGGGTGTGATTACCTCGCGGCTTGAGGAGCTGATCCAGTCGACGCTGGACAGCTACGACAGCGGCGTGAATATCGTCCGGGTCAACTTTGATGGTGCCGATCCGCCAGAGCCTGTGAAGGATGCCTTCCGCGAAGTGCAGTCCGCCGGTCAGGAACGTGACCGTCTGGAAAAACAAGCGGATGCATATGCCAACCGGAAACTGGCCTCCGCACGGGGTCAATCCGCACAGACGCTGGAAGAGGCCGAAGCCTATCGTGCTCAGGTGGTCAACCAGGCCAGCGGTGAAGCCAGCCGCTTCTCGGCGGTTCTTGCCGAATATGAAAAGGCGCCTGAGGTGACCCGCAAGCGTCTGTATCTGGAGACCATGGAAGAGGTGCTGGGCAACGTGGACAAAGTCATCATCGACTCGTCCGTCGGCGAAGGCGGCCAGGGCGTGGTGCCTTATCTGCCGCTTAACGAGTTGCGCCGGACGGAGGGCAAGTGATGAAAAAGACTACGTTTATCCTCCCCATTCTGGTGATCGCCGTTGTCGCGGCCCTGTCCGCTGTCTTCATCGTGGACGAACGCGAAAAGGCACTGGTGCTGCGCTTTGGCCGTGTGGTCGCGGTACAGGAACAGCCCGGTCTGGCCTTCAAGGTGCCGCTGATCGACGAAGTTGTCACCTATGATGACCGGATCCTCAGCCTTGAGGTTGGCCCGCTGGAAGTCACCCCCGAGGATGACCGCCGTCTGGTGGTCGATGCCTTTGCCCGCTACCGGATCACCGATCTGCGTCAATTCCGTGAAGCGGTGGGTGCCTCCGGCATTCCGGGCGCAGAAAACCGTCTGGACAAGATCATGCGCGCTCAGACGCGTGAGGTGCTGGGCTCCGTCAGCTCGAACGACATCCTGTCTTCGGACCGGGCTGCCCTGATGCTGCGCATCCGCAACGGTGCGATCAGCGAGGCCAGCGGTTTCGGGATTGAGGTGATCGACGTGCGTCTGAAGCGTACCGACCTGCCGCAGGCGAACCTCGATGCTACCTTTGCGCGGATGCGCGCCGAGCGTGAGCGAGAGGCCGCCGACGAGATCGCCCGCGGTGAGGAAGCCGCCCAGCGAGTGCGTGCGCAAGCGGACCGGACCGAGGTCGAATTGGTGTCCGAAGCTGAACGCGAAGCCGAAGTCATTCGCGGTGAAGCGGATGCGGAGCGCAACGCGATCTTCGCCGAAGCCTATGGCCGCGATCCGGAGTTCTTCGAGTTCTACCGTAGCCTCACCGCCTATGCGCGGTCGATGCAGGACGGCAATTCCTCGATGGTTCTGTCGCCGGACAGCGAGTTCTTCAACTACCTGAAATCCTCGACCGGTGGAGTTTCGACGCGATAACGCGCTGGTTTCACAGGGTTTCGAAGAGTTTCTAAAATAAAGGGGGCCGACATTTCGTCGGCCCCTTTTCATTTGCTCTGCGTGGCTTGCGTCGCGTTGGAGGGGCAGTCGGGCTGTCGTCCGCTGCCGGTGTCTCCCCAGTCTTGGTCTGGCGGGAAAAAGGCGGGAAAAGGCAGGGGGTGCAGGGAACACCCTGAGCTGCACCAAACCTGCAATTTTGTTCAAAACCTTGTGATGATCGCCACGCCGGGCATCCTGGTGGATTCTTGGTGCCCTTTAAGTGACGGATTAAATGGGGGAAAATGGCGTGCTCCGGTTCTCTACCGCTTTCACTTTGCCTCGAAGACGTGCAACATTCATTGCAGCGAGGGAGAGAGTCCCTACATTAATCCCATCCTGTACTTCTGCCGATCACGCGTGGAACCGCAGGCAGAGGTCAGGAGGAGAAACCGGAATGGCGATGACAAGGAGTAGTGCCGTGCAAGCACAGGCAATTTCTTATTCGGATGCGCAGGACAGGACAGGGGCGCCATGGCGGCTTCTGATGCTCGCCCTGATCAGCAGCATCATGGTACTGGCCCAGGTCCTGATGGCCCAGGCCCGCCCCGAAAGCCTGGCACCGCTGGCGGAAAAAGTCAGCCCTGCTGTAGTCAACATCACCACCACGACCGTGATCGAAGGCCGGTCTGGTCCACAGGGGATCGTCCCCGAAGGCTCTCCCTTCGAAGATTTTTTCCGCGAGTTTCAGGACCGCAACGGAAACAATGGCGGCAATGACCGTCCGCGCCGCTCATCGGCGCTGGGTTCCGGCTTCGTGATTTCCGAAGACGGCTATATCGTCACCAACAACCACGTGATCGAATCCGCCGACGAGATCGAGATCGAATTCTTCCCGGGCGACGGCCAGCCTGCGCAGCCGCTCCCGGCCAAGGTGGTCGGGACCGACCCCAACACCGATATCGCCCTGCTGAAGGTCGATGCGCCGATGCCGCTGAAATTCGTGACCTTTGGCGACAGCGACACCGCCCGTGTCGGCGACTGGGTGATTGCCATGGGCAACCCGCTGGGGCAGGGGTTCTCCCTGTCGGCCGGTATCGTCTCCGCTCGTAACCGGGAGCTTTCGGGTTCTTATGACGACTACATTCAGACGGACGCAGCCATCAACCGGGGCAACTCGGGCGGGCCGCTGTTCAACATGGATGGTTCGGTTGTCGGCGTGAACACCGCGATCCTGTCGCCCAATGGTGGTTCCATCGGGATCGGCTTCTCGATGGCGTCGAACGTGGTCAGCAAGGTGGTCAAACAGCTGAAGGAATTCGGTGAGACCCGCCGTGGCTGGCTGGGCGTGCGGATTCAGGACGTGACCAGTGACGTGGCCGAGGCGATGGGCATGGACAACGCCAAGGGCGCTCTGGTCACAGACGTGCCCGAAGGTCCGGCACAAGAGGCCGGCATGCTGGCGGGGGATGTCATCCTCAGCTTTGACGGCAACGATGTCGAAGACACCCGCAGCCTGGTGCGCACCGTAGGTAACACAGAAGTCGGCAAGACCGTGCGCGTGATCGTCTACCGCGAAGGCAAGACAGAGACGCTCAAGGTTACTCTGGGCCGCCGTGAAGATGCCGAGCGCAAGGCTGGGCCTGCCGGTGGTGACGATACTCCGCAGGAGCAGACCGAGAAGCAGCTTCTGGGTCTGTCGGTTGGCGTTCTGAACGACCAGCTACGTGGTGAGCTGAATGTCCCCGAAGGCACCAATGGTCTGGTGATCCTGTCGGTCGACGAAACCTCGGAAGCCTGGGAGAAGGGGCTGCGCGCAGGTGATGTGATCACCGAAGCCGGGCAGCAGAAACTCTCTGGCATCAGCGATCTGGAGGCCCGTATCGACGAGGCCAAGGAAGCGGGCCGCAAGTCGCTCCTGCTGCTGGTCCGCCGCAACGGTGAGCCGCGTTTCGTGGCGCTCAATCTGGCGGAATAATCCACGGACCTGTCGCCGGGCGCGGCGCAGGACTTCGTGCAAAAGGCCGGGCATTGTCCCGGCCTTTTCTATTTGGGGCCGGAGGCGGGTGGCGCCACGCTGGGCTCTGGGCTCTGGGCTCTGGGCTCTGGGCTCTGGGCGCGAATAGAAAAGAGCCATGTGCTGGCGGGCACATGGCTCTTGTAGGTACAGGCTGGCATTGGGATGGAACGGTAAATGCCTGCCCTTGAAATGACCTTCGCAGATCAGCGGTCCCGGCTCTGTGACCCAGTTCACACCAATGTCAGAAAATGTGTTTTTGGGTCGTTTGGCTCAGATCAGTTCCGGTTCCGCCAGCAGGCCGAGGGCCGTGCGATCGAGGATCTGCAGGGCGCCGCGGTTGATTTCGATGATGCCGCTGCGTTTCCAGTTCGACAGTGTTTTCGACACCGCCTCGCGGGTGGCGCCGACGAATTCGGCAAGCTCACTTTGCGACAGTCCCAGTCGCCCGTCGCCGCTGTCCGGGGTAAGGTACAGCAATTTGCGGGCCAGCCGGACCGGCATCGGCAGAAACACCTGTTCGTTCAGCTGTGCATTCATCCAGCGCATGCGCTGCCCCGCCAGTCGCAACAGGTCCCCGGCCAGTTCGGGATGTTGCTGGATCTGAGCCAGCACATCCCGGTTGCGCAGTCGCCGGATACGGCTGGGCTCGCTGGCGGTGACTGTCGCGGTGCGAGCGCCCGGATCAAATAGGGCAATCTCTCCGAACACCGCTCCGGGGCGCATCAGATCGAGCGTCAGCTTGCGCCCGGCGATGGACAGGATCGAGAACTCCAGGGCGCCTTCGATGATGGCATAAAGCGCATCGCCGGTATCGCCTTGTTCGAACAGAACTTCGCCTTGGGACAGCCGGATGTCACTGGCCTGGCTTTCCAGCATCTGCCGCAGCGGCGCCGAGGCCCCGGAAAGGAACCCTGTGTCCGGCAGGCGGTCATGTCGCATCGTGTCATCTCCGCAGAGGTTTGCCCGGGATGCCGTTGTCCGGCGCCGGTACGGTCTTTTGCGCCAGACACTATCAGAGGCGGGGCGGGCGGGGAACTGCTGTTGCGCTTACGATTTCGGGATCGCGATCAGGCCTAGACGGCGGGCGCTGTCCAGCGACAGGATGTGGCTCTCAAGGCCGTGTCGCTGCTGATAGCGCAGGATCGCCTGCCGCGTGGGCCGGTCCAGCTTGCCGGTAACGCTGCCCTTGTAGTGCCCCCGCACGGCCAAGGCGCGCTGTAGCGAGGCGATGAAGTCCGGCGTCATGTCGACGGGGCAGGTGATCTGCAGCCAGCTTTCGGTGCGCGGGCGCACGATGTCCTGCCGGGTTTCGGTGCGGAAGACAGCGGGCTGAACAATCCGGCCATCGGCGTCGCGCTGTTCCGGCTCGGCCAAAACCTGGACAGTTACCGTTTCGATGATGGCGGGGCTGACGTGGCGGTCCCAGCAACTGCCCGGCGCCGCGCCGGGCGGGGCAGCAGGTCGGGAGCGCGCATCGGCGCCGGTGCCGGGAGCACTGGCCGGTGTACAGGCGCTGAGCGCTGCGAATGTCAGAAGGATGACCAAGGACCGGAACAGGGGCTGCCGCAGCAACCCTGCCAGATGTCTTGTCTGGGGCGGCATCGACGGGCGTTTCAGCTGTCGTATCTGGAGCCTCGGCAAGGGGGCGCTGATCATATGCTCGGACCTCTGAGGGTCTGCAGGCAGACCGGCGGGTTTTGCCGCAGGTTAGTCCATTTTCTGCACTGGCGCAAAGGCCGGATCCTCGCTGCGTCCCTGACGGCTCAGCAGGATGTCCAGCATGCCCGAGATATCCTCGATCCCTTCGGCAATCACATGGGTGACACCGTCGCCGCGTTGCAGGCGGCCGGTGATCCGCAGAAGCCGCCCGGAAATGACGGCGCGGCGGTAGGCCTCGTATACCTTGCGCCAGACGATGACATTCACCACCCCGGTTTCATCCTCCAGCGTGATGAAGATCACCCCTTTGGCGGTGCCGGGGCGCTGGCGCAGGATCACCAGCCCGGCCACCGTGACGCGGGCCTGTTGCGGCACCCGCTCCAGCTCGGCAGCCCTGAGGCAGGCAGGCGGGCGAGGCCATCCGGGGGCGGTGCGGCTTTTCTGTGGTGGGGTGGGTGTCATCGTGACGCTTTGGTGGTTTGAAAGTTAAGAACAAAAATAGAACATATGCCGTCAAAGTCCACCCCTGGCCCGGGTCAGGGCAGATTGCACTGGTGCAGCGGCGGGGCCTTGGATAAACAGGCGGGAAGGACCGAGAAGGGGAAGAAACGACCATGGCAAAGATTACCTATGTCGAGCACAACGGCACCGAGCATGTTGTGGAAGTGGCCAACGGGCTGACCGTGATGGAAGGCGCGCGGGATAACAATATTCCGGGGATCGAAGCCGACTGCGGCGGCGCCTGTGCCTGCTCCACCTGCCACGTCTATGTCGATCCTGCCTGGGTCGAGAAGCTGCCCGCCAAGGATGACATGGAAGAGGACATGCTGGATTTCGCCTTTGAGCCCGATCCCGCGCGCTCCCGTCTGACCTGTCAGCTGAAGGTGACGGATGCTCTGGACGGTCTCGTTGTAAAGATGCCCGAAAAGCAGATCTGATGACTTTGCCGGGGGCAGGAGCGCGGCGTCTGCCGTCACGATCCTGGCCCCGCACCATCCGCCGCGCGGGGCAGGTGTTATGCATGTGGCTCCTGTGCGGGGGAGTTTTTGGCAGCGGTTCGGCCACTGCGCAAATGGGAAAAAATGACATCGGTCATTGGTACCCGAGCGGAAGCAAGATCCTGTCCGCCGAGTATACCGGCCCGACCACACGCTATGCCCATGGCGTTCTGGGGGACGCGGTGGAGTGGTCCGGCCTCTTCCTGACATTTGCAGGGCCGAATGGCACCACGATGCGTGTCGAGATCGAACTACCCAAGGATCACGTGTTCGAAGATCTGCAGCCCCGTCTGGTGGATCTGTCCCTGGATGGCCGTGCCGATGCCGTCATGGTCGTGGAAACGGATATGGCGCGGGGGGCGGCGCTGGCGCTTTATGGCGCTGGTGGGAAGATCGCGGAGACGCCACACATCGGGCAAAGCAACCGCTGGCTGGCCCCTATCGGCGCTGCAGATCTGGATGGCGATGGCCATGTGGAGCTTGCCTATATCGACCGACCGCATCTGGCCAAGACACTGCGCATCTGGCGCTATGACGGCAGGACGCTGACCGAGGTTGCAAGCCTGCCGGGGCTGACCAATCACCGGATCGGGCAGGATTTCATCACCTCCGGCATTCGCAGCTGTGAAAACGGCCCCGAGATTGTGACCGCCGATGCCAGCTGGTCCCGCATCATGGCCTCCCGCCTGACCGTCGCGGGGATCAAGACCCGCGACATTGGCCCCTTTTCCGGGACGCAGTCGGTTGAGGATGCCCTGACCTGCGAATAAGGCGGCATGCCCGCCGAGCTGCGGCGCCGGGCGCAAGGGCTAAAAGCATTCCGTGAATGCGCCTCAGCGGGAGGGAGGGCGACGATGCATCCTCAAAGCAGACCTCTCAGACAGGGCGACGAAATGTCAGCGAGGTTGGCCGGTCATAGCCGGGATGCGCTGTGGCGCCGACCTGCACAAATCCCAGCCGCGAAAAGGCCTGATGGTTTTCCACCAACTCCACGCGGGTTTGTAGCTCCACGGCGGGCAGGCCCAGTTCCCTTGCCCGCTGGGCGGCGTGATCCACTAGAATGCGCGCCAGACCGGCGCTGCGGCTGCTTTCCTCCACCGCCAGTTTTCCAAGATACAGACAGTCCGGTTTCGGGGTCAGGAACACGCAGGCCAAGGGCGGCGTGCCAAGGATCCAGATCTCGCCGCGTCGGCATTGTTCCTGCAGCGCCTCTACCGTCAGACGCCGCATCGAGGAGGGCGGATCGATGCGCCCCTCCATGAAGGCAAAGCTGCGCCGGATCAGGTCGAGAACCGCCGACAGACGTGGATCCGATGCGGCTAGGCGCTCCGGTGTCAGCCGTGAGGAAACGCCAGTCACGGGCTGTTGCCGCCCACCACGTGATCGCCGCCGATATCCCCGAGCGAGGAGAACAGGCTGGCGGTATTGTTGGCTCCAACCTTTTTCAGAAGCCGCGCCCGGTGCACCTCGACCGTGCGATAGCTGAGCGTCAGGATCCGGGCGATCTCCTTGCTGGTCTTGCCTTCACGCAGCAGGGAATAGACTTCGCGTTCGCGCCGGGTGAGGGGTTGATAGGGGCGCACGCCCGACAGGTCGGCAAAGCTCCAAACCGCGCGGCCCAGCGGCTCATCCGGGGTAAAGGTATGGCCCCGCACCCGCACCCAGAACAGATCCCCGGTCTTGCGTTTCATCACCCGCTCGTCCCAGTAGGGATTGCCCTGTCCAAGGCTCTTGTCACCGCGGTTGCGCAGGTTCTGGAACTCTTCGTCCGACGGATAGAGAAAGGAAAAAAGCTGGTCCAGCAGCTCTTCGCGGGCATAACCAAACATGTCGCAGAACCGTTGATTGCATTCCCGCAGCACGCGGTTTTCCGTCACCACGATGCCGACAGGGGAATATTCAAAGGCAAGTTGTGCCAGATCGCGGTCGGCATAGAGCCTGTCCAGCGTGGCGGGATCCGGGTGTTTGTCCATTGTGCATTGTGCCTCCCAGGCTTGACCCAAGTTAGTAACCTACCGCAAAGCCGCTGAAAACACTTATAGACAGCGCAAAAGCCGCAGGGCGGGCCGGGCAATGGGCGCGCTTTCAGGTCAGGATATAGTTCTGCGGTGTCATCGGCGCGGGTGGGGTTTGCTCCAGATGGTCGCAAAGAGAAATTTCGGCCGTCCGGCACACCGCATCCAGCGGCAGGCCGTTCACGGTTTCGCCGAACGGATGCGACAATTCCTCGGTCACCTCGGCAAGGCCGAAGAACACATAGGCCACGATGGCGACAAAGACGGGGGTCATCCAGCCGGTGCTTTCCAGCAGCGCAAAGGGGATCAGCAGGCAGTAGAGATAGGTGGTCCGGAACACTAGCAGCGAGTAGACATAGGGCAACGGCGTCGCGGCGATCCGTTCGCATCCGGCCTGGGCCAGGGTGATCGAGGACAGGCGCTCTGACAGCGCCTTGCGGGCAAACCCGTCAGGCGCGGATGTTGCGGCCAATGTCGTCATCCGGTTCATCACGGCGCAGGGCGGATGCGGCGCTTGCGAGAAATCCTCACCGGCCCATGCGTTTGCCTGGGTGAAATCCGATGATTTGCGCAGATTGATCCGGTGCAGGTGGATGAACCCCAGCGCCAGTCGCAACAGTTGCTGCCGATCTTCGCGCTGCGGCAGGAACAGCTCCGCATCGCGGCCAAGCGCCCTCAGATCGGCAAGCAGCTGCCCCCAGAGGCAGCGCCCCTCCCACCAGCGTTCATAGGCGGCGTTGTTGCGAAAACCGAGAAACAGCGACAGGGCCACGCCGAAGACCGCAAAGGGCGCGGCGTTGGTGTGGGGTAGTGGAAGAATATTTCCGTCCAGCCAGACCACCACAGCGGCCAGTGCGGAGACCGCAAGAATGCGCGGCAGTATGCGGGGCAGGACAGAGCCACGCACCGCAAACAACAACGCCACAATGCCAGGCTTTTCGCGCAGGATCATCGGCAGGGTCCTTCAACAAAAGTGGGAGTGGTCAACTGAGGGCTGCCCCGGACCAGGTCGGCAGCCCCCGGAAACTGTACCTGCTACGACAGGGCGCGCCAGCCGATGTCACGGCGGAAGAACCCGTCTTTCCAGTCGATCTGGTCGACCATCGCATAGGCCCGGTCGCGGGCTTCAGCCAGGCTGTCGCCGCGGGCGGTGACGTTCAGCACCCGGCCGCCATTGGCCAGAACCTTGCCGCCGTCTGCCTTGGTGCCAGCATGAAAGACCATGTTGCTGCTGTCCTCGGGCAGGGCATCCAGACCGCCGATCTCGGTGCCTTTTTCGTATGAGCCGGGATAGCCATTTGCCGCCATGACAACGGTGATGGCGTGGTCATCGCCCCAGTTCACCTGCGCGTCGCTCAGGCGGCCTTCGGCGGCGGCGTGCATCAGGTCCAGCGCCTGGGCGCCAAGCCGCATCATCAGAACCTGACATTCCGGATCGCCAAAGCGCACGTTGTATTCCACCAGACGCGGTTGGCCGTCCTTGATCATCAGACCTGCATAAAGAACCCCCTGATAAGGCGCGCCGCGCCGGGCCATTTCGGCCATGGTGGGTATGACGATCTCTTCCATGGCGCGGGCTTCGATCTCGGCCGATAGCACGGGGGCCGGGGAATAGGCGCCCATACCGCCGGTGTTGAGACCGGTATCGCCTTCGCCGACGCGTTTGTGATCCTGCGCGGTGCCGATGGACAGCACGTCCTCGCCATCCACCAGTACAAACAGCGAGGCTTCCTCGCCCTCCATGAACTCCTCGATCACCACCTCGGCGCCGGCGCCGCCGAAACTGCCACCGAACATGTCCTCGATGGCATCCAGCGCGGTCTGTTCGTCCATCGCAACGATGACGCCCTTGCCAGCGGCCAGACCGTCGGCCTTGACCACGATGGGGGCGCCTTGTTGCTTCACATAGGCCTTGGCGGCCTCGGCATCGGTGAAATGGCCATAGGCTGCGGTCGGCGCCTTGGCCGCGTCGCAGATCTCCTTGGTAAAGCTTTTGGAGGCTTCCAGTTCCGCCGCCGCCTGCGAGGGGCCAAAGACCAGAATGCCCGCTTCGCGCAGCCGGTCGGCAACACCAGCGGCCAGCGGCGCCTCGGGGCCGACGATGACGAAATCGATGGCGTTTTCCTCGGCAAAGGTCACCACCGCGCCGCCTTGCTCGATATCAAGGCTGGCACAATCGGCGATCTGGGCAATGCCCGCATTGCCGGGCGCCACGATCAGCTTGTCGCATTTGGGGTTCTGCATCACCGCCCAGGCCAGAGCATGTTCGCGCCCGCCGCTGCCAAGGATAAGGATATTCATCGCGTCTTCTCCGGTCTGTCCGCCCCGGAACCGGAGCGTATATCGCCATGCGGCAGCGGCCTGTCTGGAGCAGGAAATGACACCTGCGCCGGGGGCTTGCCATGCTTGTCGCGGGTTCTATGCTGCGCGGGCCTGTAAAACAAGAACTGCGTATGGTCGCAGGCCTGCCGCCATCTCAACTGCCCAGATAACAGTCCGAAAGATCCGCCGATGTCCGACCTGCTCGACGATCCCACCCCCGGTCAGAACGCGCCGGAATTCACCGTTTCCGAAATCTCGGGTGAGGTGAAACGCACCCTGGAAAGCACCTTTGGCCGGATCCGTGTACGCGGCGAGGTAGGGCGGGTGTTCAAGGCGCGTTCGGGGCATCTGTACTACGACATCAAGGACGACCGGAACGTGCTGGCCTGTACCACCTGGAAAGGTCAGGTCGCGGGTCTGTCGGTGGTGCCCGAAGAGGGACTGGAGGTGATCGTCACCGGCCGCCTCACGGCCTTCGGGGCGCAGTCCAAGTACAACATGAACGTCGAAGAGGTCGCGGTCGCCGGGCAGGGCGCGCTGATGGCGCTGCTGGAAAAACGCAAGAAACAGCTTGAGGCCGAGGGTTTGTTCGCGCCTGAGCGCAAGAAACCACTGCCTTATCTGCCGGGAATCATCGGGGTCGTGACCTCGCCTTCGGGGGCGGTGATCCGCGATATCCTGCACCGGCTGCGAGACCGGTTCCCGCGCAAGGTTCTGGTCTGGCCAGTTGCCGTTCAGGGCAGTAATTGCGCCCCGGAGGTGACCCGCGCCATCGAAGGTTTCAACCGCATGACACCGGGCGGCGCTCTGCCGCGCCCCGATCTGATCATCGTGGCGCGCGGTGGTGGTTCGATCGAGGATCTCTGGGGCTTCAACGAGGAAATCGTGGCCCGGGCAGTGGCGGCCTCGGATATTCCGCTGATCTCTGCCGTGGGGCACGAAACCGACACCACGCTGATTGATTTTGTATCGGACCGTAGGGCGCCGACGCCGACGGCGGCGGCCGAGCTGGCGGTGCCAGTACGGCTGGATCTTCTGGGCTGGAGCGAGAATCAGGGTGCCCGGCTGGCGCGTGCCGCGGGGCAGGCGGTGCAGCTGCGTCGCCAACGCCTGAATGACCTGTCGCGCGCCTTGCCCCGCCCGGAAACCTTGCTGGAAACGCCCCGGCAGCGGCTGGATCAGGCCAGCGATGGCTTGCCGCGTGCGCTGACCTCGGTGGTGCAGCGCCGCCGTGTGCAGCTGAGCGAGACGGCTGCAAGCCTGCGCCCCTCGACCCTGCGGCAGCTTGTGGCGGGGCGGACGGACCGTTTGCGCAACCTGTCATCGCGGCTGTCTTTGCGACCCATCCAGCAGGAAATCCAGCGGCGTCAGGATCGGATCACCCAGTTGGGACAGCGGCTGGACACTGTGCAGCGGCAACGGCTTGACCGGCAGCGGCAACAGCTTTCGGCGGCGGGGCGGCAGCTTGAGATCCTCAGCTACAAGGCAACGCTGGAGCGTGGCTATGCGGTGGTGCGGTCCGGTCAGACCGTCATCACCACCCGCGCCGCGGCCGAAAAAGCGGGGCCATTGGAAATCGAGTTCAAAGACGGACGGCTTGATCTGGGCGGTGCACCTGCGCCAGCCGCAAAGACAGGCGGCGGTGAGGCGTCGGCAGCAAAGCCAAAGGCCAGCAAGCCCAAGGCCAAACCCAAGAGCACCCCGGATGATGGGGAGCAGGGATCGCTGTTCTGATAGCAATTTGATCCTGCCGACCCGTACCTCACTATTCGGCGCGGAGTGAGCGCGCGTCAGACCCCGACGTCGGGGCCGAGGCAGATCATCTCTTCGCCGATATCCTCGGCCTCATAAAGCTCGGTGGCTTCGGGGTCATTCTGGAACCGCGCGCTGAGACCGTTGGGGGTAAGGGAGAACCGCCAGCACTGGGGATCATTGCGGTCCTCATAGAGGAAACAGATCTGATCGGCTTGCTGGTACCAGTGCCCTTCTTGACAGCGGCCATCGAGGAAGGACCAGATGACACGGCGGTTCGGCAGATAGCGTTCTACCCCGTAGGCGATGCCATCAAAGCCATAGAACAGCGTCTTGCCCCGGGTGTAGCTGTCGAACTCCTCAGCGCCCATCGGCTCAGCGGCTTTGCCCATCCCGGGGACAGCCAGCAAAGCGCACAGGGGAATCATCAACAAGGTCCGCATGGAATGAAGTGTGCCAGACAGGTGGGGCTCAGTCCAAGCCTTCGGACCGCTTGCCGCTCAGTTTGGCCAGTTCCCGCCCCATCTTGCGCCGCCAGAGGGAGGGGATCAGCGCAATCGCGCCCATCACGGGCAGGGAATGCGGCAGTGTCGGCATATCGGGCGTGAGCCGCAGTTCGGGGAACCGGCGGGCGGGCACGACGTGGTGGTCGGAATGGCGCGGCGCGTTCAGCATCATCGCCGAAGAATACCAATGCGGTGCGTTCCAGGAATGCTGCGGCCCGACGGGCACCGGGCGGCCCGTGTCACGGGTTTGGCGCAGCAGCCCGTAGTGCTGCACGTAATCGGCCAGAAAGATCTGCATCTGCGCATGGGCTGTGGCAAACAGGAAAAGAATGAGGGCGATGATCCCGCCCGCCAGATAGGCGGCCGCGCAGCACAGCAAGGCGATACCGATATAGGCCACATAAGGATGGCTGAGGGGCGACGGGGGGATCTGCTTGCGCTGCCGCGCAGCGTTTTCAGCAGCCAGCCCTGCGCGAAAAGAGCCAATCCAGGCCCGCGGCAGGAACCGGTAAAAGCCTTCGCCGCGTCGGGCCGTGTTGGGATCCTGTGGGGTCGCTACATGCACATGATGCACTTTCAGATGCGCCGAGGCATGGTGCCCGATCAGCATGGTAGCATAGACCAGAACACCGAGGCGGCGCAAAGCCCGGGTTGGGCGGTGGATCAGCTCATGCGCGTTGGGATGTGAGATCTGTCCCATGAACAACCCCTGCGCCAGAACCAGCGGTATCGCCCCGCCCCAGCCGATCCGGGGCAGGGCCGTGGCCACTGGCAGCAGCAGGGCAAAATGGGCAAGAGCCAACGCGACCTGAAGCGCCTCTGCGCCGCGCGCGCCGGTCTGGTTCTGCGCCCGTCGCCCGATCCGGTCCAGTACCAGCACCAGTGCGGACATGGATCCAAGGGCTGCCCAGCTCCAGATCCCGCCCCAGAGACTGGCAAGCCCGATCAGAACGGGCGGCGTCAGGCTGGCAATGGCGAACCAGAACATGGGGGCGGTCCTTGTGCAGGTGCAAAGGGATGAAGGGCGTGCTTTTCCCTTGGTTACCTTTGACCGAAGCCATCGCCTCGGGCAAGCATGCGGGGCAATGACGCGCGGCATCTGCCGTAGCAAGATGAGGCAGGGGAGAGAGGCCAGAATGGAAACCCTATTATTGAGTGCCGCGGCAGGCTGCGCGCTGGCCTATCTGTTTTTCACGGCACGCCCCGCAGGGCTGTTGCGCAGTATTCTCAAAACCTCCTCTGTTGCCTTGCTGGCTTTGCTGGCGCTGATTGCCGGGGCTCCGGTCCTGCTGGCGCTGGGGCTGCTGCTCTGCGCGCTGGGCGACTATTGCCTGTCCCGCGATGGGGAGGGGGCCTTCATGGCCGGGGTCGGGGCCTTTGCCGCCGGGCATCTGGCATATGTTGTGCTGTTCCTCAGCACGCCGGGAAGCGATCCCGGGCGGCTCTTGCAGATGTCAGGCCTCCTCATCTTGACCGCTCTGGTCCTTCTAGGCGGTATCATGGTGCGGGTACTTGCGCCGCGCGCAGGGGCGCTGAAGGGCGCGGTGCTGGCCTATATCCCGATCATCCTGTCGATGGGGGCGGCGGCTGCCACCCTGCCCGGGCAGGGCGCGTTGGTCTGGGCGCTGCCTGCGGCCCTTGCCTTTGTCGCATCGGACGTGGTGCTGGCCTTTGAAACCTTCGTCCTGCCTGAGGGGCACCGGCTGCGCCGGATTGCCCCCTATGCGGTCTGGCCGCTTTATTGGGGCGCCCAGCTTGGCTTTTGGTATGCATTTTCCTGACCTCTGTGCTGTCATCCGCTTTGCAACCGCGGGCAAACCGCATTAGGTGAGTTACAGACTTACTGCGGAGACCCCGATGGCGTTTTTCACAAAGCTCAAGGACCGGTTGTTCAAATCCTCTTCGAAACTGGAGGATGGGCTGGATGCAATTGTTGCGGAAGGGGCCGACGAGAAGGCCGAGGATAAGGCTGCTGTCGAGAATGCCGCTGCCCCTGAACCTGCGTCTGAGGCAGCGCCGCAAGTTTCGGAGCCTGTTGCGGAGGAGGTGCCTACGCCGCAGCCTGTCGCGACTGAACCGAAGCCCGCCGCCCCCAAACCTGTTGCTGAACCAATCCCCGAACCAGAGCCTGAAAAGCCGCAGAAATCGCCGGGGCTGCTGGGGCGGCTCATGGGGCGCGCCGGGGGCACTGCGCCGCGTCGGGTGCTGGACGACGAGATGCTGGAGCAGTTGGAAGAGCTGCTGATCGCTTCGGACATGGGGGTGGATACGGCCCTGCGGGTGACCGCGAATATGGCCGAAGGCCGTTTCGGAAAACGCCTGTCCACGCAGGAGATCAAGGAACTGCTCTCGGCCGAGATCGCCCGCGTGATGGAGCCGGTGGCCAAGCCACTGCCGATCTACGCCAAGCGGCCGCAGGTGGTGCTGGTTGTCGGCGTCAACGGATCCGGCAAGACCACCACCATCGGCAAGCTGGCCAGCCAGTTCAAGGCGGCGGGTAAGAACGTGGTGATCGCGGCCGGCGATACCTTCCGCGCCGCGGCGGTGGAACAGCTGCAGGTCTGGGGCGACCGCGCCGGGGTACCTGTGCTGACCGCGCCCGAAGGATCGGATCCGGCGAGTCTCGCCTTTGATGCTATGACCCGCGCCGAAGCGGACGGGGCGGATCTGTTGCTGATCGACACCGCCGGGCGGCTGCAGAACCGCGCCGACCTGATGGAGGAGCTGGCCAAGATCGTGCGGGTGATCCGCAAGAAGGACGAGACCGCGCCGCACAATACGCTTTTGGTGCTGGATGCGACCACTGGCCAGAACGCGCTGAACCAGGTCGACACCTTCCAGAAGCTGGCCGATGTTTCGGGGCTGGTGATGACCAAGCTGGACGGCACCGCCAAGGGCGGCGTGCTGGTGGCGCTGGCGGACAAGTTCGGCCTGCCGATCCATGCCATCGGTGTGGGTGAGCAGATCGATGACCTTGCGCCCTTTGATCCGGAAGAATTTGCCGCGGCCCTGACCGGGCTGGACCGATCTTGAGCCGCCGGTTCGTCGGCCGGATGAGGTCCATTGTCCCGGCGCCGTCGCGCCCTGAGGGCCACCGCGGATGAGCGACTGGCTGATCTCGCTGGAGGGCACCGAGGCGGGCCACCAGGCTGCATTAATGCTGGCCTTGATGGCGGCTTTCCTGCACGCGGTCTTTGGTGCACTTCAAAAAGGGCGACACGATCCCTGGCTGTCACGCGGGGCAATTGACGCCTCCTACGGGCTGATGGCAGCGCCGTTCGCGCTTTTCGTCGTGCCCTGGCCCGAGCCGCATATGTGGCCGATCTTTGCTGCCGTCTGGGTCATTCACGTCGCCTACAAGGTGCTGCAAGCGCTGGCCTACACCAAGGGCAGCTATACGGTGGTTTATCCGGTGGTTCGGGGCACCGGCCCGCTATTCACCGTCATCGGCGCCTATTACCTGTTCTCCGAGACCTTCACGGTGATGCAATGGATGGGCGTTGCGGTGCTGCTCATGGGGATTTTTGGTTTGGCGGCCTATAACTACCGCTATCTGGAAACCAACCGCGACACGCTGATGGTGGCGCTGGGGCTGGCCGTGGTGACGGGGCTGTTTGTGGCACTTTACACCACCTATGACGCTTATGGTATCCGCGCCACCGCGAACCCGTTCACCTTTCTGGCTTGGTTCTTCATGATCGACGGGATCGCCATGCCGCCGGTGGCCTACCTGCGCTGGCGCAAGATGGCAGAGCGCCCGGAACCGGGGCCGCTTTTGGTCCGGGGCGTCTTTGGCGGACTGGTGGCCTTTGCCTCCTTCGGGGCGGTGATGCTGGCAACCCGGCTCGACAAGGTGGGCGAAGCGGCGGTGCTGCGGGAAACCTCGACCGTCTTTGCCGCGCTGATCGGCTGGCTGGTGCTGAAAGAAACCGTGGGGCCGCGGCGTATCGCGCTGATGTCCCTAATCGCGCTGGGCGCGGTGATTGTGGAAGTGGGTGGCTGACGCGGGCCGCCGGAAGACAACCGAACAGGAGCGCCAATGGCTGGCAAGAAAATCAATCCGATCCTGAAGATGGTGCTGGAGTTCGGCCCCATTGTTCTGTTTTTCATCGGTTACCTGAAGCTGAAGGATGAGATCTTTCTGATTGGGGGCGAGGAATACAAGGGTTTCATCCTGGTGACGGCTGCCTTTGTGCCGCTGATGATGATGTCGACTGCCGCCCTGTGGAAACTGACCGGGCACCTGTCGAAGATGCAGCTGGCGACGCTGGTTCTGGTCGTACTGTTCGGCGGGCTGTCGGTTTGGTTCAACGACGAGCGGTTCTTCAAGATGAAGCCGACGATGATCTACCTGTTGTTCGGCGGGCTGCTGGCCGTCGGGCTGATGCGCGGCGAAAGCTGGCTGAAGGTGGTGATGGAAGAAGTCATGCCGATGGAAGAGGCGGGCTGGATGATCCTCACCCGGCGGATCTGCGGCTTTTTCCTGGGGCTGGCCGTGGCCAACGAGGTGATCTGGCGGTTCTTCACCACTGACACATGGGTCTATTTCAAGACCTTCGGTCTGCCGGTGGCGATGTTCCTGTTCTTCATGACCCAGGGGCCGCTGCTGCAGAAATACGGTCTTGAGGACGACGAAGAGGTCGAAGACCCCAAGGCGTGAATTTCCGGGGCGCAGGGCTCCCGCGCCTGTGTGGCGCATCAAGGATGCGCCACAAACAGCCTTGGGCCGGGCAGCGCGCAGGGCGCGCTGCGGTTGGCATCATGAAGGCGCTGTCAGTCCTTGCCGCCAAAGAGGATTTCCTGCGCCTTGCTGTCCGAGCGGTCGGCGCGCAGATCGGCGTGGAGGGCACGCCCTGCCACCAGGCCGGGGCGTTGCCACAGAAGGTCCAGCCAGCGGGCCAGATGCGGTTTGTCCTCCAGCGTCTGTTCCTGCCCTTCCCAGAGCGACGCCCAAGGCCAGATCGCCATATCGGCGATGGTGAACTCATCCCCCGCCACATATTCGTTTTCGGCCAGCTGCCGGTCCAGCACGCCATAGAGCCGGGCGACCTCGGACCTGTAGCGGTCCTTGGCATAGGGCAGGTCCTCGGGCGCGTATTTCAGGAAGTGATGCGCCTGACCAGCCATCGGGCCAACCCCACCCATCTGCCACATCAGCCATTGATCCACCATTAGGCGCGCCCGTTCATCGCTGCCGTAGAAGCGCCCGGTCTTGCGGGCAAGATACTGCAGGATGGCGCCGCTTTCGAACAGGGAGAGGGGGGCATCGCCTGGGCCAGCGGGATCGATAATCGCGGGCATGCGGTTGTTGGGGGCGATCTTGAGGAACTCCGGCGCGAATTGATCGCCTTTGCCGATATTGATCAGATGCACCCGATAGGGGAGGTCCATTTCCTCAAGCGCGATAGAGACTTTCCAGCCGTTCGGCGTTGGCCAGTAGTAAAGATCGATCGGTTCCTGCAATGCCCTGTTCCCTTATCCGGTGTCGCCAGTGATTGGCTGCGCCATGTGATCATAGATCGCCCTGGGGCAGCAAGACGACCAGCGGCGCGCGCACAACTCTGTGATCGCAGGCGGCAGCTGTTGGGAGCAGAGGGAGGGGAGGAACGAAAGGCGCGGCACCTAAGAGGACGCCGCAATCAGGACTTCCCCGGTCGGCTTGGGACGATCGGGGAAGCTGCGCGCGATGATGCGCTACTGCGCGCCTTGGCGCAGGCCCAGGATCCGGCGCGCGGTGGCGGCATCGGCAACGCTGCGGCCATTCTGTTCACAGAGCGCCACCACCCGTTTCACCAGCGCCGCGTTCGAGGGCGCGAGGCGATCCTTGTCGAGCCGGATATTGTCCTCGAGCCCGGTGCGGGCATGCCCGCCTGCCGCCACGGACCATTCATTGAGAACGGATTGGTTTGCCCCGATCCCGGCCGCGCACCATGGCGCGTCCGCACCGAACAGGCGCTTTACCGTTTCGACGTAGAAATCGAACACCGCCTTGTCTGCAGGCATGGCGTTTTTCACCCCCATGACAAACTGCACATAGGGCGTGTCCGCGATCTGCCCGGCCGCATGCATCTGGGCGGCCTTCAGGATATGTGACAGATCAAAGGCCTCAATCTCGGGCTTGATCTGATAACTGCGCATTTCAGAGGCGAGCCAATCGACCAGATCCGGCGGGTTCTCATAGACCCGGTTGGGAAAGTTGTTCGATCCCACCGACAAGGACGCCATGTCCGGTGCAAGCGGCAGCATGCCGCCGCGCGTCTTGCCCGCGCCGGACCGCCCGCCAGTGGAGAACTGGATGATCATCCCCGGGCAGTGTTTTTCGATACCTTCCTTCAGCGCTGCGAACTTGTCCGGATCGCTGGAGGGGGTTTCATCGTCGTTGCGCACATGGGCGTGCACGATGGCAGCGCCCGCCTCAAAAGCCTCATGGGTGCTTTCGATCTGTTCGCTGACGGTGATCGGCACGGCGGGATTGTTTTCCTTGCGTGGCAAGCTGCCGGTGATTGCCACGCAGATGATGCAGGGCGCCGTCATGATTTCGGCGCCAGCACGAAGTCGTGCACGACCTCGTAATAGGGGCGGTCGAAACCGGCTGCGCTGATCCGGGCGGGATCTTCGATCAGATCGAACTTGGCCAGCAGGCTTTCCTTCACGCCAAAGACCGCATCGGAGTGGATATAGGGATCATCCGGGTCAAAGATATGGGTGATCAGCGTATCAAATCCGTCTGCCTCGAGGATGTAGTGCAGATGCGCGGGTCGGTAGGGGTGGCGCCCCAGTTGCGTCAGCATCTGCCCCACCGGGCCATCATCGGGGATCGGGTAGTATTTCGGTTTCACCCCTTTGAAATGATAGGTGCCATCGGCCCCGGTGCGGAAGACGCCGCGCAGGTTGAAATCGGGCTGAAGGCCCTTTTGCTGCACGTCGTAGAAACCTTCGTCATTGGCTTGCCAGACGTCGATCTTGGCATTGGCGATGGGTTGGCCATCGGTGCCGGTGATACGGCCCTTGACCAGCATCGGCTCACCCTTCTGATCCAGGCAGATATCCGCGCCCATGGGCAGTTCGGGCGCGTCCTCGACGTGGAACGGGCCGAGGACGGTGGATTCCGAGGCGCCGGAGGGTTTGCGGTTGTTGATCGCATCGACCAGCATGGAGACGCCCAGACTGTCGGACAGCAGGATGAACTCCTGCCGCCAGTCGTTGCAGGCGTGGCCCACCTTGGTCAGAAACTGGATCGCCTCGAACCATTCCTCCTGCGTTGGCTCGATCTCCTTCACGGCGGCATGCAGATGCTTTGTCACCACCGCCATGACCTCGGCGAGGCGTTCATTCTTGGCGTTGGCATTGCGGCTGATGACAACCTCGGCCGAGTTTTCTTCGGTGAAATACCCTTGTTCCTGATCGCTCATTGTCGCCTCCTATCGGGCCAAAATGGTTTTGAAGACGCGGGTCAGCTCGGCTTCGGCATTGTCGGGAGCGCCATCGTGACGCCAGCAGACATGCTGGTCGGGGCGGGTGATGATGCAGCCGCTATCGCCGACCTCGCGGGCGCGGGCCCAGTCGCCGGTGTAATCCATGTATTCCTGACGTGGGCCGATGACATGGGCGTTGAGCGTGATGCCGAACTCCTTGGCGATCTTGCTGGCCGCTTCGACCCAGGCTTCGCCGCCAAGGCCGGTAAAGACTGTGAAGGCACCGCCGCCCGCCAGATCAAGGGTGGAGTGTTTCTGCCCCGCCGCGTCGAACAACCAGGCATGGGGAATGCGTGCCCCGGGCCATGTAGTGGGCTGGTAGTGCAGGTCGGCATCCAGTTTGAAATCCGGCTCGATCTGACCATCGGTCACGGTCGCATCTGACCGGTAACGTTGGTTCATCTCGACGCCATGGGCATCGAACTCGTACTTCTTGAAGGCGATGGCCTTGTTCAACGCCTCGCGCTGGGCCTCGGCCTCGGGGGTGGAGTCACAGCGGGCGTCCATATTGGCCTTGATCTTGGTAATGTCGGTACCGCCGGTCATGCCAAGGGCCTCGAAGATGGGACCGAATTCGCCGATGGACTGGTTGGCGCGGGTGACGATCTGCTTGGCCACCGGGGCGCGCTCTTCGGAATAGGTTTCCAACAGCCGCTCCCCGGCCTGACCTTTGACCACGGCGGCAAGTTTCCACGCCAGGTTGAAGGCATCCTGAATCGAGGTATTGGAGCCCAGACCGTTCGACGGCGGGTGGCGGTGGGCGGCGTCGCCCATGATGAAGACACGTCCGCGCGACATCTGGGTGGCGTAGGTGTCGTTCACCGTCCAGGTGTTGGCGCTGAGCAATTCGATCTCAAGCTCGGGATCGCCCACCAACTGCCGGGCCACATCCGTCGCCATGGCCTCATCCACGTTGGGGGCGGGTTCGTTGATGTCATAGCCCCAGACGATCAGCCATTCGTTCCACGGGCGCACACAGCGCACCAGCCCCATGCCGATGCCGCCGACATCCGCGCCGGGCTGCATCACCCAGTAAAGGACCGAAGGACGATGGGCTACGTATTTCGACAGGTCCGCCCGGAACACGATGTTCATCGAGCCGCCGACGCCCATCTGGCCTTCGAAGGGCAGGTTTTCATTCTCGGCCACCAGCGAATTGCCACCATCGGCGCCGATCAAATATTTCGAGCGGATCGTCAGCTCTTGCCCGGTCATCCGGTCATAGCAGGTGGTGGTGACACCTTCAGCGTCCTGCACGTGGCTTTTGTACTCGGTGCTCATCCGCGCCCGGGTGCCGCGTTTGCAGGCAGTCTTGAAGAGGATCGGCTCCATAAAGGTCTGCGGCAGATCGTTCATGAAGGTCGGCGAGGAGAGCATGTGCTCGGCCTTGGACAGGGGATGGGTGCCCCAGGATTTCATCCGGCCGATTTCCTCACCAGCAAGGCTTTCGCAAAAGACGTTCTCGCCCATGATGCTCTGGTCCATCGCGTTGAGGTAGACCTCGTCTTCGACCTCTTTGCCCAGATCGCGCAGGACCTCCATCGTGCGCTGGTTGGTGATATGGGCGCGCGGGGTATTGGCTAGCCAGTGATAGCGGTTGATCGCGACATTCTCGATGCCATAGCTCGACAACAGTGCCGCCGCGACCGACCCTGCAGGCCCGGTGCCGATGATCAGAACCTCTGTGGTGATGTCAGCCATGTTTATTCCTCCGATGGTGATAGTTTGCCGCCCCGCAGGGTTCGGCGAATTGGGAAAAGGTGCAGCCCTGTGCGCTCGGAGATCAGTCCCCAGAGCCCACGCGGGGCGATCAGCATGATGGCAATGGCCAGAAGGCCCAGCGTCAGCAGGTACCAGCTGCCGAAATCGGCCAGCAGGGATTGCAGCGCAAAGAAAATGAGTACGCCTAGGATCGGACCTTCGATGGTGCCGATGCCGCCGATCACCACGATGAACAGCACATAGGCGGTCCAGTCGGTGACGCTGAAGGCGGCGTCGGGCGAAATCCGGGCTTTTTGCAGGTAGATCAGCGCCCCGGTGAGGCCGGTGCCAAAGGCGGAGGTCAGGAACACCACCAGCTTCATGCGTCCGGCATCTACGCCAACGGATTTGGCCGCTTCGGTGTTGTCACGCACCGCAGCGAGGGCCAGTCCGTTCTTGCTGCGCAGCAGCCAGTAGATGCCGCCGATCGTCGCCAGCGCCAGCGCCAGCGCCAGCCAATAGGCGAGGATATCGCGCGCCGCAGCAGAGCGCACGTCCAGCACCTCTTCGATCATCTCGACCAGCCACATGTCGCGGGTGGCGCTGCGCGGCAGCGAGGTGCCGGTGCCGCCGCCAAGCGTCTTCCACTGGGCGACGCTAAGGCGGACAACCTCGGCGATCACCCATGTCCCAATGGCAAAGTAGGCGCCGTTCAGGCGGAAGGCGAAAAATGCGGTGGGCACGGCAATCACCAGCGCCGCGATGCCGCCCAGAAGGATGGCGGAAACCGGATCAAGTCCCCAAAGGATCACGCCGCCAAACAGCGCATAGGCGCCCATACCGACGAATGCCTGCTGACCGATGCTGACGAGACCGCCATAGCCCGCCAGAAGGTTCCAGAACTGCGCCAGCACCAGCATCGTCAGGATGAAAAACATGTCCTGAATGGTTCCGCGCCCGGCAAAGAAGGGCAGGGCCGCCAAGATCAGCGTGCCGCTAAGGCCAAGGATTGCCGCGATGCGCGAGACTGGGGTTCGGGTGGATACAGTATATGTCATGTCTGCCTCCTTTAGTCGTGTGCCCGGGGGAACAGCCCCCGCGGTTTGATCAGCAGCACCAGAAGGAAGGCGACATGCCCGGCCAGGATTTGCCATTCCGGGGTGATCGCGGCCCCGAGGGTCTGCGCCACACCGATAATGATGCCGCCCGCCAGCGTCCCCCAGAGAGAGCCAAGCCCGCCGATGATCACCGCCTCGAAGGCATAGATCAGCCGGGCCGGTCCGATGTTGGGGTCGAAGTTGGCGCGCAGGCCCAGATACAGGGCGGCGATGGTCACGATGATCAATGCGATCCCGGTCGCGGTCGCAAAGATGTTTGCGGGCTTGATCCCCATCAGGCTGGCCGTGGTCGGATCATCCGAGGTGGCGCGGAAGGCGCGCCCCAGTTCGGTGCGGTAGAACAACTGGTTCAGCCCGACGATGACCAGAACGGCAGAGGCAAAGGTCAGCAGCGGCATCACGCCAAGCGAGATCGGCCCCATCTGCACCGATGCCGTGGTCAGCGCGTTGGGCGGCAGGCGCTGGCTGTCGGCGGAGAAGACTTCCAAGAGCGCGTTTTGCAGCGCAATCGACAGGCCAAAGGTGATCAGCAGCGGCGGCAGGATGTCATCGCCCAGCGTCCGGTTCAGCAGGAACTTTTGCAAGGCCCAGCCAAGGACGAACATCACCGGCATGGCAATAAGCAGCGCGAGAAAGGGAGAAATCCCGAGCATCGTCACCAGCAACAGGATCAGGTAGGCGCCCATCACGATCAGATCGCCATGCGCGAGGTTTACCAGCCGCATGATGCCGAACACCAGGCTCAGCCCGGCTGCAAAAAGGGCATAAAGGCCACCCAGAAGGATGCCTTGGAGTATCGTGTCGATCCAGATCATGCGGCTGCTCCGAAATAGGCGTCGTGGATGGCCTCGCGGCTGAGGCTCTCGGGGGTGCCGGACAGGGTGATGCGACCTTCCATCATGCAGTAGACGCGGTCGGCGACGGCCATGGCCTGGGCGATGTCCTGTTCCACCACCACCAGCGAGGCGCCCGCCGCCTTGATCGCCGGGACGGCGGCGTAGATGTCCTTGATCACCACCGGGGCAAGGCCAAGGCTGATCTCATCACACAAGAGAACCCGCGGGTTGCTCATCAGGGCGCGGCCGATGGCGACCATCTGCTGTTGCCCGCCCGACAGGGCCGTGCCGGGGCTGTTGCGGCGCTCCCGCAGGATGGGGAACAGATCGTAGACGGTGTTTAGCGTCCAGTGGCCGCTTTTCTTGCGCCCGTAGGTCCCGATCAGGAGGTTCTCCTCGACCGAGAGAGAGGGGAACAGCTTGCGCCCCTCGGGCACCATGGCGACGCCCTGCGCCATGATTTCATCAGCGGGCTGCGCGCCAACGGGGCGGCCATCGTAGGTGACCGCCTCGGCCGCATTGCGCAGCACCCCGGCAATCGAGCGCATCAGTGTCGTCTTGCCCGCGCCATTGGCGCCGATGATGGCCACGGTTTCCGCCTCTTCAAGGGTGATATCCACCCCGAACAGGGCTTGAAAATCACCGTAGTGGGCGGTCAGGTTATGGGTTTCCAGCAATGACATCAGACTTCGATCCCCAGATAGATTTGCTGCACTTCGCGGCTGGCCATGATGGCGTCGGGGTCACCCAGACCGATGACCTTGCCGAAATCGAGCACCAGCAGGCGCTCCACCACCGAGGTGAGCGCGTGCAGGACATGCTCGATCCAGATGATCGTCACGCCCTGCGCGTGGATGTCCCGGATGGTACCGATCAGCGACTGGCACTCGGCCTCGGTCAGGCCGCCTGCGATTTCGTCCAGCAGCAACAGTTTGGGCTGGGTCGCCATGGCGCGGGCCAGTTCCAGACGCTTGCGCTCCAGCAGCGACAACTGTCCGGCCGGGGTGTTGGCACGCCGGATCATCTCCGTGCGTTCCAGGATATCGGCGCAATCGTCCCGCACGGCGGCCTCACCCAGGCGGCGGCCATGGGTGGCGGCGACCAGAAGGTTTTCGTAGACGGTCAGTTTTTCGAACGGCTGCGGGATCTGGAAGGAACGCCCGATTCCCGCCATGCAGCGGTCCATTGCCGAGGTGCGGGTGACGTCGCGCCCTTCGAAATTGATGGTGCCAGAATTGGCGGTCAGGTTGCCGGTGATCAGGTTGAACAGCGTCGATTTCCCGGCGCCATTGGGGCCGATGATACCCAGCGCCTGGCCCTGTGGCACCTCGAAGGTGACATCGTCGGTCACGGTCAGGGCGCCAAAGCTTTTTGAAACCGATTGGAGAGAGAGGATCGACATGAAAGGTCCTTTGCCAGTCCGCAGGACGGGGTGTGAAAAGGCCGGGGGAGGGCGCGGGTCCTACGTGCAGCAGGACCCGCAAGGGCAGGATGGGATCAGGAAATCTCTTCCATCTTGCCGCCGGTCGGGATCTCCGGGTGATCGGAGTTGTCCACCACCACGAGATCATAGCTGCCATCGTCCTGAAGCCGCCACTGACCGCCCGCAAGCGGGGTTTTGGCGACATTCGCGGCGGCGAACGGCGGCAGGCCCTTGCCGTCGAATGCGATGCATCCGACCATCGAATCCAGCTGCGTTGCGGCGATCGCGGCTGCAACTTCATCCGGGTCGCGGCTGTCTTCGACGCGACCCATGACACTGGCCGCCATTTCGAACAGCGCGTGCACGAAACCGATGGGCTGGGTCCACTGCTTGCCCGTCGCCTGGCTATAGCCTGCGGCCAGATCGGCAGCGGATTGCCCGGTCAGGGAGGAAGAGAACGGATGGTTCGGTGACCACCAGACCTCGGAGGACAGGTTGTGCCCCTGATCGCCCAGAGCCTCGACCGCCTGCGGGAATAGGATGGCCTTGCCGATGCTTGCGGCCTTGGGGGTGAAGCCCTGCTGTTTGGCCTGTGTCCAGAAGGTGGTGAAATCCGGCGGGATCGGCACGCCGGTGACGATTTCAGCATTTGCCGCCTTGAAGGCATTGATCTGGGCGCTGAAGTCATCGGTGAGGTTCTGGTAGCGGCCGGTGTCGGTCAGCTTATACCCTTGGGCGTCCAGCACTGGCGGGAAGCCCACGTTGGGATCGCCCCAGGCGTTGCCATCGCCATCGTTGGGGAAGATCGCGCCAACCGATTTATTGGTGTCGAGCTGGTTCCACATTGCCGTGAAGGTGGAAATCACGTCTTCCAGTCCCCAGAAGAAATGGAAGCTGAAATCAAACGGCCGCCAACTGCCGGGATCGCCCGGGTTGCCTTGCTGACCGATGAAATAGGGTTGCCACGGGGCCACGGTGGAGATCACCGGGATTTCCTCGGCCTCGCAGGTGGTGGCGACCGGATTGGTCGTCTCGGGGGTAGAGGCGACGAGCATCATGTCGATCTCGTCGTCGATGATCAGTTCCTTGGCGACCTCTGCAGCGCGGTTGGGGTTGGACTGGCTGTCCTTGACGATCACTTCGAAGTTGCTGCCTGCATCCGAGGCTAGAAAACCCTCGATGATGAACCGGTCGGCGTCCGAAAATGCGGCCAGCGGGCCGGATTGCGGGCTGACATAGCCCAGCCGGATCTTGGCATCCCGGGCCAGAGCTGGTGCCGCCAGCCCCCCGGCAGCAAGCGTGAGGCCGGTGGCGGCGGTGGATTTGAGCAGTTTACGGCGTGTAATCATGATGTCCTCCCTGACGTCATCAAAAGTGTTCGCGAAGCCCCGGTTCAGTGGGCGGGTGGTGTTCCCGCCCAGGCCGCCTGCAACAGCGCGCGGATATCGTCGCGCGTGACAGGCTGCGGATTGGGGTAGGGTTTGGTGGTGGCCAGTTCGGCGGCGCGGTCCAGGTCTTCCTCCTTCAGACCCAGATCGCGCAGTGCCAGCGGCGCCCCCAGTTTTTGTGCAAAATCATACAAGGCGCGCCCGGCATTCTCACCGCCCAGAAGATCGCAGATCGGCAGCAGTTCGGTCGCTGCCGCGCGGGCGTTATAGGCAATGGCATGGGGCAGAACGATTGCGTGGGTTTCGGCGTGGGGCAGGTCGAATGAGCCGCCCAGCGTGTGGCACAGCTTGTGATGCAGGGCCATGCCGACCTGGCCTAGCACCGTGCCACAGGCCCATGCGCCGCGCTGCGTCTCGGCGCGGGCTGCGAGATCCGTAGGCGCGGCCAGAACGCGGGGCAGACCGCCGACGAAGGCCTTCAGCCCGTCGATGGCCAAATGCACCGTCTTTTCGGTGCGGTCGCGCGCATAAAGCGCCTCGGCTGCATGCGCCATGGCGTTAAGCGCCGAGGTCACGGTCATGGCAACCGGCAGCGTTGCGACGCGCTCGGGATCATAGAGGATGACTTCGGGCAGCACCTCGGGGTGGCTCAGCGTCGTCTTGATGCCGTTCTCGGTCTGGCCGAGGATCGGCGTCGCTTCACTGCCGGCGTAGGTGGTCGGGATCACGATCTGCGGCAGGCCTGTGCGATAGGCGATTGCCTTGCCCAGCCCGATGGTCGAGCCGCCGCCGATTGAGATGATGCAGTCCGCTGCGACCTCTTTGGCGTGGGCCATGGCCGCTTCGGTGACGGTGACGGGGGTGTGCATCGCCGCCTGACAGAAAACGCCAGCGGCCAGTTCGCCCAGTGTTTCGGCCATTTCCAGCGCTGCGTCGGATTGCTGAGGGGTGGACAGAACCAGGGCGTTCTTCGCGCCCAGCCGCTGAGTCTCTGCGACAAGGATGTCCTTCACCCCAGCCTGGAATACAACGCGCACACCATCTGTTGCGGTTTCTGCCTCTTGTGTCATTTCAGACCTTTCTCCTCCGGTTGTGCCGGACGTTAAACCTCAGTGAATGGTCTGTTGATCGAGATTACGGCATTTAATATACCACGATGTTATGTACATCGATCCCAATCACCTGCGCATCCTGGCAGCGATCGTCGACTCGGGCGGGCTAAGTGAAGGCGCGGCCGCGCTAAACAAGTCCCAGCCCAGCCTGTCGCGCACGGTTGCGATGCTGGAGTCGCGGCTCGGTTCACGATTATTTGAAAAGGGTATCCGGCCGCTGCGGCCGACCGAGCTGTGTCTGTCGCTGGCCGAACAGGGCCGGGTGATCGGTCAGGCAAGTGAGGCGGCGCGCATCGCAGCCGAGCTTTATTCAGGGGGCAAGGCGGGCACCGCGCGGATCGCCGGGACGCCCATCTTCATGGATGGAGTGATCTCCTACATGATCGCGTCGTTCCAATCTGCTTTCCCGGATGTGGCGATTCAGCAAAGCTATGGCTATTTCGCGGAGCTGTCTGAACAGCTGAAGACGGGGAACATCGATCTGGCGATCTGCCCGATGCGCGGCGATGACATCCCGGAAGAGCTGTCGTTTGAACCGATCCTGCGTGGCCGCAACGTGATTGCCTGCGCGCCGTCGCACCCATTGGCGCGTAAATCCACGTTTCGATTGGAAGATATCGCCCAATACCCTTGGATCGCCCCCCCGGCGGGCAGCCCTCTTTATGCGGACCTGAAAAACGCGCTGGAGATCGTAGGCATCACCGATTTCCGCGTCAGTTTTACTGGCGGCTCGCTGGCGGCGATCCTGCGCATCATGTCCGGATCGGATGCGCTGACGGTGTTGCCTTATTCAGTGGTGTTCATGCAGCGACCGTCCAATATGGTCACAGCGCTGCCGGTGAAGCTTGAACACCCGGACCGGCAACTGGGTTTGCTCTGGCGCAACGACCGCCCGGTGCGCCCCGCGGTGTCCCGGTTTCAGAAGTTCCTCAAGGGTGAGTTTTCCGGTCTGGCCGACAGGATCGACGTTCGCGGCCGCGAAGCCGTCTGGAGACGATGATACCTGCCTGTGTGGGCGGCACGAGAGTGCGAGGCCTGCTCAATCTGATGAGGGGCGGTGCATTTGGACTTGCGCAGTTGCGGCGGCCTGCGTTAAGGCGCAAGCCTTACCGGTCGTCTGGGGTCGCCCCAATCGAATTGCTGGTGAGAGGGGCAGGGTCGCGGCAAAGACCCCATGAAAGAAATCGGTTAATTCTCCGGTTTCTGTCCCGCCGAATTTCTGAGGTTTGCCACCTTGGACGTGTGGGATTTGTTACCGGATTGCGGGCCACGTTAAACACACCGCTAAAGAGGTCAGGACGCAAAGGAACCCCTTTCGCTTGGCCGAATGGGGTTTTTTATTGCGCCGACGCGCAGGAGTGTGTGCCATGAACGACACGAAAGAAAGCAACTGGAACAGCCGCACCAAACTGGTGCACGGCGGCACCCGCCGCAGCCAATGGGGCGAGGTGAGCGAAGCGATCTTCCTGACCCAGGGCTTTGTCTATGACAGCGCCGAACAGGCCGAGGCCCGGTTCATCGAAACCGGCCCGGATGAATTCATCTACGCCCGCTATGGCAATCCGACCGTGGCGATGTTCGAAGAGCGGATCGCAGCGCTTGAGGGCGCCGAGGATGCTTTTGCCACCGCTTCTGGCATGGCAGCGGTCAATGGCGCACTGACCTCGCTTCTTAAGGCGGGCGATCACGTTGTGTCGGCGCGGGCGCTGTTTGGCTCTTGCCTTTATATCCTTGAAAACATCCTGACCCGCTTCGGAGTCGAAGTGACATTCGTCGATGGCACCGATCTGGAGCAATGGCGCGATGCGGTACGACCGGACACCAAGGCGGTGTTTTTCGAATCCATGTCGAACCCGACGCTGGAAGTGATCGACGTGGCTGCGGTGGCCGAAATCGCCCATGCCGTCGGCGCCACTGTGGTGGTGGATAATGTGTTCTCGACGCCGGTCTTCTCTGACGCCATCGCGCAAGGCGCGGATGTGGTGGTCTACTCGGCCACCAAACATATCGACGGTCAGGGCCGGGTTCTGGGCGGTGTCATCCTTGGCACACGCGATTTCATCCGCGGCACGGTTGAGCCCTATATGAAGCACACCGGCGGTTCCCTTAGCCCGTTCAACGCCTGGACGCTGCTAAAGGGGCTGGAGACGATTTCCCTGCGGGTGAATGCACAGGCCGAAACGGCGCTGCAGATTGCGACTGCCCTTCAGGGGCATCCGAAGCTGGCGCGCACGATCTATCCCGGCCTAGCCGATCATGCTCAGAACGCGCTGGTGCAGCGGCAATTGGGCGGTAAGGGCGGAACGGTCCTGTCGCTGGATCTGAAGGGTGGCAAGGAGGCGGCCTTTGCCTTCCTGAACGCCCTGACGATTCCGGTGATTTCCAACAATCTCGGCGATGCGAAATCCATCGCAACCCATCCGGCCACCACCACCCACCAGCGGCTGGCCGATGATCAGAAGGTGGCGCTGGGCATCACGCCGGGTCTGGTGCGCTTCTCGGTTGGGCTAGAGGATCCGGAGGATCTGATTGCGGATCTGACGCAGGCATTGGACGCCTGCGGCGGCTGAAGTCTTGGGGACGCTGTGGCCCGCGTTGTTCGCGGGCCGGGGCGGGTTCACTTGTGGTGCGGGGTCAGTTCCGGGCCGGAACCTGCCGTATTTGTCTGATCCATTTTGTGTTTTCCCGCGTAACAGAGTAATACTGAACATCGCTGCGCCCCGGGGCGTAGCAGCAGCGGAGGAAGTGGTCGTATGAATATCCATATGCGCGGCGTGGACGAGACACCGGACCGGACCGAGGCAGAGGCGGCTCTTGAGACGCTTCGCCAATGGGCCGCGACAGCCACCCAGACGGAAATTGCGCAGCTTGACCCAGCCGTTGCCCGGCTTCTGCCAGAGCGGGCGGTGCAGAACTACCCCGATCTGTCGCGCAACTACCCCGAGGATTTTGTGGCGGATGAGGGCTATCGCGCCACATTGCCCGACCTGCAGAACGGCCCCTCCAGCCTGATCCGGGGCGCCAATGAGCAGATCCAGCATGTGGGGATCTCCAACTTCCGCCTGCCGATTCGCTTTCACACACGGGACAATGGCGATCTGACGCTGGAAACCAGCGTGACCGGCACCGTCAGCCTTGAGGCCGACAAGAAGGGCATCAACATGTCCCGGATCATGCGGTCCTTTTACAAACACGCAGAAAAGACCTTCAGCTTTGAGGTGATCGAGGCCGCGCTTGAGGATTACCTCAGCGATCTCGGCAGCATGGACGCGCGCATCCAGATGCGGTTCTCCTTCCCGGTGAAGATCGACAGCCTGCGTTCGGGCCTGTCGGGCTATCAATATTACGATATCGCGCTGGAACTGGTGGATCGGGACGGGGTGCGCAACAAGATCGTGCATCTGGACTATGTCTATTCCTCGACCTGCCCCTGTTCGCTGGAACTGTCGGAACACGCGCGTCAGTCGCGCGGGCAACTGGCAACCCCGCATTCGCAGCGGTCAGTGGCGCGGCTGTCGGTGCAGATCGACCCCGAGGCCCCCTGCCTGTGGTTCGAGGATCTGATCGATCATTGCCGCCGTGCGGTGCCTACCGAGACGCAGGTCATGGTCAAGCGCGAGGACGAACAGGCCTTTGCCGAACTGAACGCTGCCAACCCGATCTTTGTCGAGGATGCAGCGCGCCTGTTCTGCGAAGCCCTGCAAAGCGATCCGCGCATTGGCGATTTTCGCGTGGTGGCCAGCCATCAGGAAAGCCTGCACAGCCACGATGCAGTCAGCGTGCTGACCCAAGGGCCATTGTTTGCCGAAACCAGCCTTGATCCGGGTCTGTTCTCGACCCTGATTCATCGGGGGTAACAGGTAGGCAGCGGCGCACGTTGCGCCGCCTCCTGCCTGTTCCGCTATCACTCAAGCGCGAATTTCCGCTGCAATGCCGCATTTTTTTGCTGCGTTGCCGCATTCTCGTGTTAGCCTTCCATCAGGTCCGGACCCAGATGGCTACGGAATCCTTCTGCTGGCCAGATATCCATGCCGGATCTCTTTGATGTAAGGAGTTCCCGATGTTCTTTTCGCCCATCCTCCAAGATCAGCCTGCAACGCTGCCGCAATGGGTCGGCTATTCTGCCGGGACCCAATTGCGATGCTGGCGTGCGATGACGGCGCTGGCGGTGCAGGCGCCTTATGAACAGATACGCCTGACGCATGTACTGATGACCGCCGGAACGGCGGTGTTCAGACCGGCTGCTGTTGCTGCTCCGGCCCCGGCGCCGCAAAAAACGAAAACACCTGCAAAACGGGCAACCAGCGAACGTCCGGCCGCCAAAACCAAGACCCCTGCGCGGCGTCCGGCACGCAAAAGCAAAGCCGCCCCGGCGGCCAGGACTACGGCGCGCAAATCGCCTGCTGCCAAACCTGCCGCAGAGAAACCGGTCGCGGCCAGACCTGCAACGCCCAAGGCGGCTGCCACCACAGCGACTGCGAGTAAGACTGAGAACAAGGCAGCGGCCCGCAAGGCGACGACAACCAAGCCTGCGGCGACAACGCCTAAGTCGACAGCGGCAAAGACGACCGCGCCCCAAACATCGCCTGCTGAGCCTGCACCAGCGACACGAACACCCACCAAGACCGCAGCAGCAAAACCCGCACAGGCAAAAGCCTCCCCAACGAAACCTTCCTCGGCCAAACCTGCAGCAACAAAGCCCGCAGCGGATACTACTGCGGCCAAGGCGACAGCCAAGCCGTCCGCTGCGGCATCCACTCCGCCACAGGCAAATAAGGCTGAAGCCACCACAGCGGCACCGGCACATTCCACCGCGTCCAAGGCAAAACGCGCGCCGTCCAAGCCTCCGGCGCTGCCAGAGCGCTCCGCGGCAAAGAGTGACGCCGAGAAGGCATGACGCCGCCTTTGACTTGACACTTTGCGCAGGGGGCGCCAACGCTGCCCGTCATGTTGGATCTTCGCCCGGTCGCATATGTCATTGGCCTGTTGGTCGTCATTCTTGGCGCCATGATGGTCTTTCCGTTCCTGATCGATCTCTACGATGGGCAGGGCGAATGGCCGGTATTTCTTGAAAGCGGCCTGATCACCATTCTGGCGGGCGGGCTGCTGGCGCTCAGCTGTGGCAATTCAGTGCGGCAGGGGCTTAGCATTCGTCAGACCTTTCTGCTGACCACTTCGGTCTGGGCGGCGCTGCCTGTGTTCGGTGCGATCCCGCTGATGATGGGGGCGACCGAGCTCAGCTTTACAGATGCGTTTTTCGAAGCGATGTCGGGGCTGACGACCACCGGGTCCACGGTAATCTCCGGCCTTGATGACCTGCCACGGGGGATCCTCTTGTGGCGGGGTATCCTGCAGTGGCTCGGCGGGATTGGTATCATTGTCGTCGCCATGGTGTTTCTGCCCGAGCTACGGGTCGGGGGTATGCAGATCTTCCGCTCCGAAGCTTTTGATACCATGGGGAAGATTTTGCCCCGTGCGCAGACGATCGCACGTCAGATCTCGTTGATCTACGTGGCGCTGACGCTGCTATGCATGGTGGTCTATGTGGTGCTGGGCATGGGGCTGTTCGATGCGCTGGTGCATGCCCTGACCACCATGTCGACCGGTGGCTTTTCGAACTACGATGCCTCTTTCGGCACCTTCTCCGGTCCGGCCGAATACGCGGCATCGTTCTTCATGATCATGGCGGCGCTGCCCTTCGTGCGCTACGTACAGCTGATCAACGGGCAGGGGCAGCCGCTGCTGCGCGATAGCCAGATCCGCGCCTTTCTGGGCACTATTCTGGTGCTGATCATCGTGACCGCCAGCGTGCTGCTTTATATCTTCCCGCACCACCCCGAGCAGGCCCTGCGCGAGGCGCTGTTCAACATCACCTCGATCATTTCCGGTACCGGCTATGCCAGCGTCGACTATATGGAGTGGGGCAGCTTCCTGATTATGGTGTTCTTTTTCATCGGTCTGATCGGTGGCTGCGCGGGTTCCACAGCCTGTTCGGTCAAGGTGTTCCGCTATCAGATCCTGTTTGCCTCGATCCGGGTTCAGATCCAGCGTATCCGCTCCCCCAACGGTATCTTCATTCCGCGCTTTGACGGACGCCCGGTCGGGCCGGATGTCCTCAGCTCGGTGATTTCCTTTTTCATGTTCTTCGTGGTGACGCTGGGGGTTGTGTCCTGGGGGCTGGCTCTGACAGGGCTGGACTTCATCACAGCCGTCTCGGGCGCGGCAACCGCAGTGGCCAATGTCGGGCCGGGGCTGGGCGATATCATCGGGCCTGCGGGCAATTTTTCCACCCTGAATGATGCGGCTAAATGGATCCTGAGCGCGGCCATGCTGATCGGGCGTCTGGAACTGATGGCGGTCTACGCGATCCTGACGTTGAGGTTCTGGCGCAACTGACACCACGCCGGAGCGCTGGGGGGCGTGTAAGGGGGATTGGGGCCACAGGCAGGGCCCCCTGCGGCGGTTTGGCCCTTGTATTGCTACAATCCGCAGTCTTGCCCTGATCACGGACCTCCCCTATGAGGCGGTGATCGGAATCTGCGAGCGCACGGAGACGAATGCCCCATGCCCGTTCTAGTAATGAAATTCGGCGGCACCTCTGTCGCCAACCTTGACCGGATCCGGCGCGCGGCAAAGCGGGTCGGTGTCGAAGTGGCCAAAGGCTATGATGTCATTGTCATCGTATCGGCCATGTCGGGAAAGACCAACGAGCTTGTTGGCTGGGTCAATGAAACCTCGCCGCTGTTTGACGCCCGCGAATATGACGCAGTGGTGTCTTCCGGCGAAAACGTCACCGCCGGTCTGATGGCGCTGACGCTGCAGGAAATGGATGTTCCCGCGCGCAGCTGGCAGGGCTGGCAGGTGCCGCTGAAGACGACCAGCGCCCACAGCCAGGCGCGGATCGAAGAGATCCCGACCGAGAATATCAGCGCCAAATTCGCCGAAGGCATGCGCGTAGCCGTTGTTGCCGGTTTTCAGGGCATCAGCCCCGAAGGGCGCATCACCACGCTGGGCCGGGGCGGTTCGGACACCACGGCGGTGGCCTTTGCGGCGGCCTTCGGTGCCGAGCGCTGCGATATCTACACGGATGTGGACGGCGTCTATACCACGGATCCGCGCATCTGCGATAAGGCCCGCAAGCTTGACAAGATCGCATTCGAAGAGATGCTGGAACTGGCCTCTCTGGGGGCGAAGGTCCTGCAAACCCGCTCAGTCGAGCTGGCGATGCGCTATCAGGTACGGCTGCGCGTCCTGTCCAGTTTCGAAGAACAAAATGACAATGCTGGCACGCTGGTCTGTGCCGAGGAGGACATCATGGAATCCAACGTTGTGGCCGGTGTGGCCTATTCCCGCGACGAAGCCAAGCTGACCGTGCAATCGGTCGCCGACCGTCCCGGCATTGCGGCAACCATCTTTACCTGCCTGTCTGATGCAGGCGTGAATGTGGACATGATCGTGCAGGATATCTCGGACGAGGGCCGCACGGATATGACCTTTTCCTGCCCCACCGATCAGGTGGCGCGCGCCGAACAGGCCTTGCAGGAGAGCAAGGAAAAGGGCGATCTCAACTACGCCGAACTGGTTGCCGACAAGGACGTTGCAAAGGTTTCGGTCGTGGGGATTGGCATGCGCTCGCAATCGGGCGTGGCGGCCAAGATGTTCAAGGTGCTCTCGGATGAGGGGATCAATATCAAGGTCATTACAACCTCAGAGATCAAAATTTCCGTGCTCATCGACCGGAAATACATGGAACTTGCTGTTCAGGCACTGCATGATGCCTTTGAACTGGATAAGGCAGCCTGATCGTGCGTGGGCTGCCTGGCACAATAATTACGTGAACAGGGCCCATGGTCGAAAGTACTGAATCCGAGAGCCGCAGGTTGCTAGGGCGCCTGCGCGAGGCCATGGCCGGGGATGACCCTGGCCAGGCCCGTCTGGATAAGATCACTCACCTGATTGCCGACAGCATGGGGACCGAGGTCTGCTCGGTCTACCTGTTCCGCGATGACGAGACGCTTGAGCTTTGCGCGACAGAGGGTTTGAACGTCGAATCCGTGCACCAGACCCGTATGCGGATTGGCGAAGGTCTGGTGGGCCGGGTGGCCAGATACGGCAAGGTGGTCAATACTCCCGATGCCCCGAACGCCAAGGGGTTCCGCTATATGCCGGAAACCGGCGAAGAGCGGTATTCCTCCTTCCTCGGCATTCCGATCCAGCGTCTGGGCGAGATGATGGGCGTGCTGGTCGTCCAGTCCAAGGAAGCGCGCGAATTCTCCTCTGATGCGGTTTACGCGCTCGAAGTGGTGGCGATGGTGATCGCCGAAATGGCGGAACTCGGTGCCTTTGTGGGCGAGGGCGCAGCCCTGTCTCCGATGCACCAGCAACCGGTTCTGGTGAGCGCAACCGCCGCCCAAGAAGGCGCTGCCGAAGGCCATGTCTGGCTGCACGAACCGCGCGTCGTGGTAACCAACCCGATTGCCGATGATCCCCACCGAGAGCTGGAGCGCCTGAACGAAGCAGTGGAAGAGCTGCGCGTCGGCGTCGACAAGATGCTGAAGATCTCTGAAAACGGAGACAAGGATCAGCTGCAAGTTCTTGAAACCTATCGCATGTTCGCCAATTCCAAAGGCTGGATGCGGCGCATGGAAGAAGACATCTCGCGCGGGTTGAGCGCCGAGGCCGCGGTTGAAAAGGAGCAGTCCCAGGCCCGGGCGCGTATGTCTCAGGTGCAGGATGCCTACCTGCGGGAACGGCTGAGCGATCTTGATGATCTATCGAATCGCCTGCTTAGGATTCTGACCGGGCAGGGCGCCGAAACCGGCGCCGATCTGCCAGTGGACCCGATCCTGATTGCCCGCAATATCGGCCCGGCCGAGCTGTTGGAATACGGTCGCTCGCTGCGCGGCATCGTACTGGAGGAAGGCTCCGTCGGCTCGCACGCCGCGATCGTGGCGCGGGCCTTGGCGATTCCTCTGGTGGTGAACGCCAAACGCATCACCACCGAGGCGCTGAACGGCGATCATATCATGGTGGATGGCGATCAGGGGATCGTGCATCTGCGCCCGGATGAAACCGTGGTTAGCGCCTTTCGGGACAAGATCGCGATGCAGGCCGATGCCCAGGAGCGCTATGCCTCGATCCGGGAAAAACCTGCCATTACGCAAGACGAGCAACACGTCACCTTGCTGATGAACGCAGGGTTGATGGCCGACCTCCCGTCGCTCGAAGGATCCGGCGCCGAAGGGGTAGGGCTGTTCCGCACCGAGCTGCAGTTTCTTGTGCGCGATCAGATGCCTAAGCGGTCGGAGTTGGTGACGCTCTATCAGCGGGTTCTGGATGCATCGCACGGCAAGCGGGTGGTGTTCCGGACGCTCGACATCGGGTCGGACAAGGTTCTGCCCTATATGAAACCGACGGATGAGCCGAACCCGGCCCTCGGTTGGCGGGCGATCCGGGTGGGTCTCGATAAACCGGGCGTCATGCGCATGCAGCTGCAGGCGTTGATGCGGGCGGCCAATGGGCGGCCGCTGTCGATTATGTTCCCCTTTGTTGCGCAATTCGAAGAATACCGTGCTGCGCGCCAGGAGATCGACAAGACGCTGGAGCGCGAGCGAATCCTTGGCCACGCGCTGCCGGAACGGCTGGAAGTGGGGGCGATGCTGGAAACCCCATCGCTGGCATTTGCGCCGCATAAGTTCTTTGAAGAAGTCGATTTTCTTTCGATCGGCGGCAACGATCTGAAGCAGTTCTTCTTTGCTGCCGACCGAGAGAATGAGCGCGTCCGAAAACGCTATGACACGCTGAACGTCAGCTTTTTGACCTTTATCGAGCAGATCGTGGAGCGCTGCGACAGGTTCGAAACACCGCTGAGTTTCTGCGGCGAAGATGCCGGACGGCCGATCGAGGCCGTCTGTCTTGCTGCGATGGGAATCCGGACGCTGTCGATGCGGCCTGCTTCAATTGGGCCGGTCAAGTCTTTGTTAATGCGTGTTAACCTTTCAGATGTCCGCAAGATTATTTCGGACTCCCGCCACCGGGGCGATCAATCCGTCAGACCTGCTGTGATGCGATACCTGCGGGAGCTCTGAGCGCGGCGACCTTTCTGACAGTAAATAATGGCGCGGCCCCGGAAACGGGGCCTTTTTCTGCTGGGTTGCCGCAGATTGGCCAGGCGCTTGTCCCATTAGCCGCTACAGTTAGCCGAACCGTTTGTGATGGTGGATTTTAGGGGAGGACAGCGGGTGATTCAGATGAATCTGTAGGGGGGTAAAAATTGTCTAAAATATTAATAAATTTGACATTTGATCGTCCTTGTCCGCTCCAAAATTTACAAAAATCAATAATTTTGACTAGTTTGCCAGATTTATTCAAATGTTGCCCACATTTTCATCCACAGGAGGGGCTTCTGTTCTGGCGAAGGTTCGAAGTATATCCGGTGAGGTCTGCGTCAGATTGGCAGTGGGGCGCCGGATCGCATAGTGATGTGGCTCACGATTTCGCCAAATGGGATGTCTTATCCCAAAGTTATCCCGGGTTTATCCACATTAATGTATGATGCCTGTGTATTGATGTAAAAACACAAAAGGCAAACCAATCGCGGGATAGGGTCTCTGCACGCCCTGCAAATCTCAGATTATTTGCATTCAATTTTACCTTCTCTTGGTTGCTAAGTGGTAAACGGTTGGCCCCGGAATGGGGCGTTTAAATTTCAAGTATGAAACTTTAAGCTTGAAGTGTTTGTCGTCTCGCTTATCCTGATCACAACATAACAATCTCATGCGGAGGGTAGGATCATGAAAGTTGCCTGTTTGGGAGGTGGTCCCGCGGGGCTCTACTTCGCGATTTCAATGAAGCTGCGTCAGCCGGACGCTGATGTCACGGTGTTTGAGCGAAACAAGGCGGACGACACCTTTGGCTGGGGTGTTGTCCTTTCCGATGATGCGCTTGAAAACCTTACGGAAAATGACCCTGAAAGCGCCGCGGAAATCCGTCGGAACTTTGCCTATTGGGATGACATCGCGGTGGTGCACAACGGTGTGCGTACGGTGTCCGGTGGTCACGGGTTTGCTGGGATCGGGCGCAAGAAGATGCTTCTGATCCTGCAGGAGCGCGCGCGGGAGCTCGGGGTGAACCTGCAGTTTGAAACCGAGGTCGGACCGGCAGCGGACTATCAGGATGACTATGACATCGTGGTCGCCTGTGACGGGCTTAATTCCAGCGTCCGCAATGAGTTCGCGGAACATTTTAAACCCAATATCGACGTGCGCCCGTGCAAGTTTATCTGGCTGGGCACCCATCAGAAGTTCGATGACGCCTTCACATTCGTGTTCGAAAACACCAAACACGGCTGGGTCTGGATCCACGCCTACCAATTCGATGCGGATACGGCGACCGTGATCGTGGAGTGTTCTGCGGAGACCTGGGACAACTGGGGCTTTGAGGACATGAGCAAGGAAGAGATTATTCGCACCTGCGAAGAGATCTTTGCCGACCATCTGGGTGGCCACAATCTGATGTCCAACGCCGACCACCTGCGCGGATCGGCTGTCTGGATCAACTTCCCGCGGGTGCTCTGCGAAAAATGGCACCATCAAAACGTTGTGCTGCTGGGCGATGCCTCGGCCACGGCGCATTTCTCGATCGGGTCCGGATCGCGGCTGGCCTTTGACAGCGCCATCGCCCTGGCCGAGCTGCTGACGGTAGAACCGTCTATGGAACGCGCCTTTGAACGCTATCAGGACGAGCGGCGCCTTGATGTGTTGCGCCTGCAGTCAGCTGCGCGTAACTCATTGGAATGGTTTGAGGAAGTCGAACGTTATCTGGATATGGATCCGGTTCAGTTCAATTATTCTCTGCTGACCCGCTCGCAGCGGATCTCCCACGAAAACCTGCGTCTGCGTGATCCCGACTGGCTGAAATCCGCGGAAAAATGGTTCCAGGAGCGGGCGGGTGTTCCGGCGGAGGCGCCAGTGCGCGCGCCGATGTTTGCCCCCTATAAACTGCGCGACATGACGTTGGAGAACCGCATCGTTGTCTCCCCCATGGCGCAGTACAAGGCGGTGGATGGCTGTCCCACGGATTGGCACCTGATCCACTATGGTGAGCGCGCCAAGGGCGGCGCCGGGATGGTCTATACGGAAATGACCTGCGTCAGCGCCGAAGGGCGGATCACCCCTGGCTGTCCCGGTCTTTACGCGCCAGAACATGAAGCCGCCTGGACCCGTCTGACCGATTTCGTACATAGCGAAACCCGGGCCAAGATTTGCTGCCAGATCGGCCATTCGGGCCGCAAGGGTTCGACTCAGGTTGGCTGGGAAGTGATGGACGCGCCTTTGAAAGAGGACAACTGGGATCTGGTCTCGGCCTCACCCTTGCCCTGGTCCCCGAATAACGCCACCCCGCGCGAAATCACCCGCGCAGAAATGGAGGCCGTGAAGGCTGAATTCGTCGCTTCGGCCGAGATGGCAGAGCGCGCCGGATTTGACATGATCGAACTTCATGCGGCGCATGGTTATCTGATCTCCTCCTTCATTTCGCCAAAATCCAATATTCGTGAGGATGAGTTCGGCGGCTCGCTGGAAAACCGCCTGCGCTACCCGCTGGAGGTCTTCAAGGCGATGCGTGACGTCTGGCCTGCCCATAAACCGATGTCCGTCCGGATCTCGGCCAACGACTGGATCGGCGACGAAGGTGTGACACCGGAAGAGGCGGTCGAGATCGCCAAGGCATTCTCTGAAGCAGGCGCCGATATTATCGACGTCTCTGCCGGTCAGACCTCGGTCGACGCCAAACCGGTCTATGGGCGCATGTTCCAGACGCCGTTTTCGGACCGTATCCGGAATGAGGCAGGCATCGCGACCATGGCTGTCGGTAATATCTACGAGGCCGATCATGCCAATTCGATCCTGATGGCAGGCCGCGCCGATCTGATCTGTGTGGGGCGCCCACATCTGGCGGATCCCTACTGGACGCTGCACGAAGCCACCCGGATCGGGGATCGACAGGCCGCCTGGCCGTTGCCCTACGAGGCGGGCCGGGATCAGGCCTGGCGTCTGGCGGACCGCGACGCAGAGGTGATCCGGGCATGAGCGTTGCGGGCAAACACGTCGTCATCTCTGGCGGTGGCTCTGGCGTTGGCGCCGAACTGGCGGCGCAGTTCGCGGGCCAGGGCGCCCGGGTGACCATCCTGGGGCGCCGTATGGAGCCTCTGGAAGAGGTCAGCGCGGCGACCAAGGCCCTGCCGCTGACCTGCGATGTCACCGACCGCGCTGCCGTTGAGGCAGCGCTCACAGAGGCGGCGGCCAAGAACGGACCTGTCGCCATTGCCCTAGCCAATGCCGGGGCGGCGCCCTCCAAACCCTTTGACCGGATGAGCGCCGAGGATTTCGGCGCGGCTTTGTCGGTCAACCTGGCGGGGGTTTTCAACCTCTGGCAGGCGGCTCTGCCGGGCATGAAAGAGGCAGGCTGGGGCCGTATGATTGCTATCGCCTCGACCGCTGGGCTGAAGGGATATCCCTATGTTTCAGGATATTGCGCGGCAAAGCACGGGGTGATCGGGCTGACGCGGGCGCTCTCGTTGGAACTGGCACGCACCGGCATCACGGTAAATTCGATTTGTCCGGGTTTCATTGAAACGCCGCTCCTGCAAAGATCGGTGGATAATATCGTCGCCAAGACCGGGATGACCCCGGAGAAGGCGGAAAAATCACTGCGGGCCAGCAACCCGCAGGGTCGCTTCATCCAGCCTGCCGAGGTTGCCGAAGCGGCGTTGTGGCTGGCAAGCGAGGGAGCGGGATCGGTGAACGGTTCTGCCCTGCCCATATCAGGAGGCGAGATCTGAACGTGGCGGAAACCTCAAAAGACAGATTGCGGCTGTGGCTGCGGGTTTTGAAGGCGACCCGCGCGGTGGAAAGCGAGATCCGCGAAAACCTGCGCCGCGATTTTTCGACCACGCTGCCGCGTTTCGATGTGATGGCAGCGCTGGTCCAGCACGAAGACGGGCTCAAGATGAGCCAGCTTTCGGGCGTGTTGAAAGTGTCGAACGGCAATGTGACCGGCATCATCGAACGTCTGGTCGAGGATGGCCACGTACAGCGCGAACCGGTGCCGGGCGACCGCCGCGCCAGCCTGGTGCGGATGACCGCGCAGGGCCGCGCCGAATTCGCACGGCAGGCCGAAGCGCATGAAGCCTGGATCGACAAGATGTTCGCCGATGTGCCCCCCGAGGCGGCGCAGACCATGGCCGAGGCGCTGGATGCTGTCGCCCGCCGTTTGGAAAACAAGGATGAAAGCCGATGATCAATACGGATACCAAACATTTTCTCTGCCATGTCGAAGATGGCATTGCGACCGTGTCGCTGGACCGGCCCGAGCGCAAGAACCCGCTGACCTTTGACAGCTATGCCGAGATGCGCGACTGGTTCCGCGAGCTGCACTATGACGATGACATCAAGGCGGTGATCTTTGCCTCCAATGGTGGCAACTTCAGCTCGGGCGGGGATGTGCATGATATCATTGGCCCCCTGACCAAGATGAGCATGAAGGAACTGCTGGCGTTTACGCGGATGACCGGCGATTTGGTCAAGACGATGGTGAATTGCGGCAAGCCGGTAATTGCGGCGATTGACGGCATCTGCGTGGGCGCAGGGGCGATCATCGCGATGGCGTCGGATCTGCGTATCGCCACGCCCGAGGCCAAGACGGCCTTCCTGTTCACCCGCGTCGGTCTGGCGGGCTGCGATATGGGCGCCTGCGCCATCCTGCCCCGGATCATCGGTCAGGGCCGCGCGGCTGAGCTGCTTTATACCGGCCGCTCGATGAGCGCCGAGGAAGGCGCCGCCTGGGGTTTCCATAACAAGCTGGTCCCGGCCGAAGAGCTGACCGCAGAGGCGCGCCAATGGGCGACGCGGATCGCGGCGGGGCCGAATTTTGGTCACATGATGACCAAGACAATGCTGGCGCAGGAATGGTCGATGTCCATCGAACAGGCGATCGAGGCCGAGGCCCAGGCGCAGGCAATCTGCATGCAGACAGCAGACTTTGAACGCGCCTACCATGCCTTTGTAAACAAGGAAAAACCGGTCTTCGAAGGAGACTGAGTTCTATCGCCCGCCCGGTCTATGCCGCGGCGGGCTTCGCATTGACGGAGAAGAGCTGCACAAGACAGCCAAAGGGGAGTTTCATCATGGCGGACCGGACATTTCTGAACTGGCCATTCTTCGAGGACCGGCACAGAACGCTGGCAGCGGATCTGGATGCTTGGGCGGCCGAGACCGTCAGCGGTATCGACCATTCGGACACCGATGCCGCCTGCCGGGCGCTTGTGATCGCGCTTGGAGAGGGCGGCTGGGCGCAGCATTCCGGCGCGCCAGCCGGTGAAACCCTGGATGTGCGCAGCCTGTGCCTGATCCGGGAAACTCTGGCCCGTCACGATGGGCTCGCCGACTTTGCCTTTGCCATGCAAGGTCTTGGAACTGGGGCGATTTCCCTGTTCGGCAACGAAGCGCAACAGGCAGAATGGCTGCCGCTGACCCGCTCCGGGCAGGCGATTTCGGCATTTGCGCTCACGGAACCGCAATCTGGTTCGGATGTGGCAAATTCCACAATGACAGCGACGCTGGATGGCGATGAATATGTGCTGAATGGAGAAAAGACCTGGATCTCAAACGGCGGGATTGCAGACGTTTATACTCTGTTTGCCCGCACCGGAGAGGGACCGGGCGCCAAGGGGTTGTCTGCCTTCATCGTGCCTGCCGGGCTGCCGGGGTTCGAGGTGGTCGAACGCCAGCAGGTGATTGCGCCGCACCCGCTTGCCACCCTGCGCTTCACCGATTGCCGGATCCCGGCAAGCGCGATGATCGGTGGACCGGGGCAGGGGTTCCGGATCGCCATGTCGGTTCTGGACGTTTTCCGCTCTACCGTTGCGGCCGCGGCCCTTGGCTTTGCCCGCCGGGCACTGGACGAGGCGCTAAGCCGCGTCACCAGCCGTCAGGTCCAAGGCGCGCCGCTGTTCGATCTGCAGATGGTGCAGGGGCATATCGCCGATATGGCGCTGGATGTGGATGCGGCGGCTCTGCTGGTCTACCGCGCCGCGTGGACTAAGGATTCCGGTGCAGCCCGCGTGACCCGCGAAGCGGCGATGGCGAAGCTCTTCTCCACCGATCAGGCGCAGCAGGTCATCGACAAGGCGGTGCAGTTGCACGGCGGGGACGGTGTGCGCCATGGTCAGAAGGTCGAGGAACTTTACCGCGATATCCGCGCCTTGCGCATCTATGAGGGCGCATCGGACGTCCAGCGGGTGGTGATCGCGCGCCAGACACTTGGCGCCTTTGAAGGAGGCAAATGAGATGCTGGGACCGACCGCACATAGCGACACCTTCACCCGCGATAACCTGCCACCTGCGGACCAATGGCCGGACTTCCTGCTAGAGGGCTTCGACTACCCGGAACGGCTGAACGCCGCGGTCGAGCTGACCGATGCCATGGTGGAAAAGGGCTTTGGCGATCACACCGCTCTGATCGGTAACGGACGGCGCCGCACCTACAAGGAACTGTCTGACTGGACCAACCGTCTGGCCAATGTGCTGACCGAGGATCTGGGCGTTAAACCGGGCAATCGGGTGCTGATCCGCTCAGCCAACAACCCGGCCATGGTGGCCTGCTGGCTGGCCGCGACCAAGGCGGGCGCGGTGGTGGTCAACACCATGCCGATGCTGCGCGCCGGAGAGCTGGCCGCCATCGTCGACAAGGCCGAGATCAGCCACGCGCTTTGCGATACGCGGCTGATGGATGAGCTGGTCTCCTGCGCCAAGACCTCGGACTTCCTGACCTCGGTGGTCGGCTTTGACGGCACCTCCAACCACGATGCGGAACTTGACCGTCTGGCGCTGGAAAAACCGGTGACCTTTGATGCGGTTGAAACCGGGCGCGATGATGTAGCGCTGCTGGGCTTTACCTCGGGCACCACGGGATCCCCCAAGGCGACCATGCATTTCCACCGCGATCTTCTGATCATCGCGGATGGCTATGCGCGCGAAGTGCTTGATGTGCAGCCCGAGGATATCTTTGTCGGCTCACCGCCGCTGGCCTTTACCTTTGGCCTTGGCGGGCTGGCAATCTTCCCGCTGCGCTTTGGCGCTGCCGCGACGCTGCTGGAAAATGCATCACCGCCAAACCTGATTGAAATCATTGAAAAATACAAGGCGACCGTCTGCTTTACCGCGCCCACCGCCTATCGGGTGATGCTGCAGGCGATGGACGAGGGAGCCGATCTGTCGTCCCTGCGGGCAGCTGTTTCGGCCGGGGAAACCCTGCCGGCGCCGGTCTATGACGAGTGGATGGCGAAGACCGGAAAACCGATGCTGGACGGCATCGGTGCCACGGAAATGCTGCATATCTTCATCACCAACCGGTTCACCGACCACAAGCCCGCCTGCACCGGCAAACCCGTCTCAGGCTATCAGGTGCGGGTGCTGGACGCCGATGGGAATGAGGCGCCGCGCGGAGAGATTGGCCGCCTGGCGGTCAAGGGGCCAACCGGCTGCCGTTACATGGCGGACGAGCGCCAGAAAACCTATGTCCAGGACGGCTGGAACGTCACTGGCGACAGCTTTGTCATGGATGAAGAGGGCTACCTGCATTTCGCCGCCCGCAATGACGATATGATCATCTCCTCCGGCTACAATATTGCCGGCCCCGAGGTGGAAGCCGCGCTTCTGGCGCATGAAGCCGTTTCTGAATGCGCTGTCGTCGGCGCCCCGGACGAGGCACGCGGTCAGATCGTCGAGGCGCATGTGGTGCTGACCGCCGGACATATGCCCTCGGATGCGCTGGTCAAGCTGTTGCAGGACCACGTGAAGGCGAGCATTGCGCCCTACAAGTACCCGCGTTCAGTAGTCTTCACCAAAGCGCTGCCCAAGACGGAAACCGGAAAAATCCAGAGGTTCCGCCTGAAAGGTTGAACCTTCGCTGGCGCTTGTTCCGAAGATGGGACAAGCGCTATCCATGAATGGCGCGGAATGCAGGTTTGGCCTTGTGCTTGGAAATGAATCACGCTACTTCCAGCGCCACACCACAAAGACCTTGGCGACAGGGTAGAAGGCGAGTTGGCGGAGTGGTGACGCAGCGGATTGCAAATCCGTGTACACCGGTTCGATTCCGGTACTCGCCTCCATTTAAAATCAAGTACTTAGATGGCTCACCGTTTCCGTTTGAAATCGCGTCTAATCAAATGTCTAAACATTCTGTTTTTGTTCTGTTCGTTTTTCGGGTCGCGAACGGGGTGTGAGGTAATGGCTATTTTCGGCGACTTTGGGCTTCGATTGCCCGCACGCGCTGACGGATTTGCTGGGTGTAGTGTGCGACCATCTTGGGGCTTTGCCCGGTAACTGCGGCCACTAGTTCGTCATTGCATCCTGCCTCGACCAGTTCACATGCGGCGTTATAGCGCCAGCTGTGAATGTCGAATTCCAGCGCTCCGATGTCTTCCCTGATCTTCCGAATGGCCTGTGAGGCACCGCGATATGACCAGCGATTGGTAGCGCGGTGGTTCGTCAGCATGAACAGAGACCGACGCGGGGCCGCATCCAGTGCTTCCTGAAGGGCTGGTACGATTGGCACCCAAAGCCGCTTGCCAGTCTTGTTCTGTTTGACCGTGATTCCGCCGTCCTGAATATCTCCCCACCGCATTTCCAGCACGTCACCAATGCGCTGGCCTGAACCAAGGCACAATTCCATTAGCAAGCGTTCGCGCGTTCCAATAGGTGCGGCTTTCCGAAAATCGTCTATCAGGCTTTGCGGCCATGGCTGGCGTGGGTCAGTGTCCACCTTCAGCAGCGACACGCCCTTGGCGGGGTTGTCGGTACGCCACCCAAGGTCGATGCAGTGTTCCATCAGAATGCGAATGACCTTCACTGCATAGTTCGCGAAGTAGGGTTTTTCGGCGTTCTGATCGCGCAGGCGGATAACATCCTTACGCTGCAGGTTTGCCGGGTTCAGTGGTCCGAACCGTTCGTCAATGAAGGCGGTGTATTTGTCATAATCCAGCGCCGTGCGTGGCTTCAAGTTCCGGTAGCGCGGCGACTTGTGGTAGCTGCGAATTAGCGCGGAAAAGCTGCGGCGCAGCACCTTTGGCTGTTCCTCGCCCTTTAGGATGGCGGCATATTCGGCCCAAAACTCAGGGGTTCCAAAGTCCGATTTTATCTTTTGTGATGGCCATCCGCGCCGCTGAAAATAAAGCCCATTGCGTTGTCGGTATATAAATTTAGGAAGCTCCCGCTTTGCCATATCGCATATCCACTTTGTCAAATTCCGAAAGGTTTTCCGGTTCCGTTTCTAATTCTAGCTCTATTCTTTTCCCCTCAATCACCACGCGCTTTACAACCCGCCCTTCGGCTTCGAAGGCTTTCAGGTAGTTCAGGGCCTTCTTTTCGGCTGTCATGGCGGGCATGGTGCATCCCCTTCCATCGGGCCGCGCGGCACCTCATTCCACTGTTGGCCATCCAATGTTCGCCCGGTAGCTTCCTTTGCCGCCCGTTTCATCAAGTGCACGCGGTCACCGTGAAATCCTGTGCCGCCTTCTGCGTACAGGATGGTCCATCCTTCGCGGCTTGCTTTTGAGTAGTCGGCCCGCCAGTCTGGATCATCCCTGTCTCGGTCGATTTCAGCGGACCAGTTTCCCCATTGCTTGAAGAAGAAAGATGTGCCGGCCGAACGGCACTGCTCTCGCAGATCACGTGCCCAATCGGGGTGCATCGGGCGGGCGTTCGTCCCGCTTTCACCACCGCATATGACCCAATCAATCTTCGGTCCAATCTCGCCAAGGCCGTCAATGCCGGTAAGTGCGTTTTGCGCGATGGTAATGTGTTTCCCGAGCTTTTTTTTGGGGATCCGTGCAAGGTCCATGTTTCCAAGCATTGGCTCTGCGCTGACGAAACGAACGCTTGCGGGAACATTCAGAAGGTGCGGAATATTTTGGTCTGCCGTTTTTTGTGTCCCGGCGCTGGTGCCAAGCCAGACCTGCGGCCATCCAGCGCCCCAATCTGGTGGTAGCATCTTCGCGATGTTCTGCGGACGTTTCGTCAGCAACAGCCAATCCAGCTGGTCACATTCGCGGATAAGCGCCCAAAGGTCTTCGCGCCAGCTGGTGTCCACGGCATTGTCGAAGACATCGGCCAGCGATGCGCAGAAGACCCGCTGTCGCCGCCCGTGGGCAGCGTGGAAGGCGACGGCCTGTGCATTCCACCGGCGGGGCTTGTTCCAGTTCTGTGTGCTGGTCCTTCGCCGTGGAGCCTTTGGCCCCCAATGGATGCCGCCGGTAAACCGTTGGTCCCGGCTTTCCGCGTAGCAGTGATCGCATTCAATCGCGACTTTTTGGCATCCTTCCCATGGGTTGAACGTGTGGTCGGTCCATTCGATTTTCGACTGTTCAGCCATGGCTATCTCCTTTCAGGCAGGCGGCTTTCGCCTTATCGACTGCGGCGCGTTCTTGCCGATCTGTGGCCAGCCTCGCGCGGTATCGCTTCATCACATCGACCAGTTGGCGGCGGTCCACTTCGACGGCCCCGGCGGCGACCGCCTTGACCCGCATCGCTTTGCAGATGTCGAAGTGCGGGTGGCTTTTGGGTTGGAACCACTTGCGAGCCACGCCAATGCGGTCGGCCATTGCCAGCAGTTCGTCCATGTTGTCGGCCAGCATGTGGCACATGATCATCCGACCGACCCTGTGGCGGGGTGCATCAACATAGACCGCCATCAACCCACCCTGCGTTTCTTCTGAAGGCCCGCAATCAGTCGCAGTGCATCTGTGTCCGGAGTGACTACATTCGCCAATCCATGCGCAGCAGCAGCTGCGCCGCTGGGAAAGGTCGGGACGTTGGACGTGTAGTTGAATGCGCTGTCGTCAACGCGATGAAGCCGCAGCGCCAGAAGGTGCGCGGTGTCATGAGTTTGCAGCCATCCGCCGCAAATGCAGCCATCACGCTGGTGGCACATAAACAGCCCCGGCGGTTGCTCCCATGTCTCACCGTCATAGGGTGGCAGCTTGGCGTATTCTTCGGGATGCCAGATACCGGATGGCACATCGCGGCGGTAAGGGCATGATCCGCAAGGGCGCTTTGGGGGGCGTGGCAGGTCTGTCATTCTGTTACCTCCCGCGCTGGTTCCAATAGGCTGCGATGCACGGGTGCAAATGGCCAGTCGTCGCCTCGGGCCATGGCGTTGCAGCGGAGGGTTTCGGCTTGGTGACGATAGCAAAGCCACGACCACGTGACGCTGGTGGTCGTGCCGCGCCCGGATAGGTGCAGCAGTTCGCCTGTGTTCGGGTTGCGCAGGCGAACCTTGTCCTTGGACGATAGAGTCAGGAATGCGCGTTGTATTGAGTTTGCGAGTTGTACCGGCATGTCTGGCTTTCAGGTTTCTGGTGTCCGTCGCTGGCCCTCGTTTCCAAGGGCCAGAAAGAGACATCAGGCTTCGGGGGTGCCCTTGAAAGTCGGCAATGCCGTCTTTTCCTTGGCCTCTTCGACGGCTTCCTTGAAGGCGGCTTCAAAGGCTTTTTCAGGGTTGTAGACGGACAGGATGAAGCGGACGGTGCTGCCCGCCTTGCGGTAGCGGAAACGCACAGGCATGCGGTATGCCGCTCCGCCCACGAAGACCGGGATCGCGACGATGATCAGGTTCGGGATCTTCAGCGGCTGGCCGGCCGCGTCCTTGTGTTCGTTCAGGAACTGGATTTCGCCTTCGCCGGTGTCCCGGTTGCTGACCAGCTTCAAATCGCTGGTTTCAAATACTTGAAACTGGCGCGACATCTGCAGCAGCTGGGTCAGCTGGCCATAGCGACCTTCTATCTGCTGGGCGGTCTGAATCAGGCGGTTTTCCCACTGCTGATTTTTCTCGTCTTCCTTACCGGCAATGATGGCTGGCGTCGGATCCATGATGTCTTTGGCGTTGGCTTCGATGAACTCGCCAAGGTCATCTTTGTCCATCGGTTCGCCGGAAATTTGGGTCCATGCCTTCCATTCGTCGGACAGGGGGAAGTCGTAGATTGCCCGGTGATGGCAGTGGCGTGCAGACGGATCGCCTTTCGGGTTGAGCGGGTCTGCAGCGCCAGCGGCGTGGTAGTCCGCAACGCAAGTGATGGTCGGTGCCTGCATGTCGGGTTTGGCGAACAGAACGGATGTCTCGCCCTTGTTCCGGTTGGTCCAGTCGATAAGGCTTTGCAGGTCGTCAAAGCGTGCGGTGCCTTTGCGGCGGGTCGGCTTCAGGTGTTCCGCCGCCGCCAGATGCTTGGCGGTAAGGTCTTCGACCTTCCGGTGTTCAGGCACCGTCACCAGATGCGGCTTGGTCAGGTCCAAACCTTCGGGTGTTTCGATTTCATCGTGATGGCCCAGCTTCTCCATCACATCCCGCATGGTGACGGCGGGATTTTCCACGGTGGCAAGGTTGGTTTCTTTGGTCACTGTCGTGTTCCTCTGCTGTGGTCAGTGAAGGGTCAGTCCGCGTCGCGGATTTCGCCGGTCACGGGGTCGAAGTCTTCGACATCGCGGACGGGCTGATGCATGCGCTTCATCATCGGGCTGTAGAGGGTCAGTTCCCCTGCATCGTTGATGTATGCGCCAGCGCTGGACGGCGGTTTTTTCGGGGCCTTGAAGGCTACATTCGCCCCCATGCCCACGTCGCCGGAATTACCCACGGCATAGGAGATTTGCAGGGTCATGGTCCCGCTGCAGCCCTTGGGTCCGTGTTCGGCGTTGTGTTCCAGAAGATCCTGCATCAGCTTCTGGTGGCCCGACATCACTTCAGCCATGAAGTCGCCGCCATCAAACAGCATCAGAATTTGTTCCAGTGTCCGCATTTTGTACGGATCGTGCGGGTCCGCCGTGGGAAGTGGGGCTGGCTGTTTGCGTTGGGTCATCAAGGTTACACTCCTTGCCGGTGTTTTGCGTTGAGGTTTAAGCGGCTACGCCATGCCGCGCGGTGCGCGAGATTGCATCGCGTAGGGTTTCCAATTCCACGAAGGCGTCAGCCGCGCGGCGCAGGTCGTCGGAAATCATCTGGGGCTGCGTGCGGATGCTGGACACCACGGTGACCCGCGTGCCGCGTTCCTGAAGGAAGCCCACCAGCGGGGTGAAATCGCGATTGCCTGTGAACAACACCGCATGCGCAATGGACGGGGCCAGCTTCATCATTTCCACCGCCAGTTCCATGTCGGTGTTGCCCTTGGTGCGCTTGCGCCCGTCTTCGGCCTCATAGACTTTGGCGGGCTTGGTCACCACGTTCCAGCCGTTGTATTGCATCCAGTCCACCAGCGGCTTGATGGCCACGTGGTCGTCGGTGTCGGCCAGCGGGGTGAAGTAGCTGGCACGCAGCAGGCGACCCTTGGCCTGAAAGGCTTCCAGCAACCGCTTGTAATCCACGTCGAAGTTCAGAGCGCGGGCGGTGGAGTAGAAATTGGGGCCATCGACAAACAGGGCCAAATTCTCGTCGGTATAAAACATGGTATCTCCGTGTGGTTTTAGGACTGGTCGAGCACAGCGTCAGCGATGGCATGAACCACCGAAGCGGGAACCCATTCGCCCGCCGCGTTCTCTTTGAGTTGCTGCAAAGCCCGCTGCATTGCAGTGGCGCGGTCCAGTAGGGGTTGGAACATGATGCACATGGCCTCATACTGCTGTTCCATCGACATGCTGTTCCAAAGCTCGTCCGCCTCCGCCATGTCGATGACGAGTTTCCCGTCTTTGATTCCGGAATTCATGGGCTGTTTGATCGGCATTGTTGCCCCCTTGAGGTTAGATGGTCTTGAGTTCGAAGCGGCCATCCAAGAATTCGTCAGCGCCTCGCGCCCAAATTGGATTTTCGCCATCAGTGGTGGACGCATAAAGGATTGCCGGTGTCGCGCTTGCCTCAAGGAAGCAATGCCCGTGAACGGCGTATTCAACCCCGCTTTTGAGGTGCAGCCAGCGAGAACCCATCGGGGCGGCAGCATTCACTTGCGCCATTTCATGGGCCATTTCATCAGGGTGTTTCATGTGCGCCTCCTGCTGTCGGGGGCTGCAATACGACCTGTCCACGCATCGAATTCGGTGCGCAGACGGTCAAAACGGTCGCGGGCGGCTTGGTCGCTGTTCAGATCGCGACGGCTGCTCACATTGCAGCAGGTGCGCAGGTATTCAGCGGCACCGCTGGCGTTGAATGCATCACCGGGAAAGCCGCAGCGCACGGCTGCGAATTTCTGAAACGAGGGGTTGTTGCACAGTATGCCAGCCTGTTGCGCGGCAGGCATGTCTGCAAAATGTGGTGTCCTGCGGTCGGTCACGACGATGCGCCCCCCGAAGTTGCGCAGGACGGAAGCTGCGGGGTGGCTGGGTGAGCCGCAATTAAACCGGCATTGTCGGTGTCTTCCGAGGTGCGCTGCTGGCGGGCCAAGCGTTTCCAGTTTGCCATCGCCTCTTCTTCGGTCGCGCCATCAGCGCAGATGCCGTGCAGGTCCAGTTCCCACCGATGGGTTCGGTCGCCAGCGGGCGGGTCGAACCGTCCGAAGGTTTCCAGCACCTCGTTCACAAAGGCGTCCATCTGACCATCGGCGGACAGGCATTCCAAGTTCTGCAGGAAGGCGGGAAGGCGGCTGTGCAGGGCTTCCATCACGCAGCCTCCTGCATCTGGGATAGAACATCGGATGCAGCGGCGCGTTCGGTGGCGTCGGTGGAATGGCGCAAAATGGTTTCGCAGGCTTCGGCCAGTTCGCGAATATGGGTCGGCCCGGCAGCGCGGATCGCGTTGCGGGCATCGTCCAGCTTGGCGGCGATGGCTTCTGATCGGAGTGCCAGCGCCAAGGCGAATGGGCGATTGCGGGCGGTCTGCCGCCAGCGCAGCAGTTCACCGCAAATTTCTGGCAGAACTGCGGCCAGCTTCGCGCAGGTTTCCACGTCGAAATCGCCGGGCTGCGGTGGGTTGGTTAGGTTCGCCAGTTTTGCCAGCAGATCATCGCTGACATTCGGCGTGGCTTCTGTCGTATGCATCGCTGCCTCCATCGGTTGATGGAAGGCAGGGTATCCAAAAAAAATGGACTTGCAAGAGAAAAATCCAAATTATATGGATCACGGTGCGATGGGCGCGCTACGCGGATGGCTGTCGCGCGTGTTTCCTGAAGTTAAGGGGGGGGGAGATGTGGCTGACTGCGCATCCCATCAAGGTTTGAGCGCATCGCTGCGCGGGCGCGGAAATGGACGCTTCCGACGCGCTCTGCGCCAATCTTCACAGCATCGCTTTGATGTGATCGGCGCAGCCGCAAGGCGCAAGTTTACGGTAATCTATCTAATATTGGTTGTACCGTTTGAGGCGTGGCGTGTTGCGGGGTCGCCTGATGTTCACGCCGCTGGCGATCGTGGGCGATGCCGACCTGAGTGTTTTTAGTTGTGCTGCGCGCACGTTCCTTAATTGTTCTAAATTCGGAGGATTGGATGCGGAGGCCGCTCACATATAGATTGGCAAGGGTTGCAAACTGGTTCGGAGTGAACCTTAATTTTGTGTTTGATCCCATTCACTATTTGCGCGTTCGAGTGCGCCAAAAAGGCTCTCTTGAACGTCAGCGGGAAGCTGGGCGAAATCGCCGTTCATAATAAAGTTAAAGTCGATCCGGTGTGCGCGGTACAGATACTTCATCACGTCCCTATTTGGAAACTGAAGCCCCTTTTCAATATTGTTATACGAAGTCTTTGAGATTCCGCAGGCGCGGGCGAATTCCTGCTGCTTTTCGAAGCCGCTGACGTACCGCGCCGCCTTCACGCGAATAGCACTTGCCTTCACGCCCATGTCGCCACGGTGGGCGATGTACTCTTTGCGCTCAATATCCATGATCTAGTTCTACGCATTGTCCAGAAAAAATGAACCGGATATGAAATGGATGTGGACAGTCCATAAAAAATGGACTACCTGTCTTTTTCATGACAAACACATCCGAAGTCTGTGACCAACTTGGCCGAAAACGCATGGCGGAATGCCTTGGTGTTGGGGTGACCACCATCAGCAACGCAGCTGTGTCCGGTGTTTTTCCTGCCAAGTGGTATGCGGTGGTTAAAATGCTTTGTCGCGAAGATGACATCGCCTGCCCAGATAACCTTTTCAATTTCATCAAGCCCGCAGATGCCGCCGACGACGCCGACGACGCCGACGACGCCGATGGTGCTGGCGTGTCGATGAAAAGGGCCAGCTGATGCGTGGGTATGTGCTTTTTGTTTCATGCGTTCACCCTGCACCGCATCCCCGCGCGTGCATAGGAAACGAGGTTTCCGATGCCTGATTTTCGCAAAATAGTCCGCGCAAACATGAAGTCACTTGTGGACTGGCTTGGCTGCTATGACGCGGTGGCAGAGACTTTTAATGCCCGCTGGGGCGGCGGTTCCAGCAAGGGTACGGTCAGCAAAAAAGTCAGCGGAAATCTGGATTGGACGGTGGCCGATGTTATTGCGCTGGAAGATGCGGCAGGGCGGTATCCTGTCACCCGGATGCTGGCGCGGCGACTGGAAGAGCGACCCGTGGATGACGGCGGCAGCTTGTTGATGGATGGATCCAGCATCGCCAAGGAAAGCGGCGAAGCGATTTCTGCCATTCTGGCGGCGGAGCAATCGACCTGCGCCGATGAACGTGCTCAGGCCATCAAGGAAATTGATGACGCCATGTTCGCCATGCGTCGGGCGCGGGCACGGTTGGAAAAGCCGATTGAAAACGGGGGTGCTGAATGACGCGCCTTCGTCGCCCTTCCGCCCGCCACCCCGCCTTTCTGAAGCGCCGCGACCATGCACGGCTTTGGCGTTTGGTCGAAGGTGCCGTGGTCGATGCGTTCCGCAATCACCCGGACTATTTGACTGTCGCCGGGCATAGGTCTGCGGTCCAGTCGGTGACTAAACGCGTGGTGGGCCAGATTGTCGGCCACGCAAAACAGGCGCAAGGCGCGGTCAGCCCTCCTCCTGCTGGGGCTGGCTCTTGTGGTGGTGCCGCTCGCAACGGTGCTGCCAGTGGTGCGGGGCGGCATTTCCTCCCGCTGCCCCGCACCCGCTGGCCTGATCTGCATGCCGCTTTGTGCGGGAAGGAAGCATGATGGGCGTCGATGTCATGTTTCCCCGCGATCCCGATTGGGACTGGCTGAAGGCAGCATTCCCCAGCGGTGTTTTGTTGCATGTGGATTGTCCGTTTTTCGAAGTAGTGCGCCGCGCTGCCGGACGGATGACCTATCTGGCCACGCCCTACACTCGGCTCGTGCATGATGATGGGATGCAGTGGGATGCTGCGCATTCCGCTGATGTTGAAGTTCGCACCGCCCGCTGGGCGCGGGCCTTCGCGATTGAGGGGGTCTCGGTTGCATCGCCCATCCTGATCGGGTGCGCCATGCTGAATGCCGATGTGGAGCGCCAGCTTGACCCGCTGGATGATGTGTTCTGGTCGCGCTGGTGCCAGCCGATGCTGGCGGCCAGCGGATCGGTGATCATCCCGGCGATGGAGGGTTGGGATATGTCACGCGGTATCTGGCGCGAAGCTGGCTGGGCACTGCGAAACAATATGCCCGTCTATCTGGTGGCCGAAGGGTCGGAATTCGGGGGTGACCTGTGACCGCACGCGCCAGCGTTTCATCGAGCCGGTCCAAGTCCGCCCAAGCGGCGGAACGCCTTGCGATGATTTTTCACCCCCGCGGGTCATCTGCGGATGATTGCGCGCTGTTGAAGGCGCGGGCTGCGGGCGACAACTTCACGGACATTGCAGTGCGGCTGGCCCGCCCACGCATCGCGGTCGAACAGCGCTGGCACCGGCTGCGCGTGGTTCCGAATATCCTGAAGCAGCTGGAAGCCTATGGCCTGTCCGCGCGTCCTTATCCTTTGGATGGGGGCCGTCATGGGTAAGCGCCTGTATAGCGACATCAACGTGCGGGGCACGGTCTATGCTGATGCGAACGCGGCGGCGGAAGCCTTGGGGGTCACTGCCGGTCAGGTGCGGATGGCTGTCCGCCGTGGTCGTATTGATGCTTTGGGCACGCGGCCAGACACTCGGCCTGTCACCATTCGCGGTGTGACCTATGGCAACTTCAGCGATGCTGCGCGGGCGCTTGGCGTAAATCCGAACACGGTGCGTGCGGCCTATCGCAACGGCACCCTGCATCGTGTCGGAACCGGGCGGGCCGGGCCGGAACCCATGCCGGTCAGGATCGCAGGTCGGGACTTTGACAACGTGCATGACGCGGCGAAGCATTTTGACTGCTGCCCGCATACGATTTGGGCGGCTTTGGCCGACGGCGACCCGGACCGGGTGGCTCGTCCGCAACGGTGCAATCCTTGGAAATCAAAACCCTTTCAGATCGGAACCCTGTCTTTTCCATCGATGCGGGCCGCAAGCCGCGCACTTGGCTTCAAGGATGAAGAATTCATTGCCAAGGCCATCAAGCGCAAATCCAAGCGCGGTCGCGAACGCATTCTGGCAGCGGCCATGGCCTATGCTGACAGCGGCGCTGTGCGCCACAATCAAGGGGGGTCGGCACCATGACCCTTCCGGCGCAACGCCTTGCCAATGCACCGGCGGCGCATTTCGACCTAGAACCCTTTCACGTCACCGCGCATCGCGAACTGGCGGAATTTCCACTGGTCAAGCCCGGCGTGTGTCTGAACCCGATGTGTTCGCGACCCTTCGCGCCATCGCGCAGCTGGCAGCGCTACTGCTGCGAAACCTGCCGCAAGATGGATGAAGCCGAAATGCGGCGCATCGGTCAGAAGGCCGCGCCCGCCCTGCTGGCGTGGCGCATGGGGAAATATGAAGAGGAAGACGCCGCGCTTCGGGCCTTGTCCCGCGCCGGTCGCAACTACATCACCCGGCTGCAGTCGGAATGGTATCGCGACCGCATGGCACGTGCGTCCGAAAGGAGGCAGGATGTCTGACGCATCACTTGATAGGTTCAAGGAGTATTCCACGTCTGGCTCATTCAATCTCGCTTTGTCGCGGGCGCAAGTCTCCGCCTTGGCGATGATTGCCGAGCATGGCGATGCGTTGATGGGTGCCCATACCTATCGCGCCCTTCACCACAAGGGGCTGGTGGCGGAAATCCAAGCCGAAGGCGGCGGGTTCGAATGTCGGCTCACCCCTGCAGGTGTCTATGCCTTAAAGCTGGTCCGGTTGGCGGATTTGGTTCAAGGCGACCCTGACCCGGTGGGGGCTGAAATTCAGGGCCTGACGCGGGATCTGGAAACAGCGCGCGGGATTGCGCGGAACGCCCTGCTGTTCGCCCGGTCGATGAAGGCGCGGGCTGAGCAGGCGCACAATGCGGTGAAAAGAGTTCGGCGCTTCCTGCGGTCGGGTGCCCCACGGCCCAAGCCGATCATCAGCCTGAAAGATCCCAGCCCGGACCTGACACTTTCACACATGTCCAGCGCGCTGGACATGGCAGAACGCAATTTGAAGGGAGGGCAGTAATATGGAAGCGGCAAGAACAATCAGGCTGGTCGATAGTGATGACCTTTTTGATTATCCCATCCCATCCGGCGAACGTCTGGACAGCCACTTTTTTATCACGTGGCGGTTTGACTGGTGGCTGCATTCGGAATTTCGCCTGCTGGCGGACAAGGAGGTCCGCGCGGTTGGGTTCGACCTGTTCAACATCGCGCAAAAAGAAGATCCGGTTGGCACGCTGCCACTTGATGAACGCCTGCTGGCGCGACTTACCGGGGAATCGCTGGAAGAATGGCGGCGCTTGATGGAGCGCCCGATTGGGCCGCTCTACAACTGGAAGCAATGCCGCTGTGACAATGGCTACGTGCGTCTGTATCACCCGGTGGTTCTGAAGATCGCGCAGGATGCCCTTGGGCTGCGCGAAGACCGGCTGGCCAAGCGCGAAGCCGAACGCGAACGCAAGCGGCTAGAAGCCCTGCCGGACAAGATGCTGCGCAGTGGCGCACCCAAGGGCATGACCGAAGACAAGGCGCTGGTGCTGCAGTTCGACCAGTTCATGGTGGATCACTTCGACGCCATGGGACAGCGCCGCCCCGCGCTGATCCGTAAGGCGCTGGAAGCGTTCTCGCTGATGCGGGAAGGCATCGACTGGCAGTCTGAATTCAGCGCCTGAAATCGTTCCGCGTTTCTTCCGTCGGAAGGAACTTGGAAAGAACCCGGAACGAACCCGGAAGAAAATCGGAAGGTATTGGATGGATTTTGCACGTTTTGCGCCTCGTTCCGTCCGGATTTTTCCGGGCTGAAAGGACAGAAGAAGAAAAAATAAGAAACCGAAATTGCCAAAAGCGCCCCAATAGCAACCCACACGCCATTTGAGACCGGGGCAAATGCAATGAAGAAAGGCAGGATGGATGGACAGTGCTGAACAGGCGAACGGTGAAAAACGGGTCAGGGCCGTGCTGGTCGAACCGCTGCTGGCGCGCGGTCTGGCAAAGCCGAAGGGGTTCACGAAGCAATCGGACTTTGACGGGATGGTTGCAAAGGTGCTGTGCCCCAAGCTGGCCTATATGTCCGAACTGAACCTTGCGGCCTTGGAGGAAGAGGTTGCCGCCAATCCCAAGGGCAAGGGGCGCGACCAGATGATGATCCCCAATGAGATCCTTGAGCGCGCGGCCAAAATTCAGCCGCCCGCAGATGAGGCATCACCGCTGATGCGCGGCGTGTTCGCGGCGGCGCTGGGGCGGGATGCCATGGCGGACGGATGGGGGCCGGAATTGCTGCGGTTCCTGCGCAAGCACCGCGAATGGCCCAAATCGCGTGATGTGGGGGGGATCAAATCCGAAGCCGAAGCCGCGCTGCGCAAATCAGATGCAATCAATCGCCGTCAACAGTCTGGCCAGCCCGTTTCCAATCAGGACCGCGCGTGGCTGGCGGGGCGGAACAAGGCGCAGCGCAAGTGCGAGGAAATCACCGCTTTGGTCGCAGGGGGGTCGGCATGATGATGGGCAAGATCGAGGCGCAGGATTTGCAATGGTACGCTGTCCGGGTTGTGCGCAAACAGGTGGGCGGAATCAAAACCATCACGGTCGGGGGGGAGTTTGAAGCCTACCGCGACCGACAACGCCGATTGCGCAAGCGTCGGGTCGATGGCACAGGGAAACGTGTCTTTCTGCCCGAACACATCCTGCGCCGGGCGGGGTTCGAAGTATTCCTGCCTATCGAAAAGGTGCTGCGCCGGAAGAACCGCTTCAGTCCAGAGAAGCAGCTGGTGTCGAAGCCAAAGCTGGTCGACTGGCTGTTTGTCGGATGGCCGGCCGATGAATCGCGCTGGCACCGCCTGATGGAACTGGACGTGGTGGTTGGGGTCATGGGGACCGGTGGTCGCCCGGTCGCCATTCCGCCTGCCCGCATTGTCCGGCTGATGCGGCAGTGGGGTGGCGGAGAACTGTCGCTCGAATGCTACCGGATGATGAAGGCGGGGTATGCGGCAGGTGATGTGGTCAAAGTGCCGGATGGGCCATTTGCCGATTTCGATTTCACCGTGGTGGATGTGTCGGAAAAAACGGCCCGTGGCCTCGTCAGCATCTTCGGGCGCGACACGCCGCTGGACATTCCCCTGTCCAAGCTGCCGGTGTCCGAAACCATGCAGCACGAAATCAGCCGGGCGCAGGAAAGGGGGGGAGAGGTTGCCGACCCGCGCCTTACGCCTTGCGAATGCGGCCACCAGATGGCGCAGGTCATCCGTGCTGCGGATGGCCATTGCGTCATCTGTGGCAATTGCGACCGGCGCGCGGCGGTGGGGTCCAAAAGCGAAGGCGGCGCGATTGAGCGCTGGAATGCGTGGCGCAAGAGCGCGAAGTGATTTGGCGTTGGCAATAGGTCGGTTCACTCGACGCCGCCCCAACTTTTGGGAAATCTATTGGGCTGCCCTTGAAAAGTCATCCTGATACCAACAGATGAAATACTAGGTGGTTGGCTATCCGGGTTGGCCGCCGCTAGGTGGTTGGCTATCCGGGCTGGCCGCCGCACGGTGATACCAGATTTGGACATTTCGTAGGACGCATAGGCTGAAAGTTTGAGGCTAAATCCGACCAGCATTTGGTCTTGGTGCTGGATAGCCTCGCCGCACTTTCAGTGGCTCGCTTTTCAAGCTTGAGCGGTGCAGTTGGTTCATGCTCTGGTGTTTGCAATAGGCGGAATGTGAGTGGTCCGCCGCGCAGAAGTCTTCGGGTGCTGTAAGTTTATCTCCTGAGGGAACAGATCCAAGAGTCTGCTTTCCTCATAGCAAATTTCCGGCAACCGTGAACGCACGAACGATGCAATTGCAAGTGGGCCAAACCCAGACCCATCATCAAAGCTGGGCATACCCTAGCCGCGAGGTTTGGACATGCCAAAAATAATACTTCAGTTTGGGCCTCCGGCAGCTTTGCAAGAGGCAGGCTATGCCAGAACTGAACTTTTTGACCGACCTATTTGAAATGATCGCTGCACTTTCTGCGCTTGGCGTGACTTTCATTCTCTACATGGAAACGCGCCGCATGCGCGCTGAAATGCGAGAAGACCGGGCGGACATGCTGAGGCTTCGGGATGAAATAGTTCTCCTGAAGAAACAGCGCAAAGATTGAAGACAGGGAAGGGGCGGGAAACCGCCCCTTTCTTTATCTTTGAGCATTGGTTTCGAAATTCATGTGAGTTGCATAAAACGATACATAGGGGAACAAGCATGTCGGGAAAATTAAGTGCAGCATCACTGGCGAGCATCAAGCTGGATCTTGCATTTCAAAGCAAACAGCTGAGCAGTGCTTCGGGTTTTTTTTGGAAGTATGGCGAGCGCCTTTTCCTTGTCACCAACTGGCATGTAATGTCGGGTAGAAACGCCCTTGATAATAAATGCTTGGACCCAAATTTGGCCTTGCCGGACCGGCTAAGTGCGGGGGTCATACAAAGCGCGGGTGGGAAATTGGTAACAGGATCAGTGCAGTTTGAGTGGAAGCTCGGGGAGCGAACGCCTTGGCTTATCCATCCAACGTATCAAAGCGCGGTCGATGTGGCCATGCTGGACGTGAGCGCCGTTCCTCTAACTGGCGTCCTGCATTTTAATGAAAATCAGGACAACACGTATATGCTTATGTCAGGCGATGATGCCTTTCTTCTGGGATACCCTTTGGGGTTGGGGGTAAATAAAACACCACTTTGGAAGCGCGGAACTGTGGCGTCAGAACCGATGATGGATGTGGATGGACTTCCAAAATTCCTTGTGGATACCGCAAGTACCAGTGGCATGTCGGGGTCGGCAGTCATTACCAAGAAAACCTTCGGGCTTTTACAAAATGGTCAACGTTCAATGGGGCAGCACGTCACAACATTGGAAGGGGTTTATTCTGGTCGAGTTTTGGAAGCGGGTGATTTAAGCGCACAGATAGGAATCGTTTGGAAAGCCAGTGTTTTAAAAGAAATAGCGGATGGCGGTGTCTATTATACAGCGGATTGATCTCTGTTAAGTGCCACTCGATTTTGTTAAGGGGGGTTGACGGAATACATCATCTTCCCTTAACAGTCGGAATTGTCGAAGGTTCGGTGACCCCTGTTGAAAGACACATGTCATGGTTCCGGGCGGATTAAGGCGCACGTAATGCACCCGTTTTGATCTGCATTCCGATATGTCGAGGCTCCCACGCGAACGCGCTGCCGCCTCTGACACTGCTGCTGCAATGGATGATGTTGGCCCGGCTGAAAAGCGCGGGCCTTTTTTGTATCCGAATGTTTGTGTGAGACGTAAACGCCAGCAATGGATGCCGCAATGAAGCGCATCTGAACTTTCACTTGTCCATCGGTTTGAGGGCCGGTCGCAGATCCTGCGGCTGGCCTTTTTTGTGCGTGCAGTGGTTCGATAGGCCAAAAGAACCAAAGGGGGTTCGGTGGCGGGCGCAACTGCTGCCGATTGAGCCTGCGCGGTTGAAGGCTAGATGCGTGATGCGCCACGACTATGCACCGCGCCTGCACGCATTAGATTTTGGAAGGGATGGGATGTTCAGCGTCAGCAACATCGATGTGCGGGATCTGCAGCGGTTCGAAAACATGCTGGGGGCTTTGGGGCAGAAGGCACCGAAGGCGGTGAACCGCGCGCTGAACAGAACCGGTGACATGGCCCGCACGCAGGTTATTCGCACGGTCGCCAAGGAAACCAGCATGCCGCAGAAAATGGTACGCAACATCGTGCGCCGGGATCCATCCCGCGAAGGTGATCTGACCTATACCATCTACGGTGCAGGCGGTGACATTTCGCTGAAATACTTCAAGCCGCGCGAAACCCGCCGGGGTGTGACAGCTTTCGTGCGCGGGCAGCGGGAACTGTATGAAGGGGCGTTCTTGCGTGGTGGTGGCTTTGCGCGCGGGCGTGTCGAACTCAACATGGGCGGGCACGTCTTCCAGCGCGTAGGCGCGTCCAGAAAGCCCATCGAAAAACTGCCATCGGGTGTGGTTATCCCGGCGGAGATGGTCGAAGGCGCGTCCGCTAAGGCATTCGACCGCACCGTGTCTGAGCAGCTTCCCCGCCGGTTGGATCACGAAATCAGCCGCCTTTTGGGGCTGTGACGGGGCGATATGAGTACAAGCATACGGGGTCGAGGTGGGTCAAAATCGGCCTCTGAAAAAAGGGACCGTACCCCGCCTCGAAACCACACGGTGCGGAAGCGGCCCGAGGGTTCAGCAGTCAGACGGCTTTTGCAAAGCCTTAACAATAAGGGGATTTCACTTAACGCCGGGCGCTTAACATACCTGCCCCACCGGCCCCGGACAGGATGGACATGCACAGATGCAGCCAGCACATCAGGAAATGTCGCAGGCCGATTTTGCGCGGGCCATGGGGGTCAGCCGCGCGGCGGTCAGTCAGTGGAAGTCGAAGGACATCCTGCGCGACGATGCGTTCACCAAGCCGGGCAAGTCCGGCAAGATCATTTACCCGGTCGCGGTTGAACAGGTCCGGCGCAACCGTGACATCGGCCAATCGCTTGGCAATGGCATCGCAACGCGGACCACGGTGGATAACGTACCGCAGGTGCAGCCCGCTGCCGCGCCAGACCCCGTGCCCGCGACAGTCCAGCAGCCAAGCCTGCCGATGGCCGAAGCCGCCCCGGTTGAACAGACCACGCCCGAAGCGCCTGCCGCGTCATCGACCCCGGCGGCACCCAAGCCCGATACGGTCGAAGACCAGCTGAAGCGGGCAAAGCTGGAAGAACAGCTGCGGCGCAACCGGATTCAGGCGGCGGATGAAGCACTTCGGCAAGGCATGCTGATGTCTGCCGAAGATGCCCGCGAACAAATGGCCCGCATCGCGGGCATGATGCTGCAGATTTTTGAAGGTGCGTTGCCGGACTTTGCCGCTGCGATGGCCGCGCAGTTCGACATTCCGCAGCGCGATGTCCTGCACCTGCTGCGGGCGGAATTCAAAAAGGTCCGCAAGACGGCGGCGATGAAAGAACGCGCCCGCGCGGATGAAGTGGAAAAGGACGTGGCCACCTCGGTTGAACTGGATGCCTGATGCTGGATGTCGCCGTCACAAGCGCCGAATGGATGGCGCACGATGTTCTGGCGGATGTCATCGACCCGCCGCCGCCTGTCGATTACCTGACATGGGCTGAAGAAAACATAGTCTTTTCGTCGCGGGAAAGTCCGCTGCCCGGCCCGTACAACCGGGAACGCTTCAGCTACTTTGACGAAATCCTGCGGGCCTTGTCGCCCGATGACCCTTGCCGGGTTGTCACCTTGTCGAAATCAGCGCAGCTGGGCGGCACGGTGCTGGCCAATATTTTCACCGGCGGTTCCATGGACATGGACCCCGGCGACTTTCTCTATGTCCACCCGACCGACGAAAACGCGCGGCGGTGGTCGAAGATGAAGCTGGCCCCGATGCTGAAAGGCACCACGGCGCTGCGCAAGATTTTCCCGATGAAGGCCCGAGACGGGCAGGATTCGGTTTTCTACAAAGAGCGCCGCGACGGTCGCGGGGCTATCCAGATTTCAGGCGCGAATTCGCCCGCTTCGCTTTCGCAGGTGTCCATGTCCCGGCAGGTTCAGGATGACCTTGCCAAGTGGGATATGAACAGCGCTGGCGACCCTGAAACCCAAGCGGACAGCCGCAGTCAGGGTTACGAATTCGCCAAGATTTTCAAGATTTCGACACCCATGGTGGTTCCGGGGTGTCGCATCACCAAGAACTTCGAGTCCGGCAGTCAGGAATTTCTGCACGTGCCGTGCCCGCATGACGAATGCGGCCACATGCAGGTGCTGGAATGGGAAAACATGCTGGCCAGTCTGGATGAAGACCATCCAGAACGGGCACATTTTACCTGCGAAGGCTGCGGCGCTTCGATTGAAGAACACCACCGCCCGAAGATGCTGCGGGGGGCCAAGTGGATCGCCGCGAACCCGAAGATGAAGCGGGTGCACCGGTCATTCTACATCTGGTCGGCCTATTCGCTGCTGCAGTCCTTTGAGCGCATCGCGCGGTCATGGCTGTCGGCCAAGGGCGACCCACCAAAGGAACAGACCTTCTGGAATGACGTGGTGGGCAAAGCCTATCGCGTCTTGGGTGAAGCGCCGCCATGGGAAGACATCCGCGACCGCGCGTCGGAATCGGATTATGCCCACGGCACCATCCCTGCGGGCTTCCCGCTGCTGACCTGTGGTGTGGACTGTCAGGGTGACCGGGTGGAATGGCAGGTGGTCGCGTGGGGCCAGAACAAGCGCCGCGCGGTGGTCGAATATGGGGTGTTTAACGGGCACATTTCTGATGAAGGGTGCCAGTCGAAATTGAACGGCCTGCTGCGGCAGGGCTTTCGGAACGCCTATGGCCGGAAGGTTGAAATTGACCTGCTGGCCATCGACGGCAACGCCTACACCGAAGACGTGTGGGATTGGGCGCGTCGGCACACGGCATCCCGCGTCATCATGGTGCGGGGTGTGCATCCTGAAAGCGCCCCGCTGCTGGCGCAGGTGAAAAAGGAACGGAACCGACGCGGCAAGATTGTCCGCTATTCGAAGCGGTTCTTCAACTTCGCCTCGTCGGTTTTGAAGATGGGGCTTTATCGGAACCTGAAGAAAACAGATCCGGAAGAACGCGGGTTCATCGCCCTGCCGAAAGGGCTGGAAGATGAATTCTTTCGCCAGCTGACGGCGGAAAGCCGGAAGGCACAGAAGGCGAAATCGGGCTTCACCCGGTATCTGTGGGTGAAAGACCCGAACCAAGCGAACGAAGGACTGGACACCCACCTTCAGGCGGAAGCTGCGGCCATTCGCCTTGGGGTGCGCAATCTGCCGGACACCGAATGGGACCGCCTGATGACGGAACGCGAACGCCCGCCGGAAGATGTGCAGGGCGACTTCGAAGACCTGCTGATGGCGGCGCAGCCGCAGGCCGAACAGGTGGCGGATGAAAAGCCCGCCGAAGACGAAACTGAAGCGCAGGCCAAAGAGCGTGCGCGGTCGAAGTGGAGAAACAGGACGCGATGAGCGGTCTAATCAAGCCAGACGGAACGCCACTGGTGGCGGCTGAACGGTCTTCGCGCCCGACCGCCCGCTATATGCGTGACACCAAGAGTGGTGTCATCGCCAGTCGGGTCGCGCCCCTGACCAGCCATCGCGACGATGTGCGCCGGTCATGGTCGCGGGCTGCAGGTCTGGCCATGGACCTGATCCAGAACAGCGGTCGCTTGAAGGGTGCGACCGACCAAGTTTTGGCCGACACGGTGGGCGTGGGTCTGACCCTGACGCCTGACCCCGACCTGTCCGGCATGGGCTATGACGAAAAGGAAAAGGCTGACTGGATTCGGTTGGTCAAGAAACGCTGGCGGGCCTACTGGCGCAACGCCCGCGAATGCGACATGCGTGGCAAGCTGACGGGTCCGCAGATGGTGGACATCGGGCTGCGGTGGCACATCGCCTATGGCGAGGCAACCGGCGTCTTCGATTTCTTCACCGCAGGCGACCGCAGCCGGTATGGCATCACCAGCGGCACCAAGCTGTGCCTTGTTCCGCCGCCCCGGCTGGTGCAGGACACCAGCCCGCTGGATGGTCTGTTCCAAGGCGTGCATCACGATGGCAAGGGCCGTCCGGTGTCCTACCGGTTTGAAACCGTCACCGGCGGTTTGAAGTCGAAGCGCGACTACGCCGCCTTCGATGTCGATGGTCGCCCGCTGGTCATGCACGTCTTTGACCCGATGGACGCCACTGATGTTCGTGGCATTTCCCTGCTGGCACCGGCCTTCCGGAAGCACATTCAGGCGGAGATGCTGGATGATGCGACCCTGCAGATGGCCATTCTGCAGACGGTCTTTGCCATCACGCTGACCTCCGAAGCGCCAAGCCAAGATGCCTATGAGGCGCTGGAAGTGCTGAAGGAAAGCGAAGGCGGCACGGGCTATGCGCAGGAGTATCTGGACTTCCTTGGGGCGCAGCTGGACCGGGCGGCGGAAAGCCGGATTTCGGTTGGGGCGGACCCGCAGGTGTCGCACCTTGGCCCCGGCGAAAAGCTGGGCATGGAAACCGCGAAGGTTCCCGGTCAGGACTTCCTGCCGTTTTCGAACAGCCTTGCCCGCGACATGGCCCGCACCATCGGCATCACCTATGGCGGGTTGACGATGGACCACACCGCCGCAACCTATTCCAGCGTGCGCATGGAAAATGCGTCCATCTGGGCGGTGGTGATGCGGCGGCGCGAACGCATCGCTGCCCCGATGTGCCAGATGGTCTATGGCAACTGGCTGGATGAAGAAGTGGGCGAAGGCCGCATTCCGTTCAAGGGCGGATATGAAGCCTTCCGCGCGAACCGCGACCGGGTGGCAGCTGCGAACTGGCAGGGGCCAGCGAAGCCCACGGCAGACGATTACAAGTCGGCGCGGGCTTCGACCCAACGGCTGTCGAACGGCACCAGTTCCATCGCCAATGAAACCGGCGACCTTGGGGTGGACCCGGATGCGCTGTTTGAACAGCGCCAGCGCGAACACCAGCGCTATGTCGATGCCGGGATGGAATCGCCCTATGCGGCGCGTGATGCGCAGCCTGTCATCGAAACGGAGCCTGCCCCATGAGTACGATGAAGGTTGGCCAAGATGTCGTGCAGATGGATGACCCCTGCGCGATGGCCGATGCGTTGCGCAAGGTTCGCATTCGACTGAGTGCGGGCCAGCTGAGGGAAACCGTGCGCATGGACGGCGAAGAGGTGACATTCCAGCGGGCGCGGCTGGATGACCTGAAACAGCTGATTGCGGAATACGAAAACGCCTGTCGCCGGAAGACCGGCGGCGCGGCCCGCACCAGACATGCGAAGCGGTTCCGCTTCACCTGACCGACAAGGAGACAGACATGACCATCTTGGTGGATGGCGAACTCGTTCTTTACGGGTTCGTCGGGGATGACTTTTGGGGTGATGGCTTTACCGCATCGCAGGTCATCGACGCGCTGGCGATGCTGGGGCGTGATGCGGACATCACCGTGCGCATCAATTCGGGCGGCGGTTATACCGATGACGGCATTGCCATCTACAACGCCCTGAAGGCACATCGCGGCGATGTTGCCGTGGTGGTCGATGCCATCGCGGCATCGTCGGCTTCGGTCATCGCCATGGCGGGTGACACAATCACCATGCGGGCCGGTGCCCTGATGATGATCCATGACCCAGCCAAGTTCACGTGGGGCAACGCGGGCGACCACGAGAAGTCCACCGAACAGCTGAACAAGCTGGCTGACCTGATGGCTGACATCTACGCCGAACAAACCGGCGAAGATGCCGAAACCATCCGCGAAGACATGAAGGCGGAACTGTGGCTGACTGGCGCGGAAGCGGTGGAACGCGGGTTCGCGACCGACACCGAAGGGGGCCGCGCCAAGGCTGTCGCTGCCTTCGATTACCGGGTTTATTCCCACGCCCCCAAGAAACTCGTGGCCATGGCGAAGAAGGAAAAGTGGTCCTTCGAAGCTGCGACCCGAAACGCGGCGTCCGCCGTGCAACCCCCGGACCATGAAAAGGAGAAACCGACCATGGCACCCAAACCCGAAGCGGCGGACAAGACATTCGCCAATCCGGCCCCCGGTCAGCCGACCGGCGGCGCTGGTGCTTCCAGCGCTGCGGATGTGAAGGCCCGCATCAAAGCCATCACCGAAGCCGATGCGGCAAAGGGGCATGAAGCCCTTGCGAAGCATCTGGCCTTCGATACCGACATGCCCGCCGATGACGCCATTGCGGCGCTGAAGGCGGCAGCAACCGATGCACCGCAGGCGAAGGCCGACGATGCGCCGAACCCCGCCAAGTATCAGGCCAGCCGCAGTGCCGCCGCTGACCTTGCGCAACCCGCGCCGGGCGCTTCGGCAAAGCCGAAGGCCACCATCAACACCGGGGGCATCTATGCCGCCCGCCGTGCCGGAAAGGAGGCATAAGCCATGGAAAATGCAACCATGCAGACCCGCAATCTGGCGTTCCTGCTGTCTGAAGCCGCAGGCCGCCGTTCGCGCAGCATCGTCACCATCGCCAATGGCGCAGGCAAGCTGGCCGCTGGCACCGTTCTGGGCAAGGTGACCGCCACCGGCGAATACGTTCCCGCGCCCGCTGCCGAAGTGGTCGGCAAAGAAGGTGCCGAAACCGCCGTGGCCATTCTGGCCTACGGCGTCGATGCGACCGACCAAGCGGTGGAAGTCACCGCCATCGACCGCGATGCCGAAGCCAAGCTGCCGATGCTGTCTTTCGACGCTTCGGTGGACGATCAAGCCAAAACCGATGCGAAGGTGGCGCAGCTGAACGCTGTCGGCATCCGCGTGCGCTAAGGAGACCGGGACCATGTGGGAAACTGAATTTTCTGTGCTGGCCCTGACGGCTGCAATCAACAATCAGCCGTTCGTGCCGGGCCAGCTTGGCGCGACCGGCATCTTCGATGAAGATGGCGTGGCCGTGACCACCATCAAAATCGAAGAACACAACGGAACGCTGGCGCTGATCGAGCCGACCCCGCGCGGTGGCCCCGGTCAGACCATCGGTGACGATGACCGCCGCGTCATCCCGTTCGAAATCGACCATTACGAAATCAATGATGCCGTGCTGGCCGATGAAACCCAAGGGGTGCGGATGTTCGGCAGTGATGACCAGTTGGAAACGGTCCAGAACCGGGTCGATTCCAAGCTGTCCACCCACGCGCGGGCGCATGACGCCACGCTGGAACACCAGCGGGTCGGGGCCATCAAGGGTGTCATTCTGTCCGGCAAAGGCAAGGTGCTGCATAACCTTTATGACCGCTTCGGCCTTGCCGTGCCTGCGCCGATTGCGCTTGGCATCAATGCGCAGGTGGAAGGTATCGCCACCAAGATCAAGGGCGATGTGGTCTATTCCATCGAAGATGAACTGGACGCGCCCTATGACCACATCCACGCGATGTGTGGCCGCGATTTCCACGATGCCCTGTGGGACCAGAAGGAAGTGCGCGAAACCTTCCTTGCCGACAATATGGGCTATCGGCTGCGCGACGGTGCACCGGATGTGTTCACGGTCGGCAAGGTCACCTTCGAACGCTACCGCACCGGCAAGAAAGCCACCGCTGCAAATGGCGGCGCGGCCTTCATCGCAGCGAATGAAGCGCGGGTGTTCCCGGTCGGTGTGCCGGATCTGTTCATCACGCGCTTCGCCCCGGCGGACCTTGAAGAAACGGTGAACACCATCGGCCTTCCGCGCTACGCGCACCAGTATGCGATGCCGAATGGCAAGGGCCGTCATCTGGACAGTCAGATGAACGCGATTTCGCTCTGCACCCGCCCCGGCGTGCTGAAAAAGCTGACCATCGCCTGACAGCTTTCGAACAGGACAGTGAAGCAAGGCCCGGCGGGAAACTGTCGGGCCTTTGGCTGCATCCCCAAGCGCCCGCACGGCGCTTCGGAATTCAGCCTGTGAAGGAGACAATCATGGCGCAGTCGAAGAAGAAGTGGGTGGCCTTCAAAAGCAATGCCACCGTGCCCGGCGATGTGATGGGCGAAGACAAGGACCAGAAGATGCAGGTCGGGGAACCCACCCAGCTTCCCGAAGCCTATGCGAACCACGTGGTGCAGGATGGCTTTGCGGCGTTCTGTGACGCGCCGAAGAAGGCCGCGCCGAAGAAATCCGGGGGGCAGTCCGCTGAAGAAAAGGCTGCTGCGGAAGCTGCGGCCAAGCTGGAAGCTGCGCAGGCCCGCGTGGATGACCTGAACGCCAAGCTGGGCGAAATGTCCGAAGGCGATGAAGGTTGGGAAGACTTGACCAAAGAACTGGATGAAGCGGTCACAGAACTGACCGCGCTGCAGCCTGCATCCTGATGGACAGCAGTCTTCGCAAAGACCTGATGGCCGAAGTGGATGATGTGTGGTCGGAAGCCGTCCGACATCTTCCACTGGCTGATGGTCGTAAAGACCCGGAACGCGATGCGTTGGAATTCACCGCCGTGCTGCGGACGGGTGACCGCGATGCGGAGCGGATGAACTTCGGTCGCGGGAACAACGCCCGCGCCGGTGTAACGGCGGATGGTGGCCATCTGCGCATCGACCGCGCGGTGCATACCGCGCTGGTGGTCCGCAAGGGTGACAAGGTGGTGGCGCTGGATCGTGATGGCCAGCCGGTGTTCGAAGTGTTGTCGGTCGATGACCGGTCGCACCTTCGACTGATTTGCGAACTTGGGGATGCGAACTGATGTCTCTGACGATGATGGCATTGCGGATAGCGGCGGTTCAAGCGTTGAAGGCTGGTGGCACGCTGGTCGGTGACAACGTGCTGGACAGTCAGATTTCTGCCATCGACCAGACGGCGGATGGTCAGCTGCGCAGCGACCAGCAGCGCCCCTTCATCGCGGTCTATACCGATGCGGCCAAGGCCCAAGATTTGGGTCAGACCGGGCTGCGGTCGAATGGCCGGGTGGACATCATGTTCAACTGCGGCGTGTCGGTCACGATGGCCGAAACGAACAAGGAAACCGGGGAAACGCAAATCGTGGACCTGTTCCCGGCGACCGACGCCAATCTGGAAGCGGTTCTGGATGCGCTGGATGTGCAAATCAGCCGTGTTCTGAACGACCCGGACAACCCGTGGGCGCAGGTCTTCGGGGATTTCGTACAAGCCTATGTGGCTAAGGAACACGTCCGGTCCAGCAGTTCGGCGGAAAATGTGCGCCTCGCTGCAGGGCAGACCAAGCTGACGGTCGATGTCTTTGCTGACCCGCGTCATGGCCAGCCCTTGGTGGAAGGTGGCCCGTGGCCGCGCTTTATGGCGTTGATGGCGGAACATGGCGTGCCGCAGTTGGCGCTGTTCCAGCAGCTGGTAGGTGACCCGGCGTCGAGGGCCTATGAAGATTTCGAGCGGTTGACAGGCATGACCACGCGCGATGCGCAGTCGCTGCGCCTCTACACCTTCGGGGGCGTGGGCCGTGATGTGGTGGTGACCGATGCTGTCAATGAAGCGGTGCCGGTCTGATGGCGGGCCTGCCGGAAATCATTGATGACCTGCGCCGCCGTGTCAGTGAGTTGGAAAGGCGCATCAGGTCGCAGTCCCGCACAGGGGTGGTCGAAGAAGTGGATGCGGCGAAGGGTCTGGCGCGGGTGCGGTTGCTGGACGGTGATGCGCCATTCGTGACCGGCTGGATACCGTGGGAAGAACCCGCAGCGGGTGCGAATAAGACCCACAACCCGCCATCGGTGGGTCAGCAGGTCAAGCTGTATTCGGAATCCGGAGACCTGCATGATGCCAGCATTCAGGGGAGCCTGAATTCAAATGCGAACGGTCGGCCTTCCGGGGCTGGTGATGAATATGTTTTGGCATCGGTGGGGGCTGCCAGTGTGACCATAAGTGGTGGGGGGGCTTCCATGGTTCTCAAGGTTGGCGGCAGCACCGTGACCCTGACGGATGGTGGAATTGTTTTGAATTCGCCACGTATCGACCTGAACTGATGCCTGCGGTCACCAGAAAAGGCGATAGCTGCACGGGGCACGGTTGCTGGCCTCCGCGCGGTAGCACGCAAGGCAGCGGCGATGTTTTTGCAAATGCCATTGCCGTCCATCGGCAGGGCGATGCGTGGGCACCACATACGTGCCCGGCAATACCCGAAACCCACGCTGGCGCGCTGGCCAGCGGGTCGGGAACGGTTTTTGTGAACGGGCGTCAAATCGGGCGCATCGGTGATCCGGTGGACTGCGGGTCAAGTGTCGCCAGCGGGTCTGGCGATGTGTTTGCGGGCGGATAGCCCTAATCCAAGGAGAGACAAATGGACAATTCGAAACCCGCCCCGGCGGACTATGAAGTGACGCAAGCCCGTGAAATCGGTGGCGTGCACCGCACCGTTGGTGAAACCGTCACCCTGACGCCGCTGCAGGCGAAGTATTACCTGCCGCCATATGGCACGGGCCTGAAGGCTGCTGCCGCCAAGGCTGCGGCAAAGCCGAAGGCAGACGCGGAAAAGCCCGCGACAAAGGGCGACAAGTCTGAAGGCTGACTGCGATGGACCTGAACCACGACACCGGGGGTGCGGTCGAAGGGTGGGACCACGTGGTGCAAAGCATCCAGACCATCCTTGCCACGCGGCTGAATGCCCGCGTCTTCCGGCGTGAATTCGGGTCCGAAGTCCCGGCGCTGGTCGATGCGCCAATGAATGAAGCCAATGTTCTGGCGCTGTATGTGGCCGTGGCCGAAGCGCTGGAACGGTGGGAACCCCGGTTCGAACTGACCGATGTTGCCGTGGAAGGTGCAGAAACCGGGGCCATCACCATGACCCTGATCGGCAATCACCGCCCGAACGCTCACAAAGGCGACCTGACCACGGTTGTCGATGACATTCAGACCATCCGCGTCATGCGTGACCGGGTGGAAAATTGGAGCCTTGCCGCATGAGCCGCTTTGCCGCGCTGGACCTGACCACACTGCCGGACCCGACCGCGATTGGCGTGCTGGACTTCGACGCCATTCTGGAAGCGCGACTGGTCGAACTGGAAGCGCAGCTGGCGGGAGTCTTCGATGCACCGAAGGTGGCCGAAGTCATGGCGCTGGCCCGCAACATCGCAGCCAGCCCGATGCGCTATCTGAATGAAGCGGCGGCGGCGCGGGAACTGTATCTGGAAAACCGCATCAATGAAGCGGTGCGGTCGGTGTTCCTGTCCACGGCGCGTGGCGATGACCTTGACCAGATCGGGGCCAATCGCGGCGTGCTGCGCAAGGTGCTGGATGACAGCGACCCGGACAATCCGGTCATGGAGGTAGATGAGGCGTTTCGCGCCCGCATCCAGCTGGTCATCGAAGCGTGGTCGCCGCATGGCACCGAAGGGTCATATGTCTATTGGGCGCTGGATGCCGATGACCGCGTGGTGGACGTTGCGGTCTATGGGCCAAACCACGGACTGGACCCGGCCATTCCGCCCGCCGAACCAAAGATGGTCATCCTGTCCAGCGAAGGCGATGGAACGGCGGATGCGGCGCTTCTGGATGCAGTGTTTCAGCACTGCACAACTGACAAGCGCCGCCCTGTGGCCGACAAGCTGACCGTGGTGTCCGCGCAGCCGGTGCCCTACGCCATCGAAGCGGTTCTGCACGTCACCACCCCGGAAACCGCATCGGCGGTTCAGGCGGCGGCGCAGGCGGCGGTGCAGGCATTCGTAAATGGCCGTATCCGCATCGGTCGGAAACTCTACCGCACGTCCATCGCTGCGGCGCTGAATGTGCAGGGCGTGGTCGATGTCGAACTGGTGTCGCCAGCGGCTGATTTGGACATCGGGCCATTCGATGCGCCCCACTGCACCGGCATCACCGTGACGCTGCAATCCATCACCGGGGGTTGGCGCGATGTTTGATGTGAAAGACACCCTGCTGCCGCCCACGGCCACGCCGCTGGCCAAGGCGCTGGACATCTTGGAAGAACGGCTGTTCGCCTTGCCAGTCCAGATGATTTCTAAAGACCCGGCCACGGTCGATGTCGGTCTGCTGGACCATCTTGCGTGGGAACATTCGGTCGATGTGTGGGATCTGGAATGGCCCGAAGACATCAAGCGCAGCGTCATCGCCGTCAGTGCTGAAGTGCACCGGTTTAAGGGCACGCCCTACGCCATCCGCACCGCGCTTGCGGCTTTCGATGTGGACACCGAACTGCTGGAATGGTTCGAACCCGAAGGCGTGGCAGATGGCCTCGAGGCTGGCAGCTTCAGGGTGACGGCCTACGCGGGCCGGTCGCTCTATGGGCCGAATGAAAACACCATCGACAATCGCATGGTGTACGCAATGAATTCGGTGGTGCAGCGGGTCGCGCCGGTGTCACGCAAGCTGATTTTCCGACTTGGGGAACGCTTCCGCACCGAAAGCTACCTGCGCACCGGCGTGCGTCCAGCGCATCTGCATCAGGCGGACATCGACCCCGGCCCGCGACCTGCGATGGTCGAAGGCGGGCCGATGCTGCGAACAGGGCTGCGCACCCGGCGGGTGTTCAGCGAAACCCATGAACCGCAACCGCGTCCGGCCAAAGCGCCGGTGGCGGCTTTTGTGCGACTGGCGGCGCGAGTTCTGACCGTCAGTCAGGAATTCCATGATGTTCAAAGGAGGGTGAGCTAAGCTAATGCCGACAACACTTCTGACCGATATTGCGGAGGCGAAAATCACCGCCGCCGCCGGGTCGGGAACAGCGGTCGCCATCACGCATATTGCGCTTGGTGACGGCAATGGGGGCAACTACGCGCCCAACTATTCCCAGACCGCCCTGCAGCGCGAAAAGGCGCGGCAGGCCATCCAGACCCGTCACATCGTCGGCACCAATGCGTGGCGCGTGAAAGCGGAATTCGACCCTGACACGCCCGCTTTCGCGGTGCGGGAAATGGGGTTTTTCGATGCCGACGGCGACCTGATTGCCATCTGGGCGGGCAATGATGTGGTGGCCCGTCAGACCGGGGCCATCTCCTATCTGGTGGACCACGTTTTGAGTTTCACCCGCGTCGAAGACGGTCTGGTCATCGTGAATGCGCCGGATGACGTGCTTTTTGATTTGGCCGTGTCCACCGCTGCCAGCCTTGCTGAACTTCACCTCGAACAGTTCCGGCAGTCGGAACGCATCCGCGACCTGCACGGCGCTTACTAAGGAGTCGAAGAATGACAACTTCAACGGAACAACTGAACGATGCGATTGCTGCGCTGAACAGCGCAGCGGGCGCTTACAATGGCAAAAAGACGGAAATCGACAACGCGGTGGCAGCGGCCATCGCTGCTATCCCGAACAATTTCAAGGTGTTCTATGTCGATCAAGTTGGCGGCGATGATGCGTCACCGGGCACTGTAGCGGAACCGCTTGCAAGTATTTCCCGCGCTGTGGCGCTTACCCCGCGCGGTGGAATCTGTCAGGTCAGACTGGCCAGTGATTACATCCTTCAGGAGCGCGTAGAACTGCAACGCATCCAGTTGGAAGTCATTGGTCAAACCGTTCGGCGTGCATTGTTGCTGCGATGGGTCGAAATCGACAATCAGATTGACTATCTCGGCCAGTTCACCCCACTGCACGGTTCCCGCGTCACGCTGCGCGATATTGATGTTGCGTTCCCTGACGATCCAGTTGTGTCGTTTCGTTATGACCACATGCGTGGATTTATCAGCGGCACAGGTGTGGACACCCAATCGAGTGTCGATGCTGCGTTTCACGGATGCACTTTTGACATCGGCGCGAGCACGGTTGGTTCGATATTCGGCAATATTCCCGGCTACATTGTGGTTCGCTTCCTGAATGGCGCTGCCTTCACCGGCAGTTGGGAGGGGCGGATTACCGACCGCGCCGGTGGCGTTGGCGTGGATCCGAATTCCGTGCTGCGCATCATCAATACGAACCTGAGTTGGATTTAAGGAGGCTGTCCCATGCTGGAAGTCAAGCACGAGAACAAGACATTTGCTGCGGAAACCGCCGCCGAATTGACGGCGATGGGTGTGCCGCAGGTGGTTGTTGATGAGGCGCTGGCGCTTCGCCGCCAGAAGGGCATCAGCGCAGAGTGCCGCCGCCGCATCTATGATGTTGCGTCTGTCGAAGCACAGATGAACATGGCTGCGGCGGTCGGGGTCATTTCCGGCAAGACCGCATCCGCGCGGAGCGAGGACGAAAAGTCCATTCTGGCCGGGGCCGAAGCTGCCATAGGGTGGGTTGCCGCGATGCGGGCGGCTGTCGCCACGCTTGCTGCGGATGCTGACGCTGATTTCACGGCTGACGTTGCATGGCCCGATGTGCCGCCGGAAGCTCTGGCCATGATTCAGCACTTCTAGGCGCGGCCTAATGTATGTCTACAAGGCCCGCGTCACTGATGTCTATGACGCGGACACCATCACGGTCGATGTGGACCTTGGGTTCCACGCTTGGCTGCGCAAGGTAAAGGTTCGCCTCTACGGCATCGACGCGCCGGAAATGCGCGGCACGGAACGTCCGGATGGGCTGGTGTCGCGCGACTGACTGCGCGGCGAAATCTTGGGGCGCGACATCGTGATGCGCACCTACAAGGACAGCACGGCCACGGGCAAATATGGCCGCTGGCTGGCCGAAATCTACCGGGCCGAAGGCGATGCTGTCAGCATCAACCAAGAACTGGTGACAAACGGCTTGGCGGTAACGGCAAGCTACTGACCGGGCCGTCTGGCCCATAACCCGACACCGGCGGAAGCCGGGTCATGCCCGGCAGATGCGTGCCGGGTTTTCTTTTGGCAAAGGAGAAAGCAATGAGCTTTGCAAGTTTCCACCACGGCACGCGACTGGCGGAATCCAATGAAACCCCGGTTCTGGTGCAGGTGGCCCAAACCGCCGTTGTCGGCCTTCTGGGCACTGCGCCCGATGCGGACGCGGCCAAGTTCCCGCTGAACACCCCGGTGCTGCTGAAGGGCACGCCCACGGATGCGGCTGGCCTTGGCGACACCGGCACCCTGAAGGATGCGGTGGATGACGTGTTTGACCAGATCGGCGCTTACACCATCGTCATCCGCGTCGAAGAGGGTGTGGATGCCGCTGCCACCATGTCCAATCTGGTGGGCGATGCCACGCAACTGACCGGCGTGCACGCGCTGAAGAAGGCCGAAGCGCAGCTGGGCATCAAACCCCGCCTGATTGCCATTCCCGGCTATACCAGCGGCGATGGTGTGACCGCGAACCCCGTGGTGGCCGAATTGGTCGGGGTTTTGGACCAGCTGAAGGCTGTGGCCTTTGTCGATGGTCCCGACACCACTGACGCGGATGCCATCGCCTATCGCGACCTGATCGGGTCGCAGCGGGTCTATGTCGTAGACCCCAAGGTGCTGGTCTGGGATACCGGCACCAGCGCCTATGTCGCACGCCCTGCATCGGCCCGCTTCGCTGGTGTGCAGGCCCGCGTCGATACCAATCTGGGCTTCTGGCATTCGCTTTCGAACAAGACCATCAACGGCATCGGCGGCGCGTCCCGCACCGTGACCTACGGGCTGCAGGCGAACTATCTGAACGAAAACCACGTGGGCACCGTCATCAACATGGGGTCCGGGTTCATCACGTGGGGCAACCGTGCCGCGACCACCGATGACCTGTGGGTGTTCCTGTCGGTGCGCCGGACGGCGGACTTCATCAATGAAGCCATCGAAAAGGCGTATCTGGAATTCGTGGACAAGCCGTTTTCGGCGGCGAACCTGATGTTCATGCTGGAAAGCGGCAACGCTGCCATGCGGACCTTCAAGGCGTCCGGGGCCATTCTGGGCGGTCGTGTCTGGATTGACGAAACCCTGAACGAACCGACCGAAATGGCGGCGGGCAAGATCACGCTGTCCATGGAATTCGAACCGCCCGCGCCGATGGAAGACATCCGGTTCATCGCGCACCGCAACATCCAGTATTATCTGGAACTGACCAAGGAAGCGCTGAAGGCGGCGGCGTAAGACCGCCCGCCCCGGTGACCGAATAGCCCGAATGCACTGGCGGTGCATTCGGGCCGCAACATCGCGCTGACAAGGAGTAACAGCCATGAAATCCACCCCCGCTTACATCCTGCGGAACTGCGCCCTGTGGGCCAATGAAGACGTGAAGGTCGGTCAGTTTTCCGAAGTCACGATTTCGATGCCGAAGGAAAAGACCGAAAGTTTCCGCAACGGCGGCATGATCAAGGAACGCAAGGCCAGCATGGGCTATGAACATGATGACCTTGAATTCACCCTGACCGCCTTCGACCCGGCCACGCTGAAGCTGATGACCGGCAAGCCCGGCACTGAACATGCCTTCATGGTTACCGGTGCCCATGTCGATGAAGACGGTGTGACGCACAGTGCCGTCTATTACGTGCGCGGTCGCCTCGTCGCGGGCGATGCCGGGAACTGGAAGCCCGGCGACAAGGCCGAACTGAAGTGCACCGTGGTGCAGAACTATGCCAAGCTAGAAATCGACGGGTCCGAAATCTTCGAGATTGACGATTTCGATTTCTCTGTTGGCGGCGTCAGCCAGACCGGCGACATCCGCGCCGCGCTGCTGCTGTAAGGGGGCATCATGGAATATCCCATTGAAGTGACCCTTCAGCGCCCCGTCACCGTCGATGGCAAGACCATCGACAAGCTGGTGTTCGATGAACCCGACCTTGGCACCAGCATCGCGGTCGAAGAGGCAAAGTCGCCTGCAGAACAGACCGCCATCCTGCTGGCAGGCATGGCAGGCGTGGACCGCGCGGTCATGCTGAAGGTCAAGGAAAGCGACTTCCGTGAAATCGGCAAGCGCGTTCTGGAACCCTATCAGGCCCACGTGGCGGCGCAGCGTGGATCTGATGCGGGAAACGGGAAACCGGCAAAGTAGCGAAAGACCTGCGCTTTGCCGCGGGGTTCGTCGCACGGGCGCTGGCGACCCCGCTTCCGCAGGTGCTGGCCATGAAGGTCAGTGAATTCCACATCTGGCAGGACACGGCCCGCGATGTGTGGGATGCGACCCGGCTGAAGCTCGAATAGCGTCAGTCGTCGGACAATGGGCGCTGGAAGGCGTTCAGCTGGTCGCGCTTCATCGGGCGGGTTGGCCCGCTCTGATGTGTCATGGCGCGATAGGTCACCACCAGCAGTGCTGCGAAGGCCAGTGCGCCCCAAAGCCCACCTGCAAACATACCCACAAGGATTGTCGCCGCCACGGCGGCGGCAATCATGAAGATGGCAAAGATCATCGCAAAAATTTCCATGGCCTAAATATAGGCATTTCCCCCTAAAATTGCAATGTGAGTGTGCGAACCATGGCGACAAAGCGCATCGAAACGCAGCTGACCATCAAGGCGGTGGACCAGTATTCCAGCATGCTGCGGAACATGCGGACGGTCACCGGGCGTTTCGCAGATGGTGTGCGCACCGAAATGAGCCGTCTACAGGGCCTGCGCGGTCCGCTTCGGCTGATTGAAGATTTCCGCAAACAGCAGCAGGTGGTCAGCCAATCCGGTGAAGCCTTGGAGCGTGCGCGAGAACGTGTCCGCCAGCTTCAGCACGCCATCACCACCACCCGCAACCCGACTGCGCAGATGCGCCGCGAATTCGAACGGGCACGCGCGACCGCTGACCGGCTGGAACAGCAGCACCAGCAGAACCGCAGGGCGTTGTCCGGCTTGCAGGGACAGCTGCGCCAAGCGGGCGTGAACACTGGTGACCTTGCCGGGGAACAGCGGCGGCTGGCTGGTGCGCTGGATGGCGCGACCACCGCCTTCGGTCGGCAGATGGAGCGCATGCGCCGTCTGGAAATGATGCAGACCCGCATCGCGGAAGCGCGTGAACGCATGGACCGGTCGCTGGCCACGGCGGCAAACCTGTCGTTTGTCGGCAACGCCTCGATGATGACCGGTCGCCGTATCCTGACGGCGCTGTCCGGGCCTGTGCAGCAGGCCATCGAATTCGAAAGTGCGATGTCCGATGTCCGCAAGGTGGTGGACTTCGACGCGCCGGAATCCTTTGCGCAGATGTCCGATGACATTCTGGACCTGTCCACCCGCATTCCCATGGCGGCGGACGGTCTGGCGCAAATCGTGGCGGCTGGTGGCCAGTCTGGCATCGCCCGTGAAGAACTCCTGAAATTTGCGGAGACAGCAGCGAAGATCGGTGTGGCATTCGATATTTCGGCAGCGCAGTCCGGCGATGCCATGGCCAGCATCAAGACGCAGCTTGGTCTGACGGTCGAAGAAACCAGTGCGCTTTTCGACGCGATGAACCACTTGTCAAACAATATGGCTTCGACGGCCCCAAAGGTGCTGGAATTCACCACGCGAGTGGCTGCGGATGGCGAAGTCAAGGGCTTCAATGCGACTGAAACCATCGCATTCGGTTCTGCGATGATCGCGGCGGGCGCTGGCGCAGACGTGGCAGCGACATCGTTTCGCAATATGGGTAAGGCTCTAGCCCGTGGCGCGTCATCCACACCTAAGCAGCGGGCTGCTTTCGAGTCACTCGGTTTGAGTGCGGCAGATGTTGCGAAGCGCATGCAGGAAGATGCGGTTGGCACCACACTGGATGTGATGGAGCGCATAAACCAGCTTCCTGCCCACCTTCAGTCGTCAACTATGTCTCAGATTTTCGGTGATGAGGCGCGGGCATTAACGCCGCTCATCAATCGACTTGATTTGCTTAGAGAGGCATTGGGGCTGGTTTCAGAAGAGCAGCAGTATCTTGGCAGTGCCGAGCGCGAATATGCCGCCCGCGCAGAAACCACGGCGAACAACCTTCAGCTGATGCGGAACCAGATGGCCCGCCTTGGCGTGAGCATCGGGGAAGTCGTTCTGCCGCCGCTGAATGACCTTCTGGAAATGTCGCAGGGCGTCATCGACCGGATGGTGGCGTGGACCAAAGAACACCCAAAGCTGACCAAGTGGCTGGTTATCGGTGCGGCGGCAGTTGGGGGGCTGGCGATTGCCGGTGGTGCCCTTCTGACGGCAGCGGCGGGCCTTATCGGCACCATGGCCGTTCTGCGCTTTGGGTTGGTCGGGCTTGGTGCGCGTGCGGCCTTTGCTGCGGGTGACCTGATGGGCGTTGGTGGCGCGTTTCGTGGACTGACCCGCCTTCCGCGCTTTGCGCTGTCCACCTTGCTAACGCCTGTGCGATGGACGGCAAGGCTGGTGTCCCGCATTCCTTGGGCATTGCTGACGGGTGGAAAATTCGCGCTGTCAGGTCTTGTAACGCCCATTCGGTGGGCGGCAAGGCTGATTCCGTCCATTCGTTGGGCTTCTCTGGCGGGTGGGCTTCGCTGGACTTCGCTGATCCGCCCGCTTTCTTGGTTGGGTCGCGGCGCGTTGCGGTTCATTCCGGTCATCGGCTGGGCGACCCTTGCGGGCGAACTGCTTTGGCATTTTCTGGTTAAGCCTCTGGGGTGGGACAAATACCTGCCGTCGATTGATTGGCAGCGCATCTGGGGTGCCTTTTCTTGGGAAGGCTGGTTGCCGGAAGTCGAATGGTCTGAGTTTGTGTCGGCAATCGACTGGCCGGAATGGATTTCCGATGTCGATTGGTCGCGGTGGCTAACCTTCGAGTGGCTGACCTACATCAGTCCGATTTCATGGGTGCGGTTCATTCCGAACATCCCGTGGTCGGATTGGTTTGGGTTCGAATGGTCGGACTTTCTGCCGGAGTGGAACTGGAACTTCATCGGTGAAATTGATTTCGCCGGTTTGATTAAGTGGCCGGAGCCACCGGATTGGCTGAAGTGGCTGATGGGAACCGAAGACGAAGCTGCAGCGCCAGTCCCGACTGTGATGGATGCTCCCGGCTTCGACCAGTTGCCAGCTGACCAGCGGGCTGCGGCGGAAACAGTGGTGTCGGTGACCCAATCCGGCCCGCTTCCGACCCCGGCGCACCTGCAGGAATTGCGCGACTATGCGGCCAGCCTGCGGGATGAAATCGCGGGCATTCAGGGTGAAATCGACAACCTTGGTCAAGGCCCGATGGCTGACACCATGGCGATGCCGTTGCGGCAGACCATGGACGCCCGCCGCCGGGAACTGCAGGAAGTCGAAGCGGAACTGTCGAATGCTGAAGGGCGTGCGGGTGAACTGACCGCTGCGCTGCAGGTTCTGGACGGCACCGAAGCCGCCCCGGAAATCAGCACGGCATCCATCGACCGGGCGAACGAAAGGGTGGCCCTTCTGCTGTCGCAACTGCGGGCCGTGCCTTCGGCTGGAACGGGGGCCACGGCCACGCCGCGCCCCACCGGTGCCCGTGCTGGTGGTGGATCTGTCCGGATGGGTCTGCCCTATCTGGTGAACGAAAACACCCCGCGTTCGGAGTGGTTCGTGCCAAGCCGGTCGGGTGGCGTTCTGAACGTGGGTCAGGCGCAGGCGGCTTTCAGGTCGCATCTGTCTGGCATTGCCCCGCGTCCAGTCGGTCGCAATCCCGAACTGGCGCGGCTGCATCGTGGGGCGCAGGGGCTTCGCGCTGCCAGCCTTGCGGTTCTGACCGGTTCGGCGCTTGCGGCCCCGGCTGCAGCGCAAGGCGTTTCTGGCGCTGTGCCAAAGGGCAATGTCCGGGTAGAAATCAATGGTGGCATAAACATTCAGGTGCCGTCCGGTGTTTCCGACCCGGAGGCGATTGCTGACCTTGTGTCTGACCGTATCGGGCAGCGTGTCGCGGCCACGATGTCGGCCAGCTTTTCCGACTAAGGGGGTGACATGGCTGGACCTGTGACCATGGCTTTGGGGCCATTCATGTTTCGTGCCCATGGCTTCGGCTACACCGGAGTCGGGCGCAAGCTGGACACCACGTGGGCTGCAATCGAAACTGCGGGGCGGTTGAACGCCCTGCAGTGGACCGGCCCGCGCACTGAAGTGGTGACCATCAATGGCGTGCTGTTCCCGCAGGAATTCGGCGGGGCTGGCACATTGGAAGGCGTGCGGCTGGCCGCGAAATCCGGGGTGCCGCTGATGCTGGTGTCCTTGGGGGGTAAGGTCTTTGGCAGTCACGCCATCCAGAAGGTCGATGAAGACCGCGCGTTCCATGACCGCTACGGCACGCCGGGCCGCAATGCCTTCACCATCGAAGTGAAGCGCATCGGGGCCGGGTTCAGCCTGCTGTCACTGCTGGGGATTTTTTGATGGCCAGTGTTTACGTGACCGCCGCCGGGGATCCGTTGGACCTGATTTGCCTGCGCGAATACGGGGCGCAGGCGGGTGCGGTCGAACGGGTACTCGAGGCGAACCCGCATATCAAAGCCGTGGCCCACCGATTGCCGGTGGGCACTGAAATCACCCTGCCCGACATGGTGGTGCAGGATAGGGCTGGCCAGCCATTGAGGTTGTGGGACTGATGACGCATCCGCGCATTCTGGTGACTGTCGATGGCGTGCCCGTGTCGGGCGCGTTCTTTGACCGGCTTGTCAGCCTGACCATCACCGACCGCGAAGGCATCCGGTCTGACACGCTGGATCTGGTTTTTAATGACGCGGCCCCGCACTTCCAGTCGCCCCGGCGTGGAGCGGTGGTCACCGTCACCATCCTGAACGGCATCAGCGGCGGGTTTGTCGGGGCCTACATCATCGACCGGGTGGAATTCGCGTGCCTGCCCTACACCATCACGGTCAGGGGGCATTCGGCTGACCTGCGGTCGGAAATGAAGGCGAACAAAACCAAGCACTGGGACAATGCTTCGGTGAAGGACATCGTGGAGGAAAAGGCCGGCGACTATGGCCTGCAATCCAAGATTTCCGATGCGGTGTCGGGTCACGTCTATGAATGGATCGGGCAGCAGGACGAATCCGACCTGAACTTTCTGGAACGTCTGGCGCAGCGGCACGGGGCGCTGTTCACCATCAAGAACGGCACGCTTCTTTGGCTGGAACGCGGCACCGGAAAGACGGCGGACGGCACGGCTATTCCGCCATCGCTGGTATTCGTGCCTTCCATCGTCGAAGGGTCGTGCCGGGTGTCGGAAACCGATGTGGACCGGTTTGCAAAGGTCAAAGCCTATTGGCAGGACCGCAAGGGCGCGAAGCGGCAGGAAGTCGTGGTAGATGCCGACCCTGAAGCCAGCGGTGAACACGTCCTGCGCGACCCGTACAGTTCGAAAGAAGAGGCAACTGCTGCCGCCAAGGCCGCCGCCCGCGAAATGATGCGGGGCCTGATTGAAACCGGGTGTTCGATCGTCGGTCGCCCGGCGCTGATGGCGGGTCAGCCTGTCATCTATGCGGGGGTGCGTCCGCTGGCCGATGGCCGTGAATTCATCCTTGACCGGGTGACCCACACCTTCACGAAATCCGGCGGTCTGCGCACCGCTTTCACAGGCAAATTGAAGGCTGAATAACAGTCAAGGGGGCAGGCTTGCTGGGCAAGAGTCTTGAATATTGGGCCGTGGTCATCGGCATGGTTTTCTATGTCATGAGCCGCGACGCCGAACGGGAACCGTTGGCGCGGCGGGCGGTGAAGACCGTGGCGTCCGCGTTCCTGTCCTACGGGCTGTCGCCGACACTGGCCCCACTTGCGCGTGGGTCCGAAGTTCTGGCGGCGCTGGCCATCATGGCGTTTGCCTTGGTGCTGCTGGACACCATCACTGCGCTGTTCGCGGATCGTGAATTCGTCAAGGACATGGTGCGGCGGCGGTTTGGCGGGGGGGCGAAGGATGATTAACACCCGTGCGGCCCTGCGCCAAAACCTTGCGATGATTGTGCTGCTGCTGGCGGTGATAGTCATCAGCGGATTTTCCGCCGCATGGGATGCACTGTCGGGCAAGCGGTGGTTTCGCGACATCACGATGCAGGCCCCGTTCTATGCGGTGACCGCTGAAGCCGAACCGGTCGGTGGTGGGCTGGCCGTGCGCGGCACGATGGTCAAGCGCCGGTGCGAGTATCAGGGGCTTCGGGCCTATGTGGTCCGCGCCAGTGGTTTGCGCGTGCCTGTCGCGTTGGATGTTTCGCCGGAAACCGCCGTCTGGGGTGGCGGATCGCGGCCCCCGTCCGAAATTGCCGAAGCCTGGGGGCCGTGGGTTATTTCCGCGCCGCTCTATGGCCGCGCCGCCGGATGGGAAATCTTCGCGTTCCACCTGTGCCCTGACGGGCGGCTTCAGGTGAACCTGTTTGCGGCTGGCCCGTGGTTGCCCGCGAACTGACCTGACTTTCACAATCGAAGGAGGTGGCAATGGCTGCTGATGCTGTTCAGGCGTCCCTGAGCGGGCGCTTCACCTATCGTGCGGACAAAGGCGAAAGCTGGCGCATCATGGGTGGCGACGGCCCTGTGTCGGGCGATTGCGAAGACTATTCGCTGACGCTGGTCTGGCTCTATGAAGGCCGGTCGATGTGGCGTTTTTGGTGGGCGCTGGTCACCTTCAAGTACGTGCTTTGCCATTGCCTGTCGCCGGGTGGCGCGGGGCATGCCGTGGTCTGGTGCCGTGGGCGCGGCTGGACCGATAACATCCAGCGCCAGCTGGTGTCGCGCGGCGACCTGAAGGCCAAGGGCTATCGGCTGCGTTTTCCCTATCTGTTTCCGCTGGTCGCGCTGAAGTTCCTGCTGCGTCCATTGCTGCAGCGCATCTGACGCGCGGCCCTTCCTGAAAATCGAAACTGAAGCGAGGTGTGACATGCAAGTGTCGGACATCCAGATGCTGCTGGCCGATGTCGGCTGGTACACGGGCGCAATCGACGGTGATGCCGGGCCGAAAACATGGGCGTCGGTGTCGCGTGCAGAACAGCTGCAGGGCACGAATTACCGCGATGCGCCGTCGCGCTGGTCGAAGCGCCGTCGCCTGATTGGTGCCGGTCAGGCCGCGCTGGCGGTTCTTGGCCATGAACCCGGCGTCATCGACGGTTACACCGGGCACGTTACCGCCGAAGCCCTGACCGCGTGGCGCAGCGCCAAGGCGGGCGTGTCTGCAGCGGTGGAACGGTCGCCGGTCACCGGATCGCGCAGCCATCCGAAGCAAGACGCTTTCCCGCGCCAGCGCGACATAGCCGATTTCTATGGCGAAGCCGGTGGTGCGCAGTGCACGGCGGGCAAAGTGGACCTTGCCTATCCCATGGTCATCGCTTGGAACACGCGCCAGACCATCCAGCGGTTTTCCTGCCACGAAAAGCTGGCGCAGCCGCTGACAGACATCTTCCGCCATGCCCTGCAGCATTATGGTCAGGCTGACATCGAACGGCTGCAGCTGAACGTCTTCGGTGGGTGTTTCAATTTCCGCAAGAAACGTGGCGGCAGCACGCTGTCCACCCACGCCTATGGCGCGGCGGTGGACCTGAACCCGGAACAGAACCAGCTTCGCTGGGGTACTGACCGGGCACAGTTCGCCCGGCCGGAATATGAACCCTTCTGGAACATCGTGATGGCCCATGGTGGCACCCCTGCGGGCTTCGCATGGGGCAAAGACTGGATGCACTTCCAGTTCGCGAGGCTTTGACATGCTGAAGTTCTTCGGTCGGTTCATCATCGGCGGTCGGTCGGGCAAGCGGGAACAGGCGTGGGCCGTGTTTCTGTTGTGGTGCTTCGCCTTCGCGTGGATGGCGGCAAAGGAAGCTGCTGGCGTGCCCGTGGATGGCACGCAATCCATCCTGTCGCTGGCTTTCCCCATGGTCATCGCGAACCTTGCGCTGGCCCATGGCATGGAATGGGTCAGCACCCAAACCGGATGGGGTGACGGGCAATGATGGCGGTGGTTCTGCGATATGGCTGGCGGTTCCTGACCAGCCGCATCGGTCTGGCTTTCGTGATCTGCGGCCTGCTTTGGGGCTGGCACGTCTATGACAAGCGTCAAGCCGTCAGCGCGGCCCGCGAAGGGTTTGTGCGCGAATTCGAACTGACCGCCGTCCAGACCAAGCTGGATGCGATGCGCCGCAGGATGGCTGCGGCGAATGAAGCGAACCAATCCCTGCGGGAAAAGGTGCAGGCGGCTGAAGGCGAAGCCCTGCGCTTTGCCGCCGAATTGAAGGCATATGAACGTGACACCCAAGTCAATCCTGAAGGCGTTGTGGATTCCGGTCTTCTTGAGCGCCTGCGGGCAAACTGATATCGCCCGCATTCAGGCCGCTGGTGAGGCGGTCGGGGAAGCGCGTGCGGCACAGGTTCTGCCCGACCTGCCGGAAGACTGCCGCCGCCTGTCATATAGCGGCGTGCGGGAAGGTGACCGGCTGGATGTGGCGGTGCTGAAGGCTGACGCGGCGCTTGCCCGCCAGAACGCCCGCACCACGCGCTGTGCCGATTGGTATGACCATCTGCAGGCCAGTTTGCCTCTCTAATTTCGCTTCCACTCAACTCAGTTCACGCATGAACCAGTGGGTGTTCAAGCTTCCCAACGAATGCCTTCCCGAACAATTCTTGCTGGCTGACCAGCAATCAAACAATTAGCCTTATCAAAACGGCCCGAAACTACGGATCTGGCGCCTACAACTGAGTCATTCCCGACAGATGCGCCTTTTAGTACCAACGCGTTCTCGCCTATCCATACTCGATCACCAATCCGTATTGGTGAGGGATTGTTAACTCTCGCATTTGTCTCGAGGTCAAAGATTTTATGAGCATCAGATGGGCGAAACGAAACTTCGCTAGCAAATAAACAATTGTCGCCAATTTCTACTGATGAACCTTCATGGAGATGACAAAGAATCCGACTCGTACACGTTAGGCTATCGCCTATTCGTAGGCATGCGCCGTTTGCTAGGTAAAAATGTCCTTGTATTCGGCAGTTCTTGCCAATCGAAATCTCATTTCCTTCACCAACTGAAATGACTCGAATTCCATCTGTTTTGGTGGTTGCGTCCACCTCAACCTTGATCCCTGATTGGTTACCTTCAACTTTCAATTTTTAATAGTCCTTTAACCTAATGAGGCATAACCGCCCTATGTTCGCCTATTTGAGCAGGGTTGGCTTGACAGAGCTCGACCATCTTACAGCCACATCGGAGACTATATGGTAACGCTTGCCTTCTGCAAGGGATTAGCCAACGACCCGTGGCATCGGCTTCAGGACGCGGGAATTCGCTTTGCGACCCGTGGCCGGTATAGCCATGTCGAATTCATCGCAGGTGCTGCTGACTTCGGTCAGCCGCTTGAATGCCTGTCATCATCAGGTCGCGATGGCGGCGTGCGGTCGAAGGTGATGGTGCTGAAGCCTGCGCATTGGGATCTTGTCCAGCTGGCTATCGACGCTGATGGTCCGGCGGACTTCATCCGGTCACGCATCGGTGCCCGGTATGACTACACCGGACTGCTGCTATCGCATGTTCTGGCGTTCGGTCGCCATGATGAAGACCGGTGGTTCTGTTCGGAAATCATCGCTGCCGCGCTTGGCCTTCCGAACCCGCAGCGCCTGTCGCCGCAGCTGCTGTTCGATGTGGTCACATGGGGCCACCGCGAAGCCTTGAAGGGCCTCTAGGCATTCACGATACGTTCCGCGATATTTCCGGCTTGGTCTAATCGAAAAGCCGTGTAAAATCAGCGGCATTCCATCTCTTGCAAATCCGTGTACACCGGTTCGATTCCGGTACTCGCCTCCATACATCTTTCTGGTCCCTATATCCTTGATTTGTTATGATGTGTGATGGACGGCGGCACTGTCGCTGACATTACGATTGACATTACAGATGGCATTGTGGGGAGCTGAGGAGTGGACTGGCATCCAGCGAGTGTTAGCCTTCGGAACGGCAGATACTACGTCGTCATGACGGTGCCACGCGAGGCACGTGCCGCAGTGAAGGGGCAGGCACAGGTTCGTGTGGCAGCCAATACGACAGATCGGGCTATCGCAGAAAAACGCCGCTTTGAGTTGGAAGGTCAGCTACGGCAGCGGGTGTTGGAAGCCGTGGGAAAGCATCGGCTAGCTGAGCGTGAGAGCCGATACCAGAGAGCCGTTAAGCTGCTCCATTTGGCTGACAAGCCGTACGACCACGTTTATGAGCCGGAGTTCTGTGATGTGGTAGAGCGGACGTTCTCTGAGCTGCCAGAGACCCCGGATCAGGCAAAACAAGCAATCCATGAGATGGAAAGGTTGGTCTTCGAGCTGCAGGAGCTGGATAGGCGGCCTGCAGATGCTGCTGGCTTTCTCGAGATGTATGAGCGTTTCGATGGCCCACCGCCCAGCGCTGAGGATGCAAGTGCCTCTGTGGAGGCCGCGAAGAGGGAGCTTTCCGCCACTTTTGGATTGGGGGGTGATGTCCTGAGGTTGAAGGCAATGCTCACCCGTTTTGAGCAAACCCTAGAGCTGCGCGTTCGCCAGGGGGATATCAAACAGAAGACGGCCAAAGCCCGGATTCGACATATCCACCAGTTCATTGATCTGGTCGGAGACCTTCCCATTGATGAGGTGGAGGCAAAGCATGCCTACGCCTTTGCTCAGCGCCTTTCGGAGGAGCATGGTAATTCGACCATCAAGACCCGAGTAAGCGATATATCGACCATGCTGGAGGAGGCTGTAAGAACCGGAGACCTAAAGCGCAATCCGTTCGTGGGCCTCAAACTCAGTGGCTATGGCGCAAAGCGACAGAACTACGCGCCGTTGTCCGACGATCTTTTGCATCACCTTTTCTCGATACCGAAACTGCCCGACGAGATACGTGATCTGTGGGCGATATTAGTCTGTACGGGGATGCGCGTTGATGAGGTGGCCTTGTCGTTTGTTCGACAGGTCAAGGAGCAAGATGGGATTCTGTATTTCGATCTACAGGGGGCAGAAGTCAAAACGCGGAGTTCAGAGCGACGGGTGCCGATTTGCGGCATCGTCGCGCCTCTTGTCCGTGGCCTTCTGATGGGGAAGCAGCCGACTGACCGCCTGTTCGACTTTCCGATAAAGGCAGGGGGTAAATCCCGCGCATCCGAGAAGTGTGGCTACTGGATGAAGAAGGTCGACTTAAATCGGCTTTCTGGAGATCCCAAGGCCCGGTACACGACCCACTCTTTGCGCGGCACCTTCAAGGACAAGATGCGGGACGCTGAGGTGGGGCTGGAGGTTCACAACGCCATCTTAGGCCACGACCTGCATACCGTTGCGGCCGGTTATGGGCGAGGTCCGAGCTTGCGGGTAATGAAGGCCGCCGTGGACAAGGCCCCCCACCCATACTTGGATTGGATTCCGGGGGCTGTTGGGACGTTGGCGGGCTAGGAGGTCGTTGTCATCCCATTTAGCAGCGCCACAAACGCCGCCAGCGTCAGCTATTTCGTTGTTTCGTAACCCTACCCCCCACGTCCGTGCGGGACGGTTATGTTGACAAAAACGTCAGACCGGAGGGGAGGGGGCTGTCGTGTATCAGGACTTCGGTCTGTCAACCGGATAAGCCGATCAGACCATGGCGAGAAAGCTTGCGTTGAAGGGTGCAGTTGGAGATGCCTAGGCGGGCAGCTTGCTCCGTGCGGGTGTCAAAGGCTTTGAGTGTGTCTGCCAGGATCTGGCGTTCATACTCGTCGATCTGTTGGCGGAGCGTTCGTGTTTGATGGTGCATGCAGAGGCCTCTTTTTCAGTTCAGACAGGGGACGGAACAGATCCAGCGGTAGCAGGAAGGTAGGCTTGTTCTGGATCCGCCGTTTTATCAGGGAGATGCGGTCTTCCTGGAGATCATCGACGTTCACCCACATCCACTCTGAGAAGCCTTCGGTCGCTGCCAATTCCGGGACATGGATGACGAAGAACACGTCATAGAACATGGCCGCCTCGTTCATCCGGTGGAGTTCCTGTTCATCTAGGTAGATGAGTAGCCGACCTTTGGAGGGGTCCCGCTGTAGCTTCTTCAGCTTCACCTGGGCGAGAGATGCCATGCCTCTGGGCTGGTCCGGCAGGGTGAAAACAATGTCGGGGCTGACGGAGTATCGAAAGCCGTCTTCCGATTGTGCCGATGGGCGGCAAAAGCGGGGTGTGGGGTCTCCCATTGTGGGAACCTTTCCTATCGCCTGTGCCGTGCCACCCATCAGGGCTATCAGGTCCATGAAGGCCTTTTCGGTTTTGTCGCCTTTCTCTTTGCGATCAGAAAAACGTTCCTTCGATTTGAGAGGTGATGGCATTCGGGGATTTACCTGTTTGTTGCTGCTCCCTCCTGTGCAGCGTGGGTTGAAAGTGTGAGATCAATAGCACCAACACCCGACCCTTGGCAGGGCGGGCGAAAGGGTTGGTACTGGCACGGTCGAAGCCGTGACTGTCGCTGGCCTTTAGTCCCGTTGTCCATGTTGTTACGGCAGCGGACCAAACCTGCCTCGTACGGGGATATCGCAGCACTAGCTGCAGCTGCCGGGTGTTAGGGCAGCGGCGGACGATCAGAGTATCTTCGGAGGGAAAAACGGAAAGCAAATTAGCTTTCTCAACGCTTCCAATCAGTATACCAAACAACAATCAAAATGCAAGCTTTTTATGACTTTAGCGCAGCATTCGGCTGGTTGACGATCCTATGCACCTGATCTCTGGCAGAGGCCATATACGACAACCCTATGGGGGTGGGGTGGCAGTCGCCCCTCCAACATCGAGGAAAATACCAGCGACGCATTGGCTAGGATATGGAGCGTCGCGTGGGGGATTAACACGGATCTGCTCTAGTGTTACGTAACATCAAACCAACCTTTGAAAAAACGTAACGATATGACTTCCGGCAAATTCATCTCCTACCTACGAGTGTCCACGGCGAAACAGGGCCGGTCTGGTCTAGGTTTAGAGGCACAGCGCAAGGCCGTCGAAGACTACCTGAACGGCGGGGCATGGCAGATCATCGAAGAGTTCGTGGAGATCGAAAGCGGGCGAAAAGACAGACGTCCGAAACTGGCAGAAGCCATCGCTCTGTGCAGGGCAACGGGAGCTACCCTGGTTGTGGCTAAGATTGACCGGCTGACACGGAATGCTGCTTTCCTTCTTTCGCTTAAAGAGGCCGGAATCGAGTTTGTGGCAGCGGACATGCCGGACGCCAACCGGCTAACGGTAGGTATTATGGCTCTGGTTGCAGAACAGGAGCGGGAAGCGATCAGCAGAAGGACGAAAGAGGCTCTGGCAGCGGCAAAAGCCAGAGGCGTTCAATTAGGCGCGTACAGCGCCGGTAAGTTTGTTGGCAGGGTGGGAACTGCTGAGGACGCCAAGAGGGCGTCGCAGGCCCGTACGGAGCGTTATCGGCGGTCTGCTGCAGATAAGGTTTCCTTGCTCCAGCGCATTGACCCTGACGGTTCTATGTCGCTCCGACAGATTGCAACTCATCTGAATCGAATGGGAGTGCCTACAGTATCAGGGCGGGGGGGCTGGTCAGCCAATTCAGTGCGGAGGCTCCAACGATATACCAGCTAAAGCTATTTCACACGGAGGTTTCGTTGGAGCAGCCCCTTGATCACCTCGTGATTGGGCGATACCGCCAGCCTCTGAAAGCCTGAAGCAAAGCATAGGCAAGAATCAGGTGAACGACAAAGCCGTTAAAGGTCGCAGACATCAATCGAATATACACTTCGTAGCCAAAAACGACGGCTCCTAAGATGATGGCAATCAATACAAATGCTCGTTTTCCAAGGTATACGGGGACAGCAAGTGAAGCCAAGGCCGCCGCTACTAGGTAGCCACCGGTACCCTGTGTCGCATGGGCAAAGAACGCCATCGAGCCAGCGATCCAAATTACGACAAGCAAGGCCCATCTCATTGCTTTGCGGGCTTCCTCTGGTTCTTTCAACGGCCCAAAGTTGTGGCCCCAAAAGTCTCCCCAAATTGGTTCTCGTTTTCTCTGTTCTGTCATGTCTAGTTTAGCTCTAGTTATTTCGATTAGTTGTCTGCCGGATGGCATCCGGCTCGAGCTAAATTGATATCATGTTGCTGAAACCGCAACCACTTCTACGCGTTCGAGGCAGGTTGCGCAGAGTTGCACATCTCCACCTGTATTCGACCTACTGCGGGCAGGAGACACGCTCGTGGTGCGATGGGTGGACCGCTTGGGACAGAACTACCAGGACGTGACGGATACCATCCGGGAGTTCATGCGTCGGGGGGGGGGGTCGTACCGTGATCAACAACATGATCTACGACGGATCGACTACAGACCCGATGCAGGAGGCCGTGAGAGACGCGCTGATAGCCTTCATGGCCGCAACAGCCCAAGCACAGGCGGAAGCCACTAGAGAGGCGCAGAGAGCTGGTATAGAGGCCGCTAAGGGCGATCCTAAGAAGTACCGGGGCAAGAAGCCTAGTTACGACCAGAAGGCCCTGGAGGCGGTTCTGAGCATGGCAGGGGAGGGGGGTGGCACCGCTGCTATCGCGCAAGCTACGGGGTTAATCCGGCAGACCGTGCTTCGGATCAAAGGGGATCCGACTGCGGCACATGAAGCTGTAAAACGGTGGGCGAGTTGGTGCGTCGTTTAAAGGTCAGAAAGCTGGCAACGGGTGGTGGACATTTCTGACCCACTTGCAACGTTCATTGAAAACTAGGCGCCTGGCCCACAGATAAATGCTACCCGGTACAGCCTTTAGTTGTGAGTTCCGAGGGCCAACAGTAGGAGACCATCATGGACGCCGAAGTTTTAGAACTTTTCAATCGGCTTTTTCAGATCGAAGCCAAGGACTTTGACCTGCTCCCCTGAAAAGTCCGCGGTTTGAAGTTAGCCTGTTCTCCAAACGAGGAGACAAACGATGCGGAAGAGC
>NZ_JAXGFS010000009.1:0-223813 GCF_041008745.1 Pseudophaeobacter sp. 1A09344
ATCACCAACGGTCAATAGAGGACCAAACACTGAACAGAGCGAACTAACAACCGCGGACTCAAAGGGGAGCAGGTCACAAGTTTCGAAGGAACGCCTGAAGCTGAATTCCGGACTTCAAGAAGAACGGTTATTTGTTCAGGAGAGATCCCGTATTTTCGCGGAGCTGACGTCCACGATGGTTTTATCCCCTGCAGTGGCGGAAAAAGAGCGCAAGCGAAGCTTTTTTCTCACTACGGTAAGCAACTGGTTCTGGACATTGGTCCGGCGAATGTTGCTGTCAGGGAACTTAATAGACCTCAAGCCGCATATCCGATTTATGCGCTGGGGGAGGTCGAATTCCGTTGCAAAGGCAACTACTCCAGCTCATCTGGTAGCGCGGCGCCATTTATGGTCGGCTGCGGTTCTAGGTTCAGCGAGGGGGTGGGAGCCGTTTCGCTTCAGGCCAAGGACGGAAAGCGAAAACACTTGACGGTTTGGGTCGACGCCCCCCTTTGATCTTCGACCAGTTGCGGATTGTGGGCATCTTCACGGCCCAATGGTTTCGGCTTTTTGCGTGACTTGCCGGAGCCGACCGTGTTCAGAGTACAAGCGCCAACAGCCCCACACACAGACCACCTGCACCGGCCCCGATAATCGCCGGCGCAAGCCAGCCCCAGGAACTGCGTGGGTGCGCCTCTGTGTCCTGCACCTGCGCGACAAGCGCTCGTTCCACCAGCGCGGGCAGGCGCGGGCCAAAGCGGGCCATCACCCGGGCCGTGCTGAGCAGATCCGACGCCACCGCGCGCGGGCCGATGGATTTCTTGATGTAATCCTCGACCACGGGGCGGGCGGCTTCCCAGATGTTGATATGAGGATCCAGCGAACGGGCGACACCTTCAACAACGACCATGGTGCGTTGCAAAAGGATCAGCTCGGTCCGGGTTTCCATGCCGAACCGCTCGGTCACCTCGAACAGATAATTCAGCAGGCGGCCCATGGAGATATGGCTGGCGTCCATGCCAAAGATCGGCTCCCCGACCGCGCGCAGGGCGCGGGCGAATTCATCCACGTCTCGGTCGGCGGGGACATAGCCGGCTTCGAAATGCACCTCGGCGACACGTTTGTAATCGCGCTTGATGAAGCCAAACAGGATTTCGGCGTAAACCCGGCGGGTGTATTCGTCGATGTGCCCCATGATTCCGAAATCATAGGCGATGATATCGCCATTGGCGGCGACCTTCAGATTGCCTTGGTGCATGTCGGCGTGGAAGAAGCCATCGCGCAGGGCGTGTTGCAGGAACAGGGTCAGCACCCGTGCGCCCAGCACCTGCCTGTCGTGGCCCGCCGCATCGATGGCGTCATTGTCACCCAGCGGCACACCGTCAGCCCAGCCCAGCGTCATCACCCGGCGTGCCGAGTGGTTCCATTGAACCGGCGGCAGGGTAAAGCCCTCGTCCTGTCCCGTGTTGGCGGCAAATTCCGAGGCGGCGGCGCTTTCCAGACGCAGGTCCAGCTCACCCTGTACCACGCCGTCGAAATGTTCGATCACATCCATAGGGCGCAGGCGCCGGGCGCCAGGGGCGAAAAGGTCGACGATGCGCGCTGCGAAATAGAAGGCGTCCACGTCTTTTCGGAAGGCGCGTTCAATGCCGGGGCGCAGCACCTTTACGGCGACGTATTCTCCGGTATCTGCCAGCCGCGCCCGATGCACCTGCGCGATTGATGCGGCGGCAATCGGCTCGCTGAACTCGGAAAAGACCTCATCCACCGGTCGGCCCAGCTCTTTTGCCACTTCGGCCATCGCAACTCCGCGCGGGAAGGGGGGCAATTTGTCCTGTAGGACGCGAAGCTGCTGGGCCAGATCATCGCCCACCACATCGGGACGGGTGGACAGGACCTGTCCGAACTTGATGTAGGCCGGTCCCAGCGCGGTCAGAGCGCGGGTCGCGGCGGGCATCTGTGGATCGCCCTTGTAGCCCAGCCATTTGAATGGCCAGCCAAGGGTATGCGCCAGGATGCGCAGCGGCTTTGGCGCTTCAAAGGCGTCCAGTACCACGTTCATGGCGCCGGTACGCTCCAACGTGGCGCCGGTGCGGATCAGGCGGATAATGTTGTGGGGACCGCGCATGGATCAGATCTTCCAGCCGGAGTGCAGCGCCGCGATGCCCAGGGACAGGTTGCGGTATTTTGCATTCGCGAATCCGGCGTCCTTTACCATCTGAAGGAAGGTCTCTTGGTCGGGGAATTTGCGGATCGATTCGACCAGATACTGATAGCTGTCGTAGTCATTGGCAATCAGCTTGCCCATCCGGGGGATGACGTTGAAGCTGTAAAGATCATAAAGCTTCTGCATGCCGTCATTCGGGAGCTGCGAGAATTCCAGCACCATCAGGCGGCCACCGGGTTTCAACACGCGGTAGGCCTCCTCCAGCGCCTTTTGCGGGCGGGTGACGTTCCGGATCCCGAAGGAGATCGTGTAGACGTCAAAGGTATTGTCCTTGAACGGCAGCGCCATGGCATCGCCTGTGACCCAATCCAGGCTGTCGGCCATCTGAGCGGCTTCTGCGCGCATGCGGCCTTCCTCCAGCATTGGCTGGGTCAGATCCAACACGGTGGAATGGCCGTGCCCGGCGCGTTTCAGGAAGCGGAAGGAAATGTCGCCGGTGCCGCCTGCCACGTCCAGAAGACGCTGACCGGGGCGCGGCGCCAGCCAGTCCATCATCGCATCCTTCCAGATGCGGTGGATGCCGACGCTCATCACGTCGTTCATCACGTCGTATTTCGAGGCAACAGAGTTGAAGACGCCCTGCACGCGGCCCGCCTTTTCCCGCTCGGGAACGGTTTCAAAGCCGAAATGGGTGGTGGTGTCGTTTGTATCGCTCATGCGGCTTGCCGTTTTCCTAGGTTCGTCCCAGTTATAGGGCGCTTGCGGTCGGGCACAATGCGGCCCATGCATCTAAAGTGTCAGGAGCGATGTAATGCCAGAATTGCCAGAGGTCGAGACGGTGCGCCAAGGTTTGGCGCCTGCAATGGAAGGCGCGGTGATAACGCGGGCCGCAGTGAACCGCCCGGATCTGCGCTGGCCCTTCCCCGATCGTATGGCGGAGAGGTTGACCGGAGCCCGGGTCAATGCACTGAGACGCCGGTCGAAATACATCCTGGCCGATCTCGATACGGGGGAAACCCTGCTGGTGCATCTGGGCATGTCGGGCCGCATGACGGTCTCAGGGGATCCGCTGGGGCGTTTCGTACATGAACATCCGCAGGCCCAGAAGCACGACCATGTAGTGCTGGACATGGACAATGGCGCGCGCATCACCTTCAACGATCCGCGCCGGTTTGGGGCGATGGATCTCTTGGAGACCTTCACGGCAGAGCAGCACAAGCTGCTGTCGGTGCTGGGGCCAGAGCCGCTTGGCAATGATTTCCACGAAGATCACCTGACCGCTGCCTTCAAGGGACGCAACACGCCGGTGAAATCGGCCCTTCTGGATCAGGGAATCATCGCCGGTCTGGGCAATATCTACGTCTGCGAAACGCTGTTCCGGGCCGGGATCTCGCCCAAAAGAAAGGCAGGGCAGATTGCCGCGCCGCGCGTGGCGGCGCTGGTGCCGATCATCCGCACCGTGTTGGAAGATGCCATTCGCGCCGGTGGCTCCTCGCTGAAAGATTTCCGACAAGCCAATGGAGAACTTGGATATTTTCAGCATACCTTTGATGTCTACGGCCGCGAGGGAGAGCCGTGTCGGCGGGAGGGATGCGGCGGAACCATTGCGAGAATCACCCAATCCGGGCGATCGTCTTTCTACTGTGGCAAGTGCCAAAGATAGCTTGAACGAGATATGTCTCGTGATAATGACTCGTTTCTGAACGGAACAATCGAAAGCGATACCCATGGCCTATGAGACGATCAACGTCGAAGTGAAGGACCACGTTTGCCTCATCAAGCTGAACCGACCCGAAGCGTTGAACGCGCTCAATCAAGAGCTGCTGACTGAACTCTGCGCCGCCCTGGAAGAGGCGGACGCCAGCGACAAGGTGCGCTGCATCGTTCTGACCGGTTCGGAAAAGGCATTCGCCGCAGGCGCGGATATCAAAGAGATGTCTTCGATGAGCTTCACCGAGGTGTTCTCGACCAATCTCTTCGCCTTCGTGAACGATCGCATCACGGCCGTCCGCAAGCCGATCATTGCCGCGGTATCAGGCTATGCGCTGGGCGGTGGCTGCGAGCTGGCGATGCTCTGCGATTTCATCATCGCGGCAGATTCGGCCAAGTTCGGTCAACCCGAAATCAACCTCGGCGTCATCGCCGGTATCGGCGGCACCCAGCGTCTGACGCGTTTCGTCGGCAAATCCAAATCCATGGATATGAACCTGACCGGTCGTTTCATGACCGCCGAAGAAGCTGAGCGCGCCGGTCTGGTGTCGCGCGTGGTACCCGGCAAGAAGCTGATCGAAGAAGCGATGGGCGCAGCCCAGAAGATCGCCGAGAAATCCCTGCTGACCGCGATGGCCGTCAAGGAAACCGTGAACCGCTCTTACGAGCTGCCGCTGAGCGAAGGCATGCTGTTCGAGCGCCGCGTCTTCCATTCGATGTTCGCCACCGAAGATCAGAAAGAAGGCATGGCGGCCTTCCTTGAAAAGCGCGAAGCGCAATTCCGCGACAAGTAAGCCGCCCGTACCGATATGAATGCGAAAGGGCAGGCGCGGCCTGCCCTTTCTTTTTGAAAACCGGCCTCGTGTCTATTGGCCTTGCCAAGGTTTGGCAGCCTCTGTATAGACCTCCGCCATACATGCGCGTGCAGCCCGCCTAGGCTAGAATCACACCGGTGGTCGGATCCGGGTTCGGCTGGCATTGCGTCTATTGAAAAACACGAACTCGATACAAAGGTCAGACACCATGGCAAATTCGCCCCAGGCAAAGAAACGCGCCCGTCAGAACGAAAAGCGTTTTGCTGTAAACAAAGCCCGTCGTTCGCGCATCCGCACCTTCCTGCGTAAAGTTGAAGAAGCAATCGCATCCGGCGACAAAGAGGCAGCAACCGCAGCTCTGCGCGCAGCCCAGCCCGAACTGATGCGCGGCGTGACCAAAGGCGTCTACCACAAGAACACCGCCTCGCGGAAAGTGTCCCGCCTGGCCGCCCGCGTCAAAGCGCTGGGTTAAATCTTAAGAAATCTGAAATCTGCCATTGGTGGGTTTTTTACGGAAGGCATCGCGATTTGCGGTGCCTTTCTTTTTTGATCGCTTCTTAAGCCAGTGCTGCAGGCGCGAGAGATTCTTTGCGGCCAAAGCACGAGTCAACATCATAGTTTCGTTGCCGCTTCCCCCCACAAATTGCTACCACTAATACAGCGATTCACTCGCTGGGGGACAGGCTGCTCGCGGTGATCTTAACGGGCATTAAGATCACTTCTAGGGCTCAGATATATTGCGGTCATGCCAGATCGCAGTGGTCTGATACCAGAGCCGTGCCAGATGATCTGGCACATGGTCTTGTTTCGATTTTGGTGCATATCGACTCAACGCGTGTTGTGCGGCGGTCGAAGGATTTTGTGTGTGTTTCAGGATCCGTACCGCCCGACATGGGTACTGCGTCTGGTCTGACCGGCACGCACCGAATGTCCTGTGTGTGAACGCGCCTCCGGACGGGGAGGCTTGATGAAACGATAGGTCGAAAATGGCCGCTGCTTTTGGGGACGCGTGAGGCGTAGCATGACGGAAGAAAAATGGGGACAGCTCAGACAACGATTGCTCAAGACAGTCGGTCAAAACAATTTCACCACCTGGATCGAGCCGCTTGAATTCAGTTCGGTCGATGAAGGCGTCGCGGTCTTTCATGTGCCGACGAACTTCATGGGGAACTATGTCAGCCAGAACTTTGCAGATCTGATTCTGCACGAGCTCAGCATGTCCGGTGAATCGGTACAGCGGCTTGCGTTTAAGGTGGCTGCCAACTCACCTGCCCGCCCGGTGCGGCAGACGGAACGGGCCGCTGAACCCTTTGCCGAAATGGCCGAGGCGAGTACTGTTCAGGCGGGCGCTGCTGCGCGGACCGAGGATGCGGCTGCGTCGTCTTCGTTGTCGCGTGACGGGTTGGATGCCTTGCAGGCGGCACCGCTGGATCCGCGGTTTACCTTTGACAGCTTTGTTGTCGGCAAACCGAACGAGCTGGCCCATGCCGCTGCGCGCCGCGTGGCCGAGGGTGGTCCGGTGACCTTCAATCCGCTGGTGCTCTATGGCGGTGTTGGCCTGGGTAAAACCCACCTGATGCACGCCATCGCCTGGGAGCTGAAAGAACAGAATCCGCAGCTGAACGTGCTTTATCTGTCGGCGGAACAGTTCATGTACCGCTTTGTGCAGGCGCTGCGCGAACGCAAGATGATGGACTTCAAACACCTGTTCCGCTCGGTCGACGTGCTGATGGTGGATGACGTGCAATTCATCGCGGGCAAGGATTCCACGCAGGAAGAATTCTTCCATACCTTCAATGCGCTGGTGGACCAGAACAAGCAGATCATCATTTCGGCGGACCGTGCCCCGGGTGAGATCAAGGATCTTGAGGACCGCGTGAAATCGCGTCTGCAATGTGGTCTGGTGGTGGATCTGCACCCCACCGATTACGAACTGCGTCTCGGCATCCTTCAGACCAAGGTGCAGCAGCACCGCGAAACCTATCCGGGCCTTGAAATCGCTGATGGCGTGCTCGAATTCCTGGCGCATCGCATCTCGACCAACGTGCGTGTTCTCGAAGGCGCTCTGACCCGTCTCTTCGCCTTTGCCTCGCTCGTTGGGCGCGAGATCGACATGGATCTGACACAGGACTGTCTGGCCGATGTGCTGCGCGCCTCGGAGCGTAAAATCACCGTCGAAGAGATCCAGCGCAAGGTGTCGGAATACTACAACATCCGTATGTCGGACATCATCGGCCCCAAGCGCCTGCGTTCCTATGCGCGGCCGCGGCAGGTGGCGATGTATCTGTGCAAGCAGCTGACCAGCCGGTCGCTGCCGGAAATCGGCCGCCGTTTTGGCGGGCGCGACCACACAACCGTGATGCATGGTGTCAAACGGATTGAAGAGCTGAAGACGACCGACGGCCAGATCGCCGAAGACGTCGAAATGCTGCGCCGCTCCCTGGAGGCGTAAGCGCGATCCGACCGAGACGTGACAATGCGGCCCCGGAAATCCGGGGCCGTTTTTCCATGCAGGACCGGGATGCCATTTGTATGCCAGCGGGCAACGTTTGACGGTGTTCTGCGCCCTGCCGATCACAGGCCCCTTGACGCTGCCTCCTTTCCCTTGGAGAAGTCGATAAAAAGCCTTGTATGGCAGGGGTAAACCGCTAATTTGCTTATCCCGGCCACTGCCTGAGGCAAGACAAAAAGGACAAGGGACATGAAGATCAGCATCGAACGCGGCACGCTTCTCAAGGCTGTGGCCCAGGCACAATCGGTCGTAGAGCGGCGTAACACCATTCCGATCCTCGCCAATGTGCTGATCGAAGCCGAGGGCGATACCGCCCAGTTCCGCGCCACCGATCTGGACATCGAAGTGGTCGACAAGGCCCCCGCGCAGGTTGAGCGCGCCGGGGCGACCACCGTGGCTGCGACCACTCTGCATGAGATCGTGCGCAAACTGCCCGACGGCGCGCTGGTGACGTTGACGGCCGATGCCGCTACAGGCCGACTGACGGTCGAGGCAGGCCGGTCGAACTTCTCGCTGGCAACCCTGCCGCGCGAAGATTTCCCGGTGATGGCCTCGTCCGAGTATCATTCGAATTTCACCGCCAACGCGGCCATGCTGCGTCGCCTGTTCGACAAGTCGAAATTTGCGATTTCGACCGAAGAGACGCGCTACTACCTGAACGGTGTCTACATGCATGTGGCCGACAGCTCCGAAGGCGGCAAGGCGCTGCGCTGCGTGGCGACCGATGGTCACCGTCTGGCGCGGATCGACGCGCCGTTGCCGATGGGCGCCGAGGATATGCCGGGCGTGATCGTGCCGCGTAAAACCGTGGGTGAGCTGCGCAAGCTGCTGGACGATGACGAGATGGACATCGCCGTCTCCGTCTCCGAGACCAAGGTTCGCTTTGCCACGCCGAACATCACCCTGACTTCCAAGGTGATCGACGGCACCTTCCCGGATTACACCCGGGTCATTCCGGTGGGGAACACCCGCCGTCTGGAAGTGGATGCAGCCGAATTCGCCAAGGCTGTGGACCGGGTCGCCACCGTCTCTTCGGAACGTTCCCGTGCGGTTAAACTGCAGCTGGAAGAAGATCGCCTGATCCTGTCGGTCAACGCGCCCGACAGCGGCGCCGCCGAGGAAGAGCTGGCGGTTGCCTACAGCGACGAGCGCCTGGAAATCGGCTTTAACGCCAAGTATCTGTTGGAGATCGCCAGCCAGGTGGACCGGGAAAACGCGGTATTCCTGTTCAACTCTTCCGGCGATCCGACCCTGATGCGCGAAGGCAATGACGAAAGCGCGGTTTACGTCGTCATGCCGATGCGCGTCTGACGGCACGGATCCGGCGCTACGGACCCGGCTTAGGGTTCTCACTATCAGGAAAGGGGCGCCCTAAGTGCTTGCCCTGACAGAGTTGACAATGTCTCACTTCCGCTCGCATTTGCGGGCGGAACTGCATTTGGATGGGCGGCCCGTGGCGCTGTTCGGGCCGAATGGGGCGGGTAAGACCAATATCCTTGAGGCGGTATCGCTGTTTTCCCCGGGCCGCGGCCTGCGCCGCGCCAGCGCTGCGGAAATGACCCGCCGCCCAGAGGCGCTGGGGTGGAAATTGAAGGCGACTCTGCAGGCCCCCACACAGTCCTACGAGGTGGAAACCTGGTCCGAAGGCGGCAACGCCCGGCAGGTCAGGATCGACAACAAGGCCTCCAACCAGATCGCACTGGGGCAGATCTGCCGCGTGGTCTGGCTGATCCCTGCGATGGACCGCCTGTGGATTGAAGCCGCCGAGGGCCGTCGCCGGTTTCTGGATCGCATCGTGCTCAGCTTTGACCCTTCGCATGCCGAGGCGACGCTGGCCTATGAAAAGGCGATGCGCGAACGCAACCGCCTGCTGAAAGATCAGAACCGCGATCCGGCCTGGTACCGGGTGTTGGAAACGCAGATGGCCGAGACCGGCCACCGCATCAGCGCCGCGCGTATTGCGGCGGTGTCGCTGCTGCAAGAGGCGCAGGCGGCCGCCGAAACCGCCTTTCCCGTGGCTGAACTGGAGCTGATCCAGACCGAAGGCACCATGCCCGCAAGCGCAGAGGACCTGCGCGAGGCGCTGGCCGAAAGCCGGTTCCGTGATCTGGCGGCGGGGCGCACGCTGGTCGGCCCCCATCGCACCGATCTGATCGGGACCTATGCGGCCAAGGGCGTACCGGCCCGCGATTGTTCCACCGGAGAGCAGAAGGCGCTGCTGGTGTCGCTGATCCTTGCCAATGCCCGTGCGCTTGCGGGGCGCGAAGGGGCGCCGCCGATCGTGTTGTTGGACGAGGTCGCAGCGCATCTGGACGCGGCCCGCCGCGCCGCGCTTTATGATGAGATCTGTGCGCTGGGGGCGCAGGCCTGGATGACGGGGACCGAGGCAGAGCTGTTTGCAGAAATGGGTAGTCGCGCCCAGATGCTGGAAATCACCGAGGGCGAAGCTGGATCAAAGGTAGAGGTGCGGTCATGACCCTGTCGATCTGGGATCTGGTGCTTTATGCGGGCGGGCTGTTCGTTCTGTTCCTCACCCCGGGTCCGGTCTGGCTGGCGCTGCTTGCGCGGGCGGTGTCCGGCGGGTTTCATGCTGCCTGGCCACTGGCGTTGGGAGTGGCTTGCGGCGATATCCTGTGGCCGCTGGTAGCGGTGGCGGGCATGTCCTGGCTGGTGTCCGAATTTGCAGGCATCATGACCGTCCTGCGCTGGGTCGCCTGCCTGATGTTCCTGTTCATGGGGATCACCCTGATCCGCCACGCGGGCGCGCGTATTCAGGAAAACAGCGCTTTACTCCGCCCCGGCACCTGGGCTGGGTTCATGGCCGGGATTGCCGTTATTCTGGGCAATCCCAAAGCGATCCTGTTCTACATGGGGCTGCTGCCGGGGTTCTTTGATCTGTCCGCAGTCACAAAGGTGGATGTGGCAGTGATCGTGACGCTGTCTTTTTTTGTGCCACTGATGGGCAACCTGATTCTGGCGGCGCTGGTGCACCGGTTGCGGGCGCTGCTGTCGTCGCCATCAGCCCTGAAGAAGGTCAATCTGGTGTCCGGCGGCCTCTTGATCTGCGTCGGGCTGATCATTCCCTTTTCCTGACGCCTTGTTGGCCCCGGGTCAGGCCTGCGGCGCCAACCAGGCCTCTAGAAATGGGCGCAGCGCGTCCAGTGGGGTCTGTTCGTTGGGACTGGACATGCAGAACCAGATCGCGATCACCTGATTGAGAAAGGCCTGAATGCCTTCGGCCAGGAATTGCGCCGGGTAATCGTCGCGCACCAGTCCGGCCTGTTGCAGCTGCGCGATCCAATCGCCCCAGATGGCGATCTGGCGGTAAAAGCCTTCGGTCACCACCTCATCCGTTTCAGTTCCGGTGGATCCCGAATAACGCAGTAGCAGATCAAAGATCACCCGGTCTCCGGCCACATACTCCAGCAGGGGTGCGATACGTTCCAGCAGGGCCTCGCGGCTGTTGGGTGCCCCCTTTTCCTCCATCTGGTCCAGATGGCGCATCACCTCGGCCCCGATAAGAACGGCGAGCAGCCCGTCCTTGTCTCGGAAGTGGGAAAACAGCGTGCCCTTGGCCACGCCTGCGCGGTTTACAACGTCTTCAACCTTGAGACCGCTGTAACCTTCGGTCGCAACAAGCTCGGCTGTGACCTCCAGCAGTTTGGCACGGGTTTCTAGTCGGCGTTTCTGGGGCTGTCGCGGCATCTGCGTCCTCATCAAGAAAATGTGACCCTGGTCAATTTAAATATTGACCAGGGTCATTTATTGAGTCAATAAACTGACCAAGGTCAATTTAGTTGTAGGAAGTGTCAGATGTCCACCAAGAAAATCATCGTCCTGAATGGTCACCCCGGTGAAACCTCGCTGTCGAAATCGCTGTGCGATACCTATGCCGCCTCGGCCAAGGCCAAGGGTCACGCGGTGCGCTATCACGATATCTCTGCTATGCAGTTCGACATGGATTACGGGCAGGGCGGTTATAAGAACCCCAAGCCGCTGGAGCCGGATCTGGAAGCCTTCCTTGCAGATCTGGAGTGGGCCGATCACGTGGTGGTGGCAACCCCGCTGTGGTGGGGCGCCATCCCGGCCAAGCTGAAAGGCGTCTTTGATCGCGCGCTACTTCCGGGTCGGACGTTTGACACGCGCAACCCCAACATGATGGGAGTTCCGGCACCGATGCTGACCGGCAAGACCGCCCGGGTGCTGCTGACATCGGACACGCCCCCACTGCTGCTGAGGCTGATTTACAGCAATGCGATCAAGAAAATCATCAGCCGTCAGATCCTTGGCTTTGTCGGTGTGAAGCCGACCCGGTTCTCCTCCTTTGCGCCTGCCACGGATGCCAAGGGCAAGAAGGTCGAGGGCTGGCTGCAAAAAGTCGCCGGTCTGGGGGCAAAAGCCGCTTGAATCCAAGAATAAAAGGGGCGCGTGCGCGTGACATTCCCCCCCGGACTGCGTATAAAATCTGAAAGCAAAAACAGGAACGCGCGAATGTCCGGAAACGAGCACGCCCCCGCCGAATACGGTGCGGATTCCATCAAAGTTCTCAAAGGCTTGGAGGCGGTTCGCAAACGCCCCGGCATGTATATCGGGGACACCGACGATGGATCGGGCCTGCACCATATGGTGTATGAGGTCGTCGACAATGGCATCGACGAGGCACTGGCGGGCCATGCGGACGCCGTGACGGTGAAAATTCACGCCGATTCCAGTGTTTCTGTCAGTGACAACGGTCGCGGCATTCCGGTGGATATCCACGCCGAAGAAGGCGTCTCGGCGGCCGAGGTCATCATGACCCAGCTGCACGCGGGCGGCAAATTCGACAGCAACTCCTACAAGGTCTCTGGCGGTCTGCACGGTGTTGGCGTTTCCGTTGTGAACGCCCTGTCCGACTGGCTGGAGCTGCGCATCTGGCGCAATGGCAAGGAACACATCGCGCGGTTCGAGCGCGGCGACACGGCCAAGCACCTTGAGGTCGTTGGCGACTGCGGTGACCGTACCGGCACCGAGGTCCGCTTCCTGGCGTCGACCGACACGTTCTCGAACCTCGAATACTCCTTTGAAACGCTGGAAAAGCGTCTGCGGGAACTTGCCTTCCTCAACTCTGGTGTGCGGATCATCCTGATCGATGAACGCCCGGCCGAGCGGCTTGAGACTGAGCTGTTCTACGAAGGCGGTGTGAAGGAATTCGTCAAGTACCTCGACCGGTCGAAAAGCCCGGTCATGGATGCCCCGATCTATATCGTAGGTGAAAAGGACGACATCGGCGTCGAAGTGGCGATGTGGTGGAACGACAGCTACCATGAAACCGTGCTGCCATTTACAAACAACATTCCACAGCGCGATGGCGGTACCCATGTGGCGGGCTTCCGCGGTGCGCTGACGCGGACCATCAACAACTACGCGCAGTCTTCCGGGATCGCCAAGAAGGAGAAGGTCTCTTTCACCGGTGACGACGCCCGCGAAGGTCTGACCTGTGTGTTGTCGGTCAAGGTGCCGGATCCCAAGTTCTCCTCTCAGACCAAAGACAAACTGGTCTCCTCCGAGGTGCGCCCGGTGGTGGAAAGCCTGGTGAACGAGAAACTGGCCGAGTGGTTCGAGGAAAACCCGACCCAGGCCAAGGAAATTGTCGGCAAGATCATCGAAGCCGCCCTGGCCCGCGAAGCCGCCCGCAAGGCGCGCGAGCTGACCCGGCGCAAGACGGCAATGGATGTGAACTTCCTCGCCGGCAAGCTGAAGGACTGTTCCGAGAAAGACCCCTCGAAAACCGAAGTCTTCCTCGTCGAGGGTGACTCCGCCGGGGGCTCTGCTCAGACGGGTCGCGACCGCCAGACGCAGGCAATCCTGCCCCTGCGCGGTAAGATCCTGAACGTTGAGCGCGCGCGCTTTGACCGGATGCTGGGAAGCCAGGAAATCGGCAACCTTGTGATGGCGCTTGGCACCGGTATTGGCCGGGATGAGTTCGACATCTCCAAACTGCGCTACCACAAGATCGTCATCATGACCGATGCGGACGTGGACGGCGCCCATATCCGGACGCTTCTGCTGACCTTCTTCTATCGCCAGATGCCCGAGCTGATCGAGGGCGGCTATCTCTATATCGCCCAGCCGCCGCTTTATAAGGTGGCCCGTGGCAAATCCGAGGTCTACCTGAAGGATCAGGCGGCGCTGGATGATTACCTGATCCATCAGGGCGTTGAAGGCGCGGTTCTGAAACTGGGATCGGGGGAGGAAATCGTCGGGCAGGATCTGGCCCGCGTGGTGGATGAGGCGCGTCAGCTGCGTCGTGTCATCGATGCCTTCCCGACCCATTACCCCCGCCATATTCTGGAGCAGGCTGCCGTTGCAGGTGCCTTTGTTCCCGGCGCGGTGGATGCCGACCTGCAGGGCGTTGCCGACAGGGTTGCCAAGCGGCTCGACCTGATTGCACTGGAGTATGAAAAGGGCTGGCAGGGCCGTATTACCCAGGATCACGGTATCCGTCTGGCCCGCATCCTGCGCGGCGTTGAGGAGGTCCGCACGCTGGATGGTCCGATGCTGCGTTCGGGTGAGGCGCGCAAGACCGGCAGCTTTACCCAAAGCCTGCAGGAGATCTACGGCCAGACCGCGACGCTGGTGCGCAAGGAGCGCAGCCAGCTGATCCACGGTCCGCTGGAGCTGTTGAAGGCGATTCTGGAAGAGGGTGAAAAAGGCCTGTCGCTGCAGCGCTACAAGGGGCTGGGCGAGATGAACCCGGATCAGCTGTGGGAAACTACGCTGGACCCGGACGCCCGCACCCTGTTGCAGGTGCGCGTAGACGACATGGTCGAGGCCGACGATCTGTTCACCAAGCTGATGGGTGATGTGGTCGAACCGCGCCGCGAATTCATCCAGAAAAACGCGCTGAGCGTGGAAAACTTGGACTTCTGATCCACAGAATTGCGTTCCGTCAGCCGGTCTATATGTCGGCTGACGAAGCCCGCGTGTCGCGGGGTGGGCGATCAGCTGATTTCGATCAGCTGGTTTGTCGCCTTTTCGATGCTCAGCTGCTGGGCAATCCAGGCCGCAAACATCTTGATCAGCTCCAGATCGCTGCTCTCAAAGGGCGTGCGCGGTTCTGACGAGGTGAAGTTGACCGTGCCGAACCGTTCGCCATCGACCACCAACGGTACCCCGATATAGGTTTCAAGAACAAACAGACTGTAACAGGGGTGGGGCGCGTCTCCGACCTCCTGAGCTGAGCTGCAGGCAATCGGGCCATTGGCCTCCATCGCGCGTGCGCAGCAGCAATCGGCGATCTTGAACCGGCTGCCGCGTTCGATTTCCGCGATCTGGGAATAGCTGTAGAGCACGGTGTAGTCTTCGCCGTGAACCCAGCTAACCAAAGCCGAATCCGTTTGAAAATGGGCGCAACCCATTTTGAGAATTTCACGGATCTTTTCATTGGTCTCAAGCTCTTGATCCGCAGAAACCTGATAGAGCCTGGCGAGCAATTCGTCAAAAGCGCGCGGTTTTGAAATGTCGCGGGTAATACCGAAATACCCCAGAACGACGCCACGGGAATCGCGAATTGGGCCACCTGTTGTTTCGCCTAAAAAGGTTTTTCCATTTGATCGCAAATAGTTGCTTTCGTAATTATGTTGCTCTGCGGATCCGGATGGATTGAAATGTGCCGCGCCTGCGGACAGGTAGCCTTCTTCAGTGGGGTAAAGAATGGCGGTGCTGTGGCCGACCATCTGATCGATGGTGTGGCCAAACATGCTTAACGCGGCATTGTTGGCCCAGACGATGCGGCGGTTTTCATCCGCTACGATGATGGCTTCGGGCAGGTCGCGGAACAGGCTGGGGATCGATACTTTTCCAAGTTTAATATTGGCCGCTTCCTCTGGACGGTGCAGCAGCTCGGCTGAGCAATTGATCATCGAAATCACCTCATCTCAACATTTCTAAAATTGACTGTGCAAAATGGCACAAGCACCAGCGATCGAGCTTTGAAATACGCAAGCCTTGATAGGAGTCGCTGGCTACAATTAAATAAAATGAAAAAGTCGTGAAGAGAATGCAAGATTAAAATTCCACCAAGAGCGGTATCGTGGAGGAAACTATTCTGCTTTAAGGCTTATTTCTGAAGGTTTACAGAATGGTCCACCTTAAAGGGCAATCGTGCCCAGATGATCCGCCCCGCGCGCCCGGGCCAGTTGCATTTGCTTCTGCCGCTCCCGGAACCGGGCTTTGTCGGCCTCGCTGGTCTCATTGATGCACATATGACAGGAGACCCCGGCCTCGTACTCGGGGCGCGACTTGTCCTCGGGCAGCAGCGGGCGACGACAGCCGTGGCACAGCTCATGCGGACCTTCCTTCAGCCCGTGCCCGACAGAGACACGGTTGTCGAAGACAAAGCACTCCCCCTGCCAGCTGCTGTCCTGTTCCGGAACCTCTTCCAGATAACGCAGGATGCCGCCTTTCAGGTGGTAGACATCCTCTACGCCCTGACCCAGCAGGAAATTGGTGGACTTCTCGCAGCGGATCCCGCCGGTGCAGAACATCGCAACCCGCTTGTTGTGGAAGCGGTCCTTGTTGGCTTCCCACCAGGCGGGGAATTCCCGGAAACTGCTGGTTTCGGGGTCGATCGCGCCTTCGAAGGTGCCAATCGCCACCTCGTAGTCATTGCGGGTGTCGATCACCACCACATCGTCTGAGCGGATCAGATCGTTCCAGTCTTCCGGCTCGACGTAGTTGCCGACGCGGGCCTTGGGGTCCACATCGGGCTGGCCCATGGTCACGATCTCTTTCTTCAAACGGACTTTCATCCGTCCAAAGGGCGCATCGGTGGCGGTCGCTTCTTTCCACTCCAGATCGCTGCATCCGGGCAGGGCGCGGATATGCGCCAGAACGGCGTCGATCCCGGCGCGCGGACCGGCAATGGTGCCGTTGATCCCTTCACGCGCCAGCAACAGAGAGCCTTTGACCTCCTGTGCGAGGCAGAGATCCAGCAGCGGCCCCCGCAAAGCGTCGGGGTCGGAAAAGCGGGTGAAGTGATACAGGGCAGCGATGGTGTACATAGCCAGCCCTTTACACCAGAGTCCGAAAATCCTGCAAGACAGGCTGTCGTGACGGCCCGGCTTTTCAGCGTGGTAATTGGTCGCGTTGCCGATCAGGCAGCATGTCGGAATGCTTCGTCCCGCAGTGGGCGCGGGGATTGACGCAACAGATGCTGCGCCCTACGCCTTCTGAAACGAGACAGGATAGTTTCATGCCCAGTGCTTTGATCGTTATAGATGTTCAGAATGACTTTTGCTCTGGTGGTGCGCTTGCAGTGGCCGGCGGCGAAGAGGTCACCGCCCCGATCAACGCCATGATGGATCGCTATGATGCGGTCATCCTGACCCAGGACTGGCACCCGGCGGGACACTCCTCCTTTGCCTCCAGCCATCCGGGCGAAGCTGCCTTTGGCCTGGTCGAGATGCCTTATGGACCGCAGGTTCTGTGGCCCGATCACTGTGTGCAGGGTACCCCCGGCGCTGCCTTTCACAAGGATCTGCGGCAGGACGGGGATCTAATCATCCGTAAAGGGTTTCGTGCGGCAGTGGACAGCTATTCGGCCTTTTTCGAGAACGACAAGACCACGCCGACCGGGCTTGAAGGATACCTGCGCAATCGGGACTTGATGGATCTGACGCTGGTAGGCCTGGCAACGGATTTCTGCGTTGCCTTCTCGGCGCTGGATGCCGCGCGGCTGGGATTTGATGTCCGGGTTGATCTCTCGGCCTGCCGTGCCATCGATCTGGAGGGATCGCTCAATACAGCCTTGAAGGACATGCAGGAGGCGGGTGTCCATTTGGGCCAGGGACCTGCTTAGTGTTTCTTAAAGGGAGTTTCGTTAATTCAAAGAGCGGATTGACACGCGCAAGGATAGACGATGAATGAGCAGCGCATGTCTGGTAATGGACCGCTGACAAGCCACTACCAGAAGTATAGCTCGGCCGGCTTGTTTGATCGCTATTCCAGAGGGCGCATCAAGGGTTTCAAGTCGCGCCTTGTGTTTGCGGTGCTGGTGTCCCTTGCGCTGGCCTATCTCATCTTGCCTGCTGTCGCTCTTCTCAGCTTTCTGGCATCGATGCTCCCCGACCTTTTGGACTGCTGGTATCTGCATCAGGCCCGCAATCGCCTGCGCCGGGATGCCGCCGCTGAAAAACGGGTGCGGAGCGTCAGTTCCGCGACGGCAGCCCTTCACGGGATTGGCGTTGCCATCGCTGCCACGGCGCCGCTCTGGTCCGTTTATGTGGATGCAGGGTCGCCGGAGTTTTCGGAACGGCATGACCAGCTGTTTTCCATTGCCCTGCTGACCAGCGCGGCGATCAACGCAGGCTTGCTGTTTCCCTTCCACCGGATCGCGGTGTTCTTCCGTCTGGCGATCTATACGGCGACGCCTATCCTTATACTTATCGTGCGGGGGCCGGTGCTGCGCGGCAGCAGCACGGACACGCAGCTTCATTTCGCCGGGCTTTTGGTATTCTTTGGCTCGCTGATTTGGCTGCTGACCTTTACCACGCGCGGTTTCCACCGCACCCGCAGCAGCCTGCTGGCCCAGGCGCTTCAGCGGCAGGAGTTGGAGACCGCCTATCAGCGCCTTTATGCGCAGCAACTTGAGACCCAGCGGCTGGCGCTGGTGGCCCGTCACGCCAATGACAGTGTCATGCTGATGGACAAGACCGGCAATATCATCTGGGTCAACGATGCCTTCACGCGGATCACGGGATGGCGCGCGGAAGAGGCGATCGGCCGTCAGCCCGGTGATCTTCTGAACCACCCGGACACCGACCCGGCGAGCCTTGACGTCATTGTCGAAGGGCGCAAGAGGGAGGAGCCCTTCAGGGTACAGGTGCTGAACCAGCGGCGGGACGGGAAAACGCTTTGGCTGGAGACCAATCAGGTGCCGATGCGGGACGATACCGGCGCCGTCACCACCTATATCGCGGTAGAACGCGATATCACCGAGTCCAAGGAATACGCCGCCAAGCTGGAAAAGGCCCGCCTCGCCGCCGAGGAAGGCGCGCGGGCAAAATCCGAATTCCTTGCCACCATGAGCCACGAAATCCGCACCCCCATGAACGGGGTGATCGGCATGGCGCAGCTGCTCGAAGACACCGACCTGGATGAAGATCAGAAGCTCTATGCGGATACCATCCTTAGCTCGGCCCGGACGTTGCTGGATCTGATCAACGATGTCCTTGACCTGTCCAAGCTGAACTCGGGCGAGGTGTCCCTTGATGCCGTGGATTTCAATGCCCGCCGCTGCTGTGAAAACACCATCCGCCTGCTGAAGTCGCAGGCCGATGCCAAGGGGTTGAAGCTGGTCTTTGAGTGCGATGATACCGTTCCGGCGTTGCTGAATGGCGATGACCGCAAGCTTGGCCAGATCCTGACCAATCTGGTTGGCAACGCCATCAAGTTCACCGAGACCGGCCAAGTCAAGGTCACGCTGATGGCGGAAAACAGCGACAGCGGCCGGGACATCACCATTCATGTCGCCGACACCGGGATCGGGATCAGCAAGGACATGCTGAGCAAGATCTTCGAACGGTTCTCGCAGGCAGACGCCGCCATCAGCCGCCGCTTTGGCGGCACCGGCCTCGGGCTTGCCATCTCGCGTCGCCTCGCAGTGGCCATGGGCGGGGAAATCACCGTCGCGTCTGAGCCGGGGCAGGGATCCTGTTTCACGGTGCGCCTGCCCTTCCAGGAAGCGAAAGATCCTGCTGCCGCTGCCCAGCAGGCCTGCGGCGCCTCCGTTGTAGACGAAGAGGTGCCCGCGGCGCTGAACGGATTGCGCCTGCTGGTGGCGGAGGACAACAAGGTCAATCAGATCCTGGTCCAGAAGTTCCTCAAGGATTTCCCGGTGGAGATCGAACTGGCCGAGGATGGCGCCAGAGCGCTGGAACTGACCCAGTCTTTTCAGCCCGATATCATCCTGATGGATATGAGCATGCCGGTCATGGACGGTCTCGAAGCGACCCGGGCAATCCGGGCGTTGCAGATCCGCCAGCCGGTGATCATCGCCCTGACGGCCAACGCCTTTGACACCGACAAGGCCGATTGCCTGGCGGCGGGCATGGACGAATTCCTCACCAAACCGATCAACCGCAAACAATTGATCGATGTCCTGCTGACCCACGGGGGCCACAGACACAACCTGCGCGCAGGCTGATTTCCTTGCTCCGGGCGTGGGCCTGCCCTATCACGTTGTGAAACAACGGAGCGAGGCCGCCGGTGGATATTGCAACCCGCGTCTACAATCACAAATGGAAGATCGATCCGATCATCCGGTCATTGATTGATACTGATTTTTACAAGCTGCTGATGTGCCAGTCGGTGTTCCGCAGCAAGCCGGACACCCAGGTCACCTTTTCGCTGATCAACCGGTCTTCGCAGGTGCCGCTGGCCCGGCTCATCGACGAGGGCGAGCTGCGCGAACAGCTGGATCACATCCGGTCGCTGTCGCTGTCCCGCGGCGAAAGCACCTTCCTGCGCGGCAACACCTTCTACGGCAAACGCCAGATGTTCCGCCCCGATTTCATGGAGTGGTTCGAAGGCCTGCGTCTGCCGCCCTATCATCTGGAGCGCAAGGGTGATCAGTACGAGCTGACCTTCGAAGGCAAATGGCACGAGGTTATGCTGTGGGAGATCCCGGCGCTGGCGGTGCTGATGGAGCTGCGTTCGCGCGCGGTTCTGAACGACATGGGCCGGTTCGAATTGCAGGTCCTTTATGCCCGCGCCATGACCCGTGTGTGGGAAAAGATCGAAGCCTTGCGCAAGATCGACGGGCTGTCGATTGCCGATTTCGGCACCCGGCGGCGGCATGGCTTCCTGTGGCAGGACTGGTGCGTGCAGGCGATGATGGAGGGGCTGGGACCGAAGTTCACCGGGACCTCAAATTGCCTCATCGCCATGCGTCGCGAGGTCGAGGCGATCGGCACCAATGCGCATGAGCTGCCGATGGTCTATTCCGCCCTCGCCGAAACGGATGAGGATCTGGCCCGCGCGCCCTATGATGTGCTGTCGGATTGGCATGATGAACACGACGGCAACCTGCGCATCATCCTGCCCGACACCTATGGCACCAAGGGGTTTTTGGAGCACGCGCCGGACTGGCTGGCGGGTTGGACCGGGATCCGCATCGACAGCGGCGATCCCGCTGCGGGCGCCGAGGTCGCGATCAAATGGTGGCGGGACCGCGGAGAGGATCCGAAACAGAAACGGGTGATCTTTTCGGATGGGCTCGACGTGGACAAGATCGCCGAGCTGCACGCGCAGTTCGCGGGCCGGGTCAAGGTGTCCTTCGGCTGGGGCACCTTGCTTACCAATGATTTCCGCGGGCTGGTACCGGATGATGCGCTGGCGCCGTTCTCGCTGGTCTGCAAGGCGGTCAGCGCCAATGGCCGCCCCACGGTGAAACTGTCGGACAATCCCGAAAAGGCGATGGGACCGGCGGATGAAGTCGCCCGTTACAAGCGGGTATTCGGCGTGGGCGAACAGGAACGCATCGACGTCATCGTCTGAAGCGCTTCTAACGGAGGCGGTGGCTCCCGCGCGGAAGGCTCGCATGGAACATGCAAGTCTTCCCCTTGGGCCCCGCAGGCCGCGCCGAAGGCGCGGCCTGCGGCCTCGCGATGCGCAAAGCGCAGCGCAAAACCTCTTCTGTTGGGCTGTGTCAACCGTGATAGGCAGCGACGGTTTTCAGCTGGGAGAAGCCATAAAGCGCTTCAAAGCCTTTCTCGCGGCCATGGCCGGATTTGCCGACACCGCCAAAGGGCAGTTCCACACCGCCCCCGGCGCCATAGTTGTTGAGGAAGACCTGACCCGCACGCAGCTTCTTTGCCAGCCGCATCTGGCGGGCGCCATCGCTGCTCCAGACGCTGGCCACGAGGCCGTAGTCGGTGGAATTTGCGATCTCGACGGCTTCCTCTTCGGTGTCAAAGGGGATCATCACCTGCACCGGGCCAAAGATTTCCTCCCGCGCCAGCGCGTGATCGGCGGGCACATCGGCAAACAGGGTCGGGCGCACATAGGCACCGTCCTCGGGCGCGCCGTCCACGATAATCCCCTGCGCGGCCACGGTCAGATCCGACCCCTTGGCCAGGAAGCCTTCGACGATCTCCTTCTGCCGGGCCGAGATCAGCGGCCCCAGACGCAGGTCTTCCGGGGCCGGTCCTACGGTCAGCTCTGCGTAGGCGGCGGACATGCGGGTCTTGACCTCTTCATAGACGCCGCGCTGCACCAGAATGCGCGAGGAGGCAGAACAGGTCTGGCCGGCGTTCTGAATGCCCGCGTTGACCAGAAACGGCAACGCGGCATCCAGATCAGCATCGTCAAACACCAGCTGCGGGGATTTCCCGCCAAGCTCCAGCGTCACCGGCACCACGTTCTTGCCTGCGGCCTGCTGCACCAGGGCGCCGGTGGCCACCGAGCCGGTGAAAGAGATGTGATGCACGCCGGGATGCGCGGTGAGAGCCGCGCCGGCTTCGGCGCCCAGTCCCGGCACCACGTTCAGCGCCCCGTCGGGCAGGCCCGCATCCAGCGCCAGCTGGGCAAAGGCCAGCGCGGTCAGGCAGGCTTCCTCGGCTGGTTTCAGAACGCAGGCATTGCCCATCGCCAGCGCTGCGCCAACCGAGCGGCCGATGATCTGCATCGGGTAGTTCCAGGGCACGATATGTCCGGTGACCCCATGCGGTTCGCGCAGCGTATAGACGGTGTAGCCGTCCAGATAGGGAATGGTCTCCCCGTGTACCTTGTCCGCAGCGCCGCCGTAGAATTCGCAGTAGCGCGCCAGCGCCACAGCATCGGCACGGGCCTGGGTCAGGGGTTTGCCGACATCCATTGCTTCCAGCGCGGCCAGCTCATCCACCCGCTCCAGCACCAGCTGGCCGATGCGGCACAGGATACGGCCACGCTCCAATGCGGGCATCTGGCCCCAACCGCTGTCTAGCGCCGCTTCGGCAGCCCGCACGGCGGCGTCGATGTCCTTGGCGCCGCCACGGGCGATCCGGCACAGGTCGTTGCCGTTCGACGGATTGATCAACGGCAGGGTCTCCCCGCTTGCCGAGGCCTGCCAGCTGCCGCCGATCAGGCAGAAACTGGGATCGAACCAGATATTGTTTTTTTCAGTCATGAGTGGGTCCTGTAATCTGGAAGGAATAGCTTTTGCTTTGCAACTCGGTAAAGGGTGCGCCCTCGCGCAGCTCGGTAACCCCGGGCAGGACGCTCAGACAGGTGCCCCAGAAGGCCAGGGCCGACGGGGACTGGGCCGAAATGCCCATCCGCCAGCGCCCCGGAAACTCCTGAAACAGGATCTCTGCCGCCACCCGGCCAAAGCCATGGCGGCGATGCGGGGCAAAGATCGAAAACTCGGACAGCTCGCGCCGGTCGTCGGGCAGGTTCAGAACCAGGGCAAAGCCGATGCGTTTCCCGTCGTTCAGCACCCAGAAGGCGATGACATCCTTGCGGTGCAGCATCTGCCGTGCCCTGTCGCCCGGATCGATCCGGGCCTGGCTTGCGGTTTCTTCGAAATACCCCGCCAGAACACTGGTCAGAACCGCATGCTCCTTTGGCAGGATCAGGGACAGTGTCAGGCTCATGCCGCTCCCTGCGTCAGATCGGGCAGAACAGGGGCGGCGGCAATCAGGGCCTGCGTATAGGGATGCCGGGGCGCCGACAGCACCTCTTCGGTGGCGCCTTCCTCGACGATCTGGCCTTTCTGCATCACCAGGCAGCGATCGGTGATTGTGCGCACCACCGAAAGATCGTGACTGATGAACAGGTAGGTGAGCTCATAGGCCTCACACAGCTCGGCCAGCAGGTCGAGGATTTGCGCACGGACAGAGACATCAAGGGCCGAGACCGCTTCGTCGAACAGGATCAGCTCGGGCCGGGTGATCAGAGCGCGGGCAATGGCGATGCGCTGGCGCTGACCGCCGGAGAACTGGTGAATGTATTTGTTTGCATCCTGCGGCCCCAGGCCGACGGCGGTCAGGGTCTCCGCGATCAGATCGGTGCGGGCGCTGCCGGTGGGGGCATCGGGCTGGCTGTAGAAGGGTTCGGTGATCAGCCGGTCGACCCGGTGACGCGGGTTGAAGCTGCCAAAGGGATCCTGAAATACCACCTGCATCTTACGGCGCGCCTCGGCCGCGTGACCGGCCGAAATCGGCTTCCCATCAAGCAGGATTTCACCACTCTGAAGTGGCTCCAGCCCCAGAATTGCCCGTGTCAGGGTCGATTTTCCGCATCCTGACTCGCCGACAAGGCCCAGCCGCTCGCCGCGGTTGAGGGTAAAGGAGACCTCGTTCACGGCGCGGAAATGCTGCTGCGGGACAAAGGGTGATTTGCGCGGCAGGCGGTAGTCACGTACGGCGCCCTTGACCTCCAGCAGCGGTTTCGGCTCCGGCGCCGTTGGCAGGGTGACCTGATGCGAGGAGGCGGCGAAGAGCATCCGCGTATAGGGGTGGCTCATGTTGTGCAGCAGCCAATCGGTTTCCCCGGTTTCGACCACTTCGCCGTGGCGCATGACGACGATCCGGTCGGCCAGATCCGCCACCACGGCCAGATCATGGGTGATGATCAGCAGCCCCATGCCGAATTCCTGCACCAGATCCTTCAGCAGGTCGAGGATCTGGGCCTGGGTGGTCACGTCCAGCGCAGTTGTCGGTTCATCCGCGATCAGCAGTTTCGGGCGCAGGGCGATGGCCATGGCGATGACGACCCGCTGGCGCTGACCACCGGACAGCTCGTGCGGGAAGCGGCTGAGCGGGAAGCGATCCGCAGGCAGACCGACCCGGTCGAGCATGTCGCGGGCGCGTTGTTCGGCCTCTTGTTTCGTCATGGCGCCGTGGATCAGGATGGTCTCCATCACCTGATCGCCAATCGTCCTGACCGGGTTGAGCGCGGTCATAGGCTCCTGAAAGACCATGCCAATAGATTGACCGCGTAGGGCACACATCTGCGCTTCGCTTTGCCGGGTCAGATCGGTGTCTTCCAGCAGGATCTGCCCCTGGATTGTGGTCCGCTCGGGCAGCAGTTGCATGACGGAAAAGGCGGTCATGGATTTCCCGGAGCCGCTTTCGCCGGTGACGGCGACGATCTCTCCGGCAGCGACCGAAAGGGTCACGTTCTTCAGGATCGGGTGGCTGCCGATGGAGAGCGACAGGTCGGTGATATTCAGCAGGCTCACGTCTGGCGTCCTTCCATAAGATCACACCAAGGGGAGCGCCCGAGCCTGGCTGGGCGCAATGCGCCCTCCCGGGGGGAGGGTCGGGCGCGGCCCGGCTGTGCCGGGCACATGGCCATTGCGGAGATGTGGGAAAGCGGTGTCATGTGCGGGCCTCCCGCAGTTTGGGGTCCAGCCAGTCGCGCAGCCCGTCGCCCATCAGGTTGAGGCCAAGCACGGTCAGCACGATGGCCGACCCGGGAATGATCGCGAGATGCGGGGCAAAGCTGACCATGGTTTGCGCATCCGCCAGCATGCGTCCCCAGCTGGGGGTCGGCGGCTGCGCGCCAAGGCCGACATAGCTGAGGCCTGCTTCGGCCAGAATGCCAAGGCTGAACTGGATGGTGCCCTGCACGATCAGCAGGTTCGCCACGTTGGGCAGGATATGCTCGGCTGAAATCCGCGCTGCGCCTTTGCCCGCAACCTGCGCCGCGAGAATGAATTCCCGCTGCCAGAGCGACAGGGCCGCCCCCCGTGTGATGCGGGCGAAGACCGGGATATTGAATATGCCGATGGCGATGATCGCGTTGATGGCGCCGGGGCCAAAGATGGCGGTGATCAGGATCGCGATCACAAGCGACGGGAAGGCAAAGACCAGATCGTTGCCGCGCATGATCAACTCGTCCAGAACAGAGCCTTTGCGCGCCGCCGCCGTTAGCCCCAGCGGGATGCCGATGGCCATGCCGATACCGACGGCCACCAGCGCCACCGCCAGCGAGGTGCGCGCGCCCACCATGATCATCGAAAAGATGTCGCGTCCGAAGTGATCGGTACCCAGCCAGTGCACGGCGTTCGGCCGTTGCAACTTGTCCGGGATGGCCATCGCCGTGTGGTCAAAGGGCGTCCAGACGAACGACAGCAGCGCCGCCAGCAGCACCAGCGAGGACAGGAATATGCCAAGGAACAGACTGCGGCTCATGTACGGCTCCTTAGCCGGGGATCGACCAGCGCATAGGCCAGATCGACCAGAAAGTTCACGGTGATCACGGCAAAGACCAGAAGCATCACCACCGATTCCACCACGATCAGATCGCGGGAGGAAATCGCCTGGAACACCAGCCGTCCAAGGCCGGGCAGGTAGAACACCTGTTCGATGATGATCGCCCCGGCCAGCAGAAAGGAAAACTGCAGACCGATGATGGTCAGCACCGGGATCATCGCGTTGCGCAGCCCGTGCCGCCACAGCGCCTGCCTGCGGGTCAGACCCTTGGCACGAGCGGTGCGCATGAAGTCCTCGCCCAGAATATCCAGCAGGGCGGAGCGCATCACCCGCGCCAGAATGGCCGCCTGCGGCAGGGCTAGCGCGATGGCGGGCAGGGTCAGGGATTTCATCCCGGCCCAGATTCCGTTTTCCCAGCCGCCAAAGCCCCCGGCGCTGAACCAGCGCAGGTTGATGGCAAAGACAAGCACAAGCAGCATCGCAAACCAGAAGTTCGGAATGGCGACGCCCAGCTGGGTTGCGCCCATCACCGCCATGTCTCCGGGTTTCCCACGCCGTGCAGCAGCATAGATCCCGGCGGGAAATGCGATCAGCGTCGACAGCGCCAGCGCATAAAGCGCCAGCGGCAGCGATACCCACAGCCGGTCGGCGATCATCTCGGCCACCGGGGTGCGGTAGGTATAAGATGTGCCGAAATCGCCGGTCAGCATGCCGCCGATCCAGGTCAGGTAGCGGTGCAGCTTCGATTCATCGAGCCCCAGCTCACTGCGCAGGGCCGCCACGGTGTCAGGCTGGGCGTTGATGCCCAGCATGAAGGACGCCGGATCGCCGGGCGCGATTTCGATCACCGCGAAGATCACGATAGAGGCCACAGCCAGGCTGAGGCACAGCGAAAGCAGTCGTTTGAAAGAATATTGTATCATTGTGACACAGGCTAGAATCAGCAGAGGGATCGGTCCAGAGCAAGCAGCGCAGAGGGTGAAACTGGCGCTATTATTTTTGTGATCTGGCCGTGAAAAATCGCCATTTTGGTCATCTTTTGTGCGGCTAACGCGCAGCCGTCGTGAAGCGTGCGGAATCCGAGCTAAGCAGCAGACATCAAAGCCATTTTTTCTTCAGGGCATTCACGATTCGATATGCGAATCCGTCTGGTCCGAGCCGCTGGCCGACGGAGGGGTGAAAGTACGGTGCGGGCATGAAAAAGGGCGCGCCGCAGCGCGCCCTTTGTTGGGGTAGATTGGCAGGGCTTATTCGGCCCAGCTGACAGCAGTCAGGTCGGTCGCCTGTGTCGGCGCATTGGCCCAAAGACCCTGAAGATCAGCCTTTGCCACGCTGAGAGAAGCCAGCTGGAACAGGTACCCGTTGACGTAGTCGTCGGCGATGATCTTTTGCGCCTGCTGCAGCATCGCGGTCCGCTGATCGGGATCGGTGGTGCCGTTCAGGTCGGTCATCAGCTGCTGGAAGTCCGGATTGTCATACTGGAAGTAGTATTCCGGGCGGGCATAGATCCCGATGTCCATCGGCTCGGTGTGGCTGACGATGGTCAGGCCAAAGTTCTTGCCGCGGAAGACGGTTTCCAGCCACTGCGCCCATTCGACGTTGATGATCTCGGCTTTGATGCCGACATTTGCCAGCTGGGCGGCGATGATCTCACCGCCACGGCGGGCATAAGAGGGCGGCGGCAGGTGCAGGGTGGTTTCAAATCCGTCCGGCAGACCGGCCTCGGCCAGCAGCGCCTTGGCCTTTTCCGGATCAAAGGCGGACTGACCGGTCAGATCCACATAGGCCGGGTTGTGCGGCGCAAAATGGGTGCCGATGGGCGTGCCATAGCCGAACATGGCGCCATCGATGATGGCCTGACGATCGATGGCATGGGCCAGCGCCTCGCGCACCTTCACATTGTCAAAGGGCGCCTGTTTGTTGTTGGTCGACAGGATGGTTTCCCCCTCGGTCGAACCGACCAGAACCTGGAACCGCGGATCGGCGTCGAACTGCGGCAGGTTCTCGGGCGCGGGGAAGCCGGAAAAAGCATCGACATCCTCGGCCATCACGGCTGCAAAGGCGGCGGTGGGGTCCGAGATGAACTTGAAGGTGGCCTTGTCCAGTTTCGCGGGGGTGCCCCAGTAATCGGCGTTCTTTTCCAGATCGATGCGGTCGCCCTGCACCCAGCCTGCGAATTTGAAGGCACCGGTGCCCATCGGCGCGGTCTTGATGTCCTCGATGCTTTCCGGCGCCACGATCACGGCATCGCCCCAGGCCAGATTGAACAGCAGGCTGCCGTTGGGCTGGCTCAGCGTGACTTTGACGGTCATCGGATCAACCACGGTGACATCTGCGATGTCCGAGAACAGCGCCTTTTGCGCATTTGTGCTGTCTTCGGCGCGGGCGCGGTCCAGGCTGAATTTCACGTCTTCGGCGTCCATGGTGGTGCCGTCATGGAAGGTGACGCCGTCGTGCAGGTGGAATGTATAGGTCAGACCGTCCTCGGAAATGTCCCAGCTTTTGGCGAGACCCGGCACAACCGAGCCATCCCCCATGAAGCGGGTCAGACCTTCGAAGACGTTGGAGTAGAGGACCTGATCGATGGCCCCGGCAGCGGCGCTGGTCGGGTCCAGATGCGGCGGTTCCAGCTGCAGACCGATGGTGACGCTGTCTTTGGCCCAGGCGGCTGCGGTGCTCAGCGCCAGCGCGGAACCGGCGGCAAAGAGGATGGATCTGAATGTCACTTTGAAACTCCCTGATGTTGGAAACACGCCCTTGTTGGCGGGCTTGCCAGAAGTCTGTCCTGATTTTGCAGTGTTAATCAAGAGCCTGTCGCGTTTTGGCGTTGCGGCAGAAAGAGACAAGGGGGGAGACATTTCGCGCACTGGATGCTGCGGGTGCGAAATGATACCCCTCCGCAACCCAAAACCAACGTGGGAAGAAGATGAGCGCGAACCTCCAGACCAAGGCCATCACGGCCGAAGATATCCGCGCCCGAAAGGGCCAGGATCCCATCGTCAGCCTGACAGCCTATACCACCCCGATGGCCGGGCTGATGGATGACACATGCGATTTCGTTCTGGTGGGGGATAGTGTCGGCATGGTGCTGCATGGGCTGCCCTCGACTCTGGGCGTCACCATGGAGATGATGATCCTGCACGGTCAGGCGGTGGCGCGCGGGCTGAAACGGGCGCTGATGGTGATCGACATGCCTTTTGGCAGCTACGAGGAAGGCCCGGCACAGGCCTTTGGCAATGCGGCGCGGCTGATGCGCGAAACCGGTGCTGGCGCGGTCAAGCTGGAAGGCGGGGTCGAGATGGCCGAGACCATCCGGTTCCTGGTCAAACGCGGCATCCCGGTGATGGCGCATATCGGTCTGACGCCGCAGTCGATCAACACGCTGGGCGGTTACAAGGTGCAGGGCCGCGATGAGCAGGCAGAAGCGGTGATTGCCGATGCCCACGCCGTTGCCGAGGCTGGCGCCTTTGCCGTGGTGCTGGAAAAGGTGCCGCAGGTCCTGGCCGATCAGATCACCGCAGAGATCGTCATTCCGACTATTGGTATCGGCGCCTCGGCAGGCTGCGACGGGCAGGTTCTGGTGCTGGATGACATGCTGGGCATGTTCGCCGCCTTCAAACCGAAGTTTGTCAAACGCTATGCTGATCTTGGCCCCATGGCCGAGGCCGCGATCAAGGAATACGCGACCGAGGTGCGCAGCCGTAGCTTCCCGGCGGCTGAACATGTTTTCGCGGATGCGGCGCCCGGCGCCAAGAAGGGCTGACCAATACGATGACTGCTCCTATTCTGCGCCGCCTTGCGGATCTGCGCGAACAACATGCCACCTGGATCCGCGCTGGTGAACTCGTCGGTGTCGTACCCACGATGGGCGCCCTGCACGCCGGCCACCTGTCGCTGGTCGAGGCGGCCAAGGCAGCCTGTGACCGGGTCATCGTGACCATTTTCGTGAACCCGCGGCAATTCAACAGCCCCGAGGATCTGGCCAAATACCCGCGCACCGAACAGGCGGATGCCGAAAAACTCGCGCCGTTCGATGTCGATGTGGTCTATGTACCGGACCCCGATCAGATCTATCCCGATGGCTATGCCACCTCGGTCTCGGTCGAAGGTATCACAGACGTTCTGGAGGGCACCTTCCGGCCCGGACATTTCGATGGTGTTGCCACCGTTGTGGCCAAGCTTTTCCTGCAGACCGGCGCCCACAAGGCGTTTTTCGGCGAAAAGGATTTCCAGCAGCTGATGGTGGTGCGCCGCATGGCGCGGGACCTCGATATCCCGATCGAAGTCGTAGGCTGCCCCACCGTACGCGAAGACTCTGGTCTTGCCATGTCCTCGCGCAATATGCGCCTGTCGGCGGAGGCTTTGGACAAGGCCGGTCGGCTTTATCCCGTCATGACGGGCTGCGCGGGTCGACTGGCTGCCGGGGAAACCTTCGACCAGATCGAGCCAGAGGCGCGCGCCGCCCTGCAGGCCGCGGGTTTTGGTGAGGTCGAGTATCTGGACCTGCGCTGCGCTGACACTCTGGCACCGCTGCAAACCCCAACCCGGCCTGCGCGGCTCCTGGTGGCGGCATGGCTCGATGGGGTGCGGCTGATCGACAATATCGCGGTTCCGCAACTAAGTGATTAGTCGGGTCTGGTCGCGCTAACACTTTTGCGTCTAAAGTCTGCCCTCAGAAGACAGGAGAGAGGGCAGGAGATGAGTTTTATTCTGGCGATCGACCAGGGCACGACCTCGACGCGGGCGATTTTGTTCGACGGGGACATGCAGGTCGCCCATACCGCGCAGCAGGAGTTCCCGCAGTATTTCCCGCAGGCCGGCTGGGTGGAACATGACCCCGAAGAAATCTGGTCCTCCACGCTGGAGGTCTGTCGCCGGGTGATCTCGGAACAGGGCATCTCGGCATCTGATATCACCGCCATCGGCATCACCAATCAGCGCGAAACCACGGTGGTCTGGGACCGGGAAACCGGCCAGCCCATCCACAAGGCCATCGTCTGGCAGGACCGCCGCACCTCGGCGATCTGCGAAGAGCTGCGGACCGCCGGGCATGGCGATCTGGTACACAAGACGACGGGTCTGCTGCTTGATCCCTATTTTTCCGGCACCAAGGTCAAGTGGATCCTCGACACTGTGCCCGGCGCCCGCAGCCGCGCGGCCGAGGGCAAGCTGATGTTCGGCACCGTGGACAGTTTCCTGATCTGGCGGTTGACCGGCGGCGCCGCCCATGTGACCGATGCCACCAATGCTGCGCGCACGCTGATGTATGACATCCGCGAAGGCGGCTGGAGCGCCGAGATCTGTGAGGTCCTGGATGTGCCAATGCAGATGCTGCCCGAGGTCAAGGACTGCGCCGCAGACTTCGGCATCGCTGCGGCCGAGCATTTCGGCGCTGAAATCCCGATCCTCGGCGTGGCGGGGGATCAGCAGGCGGCCACCATCGGTCAGGCCTGTTTCCAACCCGGCATGATGAAATCCACCTATGGCACCGGTTGTTTTGCATTGCTCAATACCGGCGCGACGCCGGTCGAATCCCGCAACCGGATGCTGACCACCATCGCCTATCAGCTGGATGGCCAGCCGACCTACGCGCTGGAAGGATCGATCTTCATCGCGGGCGCAGCGGTGCAATGGCTGCGCGACGGGCTGGGCATCATCGGCTCGGCGCAGGAAACCGGTGGGCTGGCGGCCTCGGCAGACCCCGGGCAGGACGTGATCCTGGTGCCGGCCTTCACCGGTCTTGGTGCGCCCTATTGGGAGCCCGACTGCCGCGGCGGCATGTTCGGCCTCACCCGCAACTCTGGCCCGGCGGAATTCGCCCGTGCCGCCTTGCAAAGCGTCGCCTATCAGACCCGCGATCTGTGGGAGGCGATGCGCGCCGACTGGCAGGAGGCTGCCGAAGACAGCGTCACCCTGCGCGTCGATGGCGGGATGAGCGCCAGCGACTGGACCATGCAAAGCCTGTCGGACATCCTGGGCGCCCCGGTCGACCGGCCGGTAATGCAGGAAACCACGGCGCTGGGCGCGGCCTGGCTGGCGGGCATGAAGGCCGGTATTTATCCCGACCAGAGCGGCTTTGCCGCAACCTGGGCCCGGGATCGCCAGTTCACACCCGCGATGGAGGCGGACCAGAGAGAGGCCGCCTACGGTCGCTGGAAACGGGCGGTGCAGGCGGTGATCGGCGTCTGATCCTGCGGGTCAAACCCGCGCCGATTCGGGTCAAGGGCCGCTCTAGCGGCCCCGCCGCAGGCGGGGGCACCCTTGAGGCGACTCGGCGCAGTCCCAAACTGGAACAGGCGCTTTCAGGGCAGACCTGCCCCTGAAACGCTTCTCAGCAAAACCTGTCGCGGCGCACATCGTGCGCCGCCGGGCCCAACGCAGACCGCGTCATCTTTGATGACACGGGAAAGCGGCGGGAGCGCCCCTGTAGCAGCCGAGGTGGTTCAGCCCAGCTGCGCGCCTTCGGCTATCGTGCGGGGACGGGCGTTCAGCTCCTCGATGCTGAAGCCGGCGATGGATTTGTACTTCGCCGCATGGGCGGCCAGATCCTCCATGGGGATCACATCCTCGACGGTCTCGAAATCGCCGCCACAGAGATCCTCGACCATCTGCAGCACCGCATCCGGTCCGCCGGCGCTGCGGTTGGCGAGGCCGACGTTGGTGGTCAGCGGGCGCACCGCCGCCTCATAGGCTTCCAGCGCGGCAGGGGTCAGCCCGTGCCGCAGCAGTTCGGCGCCGATCAGGCGGGCATCAAGAATGGCCTGGCTCGCCCCATTCGAGCCGACAGGATAGGTCGGATGTGCCGCATCGCCCATCAACGTCACTGATCCGTCGGTCCATTTCGGCAACGGATCGCGGTCCACCATCGGGTATTCAAAAACCACATCAGCGCCGCGGATCAGGCCGGGTACGTCGATCCAGTCGAATGTCCAGTCCTCGAAATCGCCGACGAAATCCTCGATATCCGCCGCGCGGTTCCAGTCTTCCTTCTTCCAGGCGGCACTCGGATCAAAGCTTTTCTCGGCGATCCAGTTGATCGTTGCCAGACCGTCGCTGCCGGGGTCCGAAATCGGATAGGCCACCATGCGCAGGGCGTTGTGGCCGATCATCACCATGGCGCCGCCACCGCTCCAGACCGGGGCTTGCGTCGTGGCGCGCCACAGGATCCGGCCGTTCCAGATCGGCTCGCCTTCGTTCGGGTACATCTGTTTACGCAGGGCCGAGTGGATGCCGTCGGCCGCAATCAGCAACCGTCCCTCAAGACGCCGCCCATCGTCGAGCAAAAGCACGGCGCCCTCGGGTGTGGTTTCAAAGCCGGTGGCGCGGGCACCGGTCGAAATGCATTCTGCCCCGGCGCGGGCCACCAGCGCCTCATAAAGCATCATCTGTAGGGCGCCCCGATGCACCGAATACTGCGGCCAGGCATAGCCCGCATCCATGCCGCGCGGCTCTTCCCAGATGGTCTTGCCCAGCTTGGTGTAGAACCCCAGCTGCCGGGTGCGCACGCCAATGGCATCGAGTTCTTTTTCCAGCCCCAGATCCAAGAGTTCCCGCACCGCATTGGGTTGCAGGTTGATGCCAACCCCCATCGGTTTCAGCTCGGGCGCGGATTCGCAGATGTGAAAGGGCACACCGATCTGGTGCAGCGTCAATCCAAGTGTCAGGCCGGCAATACCGCCACCTGCGATGAGAAGGGTCATTCCGCGTTTCTCCTGTTCGGTCTGGTGCCCTAGAAAACATGCTTCATCTGATCAGAGCAAGTGCGCGCTGACTCACCCCGAAGGCACAGACCCGGGCCCCGGTCTGTGCAGGCTCAATCCTGAGCGGCGATGATCAGATCGGGGCCAAAGATGACATCGGCGTAGTTGCCAAGATAGATCTTCAGCCAAGGGGTAAACCGGTCGGGGTGGCGCTGCACCTCTGCGATCAGGTCGTGATAGTCGATCCAGCGCGTCTCCATCACCTCGTCCGGATTGGGTTCCAGATTCAGCGGCCGATGGGCGTGGGCCAGAAAGACATCGACCACCTCGTGTTCGATCATGCTGTGTCCGACATCGGCGCGGTATTCCAGCTGGTGGCGGAATTCGGGATAAAGGCCGGTGATGCCCAGCTCTTCGCCCATGCGACGCACGGCGCAGGCGGAGGAGGCCTCATCCCACATCGGATGGGTGCAGCAGGTGTTCGCCCACAGCCCGGGGGTGTGATATTTGCCCATGGCGCGGCGCTGCATCAGGATTTCGGTGCCTTTTACGACGAAGACCGACACTGCCTTGTGCTTCAGCCCCTGTTCATGGGCCGCCAGCTTTTCCACCGGTGTCAGTTCGCCGTTCACCCAGGCCGGGATCGGATGAGTCATCGCGGGTTCAGGTCCGTTTCAATTCCCGTCAGCGGCTTTGGACAGGGGTCCGCTCACCGCATCTTCAATTCGTTATTCGCAAACACGATCAAGCGCAATTACGCGAAAGGCCGCGCCCCTTGGGCCGCGGCCTGTAGTGATTAAATCCGCGCCTATCGCTTATTCAGAGGCGGCGGGTCCGTGCGAGGCCAGGAAGGCATAGATGTCTTCGCCGCCTTTTTTCAGCTTGAAGGACATTTTCGATTTCGCGCCGCTGTCGTCCAGATATTCGCGCAGGAAGGCACGGGGATCGTGGGTGAAGGCGACAAAGTTCTCTTCGGTCCAGACCAGGCCTGCTTCTCCGGCGGCGGTCATGTCGCTACCGTATTTGAAACCTTCGTAGCTGCCTGCCGGACGACCAGCGACACCCCAGAGGTTCGGCCCGGTCTTGCCGCCCTTGACGATGGTTTCGCCGCTGTCCGAGACGACCATGTGGCAGGATTTGCATTTCTTGAATCCCTTTTCGCCCTTGGCGGCATCGCCTTCGGCGAAGGCGGGGACGGCGAGAAGGCCAATTACGGCGGCGGACATCAGACGTTTCATATGCTTGCTCCAATTTGAGTTGGCTGTAGGGAATACGAGGTCTTTGGGGCGCATAGTCAATGGACGTTTTGACGCGCCGCCCCAAGTTCGCGTGATCTTGCTACTGCGACGGGGTGCCGGGCGCACCGCTCCAGCAGGGCAAAAGGTCGCCGTCGGCGGGCTCTGCGTTATAGATTGCACGACCGATGGCGCGGCTGAGGCACAGCGCCGCAGCATGGCCGATCTGGCCCAATTCGGCCTCGGGCGATGCCAGAGGGCGGGCGCCGGTGGTGGCGGCAAAGACCAGATCGCCATCGCCCGGCGCATGGGCCGGAACGGTGGCACGGCCAATGCCGTCATGGGCGGCGGTGGCCATGCGCTGGCACTGCGCCTTGGTCAGATCGGCGTCGGTGGCGACGATTGCAATGGTGGTGTTGCCGCGCTCCTCAGGGATTGGTTCGGCCCCGGCCTGCGCCCGCATAGTCTGCATCTTGCGGCTTTTCAGCGCCTGACCCAATCCACCCCTCGGGTCCGGTCCCAGACCGCCGAACTCGCCATCCACCTCAAACGGGGCGGCCCAGAAATGGCGATCCCCCGGCGTGGTCACGGCGCCCATCGGGTTGGCCGCGACAAGGGCACCAACGGTGACACCGCTGTCCAGCACGAAGGAGGCCGAGCCAAGCCCACCCTTGACCATGGCGGTCAGTGCGCCGGTGCCTGCCCCGGCGGTGCCGATGGCAAACTCCTCACTTGCGGCCTCGAACGCGGCGCGGCCAAGGGCGCGATAGGGGTTGTCCTGCCAGTCCTTGTTGCCGCCGTTCAGCAGGTCAAAGATGATGGCGCCGGGCACCAGCGGGATCACCGCTGGTCCGAGTTGGAACCCCCGGCCCGCCGCGCGCAGCGCATCCACCACGCCGGAACAGGCATCAAGGCCAAAGGCAGAGCCGCCCGACAGCACCAGCGCGTCGATCTTGGCGACCGATTTGTCGGGCGCCAGAAGATCGGTTTCCCGCGTGCCCGGCGCCCCGCCCATGACATGGACCGAGGCCGTCAGGCCGTCCTTGGCCGTCAGCACCGTGGTGCCTGATTTCAGGTCATCATCCGCTGCATTGCCGACCAGTAGGCCGGGCACGTCGGTGATCAGGTTGCGGGGTCCGGGACGCATGGCGGCTCTCCTGACGTGTCGTTTCCGAGTGGTGTTTACGAAGGGTCAGATGCAGCGACCGCCGTCCACTTCCATGGCGACACCGGTGACCATGCTGGCCTCGTCCGAGCACAGGAAACAGGCGGCATTGCCCATGTCCTCGGGCGTGGAGAACCGGCCCAGCGGGATGGTCGACAGGAACTTGGCGCGCACCTCGGGAGTGTCCTCGCCCATGAAGGATTTCAGCAGCGGCGTTTCACCGGCCACCGGGTTGATCGCGTTGACGCGCACGCCGCTGGGGGCCAGCTCCACCGCCATGGTGCGGGTCGCGGTGATCATCCAGCCCTTTGAGGCATTATACCAGTTGAGGTTGGGGCGCGGCGACACGCCGGCCGTGGAGGCAACATTGAGGATGGCGCCGGTTTTGCGGCTCTTCATGTGCGGCACCAGGGCGCGGGCGGTCAGGTAGACCGATTTCATGTTCACGTTGAACACCCGGTCAAAATCTTCCTCTGACACCTCATCCAGTGGGGTCGGCAGGTGTGTGACACCGGCATTGTTGACCAGAATGTCCACCTTGCCAAAGGCGGTCAGCGCAGCCTCTGCCATGGCATTGACGGATGCACCGTCCGCAACGTCGACCGCCTGCGCGATGGCATTCGTGCCCAGATCCGCCGCCATGGCGGCTGCGGCATCACCGTTGATGTCCGCAATCATCACCTTGGCCCCTTCGGCCAGAAACTTTTCTACAATGCCCGCGCCAAATCCCGAGGCACCACCCGTGACAATCGCTGTTTTTCCTGCAAGCCGCATATTCGTTATCTCCCAAATCTCGTTTTGATAGCTTTAACAGCGATTTGGGCAGGTGCAATGCGAGATCAGTCCGGGTCGATCTTGCCACGGCCGGCCTTGATCTGGCCACGTTGTTTCTTGGCCTCCAGGCGGCGGCGCACCGAGCCGCGTGTCGGTTTGGTGGCGATCCGCCGTTTTGGGGCCACCAGCGCCTGGCGCACCAGATCAGCGAGCCTGTCGCGCACGATATCGCGGTTGCGCTGCTGCGAGCGGGTTTCGTCGCAATGCAGGATAATGGCGCCTTCCTTGGTCCAGCGCCGCCCGGCCAGACGTTTCAGGCGCGCCTTGACCGCCGGTGTCAGCGAGGGCGAGCGCGCGGCTTCGAAGCGCAGTTCGACGGCGGTGGCCACTTTGTTCACGTTCTGTCCACCCGGCCCAGAGGCGCGGATGAAGCTTTCGGTGATTTCCCAGTCCTGCAGGGCGATATCGTTGTCGATCCGTATCATAACGGGCAGAGCCTACAGCGGCTTGCAGCAAGGTAAAAGGCGGCAAGGTAAAAGGGCCGCCCCTTGCGGGACGGCCCTTCGAAAGTTTTCAGGAGGTCGGGTCGGTTAGATCTGCATCTTGCAGGCCAGCCGATAGGACCACACGGCAAAGGGCTGCCTCAGCAGGCGGACCCTCCGGTTGTTCCAACACCTTGCTCCAATACCTTTCTTGACACTGGATCACCTCCTTTACATTTCTGTTTCCGTTACCAATGAGCGTTGCACGGAATGTCCGATCTGCCAAACAAAAATTGCGGCAATCGGGAAAAGGCGGCGAAGCGTGTCTGATTTCTTGGCAGGTGGCCCTTTGGGGCGATCCCTACAGGGTTGGGACCGCAGTGAGCCGTTTGACGATCAGCCGGAAGGGGATCAGCGCCAGCAGCGCCAGCGCCAGTTTCACCATCCAGTCTGCCAGGGCGAGCGAGACCCAGAGCGGCGCCACCGGACCGCTGCCCAGCAGCGGCAGCATTTCACCGGCCCAGGAGACGTCATTGGCCGGTTCGATCCAGCTGAGCGTGCCGGAAAAGGCGACGCTGAAGAAGATCGCGGTATCGACGCTGGAGCCAACCAGGGTCGAGGCCAGCGGCGCACGCCACCATTTGCCACCCCGCAGGGCGGAAAAGACCGAGATATCCAGCAATTGCGCGGTGAGGAAGGCAAGGCCCGAGCCAATCGCGATGCGCAGGGTCACCAGCGGGCCGAATTCGCCCATGATCTGAGTGCCGATCAGCGAGCAGATCACCCCGACGACGAAACCGGCCAGAACCACCCGGCGCGCCGGACCCTTGCCATAGACGCGGTTCATCACATCGGTGACGAGAAAGGCGACAGGATAGGTGAAGGCGCCCCAGGTCAGCCATTGGCCGAACAGGAATTGCACCAGGATGTTGGAGGCCACAACGACGGCGGCCATGGCAAGAATGCCGGGAAAATAGGAACGTGTCATGTAACTGGTCCGTTTTGACAAGGTAGCGGAGACTTGTGGAATGTACCCGGCGCAGGGCGATTGCGCTAAGGATCGGGCCAGTTAGTCCTTTTTGACGCTTTTGGCAAGACAGGGGAGGCTCCCGCCCGCCGGTGAGACATCACAGATGTCCCCCCGCCCGTTGGGCTGGGCAGCGTGCAGGGCACGCTGCGGGCGCGTCCTTTTGCGCGGTGGCATGCGGCAGCAGCCGGGGTCAATCAGGTAGGCTGTATTCCACCAGTTCCGTGCGCTGCACTGACAGGAAGTTATCGTCAGAGACCATCGTTGCGCGCAAGATCCCCGCTGCGTCGCGCCAGATTGACACCCCTTCGAGATTATCGTGGGTGCCGAGCGCGGTCTGCAGCAGGGTGGTTTCGTTCTGCGGCCCGTCCTCGGTTATATCCCAGCGCCGCAGGCGGGAGCGGAAGCCGAAGAACAGGAAGTTCCGCTCCAGCAGGTAGAACCGCCCGTCGGGGCCGAAATCCGCCCCCACCGGCATGAACCGCCCGCGCCGGGGCAGGCTGAAAGGTTGGCTCCAGCGGCTGCCGTTCCATTTCCAGACCGGCAGGTCGCCGTCCTTGTCCGGGGCGTTTTCCGGCAGGGTGTAAAGGTGACCGCCGCCGTCTATGGCCAGCGCCTCCAGCGCCTTGTTGGCGGGCATCTGGCGGAAGGCGTTGGGGCGGGGCAGGACCTCCGCCCGGCTGCCTCCACGCTGGTGATGCGCCACGCGCGACACCCCTTCGAAGGAGATATAAAGGCTGCCATCGGGGGCAACGGCCAGCCCTTCGCTGTCGACGATGCGTCCTTGCAGGATACGCCCGGTCGAGGCTCGCAGGCTGCGTCTTTTGGTGACGCGCGCCGAGGTGATCCTGCCCTCTGTACGATTGATCCGGGCCCTCACCAGATGCGCCCGGTCGCTGAGCAGGATCATGGAGCGACCATCCTTGCCCATCTCAATGCCTGAAAAGCCGCCGAACCAGGGTTTTTCGGGCTGCACCGGGGGCGCCCAGGTATAGCTGCCGATCAGCCGCGCCTCAGCCGACACTCGCCCGGCCCGGGCGCCCGCGTAGGTCGCCACGGCCAGCGCAGCTGCGGCCATGAGGGCAAGGCTTAATCTGATTGCAGGACTGCGGCGCATTGCCGGGGCAGATCCTTCATCGTGTAGTCGCGGCGCGGCTTGGGCTTTGGCGCATTGGGATCGCGCGGCTTGGGCGGCGGCGGGTTCAGGATGTCATCGACCCATTTCTGCGCATCGGCGCAGCCATCGCCGCGCGGGGGCGGGTTCTGATCGACGCAGCCGCGTGCGCCGCGTGGACAGTTGAGCCGCACGTGGAAATGATAGTGATGGCCCCACCAGGGGCGGATCTTGCGCAACCAGCGCCGGTCGCCCTTGGCATCCTTGCACATCTGAACCTTGGCGCCGGGAAAGACAAAGATCCGCGCCACGCGTTTGTCGCTGGCGGCGGCCTTGAGGATCTCGTGGTGCTGACGGGTCCAGTCACTGTTCACAAAGGCGCCCTTGGCCCGGCGCATGGAGATCGAGGAGACCTTTTCGCGCTGGGCGCGGCTGAGGTTCAGCCGGTCCGGCGGACGCATCCAGATGTCGATATCAAGGCCAATCTGGTGGCTGCGGTGGCCGGACAGCATCGGGCCGCCGCGCGGCTGGCTGATGTCACCGATATAAAGCCCCTTCCAGCCCGGTTGTCGGGCCGCGAATGTGCTAAGGTCACGGATGAAATCGACGGTCTCGGGGTGGCCCCAGTTGCGGTTGCGCGACAGGCGCATGGCCTGCCATGTCGGGCCGGTTTCCGGCAGTTGCACGGCCCCCGCGACGCAGCCCTTGGCATAAGAGCCAAGCGGTGCAGGCCGTTGCTGGGATCCGACCGCCTTGGCGCCGAACAGTTGCTTGGCCGGGGTTTCCGCCGCAACTGGCCCGATCAGACCGGCAATCGCGACAAGCGTTGCAAACAGCAGTCTCACGTCTGGTCTCCCTCGGCCTCAACCCATTTCAACAGAATCAAGCCTAGAACAAAAAGTCCGATGACGGGAGTGATACCAAGTCGGGCGCTGCCGGTGATTGTGGTTGCAATGCCGATCAGCGCGGGCGCGAGGAAAGCAGTCGCGCGCCCGGAAAGCCCATAAAGTCCAAAGCTTTCCGTGGCTTTGGCGAGATCCGTGTGGCGCACCATCAGGCTGCGGCTGGCGGATTGCAGGATTCCGCCGAAACCGCCGATCAGAACGCCGCAGCCAAAAAATACGGCATCGGGCAGGGAGGAACCTTCGGATAGTGCGACGCCAAAGAACTGCTCCCGCGACATGGAGACCACGGTAATGCAGACCAGCGCCAGCACCAGAATGGCGACGATGATCACCGGCTTGGGACCATGGCGTTTGTCCGCCTTGCCGCCCAGCCAGCTGAACAGGGCCGCCGAGATCGCGGCGATGATGCCAAAGATGCCGATATTGGTGATCGACCAGTCCAGAACCAGGCTCGCATAGACACCGCCAAAGGCATAAAGCCCGTTGAGCGCATCCCGGTAAAGCATCGAGGAGACGAGGTAACTGGTCAGGCTGGCGCGGTGGCGCAGCCCGGCCACCAGATTGATTACCATCCGAACCGCCCGGCCCATGCTGCCACGCTGACCGGTGGCGTGATTGTCATGCACCCACAGGAAATAGGGAACCATGAAGACGGCGAACCAGGTGGCGGTCACCGGGCCGACGGCGCGGGTCCCCTCTTTTGCTTCGGCATCAAGCCCCAGAATGGGATCAAGCCCGATCAGGGTCTTGCCGTTGCCTTGCTCCACGAACAGCAGCAGCATGATAAAGAGCGCGATCACCCCGCCGAGATAGCCAAAGGCGAAACCGGAGCCGGAGATGGCGCCGACCTCTTCCTTGCTGCCCATCGACGGCAATTGCGCGTTGACGAAGATCAGGGCGAATTCAGCGCCGATAAAGCCAAAGCCGAAGCTGATCAGCATCCACCACAGGTTGCTGCCTGCCGGGTCCATGTACCAAAGTCCCCAAGCGCCGATCAGGTACATCATGGAAAACACCATGATCCAGGGCATCTTGCGCCCCGAAATATCTGCCAGTGCGCCCAGAAACGGCGCACCAAAGCCGATGAGCAGCCCGGTCACGGTCATGCCGATGGACCAGATCGTCTGCGCCTGCGCCTTGGCGGCTTCCTCGGCCAGCCCCTGGCCCAGAAAATGCTGCGCGGCAACGGCGGCAAAGAAGGGGCCAAAGACAAAGGTTACAAGCAGCGTGTGATAGGGCTGGCTGGCCCAATCAAAGAACCACCACCCCCAGATCCGCTTTTTCTGTGACACCTCAGCCATGTCGCCCATCCCCCCGACCTTTTGTTGTTGCCGATAAGACAGGTGCTGGCATTACGAAGCAAGCCCATCCTGCGTCTCTGCCATCGGTGGCCAGGGGCGTGTGGCATCAGCCTGACACCAGGCTGCGATCCACTCGGGCATTGTCGGGGTTTCGGCGTCCCCCTGACCGACGGCCGCCAGCACCTTTGTCGGGGGGACGATGCCCTTTGCGTCCGTGACGGCGGTGCGCAGCATCACGTGGCTGGCGCATTCGCCGTTCTTTTTCCACATGGATTGCTCCAGATAGATGAACTTGTCGTCCCAGGCCACGGCGCGGCTGCGCATCTCGAAGCGTTCAAAGCCCCGGATACGGCGGCGGAAGCGCACCGAGGTGCCCGCCACGGTCATCCCCCAACGGTTCTGGCGCAGCGCGCCAATCAGCCCGACGCGCTGCGCCAGCATGGTGCGCCCCAGATCATAAAGGGTCATCGCGCGGCCGTTGTTCAGCTCCAGCCAGATATCCAGATCCCAGGGCCAGCAGATATGGCTGGAGCGGTGCACGGCCGTGAGCGGCAGGGGTTCCATGCGGCTGGCGACAAACAGATCTTTCAGCAGGCGGACGATGGGAAACATGGGCGGTCTTTCCTTTGCGATGTGCCCGTGTTGCCACCCATTTACCGCCCGTCAACCGCAACCTCGCGGAAGCCTTGCGCATCTGCACCCGGCTGCTTACCTGTTACGCTGGCTAACATAGGGGAATAGGATGTTATCGCTGTTTCAAATCCTGCTTTTGATCCTGGACATCGTCTGGTTCTTCATCATCGCGCATGTGATCATGAGCTGGCTGATCAATTTCCAGGTCTTGAACCTGAACCAGCAGTTCGTGGCGCAGATCTGGTATGGTCTCAACCGCATCCTTGAGCCCCTTTATGCGCCGATCCGCCGCCTGCTGCCCAATATGCAGGGGATCGATCTGGCGCCGCTTCTGGTGCTGATCGCGGTCTATGCGCTGCGCATCATCATCCAGAACAACATGATGATGTTCTACTGATCCGGTCTGGCCTGGCCGTGAGGCCGGGCAGCGCCTGTTCGGTGCGCCATGTTCGCGGATTAGACCGGTGATTTAACTGGGCGGCCTCTTGCCGCCCGATTCCTCCTGTGGGATTGTGTGCCAAATCCGAGCAGACACTCCCTTGAGGCCCTCCCTTTGATGACGCAGACGACAGACCTGCCACAGGCGACCCCGCTGCTGCGCGATATTTTCGGTTTTGATGCCTTCCGCCCCGGACAGGAAGAGATCGTCGATGCGGTGACCGCAGGCGAAAACGTTCTGGCCATCATGCCGACGGGTGGCGGTAAATCCCTGTGCTTCCAATTGCCTGCCCTGATGCGCGATGGGGTCACGGTGGTGATCTCGCCGCTGATCGCCCTGATGCGTGATCAGGTGCGCGCCTTGCAGGAAGCTGGGGTTGCCGCCGGTGCGCTCACCTCGGGCAATACCGAAGAAGAGACCGAGGCCGTCTGGGAGGCGATCGAGGCGGGGCGGCTGAAGCTTTTGTACATGGCGCCGGAACGGCTCGCTTCGGGGGCGGCGATGGGGATGCTGCGGCGTATCGGTGTTTCGTTGATCGCGGTGGATGAGGCGCATTGCGTCAGCCAGTGGGGCCATGATTTCCGTCCCGATTACCTGCGCATCGGCGAGCTGCGCCAGGCGCTGGGCGTGCCACTGGCGGCTTTTACCGCGACGGCGGATCAGGAAACCCAGGAAGAGATCGTTCAGAAGCTGTTCGATGGACAGGCGCCGCGCGCCTTCCTGCGCGGCTTTGACCGGCCCAATATTCACCTTGCCTTTGGCACCAAGGACAGCCCGCGCCGTCAGATCCTCGGCTTTGCTGCCGCCCGCAAGGGGCAATCGGGGATCGTCTATTGCGGCACAAGGGCCAAGACCGAGGCGCTGGCCGCCGCGCTGCGCGAAGAGGGCCATGTTGCCTGTCACTACCACGGTGGCATGGAGGCCGAGGACCGGCGCATCGTGGAAACCCGCTTTGCCCGCGAGGATGGGTTGATTGTGGTGGCCACGGTGGCCTTTGGCATGGGCATCGACAAGCCCGACATCCGCTGGGTTGCCCATGCGGATCTGCCCAAAAGCATCGAGGCCTATTATCAGGAAATCGGCCGCGCGGGCCGCGATGGCGCGCCTGCGGAAACCCTGACCCTTTTCGGGCCCGAGGACATCCGCCTGCGCCGCAGCCAGATCGACGAAGGCATGGCGCCGCCGGAACGCCGCGCTGCGGATCATGCGCGGCTGAACGCCCTGCTGGGGCTGGCCGAGGCGCTGAAATGCCGCCGTCAAAACCTTCTGTCCTATTTCGGCGAAACGGCAGAGCCCTGCGGCAACTGCGATCTTTGCGACAATCCGGTGGAGGTCTTTGACGGCACCACGGCGGTGCGCAAGGCGCTGTCGGCGATCCTGCGCACGCAGGAAACCTATGGCGCTGGGCATCTGATCGACATCCTGCGCGGGACCGAAACCGACCGGGTGCGGGCCAAACGCCATGATGAGCTGTCGGTCTTTGGCTGCGGCAAGGAATACGCCAAGGGCCAGTGGCAGGCGGTGTTCCGGCAGATGATGGGGCACGATCTGGTGCGCCCGGACCCCGAGCGACACGGCGCGCTGCGTATGACCGATGCGGCCCTGCCGGTGCTGCGCGGCGAGGCCGGGATCGAGTTGCGCAAGGATACCATCAAGACCGCTGACAGGCGCCCGGCAGTGAAGGCGCTGGTCTCGGACGAGGACGCGCCGCTCTTGTCGGCGCTGAAGGCAAAGCGCCGGGCGCTGGCCGAGGCGCAAAAGGTCCCCGCCTATGTGATCTTCCCGGATCGCACCCTGATCGAGATGGCTGAACAGCGGCCCGAAACGCTGGATCAGATGGCCCGCATCAGCGGCGTCGGCGCCAAAAAACTGGACCGATATGGCGATGAATTCCTGAGCGTGATCACCGGCGCCGTGGAACAGATGCACCCGCAGCGGCGCAAACTGGCGACACGGGAGGGGGCGGGGTCTTTGTACGATGCATTGCTTGAGGTTCAGGGGCAGCTGGCGCGGGGGGAATGCGGCACGCTTAAACCGCTCAGCTGCTCGGCCTCGCTGCTGGCCAAGGTGGCCCAGATGCGGCCGGGCGATGAGGCGGGGCTGGAGCGGCTTCTGGGGGAGCGCCGCGCGGAACGTTTCGCGGCGGCGTTTCTGGACGTCTTGCGCGGCGCGGGCTAAGTCTGGCCCAGAACAGAGCGAGGATGACAGATGCTGGTAGTGGTTTCCCCTGCGAAAAAACTGGACTGGGAAGAGCGCGACATGGAAATGACCGCGCCTGCCTTTCAGGAGGACGCGGTGCGTCTCAACGCCGTGGCGCGGGAGCTGTCGGTGGCCGAGCTGATGAAGCTGATGCATATCAGCGAGGATCTGGCCAAGCTGAACTACGACCGCTTCCGTAGCTTTGAGGAAAAGCCGGCCACCGATAGCCTGCGCCCCGCCGTGCTGGCTTTTGCTGGCGATACCTATCAGGGGCTTGAGGCCGCCTCGCTCGATGCCGAGGAAATGGCCTGGGCCCAGGATCATTTCCGCATTCTGTCGGGGCTGTACGGGGTGCTGCGGCCGATGGACGGGATGCAACCCTACCGGCTAGAGATGGGATCGCGGCTGAAAAACGAACGCGGCAAGAACCTTTATGAATACTGGGGCAGCCAGATCGCCGAAGCCCTGAACCGCCAGGCCGAAGAAACAGGCAGCGATATTCTGGTGAACTGCGCCAGCCAGGAGTATTTCGGCGCAGTGGATCTGAAAGCGCTGAAGCCGAAGGTGATCACGCCGGTCTTCATGGAGATGAAGAACGACACGCCAAAGGTCGTCAGTTTTTATGCCAAACGGGCTCGCGGCGCGATGGCGCGCTATATCATCCAGCACCGTTTGAACGATGCCGAGGCGCTTAAGGATTTCGACACCGGAGGTTACGTCTACAAACCGGAGCTGTCGGAGCCGGACAAGCCGGTGTTCCTGCGCGGCTGAGCTCCGCCCGCCCCATTTGTGCCGCCCCAGAGCCATTCGCAGCTACAAGGTATCTGCACATGGCGCTGTCGTGGAGGTGGATCAGGCGGCTGGGCTTAGATCGATCGGCTGGGCATCCTGCGGGGCGTATTCACCGATACGTTCGAGGATCAGCGCCTTGCGCAGAGGTTTGGTCAGATAATGATCCAGGCCCGCCGCCAGTATGCCTTCGGAATCGCCAGCCATGGCATGCGCGGTCAGGGCGACGATGGGCACGTGACGGCCTGTTTCCTCTTCGATCTTGCGGATTTCCATGGTGGCCTGCTTGCCATCCATCACCGGCATGGAAATGTCCATGAAGATCAGATCCGGTTCGAAGTCCTGATAGGCCGCCACGGCCTCGACCCCGTTATTGGCAAAGCGCAGGTCGATATTGATATGTTTGACCATCTTGCGGAACACCAGCTGGTTGGTCTTGTTGTCCTCGGCAGCCAGAACCCGCATCTGCCGGGGGGCCGAGGCCAGATCTTCGGATTGATCCAGAACAGCACCTTCACCGTCGGGGGACACCACCTTGGCGTTGTCGGCGGCATAGGCCTCTTCCAGGGTCAACTCCCCGGGGGCGGCACCCGGTTCCGCGTCCGGCGCTGCAGGCTGCGCTCCAGGCAGGGCGGCCGCGATCTCGTTTAGCTTTTCAAACAGCTCATCCCGGGGCGTGGGCTTTTGCAGAATATATAGCTTCAGATCTTCTACGTCGGCGTCCTGCACCGTGTGCGGGTTGGAGCTGAGCAGTAGGAGGGGCACGTCGTTCCATTTGCCGTTGCGCAGATCACGGGCCAGTTGCACGCCGCCACCGCCAGGCAGGCCATGTTCACAGATCACCAGATCGATGTCTGCGGCCATCGCATCCATGGCGTCAGCGATGGTATGGGCGGTGGTCACATCGATGCCGCGCAGTTTCAGCTGGCGTTGCAGAATTTCGCAGTTGAGCTGCAGATCGTCGACCAGCAGGATCCGCTTCAGGCCGGGTGTCATCTCGGGAACCGAGGTATGCGCCCCTTGCGGAATCGGAAGCGGCAGGCGGAAACCGAAACAGGATCCCTGGCCTTCCTCGCTTTCGACCCAGATCTCGCCGCGCATCATGCCGATCAGGCGTTTGGAGATGGCAAGACCCAGACCGGTGCCTTCGAATTTGCGGTTGCGCTCATCCTCGACCTGGTTGAACTCGCCAAAGATGTGCTCGATCTTCTCCGCAGGAATGCCGATGCCGGTGTCTTCGATGGTGACATGAATCCAGCACAGGTTCTCGTCCGGGTTGGTTACACCGGTGACCCGGAGGGTGACATGACCTTCCTTGGTGAACTTGAGCGCATTGCCGGCCAGGTTGGTCAGAACCTGACGAATACGGCCGGGATCGCCCACGAAACGGGTCGGCAGGAAAATGTCGTAATCCACCAGCATCGCCAGGCCTTTGTCCCGGGCCGTGGGTTGCAGCAGCATGACCACCTCGTGGATGCTGCGCTCCAGGTCAAAGGCCTCGGGGTGCAGTGCCAACTTGTCCGCTTCGATCTTGGAGTAATCGAGCACGTCGTTGATGATGACCAACAGCGCCTCGCCTGAGTTCTTGATCGTATTGGCGTAAAGACGCTGCTCCTCGCTCAGCTCGGTGTCGCTGAGAAGTTCGGCCATGCCGATGACGCCATTCATCGGCGTACGGATCTCGTGGGACATATTGGCGAGGAAGGCGGATTTGGCGCGGTTGGCGGATTCGGCGCGTTCGCGGGCGGCCCGCAGCTCTTCCTCGTAACGGACCGAGGAGGTGATATCGAGCGCAAGGCTGACCACATCGCCGCCCTGTCCGCGCTGATCGAACAGCCGCAGATAACGGTCGTCCCACATCCGGATCACGATGGGTTCTGGTTTCAGGGACATCCAGCGATCGGTCATCATCGACCGCCAGTGATCCGGCTTGAGCTCTTCGGTATTGACCAGGCCTTCGTCTGTCAGGATCTGAAGGATCCGCACATAGGAGACGCCGGGGGTGATTTCCTCTAGCCCGTCAAAGATGTTCAGATAGGCAGTGTTGGCGCCGATCAGCTTGCTGTCGGAATCAAAGAAGGCAAAGCCGTCCTGAAAGGCCTGGATCGAATGCCACAGACGACGTTCGGCCTTTTCGATCTTTTCGTTGGCCATGCTGAGGTCGGATTTCACCTTGGCGTTTTCGTCGCGTACGTTGGCAACTTCGGCCTGGGTCACACCGATCTGCCGGGTCAGAGCCAGCGCGTGACGCCCGAGTTTGCGATTCGCTGCGGTCAGCTCGGCCTGCTTCAGTTCAAGCAGCCGCTCTGCCGCCAGGCGTGCCCGGCGTTCCTCAGCGAGTTTCTCGGCAAGGTTCATCCCTGCTAGCTCCATCCTCAATTAAATGGCGTGTTTACTCCGAGCCTGAACTCGGGCGGCAAATTGGCCATGATTGGTGTTACGACGGGAAACCTTGCTATGGCGTTAAGTGCGTGCAAGCTTAACCTCAGTTCGGAGGGTGCCATGTTGGATCGGTTTCTTATTGTTTTGCTTTCATTTCTCGGTTTTTTTGCTGCGTCGGTGCAGGCGGGGCCGGATCCCGTTTTGCCACAGGTGCGGTACCAGTCCTTTGCGGATACTGACTATTACGGATCCGATCTGCAGGCCCTTTTCGATACGGATCTGAACGCTTGCCAAAGGGCCTGCAGCGCGCAGCAGGCCTGTGCTGGATTTTCTTATAACAACAAGGCAAACGCCTGTTTTCCAAAGTCCGAAATGAAAGAGGCCACGCCCTACACCGGTGCGATTTCGGCGCTGAAACGCCCAATATCTGCGGCGCAGCAGGCGGCGGCCTCCCAGAGGGCTGAGCGACTCACTATCCTGCGTCCCGCCGATCTGCAGGCAGCGCTGCGGCAGGCCCGGCAGATTGGTCTGCGCTATCCGTCACGGGGTGAAACTCTGGACGATATGATCCGCGCCGGGCGCGGTCAGGCGCGCGCGGGCGGCGTGCAAAGCGCACTCGGCTGGCTCAGCGCGGCGGTTGCCGTGAACGATGATCCGGCCCTGTGGACCGAGGTTTCCGCCCTGTGGCTGCGAATCGCAGACCAGAGCAAGCAGAACAAGAACGCCAAACGGCAGCAGGCCCTGTCTGCGGCGCTGAACGGATACCTGCGGGCCGAGGCGGCGCCCTTGCAGGCCGAGGCTTTGGTGACGGCGGGACGCGCGCTTGAGAGGCTGGGGCGTGGCCGCGACATGCTGTCGGTGCTGCGTCTGGCGCAGGATCTTGCGCCCCGGGCCGACACGGCAGCGCTGCTGGATGAAGCCATCGGCAAATATGGTTTCCGCGTCACCGACAGCACCGTGGAAAGCGACAGCGCCACGCCGCGGATCTGCGTGGAGTTCTCCGAGGATCTTGCCCGCAGCGGTGTGGATTATGGCGATTACATCAAGGGGGCCGGGGCCGAACTGGCTGCCGAAGCCAGTGGCCGTCAGCTTTGCCTTGATGGCGCCGAACATGGCGAGCGCTACCGAATCGCTTTGCGGCGCGGTCTACCTGCCGCCAGCGGTGAGGTCCTGAGCAAAGAGGTCGAACTGACCCATTACGTGCGCGATCGGACCCCATCGGTCCGTTTCCCGGGCCGGGCCTATGTGCTGGCGAAATCTGATCAGGTGGCGCTGCCGGTGGAGACCGTGAACCTGCGCGAAGTCGCGCTGCAACTGCGGCAGGTCAGCGACCGCAACCTGCTGCGCACCTTGCAGGAAGGTTATTTCGGCCGCCCGCTGTCCCATTGGCAGGATGAATACTTTGCCTCGGACATCGGGCAGGAGGTCTGGACCGGTACGGCCAGCGTTCAGGATGCGCTGAACCAGGATATGACCACCCGGATTCCGCTTGTCGATGTGTTGGCTGACCGACCGGTAGGGGTTTATGCGCTGACGGCCCGTGTGCCCGGCGCCGACCCGTATGAGGACCCCGGCGCGACCCAGTGGTTTGTGTTAACCGACCTTGGCCTCAGCACCATGTCCGGCGCGGACGGGCTGCATGTTCAGGTGCAGGGTCTCACCGACGCCAAGCCGCGTGCGGATGTCGAAGTGACGCTGATTTCGAACGCAAACGCGGTGCTGGCCACGGCGCGGACCGATGCCACTGGCTATGTCCGGTTTGATCCAGGCCTGTCGCGCGGGCGCGGCGCCGCTGCCCCGGCAATGGTCATGGCGCAGCAGGGGGAAGAAGATTTTTCCTTTCTATCTCTGAAGGATGCAGCATTCGATCTGTCGGATCGCGGGGTCGAAGGTCGTCCCGCGCCGGGGCCGGTGGATGTCTTCCTGGCAACGGATCGCGGTGCCTACAGGGCCGGGGAGGTGATCCATGTCACCGCCCTGACGCGCGATAGTGGTGCCCGCGCCATTACCGACCTGCCGCTGACCGCAATCCTGCACCGTCCCGATGGGGTCGAGTACAGCCGTCAGGTATCAGACGGCGGACAGGCCGGGGGGCATGTGTTCAACTTACCGATCGGTCAGTCCGCGCCGCGCGGCACCTGGCGTCTGGACCTGAAAACGGATCCCAAGGCCCCTGCGCTGGCCACCCGGCAGCTCCTGGTTGAGGATTTCCTGCCCGAACGGATCGACTTCACACAGACTGTCGCGAATGCTGCGGCACTGGTGCCGGGCGAGGCGGCGCAGCTTGATATTTCGGCCCGCTATCTGTTTGGCGCGCCGGGGTCGGGGCTGACCATCGACGGCGATCTGCGGCTCAGCGCCAGCGACACGGTTGCGGCTTGGCCGGGGTATCGCTTTGGCCGCTATGATGCGCCCGGCAGCCCGCAGCGCTCTTACTTTGGCGGCGATAAAACGGATGCGGCGGGGCAGGCCTCGGTCGTGGTGTCGCTGCCAGCGGCGGCGACGATGGGCAAACCGATGCAGGCGACCATCGTGACCCGCGTCATGGATGGCGCCGCCCGCCCGGTCGAGCGCGAGCTGACCTTGCCGGTGCGGCCCGCAACCCCGGTGATCGGCATTCGTCCCCTGTTCGATGATGTGGTGGGCGAGGGCAGCGAGGCCGGGTTCGAGGTGATCGCCCTCAGCCCTGACCTCAGCCCCCTGCCGATGCAGGTGAAATGGACCCTGAACCGGGTCGAAACGCGCTATCAGTGGTATCAGCTTTACGGCAACTGGAACTGGGAGCCGACCACCCGCCGCACCCGCATCGCCACCGGCGAGACAACGCTGGGGCAGGAACCGGTGAACCTGTCCGAGCCGGTGGAGTGGGGCCGTTATGAGCTGGTCATCGAACGTCTGGATGGCACGCCGGTGACGGCGGCGCTGGATTTCTACGCGGGCTGGTATGCCCCGGCGGATAGCGCCGCGACCCCGGATCGGCTGGAGCTGTCGCTGAATGCGGAAAGCTATCAGCCCGGCGATACTGCCCGTCTGCGTATCGTACCCCGGGCTGGGGGCACCGCGCTGATCTCGGTGGTGTCCAACCATCTGATTGACCGCATGGCCGTCGAAGTGCCCGCAGGCGAAAGCACGATCCCCCTCACTGTGACCGAAGCCTGGGGCAGCGGCGCCTATGTGACGGCAACCGTGCTGCAGCCCGTCACCGGCAAGGCCAGCCGGACACCGGCGCGGGCGCTGGGTCTGGCGCATGCCAGCGTGGCCCAGCCGGGGCAGGAGCTGTCGGTTGCTATCAATGTGCCTGAGGTCGCCCGTCCGCGCGGCACCGAAATGGCCCGGGTCCGGGTCGATGGGGCCGCAGCGGGAGAAGAGGTCTGGCTAACGGTTGCCGCTGTTGATCTCGGCATTCTCAACCTCACCGGTTTCAAAAGCCCCGATCCCTCCGCGCATTACCATGGTCAGCGGCGGCTGGGGATGGAGCTGCGCGATCTTTACGGGCGTCTGATTGATCCCGGAAATGGCGCGATGGGGCAGGTGCGTTCGGGCGGTGATGCGGATAACGGCATGCGCATGCAATCGCCACCGCCCACGCAGGATCTGGTGGCGGTCTTCTCTGGCCCCTTGCAGCTGGACGCCAATGGCGAGGCGCTGTTCCCGGTCGATCTGCCTGCCTTCAACGGCACCGTACGGCTGATGGCAGTGGCTTGGTCAAAGCGTGCGGTCGGGCAGGCCGAGGCAGACATGCTGGTGCGTGATCCGGTGGTGGTGACCGCGACCGTGCCGCGTTTCCTTGCGCCGGGCGATAGCAGTCGCGCCCGGATCGAGATCGTGCATGCGGATGGACCGGCGGGCGAGATGGCCCTGTCGGCGCGTGCCATCGGCACGGGGCTGGAGCTTGGCCCCCTGCCGGGCGCGGTGACGCTGGCCGAGCAGGGCAAGGCGGTGCTCGAATTGCCGCTGTCGGCACGGGCTGTGGGCGATCCCGAGATCGAGCTGACCCTGACGACGCCCGCTGGGCTGCCGTTGGTGCAGCGGCTGCGAATGCCGGTGCGGGCCAATGATCCCGTCGTGGCGCAGACCCGACGCTTCCGGCTGTCGGGCGGCGACAGTTTCCAGTTCAGCGCCGATGTCTTTGCCGGACTGCGGCCCGGCTCGGCGCGGGCGGTGCTTTCTGCCGGACCTTTGGCCAAGTTCGACGTGCCCGGTCTTCTGGCGCAGCTGGATCGCTACCCCTATGGTTGCACCGAGCAGGTGACCTCGACGGCGATGCCGCTGCTCTATCTCTCTTCGGTGGCCGAGGCGGCGGGTCTGGGCAATGGACCGGCTGTGAAGGCGCGCATTGATGCGGCGATCCGCAAGGTGCTGACGCGGCAGGCCAGCAACGGTGCATTTGGCCTGTGGCGCGCCGAAAGCGGTGATTTCTGGCTTGATGCCTATGCCAGCGATTTCCTGTCCCGCGCCCGGGCGCAGGGCTATGCGGTGCCCGATCAGGCCTTTGCCCAGGCGATGGACAACCTGCGCAACCGGATCAACTACGCCCCCGATTTCGACGATGGAGGCGAGGACATTGCCTATGCGCTGATGGTGCTGGCCCGCGAAGGGGCCGCTGCTATGGGCGATCTGCGCTACTATGCGGATGTGAAGGCAGGCGATTTCGCCACCCCGCTGGCGGCGGCGCAGCTGGGCGCTGCGCTGGCGGCCTATGGCGATCAACCCCGCGCCGACCGCATGTTCGGGCGGGCGGCGCAGATGCTGGGCCGCAGCGGCGCGGAAACCCCGGTCTGGCGGGTCGACTACGGCACCCATCGCCGCGATGCCGCTGCGGTCCTGGCGCTGGCAAGTGAGGCCGGAAGTGCAGCGGTCAGTCAGGAATACCTGATGGCCCGGGTGACCGAGGATGGCAGCCGGATGTCCACGCAGGAGGCCGCATGGACTCTGCTGGCGGCGCAGGCACTGGTCACGAGCCCCGAGAGCAGCGGTCTGCTGGTCAATGGTCAAAGCGTTGCCGGGCCTTTTGTCGAGGTGCTGGATGGCAGCGCCGCAGCCACGGGGAAATCCATTTCAGCAGCTTCGGGACGCAGCACCGAGATTACCCTGACCACTCTTGGCGTGCCCATGGTCGCGCCCGAGGCGGGCGGCTATGGCTACACGCTGAACCGCAGCTATTACACGCTGGAGGGCGAACCGATCGCGGAGCTGAGCTTTGAAACCGGGGCGCGTTTCGTGACCGTGCTGAGCGTGGTGCCGCATGAAGGCACCGGTGCCCGGCTGATGGTGGATGATCCGCTTCCGGCGGGGTTTGAGATCGACAATCCGAACCTCTTGCGCTCGGGCGATCTGCGCGATCTCGATTGGCTGAAGCTGGATCAGGCAACCCATGCAGAGTTCCGCTCTGACCGCTTCTTGGCAGCGGTAGATATCGGCGGCACCGAAACCGTGACGCTGGCCTATGTCACGCGGGCTGTGACGCCGGGCAGCTTCCATCACCCGGCAGCCTCGGTCGAGGATATGTACCGTCCAGCCTACCGCGCCCGCACCGCCGCAGGCCGCGTGCAGGTCCGGTGACCGGCAGTTGGCGGGCATACTTGCGCGCGCTTACCACTCGGTCAGCGCGTGGTGAATGTGCCCGTGGTCCGACCTTCTGGCGGCGGGGTCTGTGGGCCGTTACCGCGCTTGCACTGCTGCTCGGTATCGGCTGGCGTCTGTTCGACGATTGGGTTGCCGATACCGAGTTGCCGCTGACCCTTGCCGAAACCTCGCTCGAGGTAATGGACCGCGAGGACCGCCTGCTGCGGGTCTACCCGGTTGGGGATGGCATCTGGCGCATGGCGCTGCAGCTCGATCAGGTGGATCCCCGGTTCACCGAGATGCTGATCGCCTATGAGGATCGCCGGTTCTGGTCGCATCCGGGGGTGGATGTTCTGGCGCTCCTGCGTGCGGGTGGGCAGGCGCTGTGGCATGGTCGGGTGGTATCGGGCGGCTCGACGCTGACGATGCAGCTGGCACGACTGCTGGAGGATGGCTCGACCGGGCGCTGGTCCGGCAAGCTGCGGCAGATCCGTGTGGCCCTGGCGCTGGAGCGGCGGCTCAGCAAGGCTGAGATCCTGAGGCTCTATCTCACCCATGCGCCCTATGGTGGCAATATCGAAGGGCTGCGGGCCGCCAGTTACGTCTGGCTGGGCAAGGAACCGCGAAGGTTGACCGCAGCAGAGGCGGCGTTGCTGGTGGCGCTGCCGCAATCCCCGGAAAGCCGCCGCCCGGATCGGGCGCCCGAGGCCGCGCGACAAGCACGCGCGCAGGTGCTGTCGCGGATGGTTGCTGATGGTGTTCTGGACAGCGAAAGCGCCGAGATCGCAACCAAGGCGCGCCTGCCCCGGCAGATGGCTGCGATGCCCCGGCTGGCACCGCATCTGGCTGACCGCGCCCTGTCCGTAAATCCCGGCGCCCGGCGCCTGTCCCTGACGGTGCAGGCCGATCTGCAACAGCGGATGGAGCAGCTGGTACAGGCGGCGGCGCGGCGCAGCGGCGCGCGGCTCTCGGCGGCGCTGATGGTAGTGGATCACCAGAGCGGAGAGGTGCTCGCCTCGGTCGGATCACCCGGGTACGCCGATCAGGGGCGGCAGGGATTTGTCGATATGACACAGGCGCTGCGCTCTCCGGGCTCGACGCTGAAACCGCTGGTCTACGGGCTGGCCTTTGATCGTGGACTGGTGCACCCCGAGACGCTGATCCATGACGGTCCGGTGGATTTCGACGGCTACGCGCCGCAGAATTTCGACGGTGTCTTTCGTGGCGACTTGCGGGTGCGCGAGGCGTTGCAGCTGTCCCTGAATATCCCGGTGGTGAAGCTCACGCGCGAGCTGGGCGCGGCGCATGTGATGGCGGCCCTGCGCCGGGGCGGCGCCGATCCCCGGCTGCCGGGCGGCAAACCGGGGTTGGCGATCAGCCTTGGCGGGCTTGGCACCTCGCTGCAGGATCTGGTGCAGATCTATACCGGGCTGGCTGCGGGCGGGCAGGGACCGGCGCTGCGGGTGCTGCGGGGGGCGTCGCAGCAGGATCGCCCCCGGATGATATCGGACGTTGCGGCCTGGCAGCTGGGCGATGTGCTGCGCGGGCTGGCGCCGCCACCCGGGGCACGGGCCGGTGTTCTGGCCTATAAGACCGGCACGTCCTATGGCCACCGCGATGCCTGGGCGCTGGGCTGGGATGGGCGCCATGTGATCGGCGTCTGGATGGGCCGGGCGGATGGCACCCCGGTGCCGGGGGCCTTTGGCGGTGATCTGGCCGCGCCGGTGCTGTTCGAGGCCTTTGGTCTGCTGAAGCCCGATTTTGACGCGCTGCCACCGCCGCCCGCCGCGACCCTGATCCTGTCGGCGGCGGAATTGCCCGCGCCGCTGCGCCGCTTCCGGGCACGGGACGCGGTATTCGAACCGGCAGAGAATGCGCCGCAGATGCTGTTCCCCCCGAATGGCGCCCGGCTGGCGCTGGAGGGCGGCGGGCTGCCGGTCAAATTGCGCGGCGGCACTGCGCCTTTCGTGGTACTGGCGGATGGAAAACCGGTGCTGCAGGGGCAGCAGGCGCGGGAGTTCGAAATCCCCAGTCCCGGCCTTGGTTTTTCCGATCTGGTGGTGCTTGATGCGGCGGGCCGCTCGGCCCGGGCCGCGATCGAAATCGACTGATAGCAGATCTGCGGCCCGGGTCAGCCGCGTCCTTCGCGCAGCCAGCCTGCGGTGATCAGCGCGGCAATAACCAGCAGCACCAGCCAGGCAGGCAGCAGCGGATGCTGTGACACCGACAGGGTTTCATAGGCCTCGCGCGGGGTCAGACCGATCCAGCCACGTCCGGCGGCCGGGCGCCCCTCGCGCACATCGCGCAGACGCGGCAGACCGTCCTCCAGCCGCAGGATACCGCCCCGCGCTGTGGCGACCACCGGGCGCAGCACCCCGCCGGTGGCGACGGTTTCGCCGAACTCCCGGGGCGCCGCCGGACCCAGTCCGATGACGGCTGAGGCCTCGCCTTCGCTGAGGTGGTACAGGCCGATCTCGGCGCCGGTATAGCTGCCCTGCCAGACGCCCGGCGCCCGTTCCTGCAGGTCCAGCACCGTCTCGGACCCATCCGGCGCGGTGATGGTGACGGCGCCGATGCTGTCCTGCAGCGTGCGCCGGGTGATCTGCATCTTCTGGCCGGTGGCCTCGGCGGTCAGAACCTCTTCCTCCAGCTCTGGCTCTTTCATCATCCAGTGGGCCAGGCGGCGCAGCAGTTCCAGCTGCGGCCCGCCGCCTTCATAGCCGCGGCTCCATAGCCAGGCATGATCCGATGCCAACAGCGCCACGCGTCCCTCGCCTTCGCGGTTCAACACCAGCAGCGGCCGGTCCTCGACACCCTCCATCAGAACATGTCCCTGCGGTTCCTGCAGATCGATCTGGCGCAGCCAGCGGCCCCACGTCCCGTCTGTGCTTTCCCGTTTCAGTCCCGAGGTGACAGGGTGGCGGGCGCCAAGATCGGTGACCTGGGGCAGATAGGGCTGTTCAAAGACCCGCGCCGTGGGGCTGGCGGGCAGGACCGCCGACAGGGGGCTGCGGTAGATGCTGGCGGCGCTGGCGAAATCCGGCCCCGCCGCGATCAGCACGGCGCCGCCCTTGGCCACGTAATCGGCGACGTTGTCGAGATAGATCGCAGGCAGAATCCCACGCCGTTTGTAGCGGTCAAATATGATCAGGTCGAAATCGTCGATCTTCTCCAGAAACAATTCGCGCGTGGGAAAGGCGATGAGGCTCAGCTCATCCACCGGCACCCCGTCCTGTTTTTCCGGCGGGCGCAGAATGGTGAAATGCACCAGGTCCACCGAGCTATCCGATTTCAGCAGGTTGCGCCATGTGCGCCCGCCGGGGTGCGGTTCTCCGGACACCAGCAACACGCGCAGGCGGTCCCGCACGCCGTTGATCTGGATCAGCGCCGTGTTGTTGCGGGCAGTCAGCTCTCCGGCAGCTTCGGGTACCGAGAATTCGATCACGTTGCGCCCGCCATGCGGCAGGGCGATGGGCAGTTCGAAATCGACACCGACCGGCAGGGTGAACCGTTTCGGCTCGGCGCCATCGATCGCAATTTCCAGCGGCGCGGTTGCGGCGGCGTCGGGCGCGGCGCCCTGATCCTCGATCCGCAGCGTCAGGGTGACGGGTTCTCCGATGATGCCAAAGGCGGGCGCGTTGCGCACCACAAGGCGGCGGTCCCAGTCGCTGTCTTTGCCGGTCAGCAACAGGTGCAGCGGCGCAGGCAGGTCGGGGGCCTGATCGGCATCGTGGATCTGACCGTCCGACAGGGCGATGATCCCGGCGATCCGGCCACGCGGCGCATCGGCCAGCGCATCGGAAACCGCCTGCATCAGGGCGGTGCCGCTGTCATCGGCGGCATCCGGCAGGGTGACCCAGCGCGTTTCGGTATTGGGGCGGGCCTCTAGCGCCTGTCTCAGCTCTTCTTCGGCCTCGGCCATCTGCTCGGGCCGGGCAGGCAGGCTCTGGCTGGCGGTTTTATCGGCGACCACCACCACGATATCGCTTAAGGGGGCGGTGTTTTCGTTCTGCACCACTGGCCCAGCGAGCATTGCCAGCAGGCCAAGGGCGGCGCCCGCGCGCAGCAGCCAGCCGCGCATCCGCGCCCAGATGGCCAGCGCTAGGCCCAGTACCGTCACAGCGGCGAGCGCCCAGATCACGGGCCAGGGCAGCAGCGGGTCGAACAGGATCGTCTGCGTCATCGTCGTGGCTCCTATTGCCCCAGCCGTTCCAGCAGCGCCGGAACATGGACCTGATCGGATTTGTAATTGCCGGTCAGCACATGCATCACCAGATTGACGCCAAAGCGCAGCGACAGCTCGCGCTGACGCTCACCGGCATAGCCGCGCCCGACCGGGCGCAGCGGGCGGCCATTGCTGTCCACCGCCCAGGCCGAGGCCCAATCGTTGCCGCCGATCACCACCGGCGTCACCCCGTCGTTAAGCGTGCGGAAGGGGATGCCTTCGTCTTGCTCTGCATCGGGCGGCGCGGCTTCGACCCAAAGCGGGCCGCGCGGATGGCGGCCGGGGAAGTCCTGTAGCAGGTAGAAAGTGCGGGTCAGCACGTGGTCCGGCGGCAGCGGCTCCAGCGGCGGAATATCCAGCCCCAGCGCAAGCTGTTGCAGGCGTCGCGCTTCGGGGCTGGTGGCGCCGACAGCGGTCAGATCGGCGTCGCGGGTGTCAAACAGGATCATGCCACCGCTGCGCAGGTAGGCGTTGAGCCTTGTATAGGCCGCAGCCGAGGGCATTTTCTGATCCGCCGTCACCGGCCAGTAAAGCAGCGGGAAGAACGCCAACTCGTCCCGTTCCAGATCGACGCTGGCGGGCGTTGATGGCTCGACCGAGGTGCGGAAGAACAGCGTGTCCGACAGGCCCTGCAGACCGGCCCGGGCGATCCGGTCTACCTCTGCATTGCCGGTCAGTACATGGGCCAGCGTCAGCTCGGCGGCCAGCGCGACCGGATCGGCGGCGCCACTTTCCTGCGCCAGGGCCGGGCGTGGCGACAGGGCGCCAAGTGCCAGAGCTGCTGCTGCGAGCAAGGGGACAAGGGCGGTGCTGCGCCGCAGTTGCGCCAGTTGGCCAGAGACCAGCAGGGTCGCCAGTACATCAAGCGCCAGTAGCACAAGGGCAAGCCCAAGCAATGCGCCGCCAAGCGGGCGCTCCTGCGCCGCGCTGTAGCCGGAAACCGGAACCGAGGCAGGCCAGGACGCCGCCGTCAGGCTATCGCCCGCGCGCAGCACGTTGCGTGCGAGGGTCTGATTGCCGCCATCATAAAGGCCGGGCTGCAGCGCCGGGCCTGCCGGGGCGGCGACCAGATCAGGCCCTTGCACACCGGGCAGGGTGCCTGCCTCGCGGCTGCGGCCAAATCCATCCAGCACCGAAACAGGCCGCCAGACGGTACCTTCCAGGCTGGTTGCCTCGGGCGTGCCGACAGCCGAAGAAACCGCTAGCCGTTCCAGCATCTGCACGAACAGGCCTGAGAGCGGCAGGCTGCTCCATTCGGCATTGGCGGTGACATGGAACAGCACCACCTGCCCCTGCCCCAGCGGCTTGCGGGTGACCAGCGGAGTGCCATCGCCAAGGGCGGCGATCACGCGGTCGGCAAGGGATGGGTCCGGCTGGGCCACCACCTGCGCCGAGACGGTGACTTCTTCTGGCGTGCGCAGCCCGGCAAAGGGAGAGTCATCCTCGAAAGGCGCCAGCGTCTTTGGCTCACCCCAGCTCATGGCGCCGCCGATGCTGCGCCCACCAAGGCGCAGACGCACTGGCATCAACGGTTCTTCCTCGCTGCGGGCGGTATCGCTGGCGGCCAGACGGGGGCCGGCGAAGCGCACCAGCAGCCCGCCCTCTTCGACCCAGTCGATCACCGCTTGTTCCTGCGCCGGGGGCAGGCGGGCGACATCGGCGAGGATGATCACATCGGGGTTGGCGGGCAGCAGATCGCTGAGCGCGCCTTCCAGCAGGTCCGCCGTGGGCGCCAGTGCCTGACGGAGGTAGTGCAGCGGCGACAGCAGCGCGAGGCCCTCGTCTTCGCTTTCCGAGGCGATCAGCGCGACCTCGCGGCGGCGCAACCCGTCATCGGCTAGGGCCACGGCCCCGGCGCTGCGCTGGCCTGCCAGTTCAAACCGGGTAATCCGGGCGCGCAGCTCGGACGGCAAGGATAGGCGGACGCTGGCGTTTGTGGCGCCTGCATCGAAACGGGCGGTGGCCTGAGCGAGGCTGCGGAGGGTGCCGCCGGGATCGCGGCCCCGGGCCTGCACCATCAGATCCAGTGCCGGGCCGGGCAGGCTACGCTCCACCGTCAGTTCCAGCGCGCCATCGGCATAGCTGGGCGGTGCCAGCGCAAAGGCGGCGCCGGGCTGCTCCAGCACCTGCAGGACGCCGCGGGCCGCCAGCGCCTCGGTCAGCCGCTCCCGCCCGGGATAGTCCAGCCCGTCGCTGAACCAGAGCGTGTCAAAGCCTTCTGTAGCTTCACTGATATGCGTGAGTGCCTGATCCACCTGATCGGCAGACGGTTGCCAGGGATTGGGGGTGAGGCCGGCGACCTGCCGGGCCCAGTCGCTGGCCGCAAGGAATTGTAGCGGTTGCGGATCGCTCAGCCGCAGGACGGCGACGGTGCGGTCGCTGCGCCCGGCTTCCTCCAGCCGCGCGGTGATCTGATCGCGGGTCTCCTCCCAGCCATCAGCCCCGGCCCAGGTGGCATCCAGCACCACCAGCAGCGGTCCGCTGCCGCTGTCGCGTTCTTCCGGGTTCAGCACCGGACCGGCCAGACCGATGATCGCTGCCGCCAGCGCCAGCATCCGCAGCAGCAGCAGCCACCAAGGGGTACGGTCGGACAGGCTTTCGTCATCGCCAAGGCCCAAGAGCAAGGTCACGGCGGGAAAGGCCTGCCGCCGCGGTGCAGGCGGCACAGCGCGCAGCAACAGCCACAGGATCGGCAGAGCCAGCAGGCCCAGCAGCAGCCAGGGATAGGCAAATCCGATACCGGCAATCAGGGTCATGCGGAGGACCTTTCCAGCGCGTGATAGAGCCACATCAGCGCAGCCTGGGCACTGTCACCCGTGTGATGCAGACCCAGCCGCCAGCCTGCGGTGCGGCACAGCGCTTCCAGTGCGTCGCGCCGTTCGGCCATGCGGTCCAGATAGCGGTCACGCAATGCCGAGGCCTTCAGCGTTTCATGCACCAGCCCGCCGGTCATGCTGTGAAACCGGGTACGCCCGGCAAAGGGAAAGCTTTCCTCGCTTGGGTCCAGAACCTGCAACAGCACCCCGCGCACGCCGCGGTCGGCGGCCTTGCTCAGCGCCAGCTGCAATTCGTCAAAGGGGCCAAGGAAATCCGAGATGAACAGGGCGCGGGCATGGGGCACCATGGCGCGGTGCTCGGGTGGTGCGTAATCGGCGTCGTCCTCGCGGCTCAGCATCTCGGCCAGACGCAGGATCTGGGCCTTGCCGCTGCGCGGGGGCAATCTACCGCCGGTGAGGCCCACGCGTTCGCCGCCGCGTAGCATCAGGACCGACACCGCCAGCGCCAGCAGGCGCGCGCGGTCGATCTTTTGCGGCAATTCGGGGCTGGAGGAAAACCGCATCGAGGCGCCAAGATCGGTCCAGACATGCACCGTCTGGGCGATCTGCCATTCCCGTTCGCGCACGAATTGCACATCACCCCGGGCCGAACGCCGATGGTCGATCATGCGGCGGCTGTCGCCCTGTTGCAGGGGACGGTATTGCCAGAAATCATCGCCGGTTCCGGCGCGCCGCCGCCCGTGCTCCCCCAATAGGACAGCACCTGCCAACATCTGCGCATCGACCAGAAGCGGCGGCAGGGCGCTGGCCTCCCCTTCGGCCCGGTGGCGCAGATCTGCGGCCGGGGCGACGGGAGAAGACGCGTCAGAGGCGGCGGGTTGGGTCACGCGGCGGCTCCGGTGCGGGTCAGCTCGGCAGCGGTGCTGTCGATCAGATCGGCCAGGCTGTCACCCCGCGCGCGGGCCGAGAAGTTGAGCTGCATCCGGTGGGTCAGAACCGGCCGGGCCATATCGATCACATCCTCGGCATTGGGCGCCAGCCGGGCCTGCAGCAGGGCGCGGGCGCGCACCGCCAGCATCAGGGCCTGGGCTGCGCGGGGCCCCGGACCCCAGGCGACCGTATCGACGACGCGCTGCGAGGCGCCCGGTTCTTCGGGGCGGAAGGCGCGGACCAGGTCCAGGATCATCTCGACAACCGAGTCGCCCACCGGCATGCGCCGCAGCAGGTTTTGGGCCGCAATCAGCTCATCGGCGGTAAAGACCTGATGCGCCTCGGCCTCGCTTGCACCGGTGGTGGCCAGCAGGATGTCCCGCTCGGTCTTGCGGTCCGGGTATTGCACGTCGATCTGGAACAGAAAGCGGTCCAGCTGCGCTTCGGGCAGGGGGTAGGTGCCTTCCTGCTCGATCGGGTTCTGGGTGGCCAGCACGTGAAAGGGCGTACCAAGCGGCCGGTCTTCACCCGCGACGGTCACCGTGCGTTCCTGCATCGCCTGCAGCAGCGCCGATTGGGTCCGGGGGCTGGCACGGTTGATCTCATCCGCCATCAAGAGCTGACAGAACACCGGCCCCGGCACGAAACGGAAGGCGCGGCTGCCATCGGCGGCGGTGTCCAGCACCTCCGAGCCAAGGATATCCGCCGGCATCAGGTCAGGGGTGAACTGAATCCGGTTGCCATCCAGCCCCATCACCGTCGACAGGGTTTCTACCAGCCGGGTCTTGCCGAGGCCGGGCAGTCCGACCAGCAGCCCGTGACCGCCGCACAAAAGAGTGGCAAGGGTCAGGTCCACGACCCGCTCCTGGCCGATAAAACGGCGGGTGATCGACTCCCGCGCCTGTTGCAGCTTGGCTTCGAGCGCTTCGATGTCGGCCAGCAGATCATCGGGTTCGGACATGACTTTCCTTTCACGGCGCATATATGGTCTTAGTGTATCTCGCCCAACGGAAATGGCAAAAACAATGAGCGGACAAAACATCGTGACACCGACAGCCGACGGCATAGCAGCCGCAGCCACTGCGGCCAAGAAAGGCAAGGGTTTGCCGCCGGTCCACCTGTGGAACCCGCCGTTTTGCGGCGATCTGGACATGCGCATCGCCCGGGACGGGACGTGGTTCTACCTTGGCACTCCCATTGGCAGGTTTGAGCTGGTGCGGCTTTTTTCATCAATCCTGAAACGCGAAGGCGACAAGTATTTCCTGGTGACGCCGGTCGAAAAAGTCGGAATCACCGTCGATGATGCGCCTTTCGTGGCAGTCGATTTCGAAGCCTCTGGCGCGGGAGAGGATCAGGTGCTGACCTTCACCACCCATGTCGGCGACAGCGCCGTGGCGGGGCCGGATCATCCGATCCGGGTGGTGCGGGATCCCGAGACTGGCGAGCCGTCGCCTTACGTGATGATCCGGGCCGGGCTTGAGGCGCTGATCGATCGCAAGAGCTTTTACCGGCTGGTCGAACTGGGTAGCCATCATGACGGGTGGTTCGGCCTGTGGTCATCTGGGGAATTCTTCCCGGTCATCCCATCGGGAGAGCTGGATCAAGGCTGAAACCGCCCCAGAACTCCCACCTTTCCGGCGCGTCTCCAGGGAGCGAATTAAGCTATCGTTAGCAGGTTCTGGCATTTTGGGTAAAATAGAGTCGATTTTGTGGCAATATTGTGGCGGTTGCGTTTAATGCACCGTTTTCCCGCCCTTGGCGCCGAGTCTGCGAGGCCTTAAATCTGCGGCAAACGACAGGAGCTCCGATGCCAAGGTTTGCCGCGAATATCTCAATGCTCTTTGCTGAGTTGCCCTATCTTGAACGGTTCGCAGCGGCGGCTCGGGCCGGGTTCGACGCGGTTGAGATCCTGTTTCCCTATGAACTGGCGGCAAAGGAAACCCAGCGGGCGCTGGTGTCGAACGGGCTGGAACTGTTGCTGATGAACGCGCCGCCGCCGAATTACACTGGCGGTATGCCCGGCTATGCGGCGCTGCCGGGCGGCGGGGAACGGTATCAACGCGATATCCGCCGGGTGCTGCGCTACGCCGAGATCTTGCGCCCCGGCGCCATTCACATCATGGCCGGTTATGCGACGGGCGATCTGGCGAAACAGACCTTCATCCAGAACCTGCAGTGGGCCGCTGATCGCGCGCCGACGCAGCAGTTCACCATCGAACCGCTGAATGTCGGGGACCAGCCGAATTACTTCCTGAACGACTACAATCTGGCGGCTGAGGTTCTGCAGGCGGTGAACCGCCCGAACGTGGGGCTGCAATACGATGCCTATCACGCCCAGATGATCCACGGCGATGCGCTGAAGGTCTGGGAGACCTTCAAGGAGCATGTGGTGCACGTGCAGATCGGCGCCGCACCTGGGCGCTGTGAGCCGGGCACCGGTCCCGTCGACTTTGAAGAGCTTTTCGCCGCCATCGACGACAGCGGCTACAAGGGCTGGGTCAGCGCGGAATACACCCCTTCGACGCTGCGCACCGAAGACAGTCTCGGCTGGATGCTCTGAGCGTTTTTTGACCAGAATTCTCCAGGTACGTTCACGCGGGATTACGATCCCGCGCCCCGGTCTGGCAATTGGTTGCTCCCTGCCACATATTCCTGCCGGAATGTGAACAAGGAGTCTTCCATGCTGCCCGCCCGTTTCGCGCCTGTTCTGTTTGGCTTCCTGTTGTCCGGGATCATGTCGGGCATCGTGATTATGGTGGCAACGCTCAGGACGCGCGGTTTCAGCGCGCAGGCCTTTGATACTTGGCTGACCTCCTGGCTCTATAGCTGGCCAGTGGCCTTCTGCGTGGTGCTTGTGGTGGCGCCGCTGGTGCGGCGTTTTGTGAACGGGCTTGTGAAACAGGGCTAGGGGTTGACCACACATACCGGGCGGCATGGCTGGACGGGGCGGCGAAAATCCTCCAGACCTGTGGCCCACGTCCTTTGTTGCTGCAAGGTGCCTTGCCTATGATGTCTTCCCCGCCCTCTGCCTCCGTTCAGCAGGATCCCACCATCGCCGACTTTCTGGCCAAGCAGGGAGAGGCGGATGCAACCCTGCTGCCCTTGCCTGGCGATGCTTCGGCGCGGCGGTATATGCGGCTTGAGGGGCGCGGCAGGATGCTGATGCAGGATCCGAGTGATCCGGCGGGGTTTGCCGGTTTCGTGTCTCTCGCGCAGCATCTGACAGAACTGGGCCTGAGCGCGCCGCAGGTCTTTGGCGCCGATCCGGACACCGGCCTGGCCCTGATCGAAGATTTCGGGACCCAGACCTATAGCGTGCAGTTGGCTGCCGGGCGGGACGAGAGCATGCTCTATGCCCTCGCGGTGGATGCTCTGTTGCACCTGCACCATCATCCGCAGGCCGCATCGGTGCAGGTGCCAGCGTATGATCTGGCGACCCTGCTGGAGGAATTGTCGATCTTCTCCCACTGGTTCGCGCCGACGCTGCGCCCGGACATCGACCCGGAAGCGTTCGACGCGGAGTTCCGCGATCTGTGGCGGGAGCCGCTGACCCTGTCGCTGTCTGGTCCGCGCACATTGGTGCTGCGCGATTTTCACGTCGACAACCTGATGGAGCTCAGCGAACGCGACGGAGTGCGCCGCTGCGGACTGCTGGATTTTCAGGACGGCGTGACCGGTCCTGCGGAATATGATCTTGTGTCGCTGTTGCAGGATGCGCGCCGCGATCTGGAACCGGGGCTGGAGCAGGCAATGCTTGAACGCTACATCGCCGCCGCGCCGGATGCCGCCGGTGGCGCTGATGCGATCACCCGGCGCTATCACCTGCTGGGAGCGCAGCGCCATACCCGTATTGCAGGTGTGTTCCTGCGCCTACATCAGCGCGACGGTAAACCCGGCTACCTGCACTTCCTGCCCCGCGTCTTGCGCCAGATGCAGGTGGCGCTGGATGCTGCAGGGTTGACCGAAGTGACCGCATATCTGGATCAGACGCTGCCGGGCTGGCGTGGTGCTGGTCCGGCGCTGGCAAAGGCTGGATAAACGCCCCGGATCAGGGTGCCGGATCGGCCCGCGACAGGGTTTCTGATACGCTGTGCAGGTGGGTCTTCATTGTCTCTGCCGCGCGCGGTGCATCGCCTTCGATGATCGCGGTGGCCAGCGCCTGGTGTTGCTGCGCCAGCATCTCGAATACCGCGCCAGAATAGGTTTCGGCGCGCGGGCGGATCCAGCTGGCCTCCTGACGCACGCTGCGGATCGCCTCGTACATGGTCAGGAACAGCGCGTTATGGGCCATTTCCGCGATCTTGTAGTGAAAGATATCATCTGCCGCATCATAGCTCCGCTGATCTTCTGCCGATTGGGTGGCCGCGGCGATCTGGGCGAATTGCGCGCGCTCCTGCGGGGTGGCGCGGGTCGCGGCCAGCGCCGCAAGGCGGGGTTCCAGTGACAGGCGCACCTCGATCACCTCGGCCGGGGTCACCCGCCGCGCCAGCGGTTTCAGGCGTGCGGCATCGGTGGCCGGGGGCGGCAGCACAAATGTGCCCTGTCCCCGGCGCCGGAAGATGGTGCCATCGGCGGCCAGCAGATCGAGCACCCGCCGTAGCCGCGCCCTGCTGATACCGTGGCGCTGGGCCAGCTCCCGTTCGGGCGGCAGGCGGCCATTCTTCAGCGGCGCGCCTTCGGCGATATCCCGGCGCAGACGCGCAGCGATCTCGGTATCCGAAGGCGGGGCAGGGGGCGGTGTCATGGCAGGATCAGCCTCTGTTCAGCCTCGGATCAACCCAGAAACAGGTCTTTGAACATCCGGGCGGAGGTAATCAGCAGGAACAGCCCAAAGGACAGGCGCAGCGCCCGGCGCGGGATGCTATGGGCCAGTTTGACACCAACCCGGGCAAAGGTCGTGCTGAGCGGGATGATCACCGCCGCAAGCAGAAGGTTCACATAGCCGAGCGAGAAGGGCGGCAGACCTTCGGAGCCGAAACCGGTCGCCATGTAGATTAGCGCGCCCGGCACCCCGATGATAAAGCCGATTGCGGCAGAGGTGCCCACGGCCTTGCGGATGTCATAGCCAAGGAAGTTCAGCATCGGTACGCAAACGGTACCGCCGCCGATACCCATCATCGCCGAAATCGAGCCGGCCACGACGCCAAGCCCGGCCCAGACCGGTTTGGAAAAGCTGCGCGGAGTGTCGCTGTCTTGCGCCTTGCGCAGGATCATGTCGAGCGCGACGATCACCGCCACCGTGGCAAAGACCGCGATCAGCACCTGCCCCGAAACGATACCGCCCAGCACGCCGCCGATGACCACGCCCACAAGGATCGACGGTGCCCAGAGTCGCAGCAACGCCATGTCGATGGCGCCTTTCTTGTAGTGGCCATAGCCCGAGGACAGCGAGGTAAAGACGATGGTCGACAGCGAGGTGCCCACCGCCACCTGCATGGTCAGCGCGGGTTCCATCCCGGTGAGCGACAGGGCGAAGTAAAGCGCGGGCACGATGACGATGCCGCCGCCAACGCCAAGAAGGCCGGCCAGAATACCGCCGATGATGCCAGAGCCGGCTGCAACGGCGACCAGAGGAAGGAGGGTTTCGAGTTCAAACATGAGAGATCGTCTTTCGGGTGGTGAGCGCTACAGGGCGGGTGCTGTCGGAAGTCCGGCCGCGCGCCCGTCACCATATGGCAGGATAAGGAGTGCAACCAATTGCAAATTGGTTGCGATACATCGCGGAACAGGCCCCGACTGTCAAGGCTGGTGCTCTCGGTCCCTTGTTTTGTCGGTGGGTGTTCTGGAGCTCAGCCTGCCAGTTGCCGCGCGGCGCGGGCCAGTTCGGTGATCCCGGCCCAGTCGCCCGCCTCGATCAGGTCTGCCGGGGCGACCCAGCTGCCCCCGGCGCAGACCACATTGGGCAGCGACAGGTAGGTGCGGGCATTGCCGGGGCTGACGCCGCCGGTGGGGCAGAAGGAGATCTGCGGCAGCGGCGCGCCGATGGCTTTCAGCGCGGGCGCCCCGCCCGAGGCTTCGGCGGGGAAGAATTTCAGCATGTCATAGCCACGCTCCAGCAGGCGCATCGCTTCGGAGGCGGTGGCGGCGCCGGGCAGCATCGGCAGGCCTGCGGCCTCACAGGCGTCCAGAAGCTGATCGGTGGCGCCGGGCGAGACGCCAAATTGCGCGCCAGCCTCGACCGCCGCTGCAACGTCATCGGGGGTGACCAATGTGCCTGCGCCGACCACGCCACCGGGCACCTTTGCCATCTCGCGGATGACATCAAGGGCCGCCGGAGTGCGCAGGGTGACCTCCAGTGCGGGCAGCCCGCCTGCCACCAGCGCCTCGGCCAGCGGGCGGGCGTGGGCGGCGTCATGCACCACCAGAACCGGAACGATAGGTGCCATTTGGCAGATCTCGCGGGTGCGGGCGCTGGCCGCCTTCGGTGAAATTGACATGGGATCAGTCTCCGAAAACGCTGGCGCCGGTATCGGCGGATGTGACGGCCTGGCGGAACAGGGAAAACAGCTCGCGCCCGGTGCCGTGCTGATAGGCGGAGAGATCCGCCGTAGCGGCCTCGCGGTCCAGCGCGCCGGGGGTGAGCACGTCGAGCGTGCCTGTGGTGGCATCGAGCCGCAGCATATCGCCGTCCCTGATCTTGGCGATGGGGCCGCCGTCCAGCGCCTCAGGCACCACGTGGATGGCGGCAGGCACCTTGCCCGAAGCTCCGGACATGCGCCCGTCGGTGACTAGCGCCACCTTGTGCCCCTTGCCCTGCAGAATGCCCAGCATGGGCGTCAGGCTGTGTAGTTCCGGCATGCCGTTTGCCTTGGGGCCCTGGAAGCGCACAACGACGATCACATCGCCGGTGAACTCGCCTGCCTTGAAGGCGGCCTTGGCCTCCTCCTGATCGTGAAAGACGCGAGCGGGGGCCTCGATCACGTGGTGTTCCTCGGCCACGGCGGAGACCTTGATCACCGCTGTGCCCAGGCTGCCGGTCAGACGCTTCAGCCCGCCGGTCTGCTGGAACGGAGCCTGTGCCGGGCGCAGGATCGCGTCATTCAGCGATGTTGTGGTGCCGGGGCGGAAGGTCAGGCCATCCTCGGTCAGGAAGGGTTCCTGCGTGTACTGTTCCAGCCCGGCACCTGCGATGGTCTTGGTGTCAGGGTGCAGGAAGCCCGCGTTCAGCAGTTCCCCGATCATATAGCCAAGCCCGCCCGCCGCGTGGAAATGGTTCACGTCGGCCAGACCGTTGGGATAGACCCGCGCCAGGAGCGGCACCACATCCGACAGATCCGCAAAGTCCTGCCAGTCAAGGATCACTCCTCCGGCGCGGGCCATGGCGATCAGATGGATCAGCAGGTTGGTCGACCCACCGGTGGCCATCAGCCCGACGATGCCGTTGGCATAAGCCTTTTCGTCCAGCACATCGCAGACCGGCGTATAATTGTTGCCAAGCGCGCTGAGCGACAGCGCCCGTTTTGCGCCCTCCACCGTCAGCGCCTCGCGCAGGGGGGTGCCGGGATTGACGAAGGAGGAGCCGGGCAGGTGTAGCCCCATGAACTCCATCAGCATCTGGTTGGTGTTGGCGGTGCCGTAGAAGGTGCAGGTGCCGGGGCCATGGTAGGCGGCCATCTCGGCCTTCAGCAGCTCATCACGGCCAATCTCTCCGGCGGCGTACTTCTGGCGGATCTTGGCCTTGTCGTCATTCGCCAGCCCGCTGGTCATTGGCCCGGCGGGCAGGAACACCGCAGGCAGATGCCCGAAGGTTTGCGCGCCGATCACCAGACCCGGCACGATCTTGTCGCAGACGCCAAGATAGACCGCCGCATCAAACACATTGTGGCTCAGCGCGACGCCGGTCGCGAGCGCAATGGTGTCGCGGGAAAACAGGCTCAGCTCCATGCCTGCCTCGCCCTGGGTGACGCCATCGCACATGGCAGGCACGCCGCCCGCGACCTGCGCGGTGCCCCCGCTGGCGCGGACCGCATCGCGGATCAGCGTGGGGTAGGTTTCAAACGGCTGATGCGCCGAGAGCATATCGTTATAGGCGGTGACGATCCCGAGATGTCCGGCGCTGCCGCTAGCCAGCGGGTCCTGATCGGCGCCGGTTGCGGCATAGGCGTGGGCCTGACCGGAACAGGATAGATGTGCCCGCGCCGGACCCTTGCCTTGCGCAGCGCGCATCCGCGCCAGATAGGCGCTGCGGGTCTCCGCACTGCGGGCGATGATCCGTTCGGTGACCTCTTTGAGTGTCTGGTTCAAGCTCATGTCAGATGCCTTTCGAATGGCTTGCGCGGGGCGGGCTGTGGGGCGGTGGCGTCGGGGACGTCAATCTCCGATGCTACGCCATCGGCGCCCGTCCCGGTGCATCAGCAGCAGCGAATCCTCGGGGCCGGAGCCACCCTGATCATAGCGCTGCGGCGTGGTTTCGCTTTCAGCCCAGCTGGCGATGATCGGATCGGCCCAGGCCCAGGCAGCTTCGACCTCGTCCCCGCGCATGAACAGGGTCTGGTTACCCCGTATCACATCCATGATCAGTCGCTCATAAGCGTCCTGCGGACGGCCCGCATCGGGCAGGCTGTCGGCAAAGGTCATGTCGAGGTTGGCGCCGGTCAGGCGCATGCCGCCGGGGCCGGGATCCTTGATGGTGGTGCGCAGGGTGATGCCTTCATCCGGTTGCAGGCGGATCACCAGCACGTTGCCGTGCACCCCTGCGGCGCCTTCGAAGATATTATGCGGCGGGTCGCGGAAATAGACAGCGATTTCGGAGACCCGTTCGCGCAGGCATTTGCCGGTGCGCAGGTAAAAGGGCGTTCCGGCCCAACGCCAGTTCGCCACCTGCACCTTCATCGCGATAAAGCTTTCGGTGGTGCTGTCGGGATTGCCCGCATGCTCGCGGTAGCTGTCGCCGTTGCGGCCGCGATACTGGCCGCGGGCGATATCATCCGGGGCCACCGGGTCCAGCGCCTCGATCACCTTGACCTTCTCGTCGCGCACCGCGTTCGGCGTGAACCGCGCTGGCGGCTCCATCGCGGTGAGGCACAGCAGCTGCATCAGGTGGTTCTGCACCATGTCCCGCATGGCTCCGGACCTGTCGTAATATTCGCCGCGCCCCTCGACCCCGATGCTTTCGGCGACGGTGATCTGCACGTGGTCGATATGGGAGGAATTCCATAGCGGTTCGAACAGGGAGTTGGCAAAGCGCAGCGCCATTAGGTTCTGCACGGTTTCCTTGCCCAGATAATGGTCGATCCGGTAGATCTGATCTTCCTGAAAATGCGCCCGCAGCGCCTGGTTCAGCTCCCGCGCTGAGGCCAGATCGTGACCAAAGGGTTTTTCCAGCACGATGCGGCTCTCGGCTGTGACCATGCCGCTAGCGCTGAGCCGGTCTGCGATATCGGTGAATAGGCTGGGGGCGACCGACAGGTAGAAGGCGCGGGTGACATCAGCGCGCAGGTGCTGGCCCAGCTCGGCCCAGCCGCCATCGCCGCGCGCATCCACCGCGACATAATCCAGAAGCTTGATAAAGGCGGCGATATCCGCCTCGTTGGTTTCGCCGGGCTGGCCGAATTCGCGGATCGCGGCGGCGGTCAGCTCCTGAAACTCGGGCCGGTCCAGATCGGCGCGCGAAGAGCCGATGATGCGGGTATCGTCGCTGAACTGGCCGATCTGGAAGCGGTGAAACAGGCTCGGCAGGATCTTGCGGCGCGCCAGATCTCCGGTGGCACCAAACAGGACCAGATCGAACGGCTGAACGGGGATAACGCGGGAAACCATGTGTCTGTCAGATCCTTGCAGCGGGTCAGGTTGATGTCGGACCGGTCTTCAGGTCAGTTTTGCCAGCAGGCCCCGGGTCGAGCCGTCCTTGCCGGTGGGGTCGGCGCCGTCGAGAATCGGCATCAGGCTGAGCGCCAGTTCCTTGCCCAGTTCCACGCCCCATTGATCAAAGGAGTTGATCCCCCAGATCGCGCCTTCGGTGAAGACCCGGTGTTCAAAGAGGGCGATGATCTGCCCCAGCACAAAAGGCGTCAGCCGGGGGTAAGCGATAGTGACCGACGGGCGGTTGCCGGGAAAAGTCAGATGCGCGGTCATCCGTTTGAGCTCGCCGCCTTCGAAGCCACGTTCGGCGGCCAGTTGGCGCGCTTCCTCCGGGCTGCGGCCGCGCATCAGCGCCTCGGACTGGGCCAGGCAATTGGCCACCAGCATCCGGTGCTGATGGGCAAGCTCGGGCTCGTGCCCTTCGGCTGCGATCAGGAATTCTGCAGGCACCACGCGGGTGCCCTGATGCAGCAGTTGATAGAAGGCGTGTTGTCCATTGGTCCCGGGCTCGCCCCAGACCACGGGGCCAGAGTGGCGGGTCAGCAGCTCGCCATCAAGGGTCACACCCTTGCCGTTGCTTTCCATGTCGAGCTGCTGAAGATAGGCGGGCAGGCGCGACAGGCGCTGGTCATAGGGCAGCACCGCGCGGCTGTCATAGCCGCAGATGTTGTTGTGCCAGATCCCGATCAGCCCCAGCAGGACCGGCAGGTTCTGCTCTAGCGGGGCAGTCTGAAAATGCGCATCCATGGCTGCGGCGCCGCTTAGAAGGGTGCGGAAATTGTCTGGGCCCACGGCGATCAGGATCGGCAGGCCGACCGGCCCCCACATGGAATAGCGCCCGCCAACCCAATCGGCAAAGCCAAACACACGCTCGGGCGGGATGCCAAAGGCGGCAGTCTTGTCCAGCGCCGAGGAGACCGCCGCCAGATGCGCGGTGGCGCCATCCCCCAGGGCCGCGCGCAGCCAAGTCAGTGCGGTTTCGGCATTGGCCATGGTTTCGGTGGTGGTGAAGGTCTTGGAGGCGATGACGATCAGCGTCGTTTCAGGATCGAGATCCTTCAGCGTATCGGCAATATGGGCGCCATCGACGTTGGAGACGAAATGGCAGCGCGGTCCATCGTGATAAGGCGCAAGGGCCAGCGTCGCCATTACCGGGCCAAGGTCGGAGCCCCCAATGCCGATATTGACCACATCGGTAAAGGCCGCGCCCATCGCGGTTTTCGTCTCGCCGCTGCGCAGCGCTCCGGCAAAGGCCTCCATCCGGCGCAGGGTCTCCTGCACCTGAGGCATCACGTCTGTGCCATCCACCAGGATCTTCTGATCCGCGGGTGCGCGCAGGGCGGTGTGCAGAACGGCCCGGCCCTCGGTCGCGTTGATCCGCTCGCCGCGGAACATGGCGTCGATATGATCCGGCAGACCGGTTTCCTTTGCGAGATCGATCAGCAGGGACAGGGCCGTTTGGTCCAGAGAGGTCTTGGAATAGTCGAGGAGAAGGCCATCACTGTCGGCAGAGAAAGCATCGAACCGGTCCGCGTCATCGAACAGCGACAGCAACGGCGTATTGGCGGTTTCGGCTCTGTGTCGGGCCAGTTGTGCCCAGATATCACTCATTCCAACAGGTTCCTTGCAAGTGGTCTGATTAGAGTCTGATCTTGTTCCCGGCGCGGTTCTAGCATATGCGAGCTGCACAAATCGTTAGCGCTAACGTTGATAGTCGTAAATATGTCCACACGCAATAGGTTCGGACGGGTTATCTCAGGCCACCGTGGCTGCGTCAATTCGGCAGATTGGATCGGTCTCTTTGTGTTGCAGGTGGCGCGGCGGATGCTCCCGCCTGCTGCGGGGTATTCCTGAATACCTCCTCGCAGTTGGGCCAGGCGCCGCGCAAAAGCGCAGCGCCCGGCCCAAGACGGAACGCGCCTTTTTCAAAGGCGAGGTCAGGCGCGGGAGCTTCTGTCCTGCCCGCCCGGATCATACGGTTTCTTGCAACAGCAGCGGTGACTGGACGCCGCCGATGCTGCACAGATGCGCGACGATATCCGCCACGCCCTTGTCATGGCGCAGGCTGGCAAAGACGAAGGGCAATGCCCCCCGCATCCGCGCGGCGTCCCGCTCCATCACCTCAAGCGAGGCCCCCACATACGGCGCAAGGTCGGTCTTGTTGATCACCAAGAGGTCCGAGCGGGTGATGGCGGGGCCGCCCTTGCGCGGGATTTCCTCGCCTGCGGCCACATCGATCACGTAGAGCGTCACATCGGCCAACTCGGGGCTGAAGGTCGCCGACAGGTTGTCGCCGCCGCTTTCGATCAGCACGATTTCCAGATCCGTGTGGCGCTCTTGCATTTCGGCCACGGCGGCCAAGTTGATCGAGGCATCCTCGCGGATCGCCGTATGCGGGCACCCGCCGGTTTCGACGCCGATCACCCGGTCCTGCGGCAGCACCTGCATGCGCATCAGCGCCTCGGCGTCCTCCTGCGTGTAGATGTCGTTGGTGATCACCCCGATCGAGTGATGCGGCGACAGGGCGCGCGCCAGCTGCGCCGTCAGCGTGGTTTTGCCTGCGCCGACCGGGCCGCCGATACCAACGCGCAAAGGTCCGTTGAAACTGCTCATGAGCGGAAGATCCTTGAGTATTGGGTTTCATGGGTCATCGAGGCGATGTCCGATGCGAAGCTGGCCCCGGCCAGCGCCTCCAGATCTGTCTCGCAGGCGTTCTGTGCCGCCTCCCGGATCAGCGGGCCGAGATCGGTCAGGATCTGCTGACCTTGCAGCTGGCCCACTGGCAACAGCCGTTGCCCGGCCGCTACAAGGTTCGAGACAAAGGCATGCACGTACATATGCGCCGTCAGCTCCAGCGACAGCCCGTGCAGGCGCGCCGCGCGGCCAATGGCGCTGGGATAGGTGAGGTCAGGCAGGGTATCGCCCCAGACACCGGATGTGGTCTGGCAAAAGGCGCGCCCCTGATTGAGGCTCTCGGCCAGCCGTTCGCGCGACGGGGCAAAGGCCCGCGCCTGCATGTCCACTTCGGACAGGGCCACATCATCCGCTGCGCGGTAAGCAGCGGACAGGATGATCGGATCGCTGCGCCCGCTGCCGTAGAGCAGCAGATCGCCCAGCCAGTCCGCCAGTCCGGTCCCATCGGTAACCTGTCCGGTGGTGCAGGCAGCCTCCAGCCCGTGCGAATAGGCAAAAGCGCCCACCGGGTAGGCCGGGGAGAGCCACTGCATCAGAAGGACGGCGCCGGGTTCAATGCTCATGGGCCTGCCCGCCTGCGTGCTCGTGGCTATGGGAATGGCTGTGCCCGTGATCATGCTCATGCCCGTGGCTGTGATCGTGGGAATGTCCATGATCATGCGTATGACCGTGATCGTGAGAATGGGTGCGCCCGTGCCCATAGGCGCCGCCTTCGGGCGTGAAGGACTCTTCAACCTCGCGCACATTGGCGCCAAGGCGTTCCAGCATGGCGCGGATGACGTGATCGCGCTGAATCAGCAGGCGCTCGGGCTGGATCTGACAGGGGGTGTGGCGGTTGCCGATATGCCAGGCAAGCCGGACCAATTCCGCGCCGCTCGTGTTGCCTGCTGTCACTTCCAGCAGCGCCTCGGGGGCGGCGGTGACGGCGATCTCTCCGCCGTCTTCGAGAATCAGAACCCCGCCGTGATCCAGCGAGGTCGTCTGCGGCAGGTCCACCAGCAGCCGGGCACCGGTTTCGGTGCTCAGAACCTTGCGGCGCAGGAACCGCGCTTCGTAATCCAGAACCACCCGGTCCCGGGGCTCTGGCTGATGGCTGTGGCCGTGATACTGGCGGGCGATCAGGCTGGGCAGCTGCGCGGGGGCGGTCATGACAGCCCCCGGCGCGGCGATTGGAGACCGGCGGTGCCGGGAATCAGATGTAGTAGACGTCCGAGAAGACGTGATGAACGATCTTGTCGCGGGTCAGGCCACGCTCTGCCAGCTCTGCATCGCTCATGGCCATCAGGCGCTGAACTTTCTGGCTGCGGGTGTTGGCTTCGCCCAGCGCGATCATCACGCGACCAAAGGCGACGAAGGGTGCTGCCAGAATCGCCAGAACGGATTTCTCGCTGGCGGAGGCGGTGGTGTGTTGTGCGGCATATGCCATTGGAGGTCACTCCTTTTTGAGTTGTGATCTCCTCCCAGTGACACCCAAGGTAGGGCATGAATGCTGACCTAGCTAGGCCCCAGTTGGAATGGCTGCCATGCGCTCTGTGCAACGTTCTGAAAATGCTCATTTTTTGCGCTCCTCAGTACAAAAAGTAGCGTTGTGCCATCGGCAGCTCGGTTGCGGGGGCGCAGGTCAGCAATTCGCCGTCGGCGCGCACTTCGTAGGTCTCCGGGTTCACCTCGATCTTTGGCGTGGCCGCGTTGAGCCGCAGATCGGATTTGCCGATATCGCGGGTGCCGGTGACGGCGACGGTCTGCTTTGCCAGTCCGAGTTTCTCGCGCAGACCGCTGGCCTGTGCGGCTTCGGACACAAAGGTCACGGCGGAGTTTTCCACTGACCGCCCATAGGCGCCCCACATGGGCCGCGAATAGACCGGCTGCGGGGTCGGGATCGAGGCATTGGGATCGCCCATCTGGGCGCAGACGATGGTGCCCGCCATCAGCACCATCTCAGGCTTCACCCCAAAGAACGCTGGGTTCCACAGCACCAGATCGGCGCGCTTGCCTTCCTCGATGCTGCCGATTTCGTGGCTGATCCCATGGGCGATGGCCGGGTTGATGGTGTATTTGGCGATATAGCGGCGGACGCGGAAATTGTCGTTGTCGCCGGTTTCCTCCGCCAGGCGGCCGCGCTGCTTCTTCATCTTGTCGGCGGTCTGCCAGGTGCGGATCAGCACCTCGCCCACCCGGCCCATCGCCTGACTGTCGGAGGCGATGATCGAAAAAGCGCCCATGTCATGCAGGATATCCTCGGCGGCGATAGTCTCGCGGCGGATGCGGCTTTCGGCAAAGGCGACGTCTTCGGGGATGGATTTGTCGAGGTGGTGACAGACCATCAGCATGTCGAGGTGCTCTTCGATGGTATTGACGGTGAAGGGTCGCGTCGGATTGGTCGAAGAGGGCAGCACATGCTCTTCGCCGCAGATCTTGATGATATCCGGCGCATGGCCACCGCCGGCGCCTTCAGTGTGGAAGGCGTGGATCGTACGGCCCTTCATGGCGGCGACGGTATGTTCGACGAAACCGGACTCATTCAGCGTATCGGTGTGGATCATCACCTGCACATCCATGGCATCTGCCACGCCAAGGCAGCAATCGATGGCGGCCGGCGTGGTGCCCCAGTCTTCGTGCAGTTTCAGGGCGCAGGCCCCGGCCAGCACCTGTTCTTCCAGCGCCGTGGGCTGCGAGGCGTTGCCCTTGCCCGCAAAGGCCAGGTTCATCGGAAAGGCATCCGCGGCCTGCATCATGCGGCCCAGGTGCCAGGCACCGGGGGTGCAGGTGGTGGCCAATGTCCCGTGGGCCGGCCCGGTGCCGCCGCCGAGCATGGTGGTGAGGCCGGAATGCAGCGCGTCCTCGATCTGCTGCGGGCAGATGTAATGGATGTGGCTGTCAAAACCGCCCGCCGTCAGGATCCGCCCTTCGCCTGCGATCACCTCGGTGCTGGGGCCGACGATGATATCGACGCCGGGCTGGGTGTCCGGATTGCCGGCCTTGCCGATCTTGTGAATACGCCCGTCCCGAAGGCCGACGTCGGCCTTGTAGATGCCGGTGTGATCGACGATCAGCGCATTGGTGATCACCGTGTCCACGGCGCCTGCCGCGCGGGTGGCCTGGGATTGTCCCATGCCGTCGCGGATCACCTTGCCGCCGCCGAATTTCACCTCCTCCCCATAGCGCGGCGCATTCTCGCCCGCGTTTTCGGTGATCAGGTCACGCTCCACCTCGATGATCAGGTCGGTATCTGCCAGCCGCAACCGGTCCCCGGTGGTGGGGCCATACATGGCGGCATAATCGGCGCGGGAAAGTTTTGCGGGCATGATGGATGTTCCTATCCGGTCGGGTGGTCACGCGCTGCGGTGACCCGGTTAATCTCGTATCTCAGGAGCTGACGGGGCTGCCCGGTCGCAAGGCCGGGCCGCGCCCGACCCTCCCCACGGGAGGCCGCGTTTGCGACGTTTCGGACAGCGCGAGACCTGCGATGTGACGCGCGGGAGCGGGAATAGGCGGGTGAAGCAGCGCCCACCCAGGGTCAGCCGAGGCCCTTCCTCCTGCATCACAGATCCCCCATGATCTCTTGGTTGAAGCCATAGATCCGGCGCGCACCGCTGATCGGGATCAGTGCCACATCGCGGCGCTGGCCCGGTTCGAACCGCACGGCGGTGCCGGCAGCGATATCCAGACGCATGCCCCGGGCCGCGGCGCGGTCGAAATCCAGCGCAGGATTGGTTTCGGCGAAATGGTAGTGGCTGCCGACCTGCACCGGGCGGTCCCCGGTATTGGCAACCATCAGCGTCACCGCTTCGGTGCCATCGTTCAGGGTCAGCTCCCCCGCCGCAGGAAACAGCTCTCCGGGGATCATTTGCGCGACCGCACGTAGGCCAGCGCCGCAGCACCGCCAACGGTGAGTGCGGCCAGGATCACGGGCAGCCAGCTTTCCGAGCCGTGCGGATGCAGGTGTGCTCCGCCATGGGCCAGAGCCGGACCAGCGGTGAGCGCGATGGCGGATGCGAGAGCGGGCAGGTGTTTCATGCTGTTTCTCCTGTCGGGTGTTATCGGATCGGGTTGTGGACGGTCACCAGCTTGGTGCCATCGGGAAAGGTTGCTTCGACCTGAACCTCGTGAATCATCTCGGGCACGCCCTCCATGCATTGATCGCGCGACACGACGGCGGCGCCGGCCTCCATCATCTCGGCAACCGGGCGCCCGTCGCGGGCGCCTTCGACCACCGCATCGGTGATCAGGGCGATGGCTTCGGGGTGGTTCAGCTTGACGCCGCGCGCCAGGCGCTTGCGGGCAACTTCGGCGGCCATGGCCACCAGCAGCTTGTCTTTTTCACGGGGGGTCAGGTTCATGGCTCACAGTCTCTCTGTCACAGTCTCCAGGCACGCGGCAGGCCATCGGGCAGCAAGCGGTCCAGAATGGGAACAAGGGTTTGGCGCAGGTCGAAGCCATCCGCTGCCAGCAGCCGCAGGACCAGCAGATCCTTGGCCAGCAGCGACACGCCGCCGGTGCCCGGCAGCATCGCGCGCAGCGGCTCCAGCCAGCTTTCGGCGCGGGGATGGGCAAGGACCAGCGCTGCCATGGCGCGGGCGCCCCCGGCCACGGCAGGGCGGTCCAGGGTGGCGGCGATGTCATCGCGCAGCTCTACCCTGTCATAATAGATCATCTGACCGTCGCGGCGGATCTCTACCCGGTCGCTGAACCGGGCCGAGGTCAGCGCCTCACCCATGGCGAGACGGCCAAACACCACGGGTTCGACCATCAAAAAGCGCGCATCAGCGGCCAGATCCACGCGCAGGCGGCGGGCAAAGCGGCTGCCGTTGAACAAAATGGTTTCCTGCGGCAGCCAGTTGAGGCGGGCGCCTGCGGCGACCTCAAGCCGGGTCTCCATGCGTCCGGTCTCGTCCGGCTGGGCGCGATAGGCGCGTTCGGCGGCCTGGGTGGTGACCGTCAGGCGGCTGTTGTCCAGCGCGGCGGCCGCAACCGAAAACCGATCACCGCCGGTGATTCCGCCTGCCGTATTGACCATCACCGCCTCGGGGTGCGGGCGGCCCTGTGGAAACAGCAGCTTCATCGCGCCCGCCTGATGCAGATCCTTCAGGCGCACCGCACCGTCCTTGTGGTGGACCGAGACCCGCGCGCGGCCCACGGCGCGCGGCTGTGCGGTCGGAACCGGGGTGGCGGTCTGGCGCGATATGATGGCGGCCTCGGTGATCTTTGACACTCCCTGACGCATGGCGGAACGCTGTCGTCTGCCCCAAAGAGTGCGCTTTGCCGGGCGCAATGACCATTTTGCAGGCGCTAAAAGGGCGGAGCGCCAGCATTCAGGATCAAAAAATGGGCGATACCGCAAAAGGTCGCCTGCTTTTTGTGCATTTGGGGATTCCGCAGGGATGCGCCGCGGCTAGCGTTTGCCAAGTTTGCCGCGGTGCAGAAACCTGAGTGAGGCCGAGGCGCAAGACCTGCATCGGCTGTGGGAGTGTGGCGGCCATACGAATTGGACCTCGGTTAGACCGCCACACGATTTGCAACAACAGTTGCGGGGCTGACCTAGTGCTGCCGCCCTTCTTTCGCAAGGGAAGAGATGGCACGGGCGTGACCCTGTCTGGAGGGAAGTATGAGTTTCTTGAATAAAACTGCGGCCAGCGTGCTGGCACTGGGCCTGAGCGCAAGCGCCGGTCTTGCCGAGGATTGCACCATCAAGGTGGGCGTTCTGCACTCGCTGTCCGGCACCATGGCGATTTCCGAAACCACGCTGAAGGACACCATGCTGATGCTGGTGGCCGATCAAAACGAAAAAGGCGGACTTCTGGGCTGCGAGCTGGAAGCGGTCGTTGTTGACCCCGCTTCCGACTGGCCGCTGTTTGCCGAAAAGGCGCGCGAGCTGCTGACCGTGCATGATGTGGACGTGATCTTCGGCAACTGGACCTCCGTCAGCCGTAAATCCGTCCTGCCCGTCATCGAAGAGCTGAACGGCCTGCTGTTCTACCCCGTCCAGTACGAGGGCGAGGAAAGCTCCAAGAACGTCTTTTACACCGGCGCTGCGCCGAACCAGCAGGCGATCCCGGCCACGGATTATTTCCTTGAGGAACTGGGCGTCGAGAAATTCGCGCTGCTGGGCACCGACTATGTCTACCCGCGCACGACCAACAACATCCTTGAAAGCTATCTCAAGGGCAAAGGCATCGCCGACAGCGATATCTTCGTGAACTACACGCCCTTTGGTCATTCCGACTGGTCCAAGATCGTCGCCGACGTGGTGGCGCTGGGTGCCGACGGCAAGAAGGTCGGTGTGATCTCCACCATCAACGGCGACGCCAACATCGGCTTCTACAAGGAACTGGCAGCGGCAGGCATTTCCGCCGATGACATCCCGGTCGTGGCCTTCTCGGTGGGTGAGGAAGAACTCTCGGGTCTGGATACCTCGAACCTGGTCGGCCACCTTGCGGCCTGGAACTACTTCCAGTCGGCGGACACCGAAGCCAACGAAGCCTTCGTCGCCAAGTGGAAAGAGCTGATGGGCGAAGAGCGCGTCACCAATGACCCGATGGAAGCGCATTATATCGGCTTTAACATGTGGGCGAACGCCGTGACCGAAGCAGGCAGCGCTGATGTCGATGCCGTGCGCGCCGCCATGTACGGGCAGGAATTCCCGAACCTGACCGGCGGCACCGCCGTGATGCTGCCGAACCACCACCTGGCCAAGCCGGTGCTGATCGGTGAAATCCAGGAGGACGGCCAGTTCGACATCATCTCCGCCACCGATCCGGTGCCGGGCGATGCATGGACCGACTTCCTGCCGGAATCGGCGGTTCTGAAGTCCGACTGGAAGGATCTGGGCTGCGGTATGTACAACACCGAAACCGAGACCTGCGTTCAGACGCTTTCGAACTACTGATCTTCTTACCCTTGAAGACAGAGTCGCGGCGGGGGCCCTTGTTGGGTTCCCGCCGCGGCAGACGCGCCGCGCGGCCTGCCCATGTGGGTCACGCAAGGCGGATCTTTCAGAGCGGATCTCAACGATATGAAACGACTATTCCTTGCGTGCCTCGCGCTGTTCTGCGCGTGTCAGATCGCCCTTGCCCAGACCCCGGCGGGGGACGGGCCGCTGCAGCAGCTGCTGCAGGAAAACCGGGCGCTGATCGAGAAAAGTTCCCGCACCTCCATCGGACCGGTGATCGCCGCGATCGCCGACAGTGGCCTGCCGCAGGCCCGCGGGTTCCTGGAGGCCTGGCAGAACAAGGACATCTGGCAACGCAAAGAGGACGGTTTGTTCTTCGTGGGCGAGGAAGTCGCCAAACGGACCTATGCCCTCAGCAGCCCGGATGACGGCACTCTTGCCGGAGAATATCCCAAGAAAGAATTGAAACAGCTGAAACCCAACAGTGGCGTGCGGGCGCTGATCGCCACCGCGCTGGTGCAGTTCCAGCTGAGCGACCCTGACCCTGCCACCCGCGCCGAGGGGCTGCTGGCCATCGAACGCGCCCCCGGCGCCGATCTGCTGGCGCCGCTGCGCGCCTCGATCCCGGGGGAGGAGGATCCGGCGCTGAAGGCCCGCAAGACCCGGCTGGAGCGGCTTTTGACCATCGCCTATGGTGCCGATGAGGCAGAGCGGATCGACGCGATCAAAGGTGTCTCGAACGATCTCAGTGTCGATGTGCGCGCCGCCCTCAATCCGCTGGTGGCGGTTACTGTGGAGGTTGCCGAGGGGCTGCCCGAGGACCGCAATATCGCCCGCACCCTGACGCCCGGCGAAGATGGCATATCTCGCAACGACGCCTATGACATGCTGGTTGCCGCTGGCCACGTGCCCGCGCGCACCACTGCCGATGCCCTGCGCCAGACCCTCGCCGAGCATATCGAGGGTGGACGCGTCGCGGGCGTGCCGCTGGCGCAGCTTTCAAACGAGATGATCCGGCAAAAGGTATACGACAGCCTCGCCTCGGACGGGAAGGTGGACCCTTTCGTGGGCGAAGAGGCGATTACCATCGCCCTCAGCCATTATGTGTTCTTTGAAACCTACGCCGAGCCCTCTGCCGCCGTGACCGATGCCGCCGAACAGGCGCTGGAGACGATCGGCACCAAGGTTGCGCTCAATCAGGCGGTGGATCTGGGGCTTGATGCGATCTCGCTCGCCTCGATCTATTTCCTTGCGGCGATCGGCCTTGCCATCACATTTGGCCTGATGGGGGTCATCAACATGGCCCATGGCGAGTTCATCATGATGGGCGCCTACACCGGCTATGTGGTGCAGCAGATCATTCCCAATCATACGGTTTCGATCCTTGTCGCCATCCCGCTGGCTTTTGCGGTGACATTTGCCGCCGGTGTCGCGATGGAGCGGCTGGTGATCCGGCATCTCTACAACCGCCCGCTTGAAACCCTGCTGGCGACCTTCGGGATCTCCATCGCCTTGCAACAGCTTGCCAAGAACATTTTTGGCACGCAGGCCCGCCCCTTGACGGCGCCGGGCTGGCTGGATGGGGCATGGATGATCAACGACGTGGTTTCGATCAGTTATATCCGTATCGCGATCTTCGTGCTGGCGCTGATTTTCCTTGCGCTGTTCCTCTTCATCATGCGGCGCACGCGGCTGGGGCTTGAGACCCGCGCGGTGACGCAGAACCCGCGCATGGCGTCCTCGATGGGGATCAATCCGGGACGGGTGAACATGCTGACCTTTGGTCTGGGATCGGGCATTGCCGGGATCGCGGGCGTTGCCATCGGTCTCTTTGCCAAGGTCACCTCGGAACTTGGTCAGGATTACATCGTGCAAAGCTTCATGACCGTGGTCGTGGGCGGTGTCGGCAATATCTTCGGCACCCTGGCCGGGGCGGCGATGATCGGCTCCCTGCAAAAGGGGATCGAGTGGCTGAACCCGTCGAACACGCTGGCGGCGCAGACCTACATGATCATCTTCATCATCATCTTCATTCAGTTCCGCCCACGAGGGATCATCGCCCTCAAGGGCCGCGCGGCGGGGGATTGACCCATGCGACAGTCATTCATTGCAAAGAACCCATCCGTTCTGGTCTTCCTGTCTATCCTCGCGCTGTTCACCCTCTTGGTGACCGTGTTTGCCGAGGGGCCGGGGGCCGGGCTGATCCCCACAAGTTTTGTGAAAACGCTGGGCAAGACGCTGTGCCTCTGCCTGATTGCCATCGCGATGGACTTGATCTGGGGTTACACGGGCATCCTGTCGCTGGGCCATTTCGCCTTTTTCGGGCTGGGCGGCTACATGATCGGCATGTGGCTGATGTATGAGCGTACCCGCCTGATCGTCACCGAGGCATTGGCGCAGGGCGACATCCCCCCGACCGAGGCCGAGGTGGTCGATGGCATCGGCAGCCAGATCTTCGGCGTGGTGGGCAGCAGCGAATTCCCCGTGGTCTGGATGTTTGCCGACAGTCTGGTGCTGCAACTGATGCTGGTGGTGCTGGTGCCGGGCATTCTGGCGGCCATCTTTGGCTGGCTCGCCTTCCGCAGCCGGGTCACGGGTGTGTATCTCTCGATCCTGACGCAGGCCATGACGCTGGCCTTGGCGCTTTACCTCTTTCAGAACGATTCCGGCCTGCGCGGCAACAACGGTCTGTCGGGCCTCCAAAACTTGCCGGGTGTCGAGGCACCGCAGGCAGAGGTCTCGATGTGGTTCTTCTGGGCCTCGGCGCTTACCTTGGGTCTTGGCTATATGCTGGCGGCCTGGGTGGTGTCCGGCAAGTTCGGATCGGTCATTCGCGGCATCCGTGACAACGAGGCCCGCGTGCGTTTCCTCGGCTACCCGGTTGAGACCTTCAAACTGGCGGTGTTCACCCTTACTGCCTGCATCGCCGCCATCGCGGGCGCGCTATATTATCCGCAGGCGGGCATCATCAACCCGGCGGAAATGGCCCCCGTTGCCTCGATCTATCTGGCGGTCTGGGTCGCCATCGGCGGGCGCGGGCGGCTTTATGGCGCGGTGATCGGTGCGGCCTTTGTTTCGCTGGTCTCCACATGGTTCACCGGCGGGCAGGCGCCTGACATCCCGCTGGGGTTCTACACCATCAAATGGGTCGACTGGTGGCAGGTGATCCTCGGCCTCTCCTTTGTCTTGGTGACGCTGTTCGCGCCCAAGGGCATCGGCGGCCTCTTTGACCTCTTGCAGCGAAAGGACCGGACATGAGCACGCTTCTCGAAGTCTCCGGCGTCTCCGTCAGCTTTGACGGGTTCAAGGCGATCAACAACCTGTCGTTCCAGATCGCCGAGGCCGAGCTGCGCGCGGTGATCGGTCCCAATGGCGCGGGCAAGACCACATTCATGGATATCGTCACCGGCAAGACACGCCCGGACGAAGGCCGGGTAATCTGGGGTGAAAAATCCCTGTCCCTTCTGGACATGGATGAGGCGCAGATCGCGCGGCAGGGGATTGGGCGCAAGTTCCAGAAACCCACGGTGTTTGAGGACCAGTCGGTGCGCGACAACCTGATGATGGCCCTGAAAAAGGACCGCTGGGTGATCGCGGTGCTGCTGTTTCGCGCCTCAGACGCCGACACTGCGCGGGTCGAGGAACTCGCGGCAGAGGTTGGCCTTGCGGACCAGCTGGACCGGATCGCCGGAGAGCTGTCCCATGGGCAGAAACAGTGGCTTGAGATCGGCATGCTTCTGGCGCAGGAGCCGCGGCTTCTCTTGGTGGATGAACCGGCGGCGGGCATGACGCCGGAGGAACGCGAACATACCACTGATCTGCTGGTGGAGGCGGCCAAGACTCGCGCCGTGGTTGTCGTCGAACACGATATGGAGTTCGTGCGGCGCCTCAATTGCAAGGTCACGGTGCTCCACGAGGGCGCGGTGCTGGCAGAAGGGGGATTGGATCACGTGACCTCCGATCCCGAAGTTATCGATGTTTATCTGGGGCGCTGAGCGATGCTGGATCTGAAAGATATCACCCTCCACTATGGCCGCAGCCGGATCCTGAACGGCATTTCCATGCAGGCCGATCTGGGCGAGGTCACCTGCGTGATGGGCTGCAATGGCGTTGGCAAGACCAGCCTGATGAAGGCGGTGACCGGCACCCACCCGCGATCGGGTGGCAGCATGACGTTTGACGGGCAGGAGATCGGCGTGGTGCCCGCGCATCAGCTGGCGCGTGCGGGCATCGCCTATGTACCGCAGGGGCGCGATATCTTCCCGCTTCTGACGGTGAAGGAGAATTTGGAGACGGGATTTGCCTGCCTGCCGAAGGAAGAGCATTTCATCCCGGACCACATTTACGAGCTGTTCCCGATCCTGAAGGATTTCCTCGCCCGTCGCGGCGGCGACCTGTCCGGCGGGCAGCAACAGCAGCTGGCCATTGCCCGCGCCTTGATCACCAAGCCCAAGCTTCTGGTGCTGGACGAGCCGACCGAGGGTATCCAGCCCAATATCATCAAGCAGATCGGCGAGGTCATCAAACTGCTGCGCGGGCAGGGTGACATGGCGATCATCCTGGTCGAGCAGTTCTTCGATTTCGCCTATGATCTGGCCGACCGCTTCGTGGTCCTGCGCCGGGGCGAGGTGGTGCTGGAGGGCCGCAAGGGCGCGGTCGAGCGTGACGCCCTGCTGGAGGGGGTTTCGGTCTGACCTGATTTTGGCAGGGCCTTGCTTTCAGGCAAAAACCGGCGCCTTTCGTGCCTGTGGCAGCAGGAAGGGCATGCCGCCGGGTGGGGTGGTATTGACCGGCACCGGGCAACCGTACACCTCGGCGAGGGTCTGATCCGTCAGAACTTCTGCCGGGGTGCCTGTTGCAGCGATGCGGCCCGCCTGCATCAGCACCACGTGATCGGCGAACATGGCGGTGAGGTTCAGATCATGCATCACCGCAACCACGCCGCCGCCCGCCGCCGCATAGCGCCGCGCCAGATCCATCACCGTGAACTGATGGCCGATATCAAGGCTCGCCACCGGTTCATCCAGGATCAGCCAGCGCGGGGTGCCATCGACCACTGGCTGCCAGACCTGCGTCAGAACCCGGGCCAGTTGCACGCGCTGCTGCTCGCCCCCCGACAGGTCCTGATAGAACCGCCCGGCAAAACCGCCGAGATCCACCGCCTCCAGCGCCTGCATCGGCAGGTCGGTTTCGCCCGCCGACAGACCGGCGCTGAGCCCCAGCCGCACGATCTCCAGCACGGTAAAGGGAAAGGCGATGCTGGTGCTTTGCGGCTGCACCGCGCGGATCGCGGCCAGTTCCCAGGGTTTCAGCGTTGCGGTGTCCTGACCGTTCAGCAGCACCCGGCCCGTATGCGCGATCTCGCCGGTCATGGCGCGCAAGAGCGTGGTCTTACCTGAGCCATTGGGGCCGACGATGGCGGTGACGCGTCCCGGTTCAGCGGCAAAATCCACCCCGTGCAGGATGGTGCGGCTTCCCAGCTTTACGGTGATGTCAAAGGCTTGCATGTCTCTGTCCAATCAAAGTCCCAAACCCGCGCGACGTTTCAAAAGGATCCACAGGAAGACCGGCGCGCCAAGGACGGCGGTGACGATCCCGATGGGCAGCTCTGCGGGGGCGATGATCACCCGCGCGATCATGTCGGCGGCCAATAGAAGCGTGGCCCCCAGAAGGGCGGCATTGGGCAAAAGCGGATGGTGATCCGGCCCGGTGGCAAGGCGCAACAGATGCGGCACCACGATGCCGATGAAGCCGATACCACCCGAGACCGCCACAGCAGCGCCGGTGGCGCCGGCGACAGCCATGATCGCGATATTCTTCACCCGCTGCACAGGGATGCCGATGTGACCAGCGGCGGCCTCTCCCAGCGCCAGCCCGTTGAGACCGCGCGCAAGGAAGGGCGCGGCACACAGGGCCAGTGCGATCACTGGCAGGGCGGCGAGAACCTTGGTCCAGGTGGCGCCCGCGAGCGACCCCATGCCCCAGAAGGTCAGATCACGCAGTTGGTTGTCATCGGCCATGTAGACAAGAATGCCCGACAGCGCCCCGGCCAGCGCGCCAAGGGCGATACCGGCCAGCAGCATGGTTGCAACCGAGGTCTGCCCGCCGCGCGTTGCGGTGCGATACAGGATCAGTGTCGATCCCCAGCCGCCAAAGAAGGCCGCGACCGGAACGAGGCCGTTGCCCAATGTGTCGCGCAAGGCGGCTGGCAGCAGGCTGCCCAGCACGATGGCGGTGATCGCGGCCAGACCCGCTCCGGCGCTGACGCCGACGATACCGGGGTCGGCCAAAGGGTTGCGGAACAGCCCCTGCATCACCGCGCCGGAGACCGCCAGCGCAGCCCCCACGAGGATGCCAAGGCAAAGGCGCGGCAGGCGGATGTCGAACAGGATGATCCGGTCCAGTTGTGACAATTCACGTCCTGCCATCAGATCGCCAAGGGCCGACCAGACGGAAGTGCCCGCTGCGCCAAAGGTCAGAGAGCTCACCGAAGTGATCAGCAGCAGAGCCGCGAGCGCCAGCGTCAGCCGCCGGGCCTGATGGCGACGGTCCACCGGCGCCCCGGTGGACCGACCCTGAGCCTGACCTCGGTTCTGGGTTGTCGCCTCTGCTGCCAGGCTCATTCCGCGTGACCTTCGTAAAAGGCTTCTGACAGGGTCCGGATTGTGTCAGCGGTGCGCGGGCCAAATCCCAGCAAGGACTGCCCGTCCATGCGCACCAGCCGTCCGTTCTGTGCCGCTGGTGTGGGGATCAGCGCAGGCAGGCTGGCCAGCTGCTCCATCGCGACGCCGTGGTCGCCGCCCCGGTCCATTGCCAGAATCACATCCGGGGCGGTGGCGGAAACCGCTTCATCCGTCATCGGTTTGTAGCCCTCGAAAGCGTCGATGGCGTTGATGCCGCCCGACAGGCGGATGATGCCATCGGCGGCGGTGTTGCGACCTCCGGCCATGATCCGCCCGCCTTGCGTGGACAGTATGAACAGCACCCGCACCGGCGCATCGCCTGCGCGCGCCTGCGCCTCTGCATGGGCCGCCTCCAGATCGGGGGCAATGTCACCCAGCAGGGCCTTGGCCTTGTCCTCGGCGCCAAGGGCGGCGGCCACGGTTTCGATCTTCGCGATCACGCCAGCAGGAGAGTAGACCTCGGGCACCTCGGCATAGGCGATATCGGCCTGTTTCAGCACATCCAGCGTTTCCACCGGACCGGCCCCGGCGCTGGCGATGATCAGATCGGGCGATACCGACAGGACACCTTCCGGCGACAGGGCACGGGCATAACCGATATTGGGTAGCGCCTCGGCCTCTGCCGGGTAGATGGAGGTGCTGTCGCGGGCCACCAGACGATGGCCTTCACCCAGGGCATAGACGATTTCGGTGACCGATCCGCCGACGCTGACAACGCGCTCTGCCGGGGCGGCAAGGGCCATCTGCCCGGCAAGAGTGCCGAGCAGGAACAGGCCAGCGCCTTTGGAAAGACGGGAGAGCAGAGACATCACACGGTCTCCGGCTCGGCCCGGGTTTCAGCCTCCAGCGAGGGAAGCGCGGCAACAATTGCGTCCCAGGCCGGGCGGCTGTCGTTGTCGTCGGTGCGGCGGCCAAAGACCTGGAACAGGATGGTGCCATCGGCGTCAAAGGCCTCATAAGACACCGCATCGCCCCGTTTGGTCGGCTTGTTGACGGCCCAGACCTCGGCCACGTGATCAAGGCGCAGGTGCAGGTCGAAACCGGGGTCGAGGATGTTCTGCCAGGGCCCCATTTCGCGCAGATTCCGGACCGGGCCGCCGTGGATTTCGATGCAGCCGCGGTTGCCGACAAAGATCATCACTTCAATCTCCTGCTCGCGCACGGCCTCCAGCATCGGGGTGACGGTGTCTGTCGGCAGCTTACGGGCCAGAGGCTCCCCGGCGATGCGATAGGCACCCAGACGGTTCATCTTCAGTTTCGAGCACAGGCGCAGGAACTGGTGGGTGTCGGTCATCTTGGCCCATTCGGCGCGCAGGACATCGACCTTGTCCGGGTCGGATTTGGCACCCTCGGGCGGGGTACGGGGCGCGACTTCCAGCGTGTCGGATTGTTCCGGCAGCGCCAGATCGGCGACGATCCGGTCCCAGGCCGCCAGGTCGGAGGCTTCGCGCAAGTGGATCTTGTGCACCGCGTCACCGGCGGCATCAAAGAACTGCAGCGAGCGGGCGGTGCCGTTTTTGCCTTCACGTTCCACCGCAAAGGCAGTGACGAAATGGCGCGGGAACAGGCGCAGGTCGATTTCCTCGGTCAGCACCAGGGAGGCGTGAACGCCACCCTGATAGTGGCTGTAACGCCCGACCTTTTCGATCACGCAGGAATCGTTGCGGGTCAGCGCCATGACCTCGCCCAGCTCTTCCAGCCGGGGAAAGACATCATCGGGGTTGGCCGCGATACGGGTCACGCCCGCGCCGCTGAAGGCGGCGATCAGCTGCGCCTCGGTGATGTTGAACTTGTCGGCAAAATCGCGGTCACGCAGCTGCGCGTGGTCGGCACGTTCGGCGCGGATCTGCTCCGCGGTGAGGGGAGTCGGAGTGGTCATGTCGGGCCCTTTCGGAGGCGGTCTGCATATCGTTTGGAAAGGGCTGGCTGTGGCTGCCGGTCGGGGCAGATCACGCTGGCGGCTGAGGGATCAGCGGGTCGGAATTTATGTTGACTGTTTTTATCATCTTTACTAACAGGCTCAAGCGGAATTTTGAATTTCGCCAAAGATCAATCCTGAAATACCGTGCCAGCCCCCACGCAAGCCTTCGGTTCGAATACGAATAGATGCGAAGGAAAATGTGATGGGCAAACAGCGTATGTCTATGCGGCTGTTGGGGACGGTGTCAGTGCTGGGGCTGACAATGAACGCGGGCGCGCAGGCGCAGGATCTGCCGCTAGACCTGCAGGGCGAGGGGTTTCTCGGCACTGTTGAACTGGGGCAGGGCAAGCGCGAGGTGCAGACCGCAACCGCGACGCCGCAGACGGTAATCACACAGGAAGAGCTGGATGACCGGCAGGCCGGATCCGTGGCTGAGCTGATCGATTCGGTGCCTGGTGTGACGCTGGTGAATGGCAGCCGTCCGCAGGGATCGGGCCTGAATATCCGCGGCTTTGGCGCCACCAGCAGCTATGGCACCGACCAGAAGGTGCAGATCATGATCGACGGCGCCTCTACCGGGTCAGAGGAGCTTTACCGGATCGGCACGCAGCTGTTCACCGATCCCGAGCTCTACAAACGCGTGTCGGTGATCCGGGGCACCATCGGCAGTTTCGAATACGGCTCGGGCATTATCGGCGGCGTGGTACAGCTTGATACAAAGGATGCGGCGGATTTCACCGGCGGTGAGATCGGTCTACGGTTTCGCCAGACCATCGGCGCCTCGAGCAATGCAAAGGGCTTCGTGACGTCCTCCATTCTGGCCTGGCAACCTACCGAACGGCTGGAAGTGCTGTTCAATTACACCCTGCGCGATGTCGATGCCTATAAGGACGGAAACGGGCAGGTCGTGCCCAATACCGAAAGTCGCATGCCCTCCTATCTGGGCAAGGTGAAATACAGCTTTGGTGACAATGGCGATCACTCGATCACCGCCTCCTACAACTATTCCGAAACGGATGAAAAAGACGTCCCCTACGATACTTTTGGCACCACCGGCGGCTCCTTTGGCAACGTCGACCGCAAGGTCAGCAACGAGGTCGCCGGGCTGCGCTATCGCTGGAACCCGGTTGGCAATGACCTGATCGATCTGGACGTTAACCTGACTCGCTCGACACAGCATATCGATACCGCCTATGTGCCCGGTTCCAGCCCGCTGGAGGGCACCTCTTCGGGGCCAAGCGTCATTGCCCTGGCCGATGCGGATCAGGATTACGAGATCACCAAGCTGACCGCGAAGAACAGCATGTATTTCGTGACCGGCATGGCGACACACGATCTGCGGCTTGGGGTTGAGGTGATGCAGCGCGAGCGCCTGAACGCACCTTCGGCCCCCGGCGGCACCGACCGGCGTCTGGCCTTGTTCGCGGTGGATGACATCGGTATCGGCGATCACTGGACCATTACCCCGGCCATGCGGTTTGAAACCCAGGATATCGAGGCCCACGACGGATCCTCGTCCTATGATAACTCCGCGCTGATGGGCGGGCTTTCGGCGCGCTATGAATTCGCTTCTGGCTGGGCGCTCTTTGGCAGCGGTGCCTATACCGAGAACCTGCCGATCATCGATGATCTTGGCTCGCCGCGCTACATGACACAGCCGGAGCGGTCCCATACCTTTGAATTGGGCGCCTCCTATACCTCAAGCGGCGTGTTCACGGCGGGCGATGCCCTGCAGGCCAAGGTAAACCTTTTCAAAGGCAAGCTTTGGGACATCACGTCCTACGTGGACAGCAATTTCAACCCGATCCGCGAAGTGAACAGCGAAGGCATCGAGATCGAAGCCACCTATAGTATGGACAACGGTTTTTACGCCGATTTCAACGCGGCGGTTGGCGAATACACCGCGGTTTCGGCGGGCGGGGCCAGCGGCGTCTGGCGCAACACTCCGGCCGACAGCGCCCGCCTGACCCTGGGCAAGCGGATCGGCGAGGCCTGGGATCTGAGCTGGGAACTGGTCGGCAGCAAATCCTTCACCGATTACAACGGCGACCTGATCAAGGGCTATGGCGTCAGCAACCTGCGTGCCACCTACCGGGTGCAGAACGGCGCGCTGAGCGGCGCCGAGGTGCGGCTTGGCATCGAAAACGCCTTTGACAGAGTCTACACGCCCGCGCTGGCGACGCGCACCGCACCGGGGCGCAACATCAAGCTGACCCTGGCGAAAACCTTCTGACCCAACGGACATTGAAGAGGTTCCAAATGGTATGCGTAAACAGGAAATGGGTGGCCCCGGCAGCGGTTTTGCTGGCGGGGTTGGGTGGCGCGGCACGGGCCGCAGACCCGGCCGTGTCGATCGAGCTGAGCGCGGCAGAGCAGATCGGCGAGGCTTGCCTGCTGTCCTTTGTGGCGCAGAACGATCATGCGCAGGATATCGGTCAGGCGGTTTATGAAACCGTTCTGTTCGACGCAAAAGGACAGGTGGCGCGGCTGACATTGCTGGATTTCCAGGACCTGCCTGCGGGGCGGATGCGGGTGCGCCAGTTCCAGTTTCCCTATGCCTGCGACGGCATCAGTCGGGTGCTGATCAACGGCGCCACCACCTGCACCGGCGGGGCTGATCTGCCAGAGGCCGCCTGCAGTAGGGGCATCACGCTCAGCAGCCGCACCGATCAGGAGTTGCTGGGATGATGTGGCTTCACGATGCGCTGCTTGGGGTTCTGGATCTGGGCGGGCCGGTGGTTTTGCTGCTGCTCTGCGTGTCGGTGCTGACAGCGGCGCTGGTGCTCTACAAAATCTGGCAATACCGCACTGCGCGGGTGGGCCGCCACGCCCATCTGTCCGCCGCTGTCACCGCCTGGGACCATGGCGATCGCGACGGCGCCCTGCGGCAGCTGGAAAGCAGCCGATCCTATCTCGCGCCGGTATTCCGCCTTGCGCTGGCGGCTGGTCGGGGCACTGCGGCGGATGCGGCCCTGTCCGACCGCGCCGATGCCGAGGCGGAGGATTGCTTTGCCCGGCTCGAACGGGGGCTTGGGGCGCTTGATATGGTGTCGCAATTGGCGCCGCTGATGGGGCTCTTCGGCACCGTGATCGGCATGATCGAAGCCTTCCAGAAATTGCAGAACGCAGGCTCTTCGGTGGATCCGGCGCTGCTGGCCGGTGGCATCTGGGTGGCGCTTCTGACCACGGCGGCGGGGCTTGCCGTGGCGATGCCGACCTCGCTGGTGCTGAGCTGGCTGACGGCGCGGATGCAGCGTGAAAGGGTCTTTGCCAACCGTGCCCTGCGGGTGCTGTTCTGCCCCGCCGAACAGGCTGAGGCCTCTCATGGCGGTTAAGCTGCAGGGACAACGGCGCAGACGGCTGTCGATGACCTCGCTCATCGATGTGATCTTTCTGCTGCTGCTGTTCTTCATGCTGACTTCGACCTTCTCCAAATACGGCGAGGTGGAGCTGATGGCGGCCGGGCAGGGTGCCAAGACCCAGGACCGGCAGAAGCTGTTTGTGACCCTTGGCGCCGAGCGTCTGATGCTGAACGGGCAACAGGCGGATCTGGCCCGCATTGCCGATCTGGTGCGGCTGCAGCCACAGGACGGCGGCGGCCATCTGGTGCTGATCAGCCCCGATGATACGGCCAGCGCGCAGCGGCTGGTGGATCTTCTGACCGCCCTGCGGCAGGTCGAGGGACTGCAGACGGTGGTGCTGGGTTGATGAGGATCACGCGGCAAATCCAGAGCGAGCGCGAACCGACCATCGCGCTGATCAATATCGTCTTTCTGATGCTGGTCTTCTTCATGATCGCAGGCACCCTGGCGCCGCCGCTGGACCGCGATGTGACGCTGATCAAGACCGCCGATCTGGAGGGCAGCGCGCCGCCGGATACATTGGTGATCCACGCCGACGGGCGGCTTAGCTATCGGGGCGCTCCGGTAGCAGATGCGGCATCCTTTGTTGCTGAGCTGCCCGAGGAACAACGCGCTGCGCTGCGGGTGGTGCCGGACCGGGACCTACCGGCGAAGAAACTGGTGTCCATCGGCAATGATCTGCGGGCGGCAGGCGCCAAGCGCGTCATCCTGATGTCGGAACGGGCGCTGCAATGAGCCGGGTGCCCCAGTCCCGCCTCGCCGCGCTTCTGGCGCTGACCATGGCCGCTGTGGCCCATGCTGGTGCGGTGGTGTTCACCGATACCGCACCGGTGGAGCAGGCGGGCGGTGAAACCGCGCTGGCTGCCGAAGGCAGCGCCTTTGCCAATCTCGCCGTGGGGGTGGAGGCACCGCAGCCCGCCGCCGTGATGCCGGAGCAGCCCCGCGCCGCGCAACAGACGCCCGAGGCGGCCCAGCCGGTGGAGACGCCACAGGTGCAGCCACAGGCGCAACCCCCCATGTTAGAGCCTGTTTTTGTCCCTGTTGTCACCGCCGCGCAGACACCGGGCATCGAGGTCACGCCGCCGCAGGTCCATAGCGATCCCATACCGCTCAAGGCTGTAACACCGACACCGCCGACGACTGCGCTGCCACCCACCCAGCCAGCGGTGCAGCAGGCGGCAAAACCTATGGAAGCTGTTGAACAGGAACCGGTTGAACAGGCTGAGGCACCACAGTCTCCTATGGAGCAGGCGCCTCCGGTCGAACAGTCGCTGAAGCCAAGGTCCCGCCCGCTGCGCCCTCCGCAGATGGCAAAGGCAGAGGCAGTGCGCACCCCTCCTGAGCCGACAACGCCAAGCGCGCAACCGCGCGGCAACAGCAACGCCAACGCGACCCGCGGTGTCGCAGAGGGTGCTGCGAAACAGCCGGGCGGGCAATCGCGCCAGACGGGCAGCAAGGCCCGACAGCAGGGCAATGCGGCGGCGAGCAACTATCCCGGTCTGATCCTGCGTCGGATCGAGCGGGCCAAGCGCCGCGCCAATGTGCGGGGCGAGGCGGTCGTCGCCTTCCGGATCGCGCCCAGTGGCGGGTTGGCGCAGGTCGCGATTGCCCGCAGTTCTGGCTCCGCGCGGCTTGATGATATCGCGCTGGCACAAGTACGCCGGGCGGCGCCCTTTCCTCCGCCGCCTGCCGGTGCGCGCACCAGTTTTACCGTGCGGATCAAGGGCAAGTGACAAAGGGGCGCGGGGGGATTTGATCAAAACACCCCGGCGCCGATTGCTGCGTCCGGAGGGCTGGGCTACACAGGCGCAACAGCGACAAGAACAGGAGCCGCCATGACCCCGCTTTCAGGCCTCAAAGTGGTTGAACTCGCCCGTATTCTGGCTGGCCCCTGGATTGGCCAGTCTTTGGCGGATCTGGGCGCCGAGGTGATCAAGGTCGAAAGCGAGGCAGGCGATGATACCCGCCACTGGGGCCCTCCGTTCATCGAGCGAGATGAGGACAAGACGGCGGCCTATTACTATGCGGCCAACCGCGGCAAGGATTGTGTCACCGCGGATTTCCGCACCGAGGAAGGTCGCCAGACAGTCATCGATCTGATCAAGGACGCCGACATCCTGATCGAGAACTTCAAGGTTGGCGGTCTGAAGAAATACGGGCTGGATTACGACAGCCTGAAACAGGTGAACCCGCGGCTGATCTATTGCTCGGTCACCGGTTTCGGACAAGACGGCCCCTATGCCTCCCGCGCGGGCTATGACTTCCTCTTGCAGGGTATGTCGGGGCTGATGTCGATTACTGGCGATCCCGAGGGGCAGCCGCAAAAGGTCGGCGTTGCCATCACCGATATCGTGACCGGGCTTTACGGCACCATCGGCATCCTTGCGGCGGTCGAGCAGCGCCACACCACTGGGCGGGGGCAGCATCTGGATATGTCACTGCTGGATTGTGCCACGGCGATGCTGGCCAATCAGGCGATGAACTATCTCGCCACCGGCACCAGTCCGACGCGGCTGGGCAATGATCACCCCAATATCGCGCCCTATCAGGTGATGGCGGTGAAGGATGGCCATATCATTTTGGCGGTGGGCAACGACGGCCAGTTCCAGCGGCTGTGTGATGCGCTGAAGCTGCCGGATCTGAAGGTCGATCCGCGGTTCCTGACCAATCAGCTGCGGGTGGCGAACCGTCAGGAGCTGACCGCGCTGCTGGAAGCGGCCCTGATGCAATGGAGCCAATCTGATCTTCTGGCGGCGCTGGAGGCGGCGACGGTTCCCGCCGGGCCGATCAACACCATCGGCCAGGCCTTTGACGATCCGCAGATCCAGCATCGTGGTATGCAGATCGCGCCTGAAGGGGTGCCGGGCGTGCGGGGGCCATGGAAATTCTCGGATGCCGAATTGGCGCTGGAAAAATCCGCGCCAAAGCTTGCCAAATAAGGACGCGCGAAGGCAGGGTGGCGCCAAACTTTTTTAAGATTGGATGCCCCCTATGCCCGTGCCCTTTACCCTGATTGAAAACACCTGGATTCCGATGGCTGACGGGCGTCGTCTGGCGGCGCGGATCTGGCTGCCCGAAGGGGAGGGGCCGGTTCCGGCGATCCTGGAATACCTGCCCTATCGCAAACGCGATGGCACCGCGCCGCGGGACGAAACCACCCACACGGTTTTCGCTGGCGAAGGCTACGCCTGCATCCGCGTCGATATTGCGGGCAGCGGTGACAGCGAGGGGCTGTTTGATGACGAATACTCCGAACAGGAACTGAGCGACGGTGAGGCGGTCCTCGCCTGGATCGCGGCGCAACCCTGGAGCAGCGGCAAGGTCGGGATGATCGGCATCTCCTGGGGTGGGTTCAACGGCTTGCAACTGGCCTATCGCCGCCCGCCCGAATTGCAGGCGGTTGTCTCGGTCGCGTCCACCGCAGACCGCTATGCCGATGACATCCACTACATGGGGGGATGTCTGCTCAGTGATAATGCCAATTGGGGCAGCCAGATGTTCGCCTATATGACGCGGCCCCTGGATCCCGAGCTGCGCCCCGACTGGCGCGATGCCTGGCTGGAGCGGATCGAGAAGCTGCCCTTCATGTCCGCCGACTGGCTGCGCCACCCGTCCCGCGATGACTTCTGGAAACACGGCTCGGTCTGCGAGGACTGGTCGGCGATCACCGCGCCGGTGCTGGCGATCACCGGCTGGGCGGATGCCTATATCAACACGCCTGCGATGCTGGCCGCCAACCTGACTGCACCGACGAAGGCGCTGATGGGGCCGTGGGAGCATCGCTATGCGCATATCTCGAAACTCGATCCGGCGGATTTCCACGGCGAAGTTTTGCGCTGGTTCGATCAGTGGCTGAAGGGCGAGGAAACGGGCGCCGAGGCGCTGCCCGACTACCGTGTCTACATGCAAGAGCATTTCGGCCCCACCAAGGAAAACAAGCCCCGCAAGGGCCGCTGGGTGGCCGAGCAGAACTGGCCCTCGCCCAATGTCAGCGAACGGGTGGTTTATCTTTCGACAGGCAGCCTGATAGATACTGCAGGCAGTGGGGAGTGCAGGGTTTCAAACCCTGCAACCGTCGGTCAGGCGGGGGGCTATTTCTGTCCGGGCATGCGGTTCGACAATGAACTCCCCGGCGATCAGGCGGAGGATGATGCGCTGTCGGCCTGTTTCGACACCGCGCCGCTGGAAGATGAGATGCAGATCCTTGGCCGCCCTCGTGTCCGCATCGCCTTTACCGTCGATCGCCCGGTGGCGCAGATCGTTGGACGCCTGTGCGATGTGGCGCCGGATGGATCCTCGCAGCGGATCAGTTTCCGCCCTTTCAACCTGACGCATCTGAATGGCCATGACGCGCCCGAGCCTTTGGTGCCGGGGCAACGCTACGAGGTAGAGTTCCCTCTAAATGAATGCGCCCATGCGCTGCGTCCCGGTCATGTGCTGCGGCTGGCGCTCTCGACCTCTTACTGGCCCATCGTCTGGCCCGCGCCCGAGGCGGCAGAGATCATGCTGGACCTGAAAGACTGCGCCCTGATCCTGCCAGAGCGAAAGGTGAGCGAGGAAATCCCGCCTGAGGCCCCCGGCCCCGCGCAGCCCTATCCGACCCTGGGCGGCAGGCAGATGCGCGCGCCTTCGGGCACGTCAGAGACCAAGGTGCTTCCGGATGGTACGCTGGTGCTGGATACCTTTGACGACTACGGCGAGGCGGTGAACCCCCATAACGAAATGCAGGTCGGCAGCCATGTCACGATGCACTACGCGATCCACCCCGATGATCCGGCCACGGCCACCTTCAAATCCGACTGGCGCTTTACCTTTGCGCGCGGCGACTGGCAGGTGGCGATCGACACGGAAAACAGGATGACCTGCGATGCGCAGAATTTCTACCTCTGGCGGCGCATCCACGCCTATGAGGGCGGTGCATCAGAGCCGGTTCTGGTCAAGGAATGGTCCGAGACCGTACCGCGCGGCTGCCTGTAACGGCAGCCTCAGAAGTCGAGGCCCAGATCCAGCGTCGGCGCCGAATGGGTCAGCGCGCCGGAGGAGATGTAATCAACTCCGGTGGCGGCGACCTCGGCGATGCGCTCGAGCTTCATGTTGCCGGATGCCTCGGTCACCAGATGGCCGCGCGCCATTCTGACGGCCTCTGCCAGCGTCGGCGTGTCCATGTTGTCGAGCAGGACCACATCCGCGCCGCCGGTCTTCAGCACCTCTTCGAGCTGGGACAGCGTGTCGACCTCGATCTCCACCTTCATCATGTGGCTGACGCTGGCCTTTGCGGCCTCCAGCACGGCAGTAATGCCTCCGGCGGCAGCGATGTGGTTGTCCTTGATCAGGATCGCATCCGACAGGCCAAAGCGGTGGTTGTAGCCACCGCCGTGCAAAACCGCCTGCTTTTCCGCGATGCGCAGGCCCGGCGTGGTCTTGCGGGTACAGGTTATGCGGGTGTCCGCTCCAGTTGTTTCGCGCACGAAACAATGGGTCAGTGTTGCGATCCCAGTTAGCCGTCCCGCGAAATTCAGCGCCACCCGTTCCCCCGACAGGATCGAGGCAGCTGAGCCTTCGATGGTCATCAGCGTGTCGCCCGGCTTGCAGGCACTGCCATCGGGCAGCAGGGTTTCCACCTTCAGACCGGCATCCACCAGATGAAAGGCGATGCGGGCGATCTGCATGCCGGAGACGATGCCGTCTTGCCGGGCGTTCAGTCGGGCGGAATAGGTCACATCCGCCGGGATCACCGCGCGGGTGGTGATATCGCCGTTCTGGCCCAGATCCTCGTGCAGGGCGGCGCGCACCATCGGTTCCAGGATCAGGTCGGGCAGGGTGGCGAAGGCAGTGCTCATGTGGGCTCCTTTGCGCTCTCGCCCGCGATCCGGTCGCGCAGGGCAAGGGCCTCGGTCAGGGTGATATGGGTGCGATGGGCCTGTGCGGGATCGGCCTCGGGGAAGTCATCGCGGTAATGCCCGCCCCGGCTTTCGCGGCGCATCAGGGCGGCGGCGGCGATCAGGGTCGCGGTGGCGCACATGTTGACGAAGGGTTCATCCTTCGCGTTCTCTGCCTCCAGCCGGGCAATGGTGACAAGCGCCGTCTTGAGGCCGTCTTCGGTGCGGCGTACGCCGACATTGGCGGTCATGGTCTCGCGCAGGGTCTGAACGGCGCTGGGATCGGTTTCGTGACCATCCGGGGCAAAGCTGATCGCGACCTCCGACAGATCGCCCTTTTGCGGCAGATCCTTCATATCGGCCGCGGCGGTGCGGGCATAGACCAGTGCCTCCAGCAATCCATTGGAGGCCAGCCGGTTGGCACCGTGCAGCCCGGTCGAGGAAGCTTCGCCGCAGACCCACAAATGGCCAAGGCTGGCACGCCCCTGCATGTCGGTGTCCACCCCGCCCATGTGGTAGTGGGCGGCGACGGCCACGGGGATCGGCTGGGTCACAGGGTCGATCCCGGCGCGGGCGCAGGTTTCGGCGACGGTGGGAAAGCGGGTTGCAACCTCGGCGCCAAGGGCCTGCCGGGTGTCCAGCACCGGGCGGCGTCCGGCTTGGGTTTCGGCAAAGATCGCGCGGGCCACGATGTCGCGCGGGGCCAGCTCGGCGTCCGGGTGGACCGCCAGCATGAAGCGTTCGCCCTTGTTGTTCATCAGCACCGCGCCATCGCCGCGCAGGGCCTCGGTCGCCAAGGGTGCCGGGTCTTCACCGATATCAAAGGCGGTGGGGTGGAATTGCACGAATTCAGGGTCGGCGATACGCACGCCCGCGCGGGCGGCAAGGCCGATGACCTGACCGCGGATGCGGGGCGGGTTGGTGGTATGGGCATAAAGCCCGCCCGAGCCGCCACCGGCCAGAAGAACGCCGGGGCAGGTGATCAGCACGGGATCCGACGGCGCATCGGCCTGCGAGATCCAGACGCCGGTGACGGTATCGCCGTCTACCTCTAGTCGGACGGCCTGGGTGTTTTCCAGCACTTGCACCGAAGGGGCGGCGCGCACGGCGGCGATCAGGGTTTCCATGATCTGCGCCCCGGCCCGGTCACCCTTCACGCGCACCACGCGGGCGGCGGAATGGGCAGCTTCGCGGCTCATCACGTAGTTGCCCGCCGCGTCGCGGTCAAAGGGCGTGCCAAGATCGGTGAGGTCCAGAATATGTTCGCACGCAACGCGGGTGACCATGGCGGCCACCTTTGGATCGACAGTGCCTGCGCCAGCGGTCCGGGTATCGGCGGCATGGGCTTCGGGGCTGTCGCTTTGATCCATGGCGGCGGCGACACCGCCCTGCGCCCAGGCAGAACTCGCGCCCTGACCAAGCGTTTCAGGAGAGATCATCAGCACTGGCCGCGGCGCCAGTTCCAGCGCCGCGTAAAGCGCGCCCAGACCGGCGCCGACGATGACGATGCGGCCGGTGTCAATGCGCCCGGTGCTGGCCTCTGTCACCGGTCAGATGCCCAGTTTCTGGCTGAGATCGATCATCCGCTGCACTGCAAGCCGCGCCTTGTCCGCGACCTGAGGGTCAACCTCGACCGGTTCGGACATGGTGTGCAGCGACCACAGGATTTTCTCCAGCGTGATCATCTTCATGTAGGGGCACATGTTGCAGGGGCCGACGAAATCCACCTCGGGCAGCTCATCCGCGATGTTCGAGGCCATCGAACATTCGGTGATCAGCATCGCCTTTTCCGGTTTTTCGTCCGTCACATATTTGATGATGCCGCTGGTGGAGCCGGAGAAATCCGCCTCGGCCACCACATCGGGGGGGCATTCGGGGTGGGCGATCAGCCGGGTGCCGGGGTTCCACTCGCGGAATTCGCGCAGGTCCTTGGCGGTGTATTGCTCGTGAACGATGCAGGAGCCGTCCCACCAGACGATATTTTTCTGCGGCACCTGGTTGGCCACGTTCTGCGCCAGGTATTTGTCCGGCGTCATGATGACGGTGTCGCTGTCCATCGCGGCGACGATCTGTGCTGCATTGGAGGAGGTGCAGCAGATGTCGGAGGCGGCTTTCACCTCGGCGGTGGTGTTCACGTAAGTGACAACCGGCGCGCCGGGATACTTGCGGCGCATCTCTTCCACGCCCGCGGCGGTGATGCTTTCGGCCAGCGAACAGCCTGCCGCCATATCGGGCATCAGCACGGTTTTCTCAGGAGAAAGGATCTTGGAGGTCTCGGCCATGAAATGCACGCCGCATTGCACGATCACATCCGCCTCGACCCGCGCAGCCTCGATCGCCAATTGCAGGCTGTCGCCGACGAAATCCGCAACGCCGTGATAGATCTCTGGCGTCATGTAGTTGTGGGCCAAAATGACCGCGCCGCGTTCTTTCTTCAGCGTGTTGATCGCCGCGACATAGGGCGCATAGCGCGCCCAGTCGACCGGGTTCACCACGCGGTCCATGGTCTGGTACAGATCTGACATCTGTTCGGCCAGATCGGGGTTGGGCGCCAGATCATAGGTGCTGGCGAGTTGATCGCGCATGGTTTGCAGATCGAACATGGCATTTCCTCGAAAACGCGCCCTTGCGGAACTGTGGTGGGCACTTTGGGTCGGTCTTCTTTCACGTTCACATGCCGCGCGCAAGTAATGGTGCGAAAAGGCCGCAGGCTGGTCGCTGCTGCGCCGGGGCTGCTGTTGGGGTGGCCGGAAGGCCAAGAATCTCTTGCTCCGCGGGTTTGTAAACCCGGCGATAGAAGATCTGTTCCCCGGATCAAGCGCGGGCGTTGGGCATCTTTCTGTCCGGCGATGCGCAGTCACTCATCGATATAGTGGACAAATTGTCCTTTTTCAGGGGCGGCTGCATTTTTTTCTGTTTCGGGGTGCTTTCCTGTGTTTTGACACTGGGGAAAGCTGAGGGAAACAGGCCTGTAACCCTAAGCCATCGGGGGGAAAATCAAGCGTCATGTCTGATCTGTGGGACGGTCTGAGCCAGGCGTTCTGGCTGGTGGTGATGCTGGATCCTGATCTGGTCGAGATCACTTTGCGCTCTCTCAGGGTCACTTTGACCGCCCTTGCCATCGCCTCTGCCATCGCCTTGCCACTGGCGGCCTTGCTGGCTGTCCGCCGGTTTCGCCTGCGCCGTCCGACGATTGCGGTGCTCAATGCGCTGATGGGGCTGCCGCCGGTGGTGGTCGGGCTGATCGTCTATGTCTTCCTGTCGCGGTCCGGGCCGCTGGGGGTGCTGGGGCTGTTGTTCACGCCCTCGGCGATGGTGATCGCTCAGGTGATCATCATCGTGCCACTGGTGGCCTCGATCGCGCATCAGTCCCTGCGCGAGCTGTGGAGCGATTACCACGATCTGCTGATTTCACTGAATACCACCCAGGGTCAGCGGATCCGGGCGTTGTTGTGGGATGGGCGGCGGGCGCTGCTGACAGCGGCGCTGGCTGGGTTTGGCCGCGCCATCGGAGAAGTCGGCGCCATCATGGTGGTGGGCGGTAATATCGACCATGCCACCCGGGTGCTGACCACTGCGATCGCGTTGGAAACCGGCAAGGGGGAATTTGCAATGGCTCTGGGCCTTGGCTTTGTGCTGATTGGCATGGCGATTGCCGTCAACCTGTCGATCCACTGGATTGGCCATACCGAACGCGGGGGACGCTGGTGATGCAGATGTTCCCGCTGACCGTGGATCAGGGCGTGGTGCGCAGGCGCGGCAAGGTGCTGGTTGGCCCGGTGGACCTGACGCTGGAAGGCGTGGGAGCGACCATCGTGGTGGGGCCGAACGGGGCCGGTAAGACCTCGTTTCTGAAGATGCTGCACGGCGTCGTGCGGCTCAATGGCGGCAGCCTGACCTGGGCCTGTCCCAGGGCGGAAGCAGAAAAACGCCAGGCCTTTGTGTTTCAGACCCCGGTGATGATGCGCCGGTCCGTGGTGGAAAACATCGCCTACCCGCTGCGCCTGATCGGTGTGTCGCGGAAAGAGGCCCGGGCGCGGGCCGCGGATTGGGCGCGGCGGATCGATCTGGGCGATGCGCTGGAGCGGCCTGCGGTGCTGCTCTCGGGCGGTGAGCGGCAGAAGCTGGCGCTGGCCCGGGCGCTGATCCGGGAGCCGGAAGTGCTGTTTCTGGACGAACCCTGTGCTTCGCTTGATGGACGGGCGACGCGGGAAATCGAAGAGATCCTGACGGAGGCGGCCCAAAGCGGGACTCGCCTGATCATGTCGACCCACAACATGGGTCAGGCGCAGCGGCTGGCGGATGAGGTGATCCTCATCATTGGCGGACGCATTCACGAGTTCGCTCCGGCCGAAGCGTTTTTTGCCGGGCCTCAAACCCCGCAGGGGCAAGCATTCTTGAGAGGAGATATAGTAGAATGAAACATCTGGTGTTGGGCGTTGTCGCCTCGGCCGTCATGGCCACCGCATCCTTTGCCGAAGAGATGAAGATGGCGGTGACCACCTCGTTCCACAATTCCGGGCTGGCGGAGATCCTGCTGCCGGAGATCAAGAAGGATCTGGATCTGGACGTGCAGCTTCTGGTCGTTGGCACCGGTCAGGCGATCCGCCTGGGCGAAGCGGGCGATGTGGATGCGATCCTGGTGCATTCGAAAAAGGCCGAAGAGCGTTTTCTCGCTGGGGGTAACGGCACCCATCGCCGCGAGATCATGTACAATGATTTCGTCTTTATCGGACCCAAGACCGATGGCGCCGGGATTGCGGATGCGGAAACCGCAGTTGATGCCCTGCAGAAGGTTGCAGGTGCAGAGGCGCTGTTTGTCAGTCGCGGCGATGACAGTGGCACCCACAAGAAAGAGCTGAGCCTCTGGGCGGCTGCCGGTCTGGACGCCGGGAGCTTTGGCGACTGGTACCGCGCAGTGGGGGCTGGCATGGGGTCGGCGCTCAACACGGCAGCGGGGATGAATGCTTATATCATGGCCGACCGTGCCAGCTGGCTGAACTTTGGCAACAAGGGGGATCTGGCGCTATTGTTCTCGGGTGACCCGGTGCTGTTCAACCAATACGCCTATCTGCCGGTGAACCCGGAGAAACACACGCATGCCAAGAACGATCTGGCGATGAGGCTGGAAGGCTGGCTGGTGTCGGACAAGGCCAAGGCGTTGATCAACGATTACAAGATCAACGGTGAGACCCTGTTCGTGTTCAACGCCAAGCAATAAGTCTTGTGCGAGCCACGGCGCGGGGATCTCCCGCCCGTGCCGCCGCATTTGAAAATGCGTTGTCCCGGTTGGGCCAGGCGCCGCGCTGTCGCGCGGCGCTTTTCCTTTGCTGAGAGGCGCCTGAGGGGCAGGACTGCCCCTCAGGCGCCAGATCGAGTGTTCTCTCCGCCAAAGCCGCCTCAAGGGTAAACCGTGCATGCGCACGGCCACATACGTGGCCCTTGACCCGGATTTGGCGGAGCGGCGGAGGCTGGATGTGTCGTGCGCTGCGCAGGGCGGGAGCAGCGGATCCGGGAGCAGGTTCTGTCAACTGTCGCCGCCGACGGTCAGGGTCACCCGGTCGCCCGCAAACCAGGTGCGGCCGTATTCGATGGGGATACCCTTTGCGTCTACGTTGATGCCGGTGGTGCGCAGGATCGGGGCGCCTTCGGGGACGCGCAGGTGCAGTGCCTGTGTTGCTGTCGCCTGGCGGGCGGTGATGCGGGTCTCAAGGCGGGTATAGTCTTCGATGCCGCAGCGTTGCAGCGCGGCAGTGACGGATTGTGTCTCTTCCAGCGCCGTGAGCATCTCGGGGAACCTTTCGGCTGGAAAGATGCTTTGGAACAGGGCAATCGGCTGCCCATCTGCCAGCGACAACCCGTCGTAGACATGCACCGGATCGCCGGGGGGCAGCGCCAGCGCGGCGGCTTCGCCAGCGGAGGCTGCGCGGGTTTCGGTGGTCAGGATCTGTTTCGCCGGTGTCTGCCCGCCTTTGGAGATGTTCTGGTGAAAACGCACCCGTTTGCCAATCGGGTAATCCGTCGGTCTGGCGGCAACAAACACCCCGGCGCCGCGCCGTGCATGCACCAGACCTCCTGCGGCCATTTCCGCCAGAGCGCGGCGCACCGTGTGGCGGTTGACACCGAAGCGCGCCGCCAACTGCGCCTCGGCTGGCAGCTTGTCGCCGGTGTCATAGCGCCCCTGGGCGATATCGTCGGTCAATGTGCCTGCGATGGATTTCCAGACCGGGGTTCGGGCCATGTCATCAAACTTTCACAAGGATTGGCTTGCGCCCTTGCAGGCGAGTCACCTATGATTTGTCTAGTTGTATAGTTTATGTAGACAACCCGGCCAAGAGGCTTTGACACGATGAACACCACAATTTCCGCAGAGGATCGCACAAGAGATCGCAAGGCCTGGATGGGTCTTCTGGCCTCGGCTGACGATGCCCGGCTAGCCGGGCTTTGGCGCGCCTTTGATCATGAGCCTGCCTTTGACTGGCTGCGCACGCCCGAGGCGGGCGGCGTGATGGTCCGGGGCCGTATGGGCGGCAGCGGCGCGCCCTTCAACCTCGGCGAGATGACCGTCACCCGCTGCGCCCTGTCGCTGGCCGACGGCACGGTTGGCCACGGCTACGTGCAGGGCCGGTCCAAGGCCAAGGCCGAGACGGCCGCCAAGATCGACGCGCTGATGCAGACCGATGTGGCCGAGGCGCTGCAAACGGCAATTCTGGCGCCACTGGAACAGGAACGCACGTCGGCCAAAGAGGTCCGTGCCGCAAAGGCAGCTGCGACCAAGGTCGATTTCTTCACCATGGTGCGGGGAGAGGACTGATGAACCAGATGACGGACAATACGGTCTACGCGGGTGGTTTTGCCAATCCGTCGGTGGCCTCGGCCCATGGGTTTCGCGCGGCGATGAATGCCATGGCGCGCCCCGGCGCGGTGCAAGGGATCACGGGCGCTATCCCGCCCGAGGGGATTTCCCATGCGGCGGGCAGCTTGCTCTTGACGCTTTGCGATCCCGAAACCAGCGTCTTTCTGGCGCCCGATGTGGACAGCGAGGCCCTGCGTGGCTGGCTGACCTTTCACACGGGCGCGCCCATTGTCAGTGCGGAGCAGGCGGATTTTGCCCTTGGAGGCTGGGGCGCCCTGATGCCGCTCGATCGCTTCCCCATCGGAACGGCGGAGTACCCGGATCGCTCCACCACGCTGATTGTCGAGGTTGCGGGATTTGATGCGACCAATGCCACGCTCAGCGGTCCCGGCATCAAGGACACAGCGCAGATGGCCCTACCGGATCCGGTGGCCTGTGCGGGCAATGCGATGCTTTATCCCTTGGGCGTCGATTTCTTTTTCACCTCTGGCTCTCAGGTGGCGGCGCTGCCGCGCTCGACCCAGATCCGTGCGGAGGCCTGAGGCATGTATGTAGCTGTAAAGGGCGGCGAGCGCGCCATCGACAATGCCCATGCCTGGCTGGCGGAGGAGCGTCGCGGCGATGCTTCGGTAGCCGAGTTGTCACTGGCGCAGATCCGCGAACAGCTGTCGCTGGCGGTGAACCGGGTGATGGCCGAAGGATCGCTGTTCGATCCCGATCTGGCGGCGCTGGCGATCAAGCAGTCGCGCGGCGATCTGATCGAGGCGATATTTCTGATCCGCGCCTATCGCACCACCCTGCCGCGCTTTGGCTATACGCTGCCGGTGGACACCGGCGCTATGGCCTGCGACCGGCGCATTTCGGCGACCTTCAAGGATGCGCCGGGCGGGCAGGTGCTGGGGCCGACCTTCGACTACACGCATCGCTTGCTCGACTTCAAACTGGCCGCCGAGGGCGAGGTGCCGGAAGCCCCCGCTGCAACGCCCCGGACCGAACCGACGCCCCATATCACCGAGTTCCTGCAAGGCGAGGACATCATCGAGCGTGAACCGAGCTCGGATGCCCAGCCCGGGGACCTGACGCGCGAGCCGATGGCCTTTCCCGCTGACCGGTCGGTCAGGCTGCAATCGCTGACGCGCGGGGATGAGGGGTTCATCCTTGGCATGGCCTATTCCACCCAGCGTGGCTATGCGCGCAACCACGCCTTTGTCGGTGAACTGCGCATCGGCAGCGTGGCGGTGGAGATGGAGATCCCGGAGCTGGGATTTGCCATCGAGATCGGCGAGGTGGAGCTGACAGAATGCGAGACGGTGAACCAGTTCAAGGGCTCCAAGACCGTGCCGCCGCAGTTCACTCGTGGCTATGGTCTGGTGTTCGGCCAGTCAGAGCGCAAGAGCATCGCCATGGCGTTGGTGGACCGCGCGCTGCGCTGGAAAGAGCTGGGCGAGGACAATCTGGGCGCTGCCGCGCAGGACGAGGAATTCGTGCTCAGCCATTCGGACAATATCCAGGCGACGGGGTTCCTCGAACATATCAAGCTGCCGCATTACGTCGATTTTCAGTCCGAACTGGAACTGGTGCGCAAGCTGCGCCGAGAAGCCGCCGAGGCGGTGGAGCAGATGGCGGCACGGGAGGCTGCGGAATGAGTTTTGTGCAACACAGGGCAGTGCCCGACCTCGGGTGGGGGCGAAGCGCCCTCCCGGGGGGGAGGTCGGGCGCGGCCCGGCGATGCCGGGCCAAACGGAAGAAGGGTGCCCAGAATGTCTGACTACAACTTTGCATACCTTGACGAGCAGACCAAGCGGATGATCCGCCGGGCGATCCTCAAAGGTCTGGCGGTGCCGGGCTATCAGGTGCCTTTTGCCAGCCGTGAAATGCCCATGCCCTATGGCTGGGGCACCGGCGGCGTGCAGGTCTCTGCCGCGACGCTGACCCCGGATGATACCTTCAAGGTGATCGACCAGGGCGCCGATGACACCACAAACGCAGTCTCGATCCGCAAGTTCTTTGAGCGCACCGCCGGTGTTGCCACCACCGAGGAGACGGAACAGGCCAGCGTTATCCAGACCCGCCACCGTATCCCCGAGGCACAGCTCTCCGAAGATCAGATCCTCGTCTACCAGGTGCCGATCCCGGAACCGCTGCGCTTTCTTGAGCCGCGCGAGACCGAGACGCGCAAGATGCACGCGCTTCAGGAATATGGCCTGATGCATGTGAAGCTCTATGAGGACATCAGCCAGCACGGCGCCATCGCGACCTCCTATGCCTATCCGGTGAAGGTGTCGGATCGCTATGTGATGGACCCTTCGCCGATCCCGAAATTCGACAACCCCAAGATGGAGATGGCGGCGATCCAGCTGTTCGGCGCGGGCCGCGAGCAGCGCATCTATGCGGTGCCGCCCTATACATCGGTCGTGAGCCTTGATTTCGAGGATTACCCCTTCGAGGCCAGCAAGGCCGATCATCCGTGTGACCTTTGCGCGGCAGAGGACAGCTATCTGGATGAGGTGATCCTCGATGATGCGGGCAACCGGATGTTTGTCTGCTCGGACACCGATTACTGCCGTTCGCGGCGCGAGGCAGGCCATGTGGGCCGCCTGGGAGAGGAGGCCGCGGCATGACCCCTTTGCTGCAAGTAAAAGACGTTGCCAAGATGTATGGCGCGCGGATCGGCTGCACGGATGTGAGCTTTGACCTGTACCCCGGTGAGGTGATGGGCATCGTCGGCGAAAGCGGCTCGGGCAAGTCCACCCTTCTGAACTGCCTTGCCGGGCATCTGGCGCCGGACCGGGGTGAGGTGGTGTTTGACACCCGCGCCGATGGGCCGGTGGATACGGTCACCATGTCGGAACCCGCGCGCCGGATGCTGGGGCGTACCGACTGGGCCTTTGTCCACCAGCACGCCCGCGACGGGCTGCGCATGTCGGTCTCAGCGGGCGGCAACATCGGTGAGCGGCTGATGGCGGTTGGCGATCGTCACTATGGTGATATCCGCGCCCGCGCTGCCGACTGGCTGGGCCGGGTGGAGATTTCCGATGCCCGCATTGATGACCGCCCCTCGGCCTTTTCCGGCGGCATGCAGCAGCGGCTCCAGATCGCCCGCAACCTGGTGACCGGTCCAAGGCTGGTGTTCATGGATGAACCCACCGGGGGCCTGGATGTGTCCGTGCAGGCGCGGCTTCTGGATCTGTTGCGGGGCCTCGTGCGCGAGATGGGTCTCAGCGCCATCATTGTCACCCACGATCTGGCGGTGGTGCGTCTTCTGGCGGACCGGTTGATGGTGATGAAGGACGGCCATGTGGTGGAAACGGGTCTGACCGATCAGGTGCTGGACGATCCGCAACATGGCTATACGCAGCTGCTGGTCTCCAGCGTGTTGCAGGTGTGAGGGTAAAGTGATGATCGAACTTCAAAACGTCAGCAAAAGCTTCACCCTGCACAACCAGGGCAGCGCAGTGATCCCGGTGATGGAGGGCGCCACGCTTTCCGTCAAACCCGGCGAATGCGTCGGACTGGTGGGGGCCTCGGGGGCTGGGAAATCGACCCTGATGCGGCTCATTTACGGTAACTACCTGGCTGCCAGCGGCAGTATCATGGTGGGCGGCACCGATGTGGCACAGGCCGAGCCGCGCGAGATCCTCGCGCTGCGCCGCAAGACGCTGGGCTATGTCAGCCAGTTCCTGCGGGTGGTGCCGCGTGTGCCTGCCCTTGATGTGGTGGCGGATCCGCTGTTGGCGGTGGGCACCCCCATTGAAGAGGCACGCGAAAAGGCGGCGCAGCTCTTGACGGGCCTAAATATCCCGGACCGGCTCTGGAGCCTTAGCCCCACCACATTTTCTGGTGGTGAGCAGCAGCGCGTGAACATCGCGCGCGGCTTTGCCTATGACTACCCGGCGCTTTTGCTGGATGAGCCGACGGCCAGTCTGGATGCGCAGAACCGCGCAACGGTGCTGGGCCTGATCGAAGGCGCCAAGGCGCGCGGCGCCGCCATCATCGGCATTTTCCATGATGAGGCCGCGCGGGATCAGGTCTGCGATCACTTCATTGATGTCTCGGGCTTTGCACCCAAGGCCGCCGCATGAAGGTGCCCGCACGAAAAGGGCCGGTGATCGCCGTCGTCGGCCCCTCGGGCGTTGGCAAGGACAGCCTGATGACGGCGCTGCAGCAGGCCGATCCCGGTGTGCTGCTGATGCGCCGGGTGATCACCCGCGCGCCCGAGGCGGGCGGCGAGGATTACACCGCTGTCACCGAGGCGGAGTTCGAAGCGCTTGTGCAGGACGGCGTCTTTGCCCTGCATTGGGCGGCGCATGGGCTGCAATATGGCATCCTGAAAGAGATCGAAACGCTGCGCCACGGCGCCAGCGGTGTTCTGGTCAACCTGTCTCGCGGGGTGCTGCTTGAGGCGCAGGCGACGTTTGACGATTTCCGGGTGCTCTCCGTCACCGCCCGCCCCGAGGTGCTGGCCGCCCGGCTGGCGGCGCGCGGGCGCGAGGATGCCGCCGAGGTGCAGCGTCGACTTGCCCGCGCGAGCAAACCCCTGCCTGCGGGGCTGGCCCAGGTCCATGAGATCGACAACAGCGGCGATCTTGGCGCGGCGGTCATGGCCGCCCGCGCCGCAATTCAGCCGGTCAGGGCGTAGCGGTGGATCAGGTGAAAACGTCCCTCGGTATCTTCGCCCATCAGCGCCAGATCCTTGATCACGAAGGGCGTGGGCAAGAGCGGGATCAGATGCGCCTGCAAGGCAGCCTCGACGCTGGGCAGCTCCGGCTTGGGCAGCTTGCCACTCAGGGTGATGTGAAAGCGGAATTGATCCAAAACGTATGGGTAGCCCCAGGTTACAAGGTTCTGGTCCTGCTCGGGGCTGAGTCCGTTCGCGCGGCGGCGGGCCAGCTCCGCCTCAGGGGCGGGGGCGCGAAAGGCGTCGAGATCGCGCACGCAGGCGGCAGCCAGCGCATTGAGCGCGCTTTCATCGCCCAAGGGGCGCAGCGCCAGAAACCGGCCCAGCCGCGCCAGTTGCAACCCGTCCAATGTGACCGGCGCCTGTGTAGCGGCCAGCGTGGCGCAGGCAGCCTCCAGATCGGCCAGGGAACACCCCTTTGCCAGTCGCATCGGCGGTTTCATCGTCGCATGCAGGCCATATTTGCGCGGCGTTGCGGTGATCGCTGCGACGTCCAGCCCGTTGACTTCGGGGTGCGGCAGCGCCTCCCCGGTCTCCATATCCCAGCCCAGCCAGCTGGCTCCGAACCGGCTCCATTCCGCCCCTTGGGGCGGCGCAAAATAGATCGCGTATCGCGTGAATGTCACATTGGCCTCCTAAACGTGGCCTTTCCAATACCTCGAAAGATGTGAAATCCAGATGACACAAGAGATGATCCTTGCCAATGCCACCCTTGTTCTGCCCGGCGAAACCCGCATCGGCAGCCTCAGGATCAAGGACGGAGAGATCGCGGATATAGCCGAGGGGGCGGGCGTGCCCACCGGCGCGGTGGATTGCGGCGGCGATTTCGTCAGTCCCGGCCTGATCGAGCTGCACACCGACAATCTGGAGCGCCACATCCAGCCCCGCCCCAAGGTGGACTGGCCCCATGCCGCCGCGATCATCGCTCATGATGCGGAGCTGGCGGGCACCGGGATCACCACGGTCTTCGATGCGATGCGGGTCGGTTCGATCAAGAGCAAGGAGGCGCGATATGGTCAATACGCCCGTAGTCTGGCCTCTGAACTACTGGAACTGCGCGGCAAGGATGCGCTCAAGATCAGCCATTTCCTGCACCTGCGGGCCGAGGTCTGTTCGGAGACACTAGTGGACGAGCTGAACGAGTTCACGGATGAGGACCGCGTCGGTCTGGTCTCGCTGATGGACCACACGCCGGGGCAGCGCCAGTTCCGCGATATTTCGAAACTCGAGGCCTATGTGAAGGGCAAGCACGGGTTTGATGATGATGCCTTCCTGCAGCATATCGCGAACCTCAAGACCATGCGCGACACCTATGGCGATCTGCATGAGGTCGAGGCGGTGAAGGCCGCGCAGCGGTTTGGTGCGGTGCTGGCCAGCCATGACGACACCACCGAGGATCAGGTCGCCGTCTCGGCCGGTCACGGTATCCGTCTGGCCGAATTCCCCACCACGGTCGAAGCCGCCCGTGCCTGCCATGCTCATGACATCCAGGTGATGATGGGGGCGCCGAATCTGATCCGCGGCGGCTCGCATTCGGGCAATGTGGCGGCGCAGGAGCTGGCCGAGCTGGACCTTTTGGATATCGTCTCCTCCGATTATGTGCCTGCGGCGCTCTTGCTGGCGGCGGCGCGTCTGGGAGAGATCTGGGGCGACATGGCGCGGGGGCTCGCCACCGTCACCAGCGCCCCGGCCAAGGCGGTGGGTCTGAAGGATCGCGGGGCGCTGGAGGTCGGCAAACGCGCGGATCTGATCCGCTTTGCCATGCGTGCTGGTGTGCCTGCCCTGCAGGGCGTCTATTCCCGTGGTCAGCGGGTGGCCTGAAAAACAACTCAGCTTCATGTATTAAGGCCACGGCGCAAAGCGCATCGGGGCCTTTTGTTTCGGTGAACGCCGTTGGGCGGCGCGTCAGGCGCGGTAGAACATGTAGCGGCCTTCGGGGATGCCTTCTGGGCCGTCCAGCTCCTCAAAACCCACCAGAGGCTGGCCCGAGACGATGATACCGCCCGGCGCCATGACGGAGGCAATGACCGGCGACATGGCAGCAGCCTCGGCGACGTCCTTTTCCTTGACGCCAAAGCCGAAATCATAGTGCGCCAGCACGATCTTGTGGCCCTCAGCCGCAAGGCGCTGCAGCATGGGTTCGGCTTCGCCTTGCAGGAAATCCTTTTCGGGCGGCACGCAGGAAGGGTGGCATTGCAGCACCCGGTCGATCACCCAGATGCGGCGGTCCGGCAGGATCTCGCGCAGGTGGTCATAGGTGCGTCCGTTGCCCAACCCCATGTCCAGCGCGTCGCCGGGAACATCCGTGATCTGCTCAGCGGCCCAGTTCAGCCCGTCCCGTTGCGCGGTCAGGCGGCGCAGCATCGAATCCAGTCGGCTCATTCAGGAAATCCTTTCGTCATAGGTCCAGGCCATGGCGGGCCCGGCCAGAAGACGTGCAATCAAAGTTTCGGTAAACCCCCAGATCCGGTCGTCATGCACCAGATGGTGGGTCAGGATGCCATAGGGCTCGCGGGTGTCGGCGCGGCCCTGGCGGCGGTCTTTCAGCTGCGATGCGACCTGGGCGATCAGCTGCGCCTCGGGCAGCAATGACCGGCTGCCCTTCCAGTCGATCGGGTCCAGATGCGTGTTGATCTGTACAAGTCCCGGCGCGGCCTTGGTCCGGGAGCGCGGGGTAAAGGTCGACAGGGCGCAATAGCCAAGGCCCGCCATCCAGGGCAGGATCTCGGGCGCGATACGGTTCCAGGGCGGCACGAACATCGGGCGCAGGCTGGATCCGAAGGAGCTCTTCAGCCGCTCCAACCCGGCTTCGGCCTCTCCAAGCATGTCCTGCACCGGACGGTGGGCACCGAACTCGGCCTTTTTCTCGCCCTCCGGGGCGTGGCTTTTATGAGCCCAGCCATGCACCACGGGGATCAGATCAGCCGTGTTCTGCAGATGCGCGGCCAGTTCCGGCTGGGCGTCCCGTGGGATGATCGCCAGATGCACCGGCAGACCCAGCCGCTGCGCGGTTTCTGTCAGCTGCTGCAGTTGCGGCGTGACCTCGGTGGCGTCATCATCGCGCCACCACAGGGGGAGCTGCAATCCGGCCTGCTGCCAGGCCTCAAGCTCCTGATCCAGCGCGCTCCAATCCGGGGTGATTGCCGGGGTCATCGACGGTCTCCTGCCAGTTCGGCAGCAATCTCTACCGTTCTGGCGGCGCCGTCAAACCGGAAGCGGTCGGTGGCGCGCGGCGCCTCGGCCATCACGCGTTTCACCGCCTGTACCAGCGCGCTGGGCGTCAGATCGGCGGTCTTCAGCACCGCGATACCGCTTAGCGGCGCAAGGCTCTCGGCGCGCAGGGATTGTTCCACTTCCTTGCCCGCATCAAAGGGCACAAGAACGGCGGGGCTACCCGCCTGCAGCAGGTCCAGCGCGGTGTTGTAGCCGCACATGCTGACCGAGGCGGCGGCGTGGCACAGCATCTGTCGGAAATCGGGGCGGGCGGCTTCGATGATGGCGCGGGAGCCTTTGGCCGTGAACCGCGCGATCCGTTCTGCCGCGTCGCTGCCGCCGACCAAAAGCCGCCACGTGATATCGGGCGACTGCTGCGCGGCCTCCAGCGCGGTGTCATATAAGGCATCGCCAACACTGCCGCCGCCGGCGCTGACCAGCACCTCACCCGCGCCTGCCTGTTCGGGGTGCGGTAGGGCGGCTGGAGGCGCCACGTAACCGGTATAGCGCAGCTTGCCCGCCAGCATCTCCGAGACCGGCCAGCTGATATTCAGCCGGGTGGCGGCGGGGTCGGAATGCACCAGCACTGCATCGTAGAACTCCGCGATCACCGCGTCTGCCTCTACCGCCTTTTTGGGCTTGGAGGGCGGCGCCAGAATATCGCGGATCGAGGCCAGCACTACGGGCCGGTTCGGCAGGGCGTGGGCGGCCTTCAGCAGTGACAGAAACTCTCCCTTCAGGCTGCGGCGGCCAAAGGGGAAAAGCTCGGTGATCAGCACATCGGGCTGCATCTCGCGCAGGGCCTCGCAAAGGGCAGTTTGCCGGGTCTCGTGATAGGCATCATCCGCCACGGCCCCATCGGCAGTCAGCAGTCGGGTGAAATCCACTCCGTCCGAGCGCAGCGGAGGCAGTTGCACCAGATCCAGCCCCGCAAGGCTCAGCTGCGGTGCCGGAAATCCACCCGAGGCCACGCGGACCTGATGGCCCGCTGCGGCAAAGGCCCGGCCCAGCGTCAGCGCCCGTGACAGATGGCCGGTGCCCAGTAGATGGGTGACTGCGATCAGGACCTTCATTGCGGCTCTTTCGGGATCAGGCGGATGGGATCGGGCTGCGGGCGCAGGGCGTCGCCGTCGATTTCCACCACGAAGAGGCGGTTGCGCTTGATCCGGAAGGGCGCCGGACCGTCGAAGTCCCAGCCATAAGCGCGCGCCAGGATCATCCGCATGATCCCGATATGGCAGACCGCGACCGTGTCCCGGGTGAGGCGTTGCAGCCAGGGCGCGATACGTTCCCAGACCTCGGCCGGGGTCTCGCCGCCGGGGGGGCGGTAGTCCCAGCCCCAGTGCTCGATATCGCGAAAGCCGCTTTTCGGGTCGGCCTTGAGGTCGATCCCGCGCAGACCTTCCCAGTCGCCCCAGTCCATTTCAATCAGCTCGGGCGCCGTTTGAGGATCGCGCCCGGCCACCAGTTTCGCGGTTTCGGCGGCGCGCAGCAGCGGGCTGGACCACAGATCCGCCGCATCCCAGGGCGCGGGCAGCGCCTGCGCGGCCAGCTCGCTGCGGGCGGTATCATCCAGCGCAATATCGCTGCGGCCCTGAATGCGGCCCGCGCGGTTCCAGTCGGTATGACCATGGCGCAAAAGGGCAAGACGGATCATGGGCGGGCCTCCATCAACGGGGTCACAGCGGCCCAGAAACGGGCGCTTGCGGCGGGGGCAAGGTGGGTTGTGGCGACCATCTGGCGCGCCTCGGCGCTGCGGCGGGCGCGCAGATCGGAATCGGTCAGCAGGGCGTTGATCTGCTCTGCCAGCGCCTCTGGCCCCTCTTCCGGTGCCGGGTATGCGGCAGGGGTGAGCACGTCGCGCATGCCGGGACGATCCTGCGCCACCACGGGCAGGCCGTGGGCCTGTGCCTCAAGATAGGCCATGCCAAAGGCCTCGTTGACGCCAGGCCAGAAGAACAGGCTGGCGCGCCCATAGGCGGCCGTCAGGCCGTCGCGATCCAGCTGTCCCAGAAACTGCACACGGTCGCCAAAGGGCGCCATCATCGCCTCGACCTCGGGGCGGGCGGGGCCATCGCCTGCGATCTCAAGCTGCCAGTCGCCCTCAAGATGGCTGAGCGTTTCCGCAATGATGCGATACGAGGACAGCTTGTCCCCGGCGCGCATCATGCCGACGCTGAGCATGGGACCGTCCAGCGTCGATGGCTCCGGCAGCGCGCCTTGCGGCAGGAAGGGCGGCAGGTGCACCAGCGCCTGGCTGCCAAAGCGCTCGCGCTCCAGAGTGATCAGGTCATTGGCAGTGAAATAGAAGACGGTATCGGCCGCATCGGCAGCGTCATGGGCGGCCTTGGCAAACCCGGCCCAGTGGCCCGTCAGGCGACTGGTGGCGCGGGTGCTTTCGATCTGCACATAGGGAATGGAACGGGCGCGGGCCACGGCAGGCCCGATCAGGTCCGGCGCCTTGTAGTAGTTGTGGTAGGTCACCCAGAGATCCACGGGCGGCATCTCGTCCAGCAGGCGACGAACCTCTTGCCGGGCGGCCTCTTGCAGGTCGTTCTGCCATTCCGCATCGCCTGTCTTGTCATAGATGCGCAGCTCGCTGACCAGATCGACGCGGGCGCCGCCTGCGGCAAACACATCCATCAGGTTGCGGGCCACTTCCCGGTCGCCCGAGGGCACCGGGCTGCGCGGCGATTTCATCGGCGCATAAAAGGCGATGTGTTTGCCGCTGCCGCTGGTCATGCGCCGTTCAGCATGGCGCTGAGGCGTTCGGAAAGGCGGGCAATGCCCGGATCCATGCCAAAGTCACGGCGCAGGCGCTGGAGCGCGGCTTCGGCCATGGCGGCGGTCTTCTCTGGGTCCTCGGCCATCTTGCAGATGGCGCCTGCCAGCGCTGCGGGCGCATCGTCGCTGAGCAGACCATGGGTGCCGCTGTCGATGAATTCGGGGATGGCAGAGACGGGCGTCGACAGGATCGGCAGCCGCTGCGAGGCGGCTTCCATCAGCACGTTCGGCAGCCCGTCGCGGTCGCCATCTGCGGCAACGCGACTGGGCAGGACGAAGATATCGCTCTGGCGCATCGCCTCGATCACCTCGGGCTGGTCGCAGGCGCCGCGCCAGGTGATGCGGTCTGCAACGCCCGCGTCCTCGGCCATGCCCTGCAACAGATCGCCAAGGCCGCCGCCGCCGATATGGGTCCAATGCCAGTCCAGATCCTTGGGCAGCAGCGCCAGCGCGTCGATCAGCCGGTCAAACCCCTTCTTTTCCACCAGCCGACCAACGGACATCAGGTGCAGCGGATCGCTGGCCTTGCGCCAAATGCGGTCGGGCGGGGCGGGAAACCGGCTGAGGTCCAGCCCGTGGTAGATCAGGTCGATGCGCGCCGGATCGTCCGACATATCGCGCAGGTGCTGGGCGCCAAAGGCAGTACAGGTGGCGCCGAAGGTAGCGCCGTGATCGGCGCTGGACAGTTTTTCACGGATCTCCCAATCAGGAGAGGTCCAGATGTCCTTGGCATGGGCGGAGAAGCTCCACGGCAGGCCACGCATGATCGCCGCATAGCGCGCCACCGAGGACGGCGTGTGCAGGAAATGGGCGTAAAGCCCCAGCACCGCGTCCGGCATTTCGGCGGCCAGCACGCAGGCCTGGCCAAACCGGCGGATGCGGTTGCGGCTGGGGTCGCGGCGCAGGTCGGCGCGCCAGATCCGCCGGGCCTCGGCGTAGCCCGGCAGCTTTTGCGCCGTCTCGCGGGCGCGCCAGACGCGCTCCGGCTCTTGATAGAGGTATTCGGGAAGGTAGTTCACCTGTGCCTGCAAACGGTCGTGCAGCGGGTGGCGTTTGACATCGGTGGGGTGGCGCAGGGACCAGATTTCGAAACTGTGGCCCGCGGCCTCCAACGCGACAAGCTCCTGCGCGATAAAGGTCTCGGACAGGCGCGGCCAGCCCTTGACCAGCACCGCAAGCGGTGGCCGGTTTGTGGTCATTCGGTTGCCTTTCGCGGCGCGTCCTGCAGCAGGGCGCTCACCCGGTGGGTGACATAATCGAGCCCGTCGAGGAACCCTTCGCCAAAAGCGGCAGAGGGGGATTTTTGATCCTTCAACGCGTCTATCGCGCGGATCATCGCCTCGGGGGTCCAGCCATCGCGGTCTTCGTCCAGCATGGAAACAAGGCCCAGTTCCTCGGCGCGGCTGGCGCGGATCCACTGTTCCAGACGCGGCGTGGTACGGGGCACGATCACCGCAGGTTTGTCAAAGGACAGGACCTCGCAGAAGGTGTTGTAGCCGCCCATGCAAACCACGCCGCAGGCGCCTGCAAACAGGGTTTCGATCCGGCTTTCGAAACCAACGCTGGTGACGCGGCCATCCAGCGCGGCAACGCGGGCCTCAAACGCCTCGCGGGTTTCTCCGGACAGGAAGGGGCCATAGACCAGCACGGCACGCGGGCTGAGGTTTGGGTCCCGTTCATAGGCCGAAAGCACCAGATCCACCATCATCGCCCCGTCGCCACCACCGCCGGGGGTGATCAGGATATAGGGCTGTTCGGGCGGTTCACCGATCTGGCCCAGATCGCGCCGCAGATAGCCGGTCCAGTGCATGCGGGCGCGGGCCTCGGGCGACAGATCCAGCCCCTGCGTGGGGTCATAGACCGAGCTGAGACCATAGACCCAGATTTCGTCGTAAAATTGTTCGGTCACCGGAACCGCGTTCTTGCGTTCCCATTCCGCAGCTAGAACTTCGGGTTCGTCCAGAACATCGCGCAGGCCCAGCACCAGCTTGCAATGGCCGCGGCTGCGCAGACATTCCAGCGCGGGCATCAGCTCGCCGCGGAAACCGGTTGGCTCCTTGTCGACGATCAGCACGTCGGGATCGTATTGCTGCGCCATGGAGCGGATCAGCCCGGCGCGCATCTCGGTGGTTTCCTCGATGCTCATCCCCATGGTGCGCGAAGCATAGCTGCCGTCGGAGCGTTTGATCACCCCGGGCAGGCGCATGTGATCGACCCGGCTGGGAAAGGCAAACCGCCCGGCAACTGGTGAACCGGTCAGGATCAGCGCCGACGCAGAAGGATCGGCGGCGGTAATCGCTCCGGCAAGCGCCCGCGATCTGCGCAGGTGGCCCAGCCCGAAGGTGTCATGACTGTAGAGCATGACTCGGGGGCTGCGGGCGCCGTTTTCCCTGTCGGCGGTGGAGCTTGTCTGATCTTTCATAGGGTCGCCTGAACAGGTGTATTATCAGGGTGGTGCAATAGGCAGGCGCCGAAATCAAGGGCGATCGGCCTTTGCGGTCCCGATTGCGCAACAAATGGCAGCTAAAGCCCCGCGCGTCACCGCGATGTGCCAAAATCGTTCCGCTGTTGTTGCAGTAGGGCAATTGCGCCGACTGGGGGCGCTGGCTAGTCTGGTTTGAACTGTCCTGAGGATTTCAGACCATGAACTTCATTCCCGTCCGGCGGCTTCTCCCGGGGTTGTTTGCCCTGTTTCTTCTGTGTGCGCTGGTCATCGGGACTGCGGGCACAGGACATGCGCAGACGGCGGCTGACAACGGCGAGGATCCGATCGCCCGGGCCATCGAGCTGGCTGCCGAAAGCGGCGTTGATGTGATCATCGTCGACAGCGGTGGCGCCCGCGCACAGGACGGGGCTGCGGAACAGGCCATCAGCGAACACGATGCCAAGATGGAAGGTGCATCGATGCTGATGAAAGCCCAGTCGGAGATGGATATCTTCCGGGCCGAATTGCGCAGTCGTTTGGAGGCGCTGCCCTATTCCATCTTTGAGATGAAATACATCCTGCGCCAGACCAGCCCCGATGGCCGGATCGCCACCTATGCGGAAATCCTGTTCTGGAGCCTCCTGTTCCTGTTTCTGGGGCGCTGGGTCACCGTTGAGCTCTACGGCAAGAGGTTTGCGCTGCACCACGTGGTGGCCCGCACCAAGGAAAAGCCCGAAGGCTATCGCGAGAAAATGCCGTTTTTGTTTTTTCGCTTCCTGCTGGGCGTCGGGGGAACGATCTTTTCGATGGGGATCGCGCTGCTGGGATCCTATCTTGTGCTGGGTTCCTCAGGCAATTCGTCGGTGCGGCTGACGGTGCTGGCGATCTATACCGCCTTTTTCCTGTCCCGGACCATATCGGACCTGTGGCGCATGGTGCTGTCGCCCTACCTTAGCCAATACCGGATACCGGCATTTTCCGACCGGGATGCCAAACGGCTTTATATCTGGGCTTCGGTGCTGGCGACCTATGATATTTCGACCCTCGTCTTTGCCGCCTGGGTCGGGGATTTCGGGCTGACTTACAACGTCTATGCCATCGTCTATGGCGGGTTGGCGCTTTTGGGGATTGTCGGCAATCTGGCACTTGTCGCCTTTAACGCGGGAGCCATCAGCCGTGCCATCCGCGCGGGCCGCGATGCTGAGGAATGCTCCTGGCTGGTGCGGCTGCTGTCGGTGGCCTGGGCGCCTGCGGTCGTGGCCTATATCGTCTTTGGCTGGCTTCAACTGGCCTTTGATCTGGTGCTGGAGCGGGAGATGTCGATCCCGCTGATGGCGGGCACCTATATGGTGCTGACCTCGATCCTGGTGGTCTATGGGATCATCAACTACGGGATCGAAGTCTATGCCGACAGGCGGCGTCTTCCCGCGCAAATGGTTCAGCCAGAGGACAGCGATGCGCAAGACGCCGATGGCCCTGACGGGGAGGCTGAAGAAGCAGATGAGGTGGCCGCCGCTTCGATGCGAAAGCGCCACCCGATTGCCACCTATGAGGATCTGGCGCGCAGGGTTGCCGGGGTTCTGGCCTTTGTCGGTGGGGCGCTGGCGTTGATCTATGTGTGGAACCCGGACATCGACTGGACTGACAATTCGGCCATCGACCGGATCTTTGACATCGTGGTGATCCTGTTCCTCGGCTATATCATCTACAGCGTCTCGCGGATCTGGATCGACAGCAAGATCGACGAGGAAGTTGGCGATATGCCCGAGAGCGAGCTGGGCGATGAAGGCGGCGCAGGCGGGGCCAGTCGGCTTGCCACGCTGCTGCCGCTGTTCCGGGGCGCCATTCTGGCGGTGGTCGTGGTGTCGATTGCTCTGATCCTGCTGATGCAACTGGGGATCAACGTCAGTCCGCTGTTCGCCGGTGCAGGTGTTGTCGGTCTGGCGGTGGGCTTTGGCTCACAGACGCTGGTGCGGGATATCTTTTCCGGCGCCTTCTTTCTGGTCGATGATGCCTTTCGCAAGGGTGAGTATATCGACATCGGCGACGTGAAAGGCACGGTCGAGAAGATCTCGGTCCGGTCCTTCCAGTTGCGCCACCATCTGGGCGCGCTGCACACCATTCCCTTTGGCGAAATCCGGGTGCTGACCAACTATTCCCGCGACTGGGTGATGATGAAGCTGCCCTTGCGGGTGACCTATGACACCGATGTGGAAAAGGTCCGCAAGCTGATCAAGAAACTGGGGCAGGAGCTGTTGGACGATCCGGTCATTGGCGACAATTTCATCCAGCCGCTGAAATCCCAGGGCGTCATCGAGATGCAGGATTCGGCGATGATCATCCGGGTGAAATTCATGACCAAACCGGGCGATCAGTGGCTGGTGCGCAAGAAGGTCTACGAGGAAATCCGCCAGCTGTTCGCACGTGAAGGCATCAAGTTCGCTCATCGCGAGGTCACGGTGCGCCTTGCGGAGGATCAGAACGAGAACCTGACCCCGCAGCAAAAGGAGGCGGCGGCGGGGGCCGTGCAGGCGGCGATTGATGCCGATCTTCTGGACGCCGATGAGGGCAGGGGCGGCGACGACCGATAGGTCTGTGCTGCATAAATTCTGAAATTCGCGGTGCGTGAGAACGGGGCGCTCCCGCCCCCGCGCCTGAGCGCCTCTGCGCTCCGCCTGGGGGTGGGCCGGGCGCCGTGCAGGGGCACGGCGCGGGCGGTCTGCCGTTCTTGAGGGAGATGCCAGATGGCTAAGGGTCAGCTGGTCCAGACCGGCTCGGAAGAGCCGCATTTGTCTGCGGGTAGGTCCCAGCGCATGCCGGTCTCTCCCAGCGCAAGCGGCGGTTTCAGGCGCAGACCCGGTCCCCATCCGGAATGTTCGCGGGAAGGTGCATAATCCTGCGCCTCGGCCTGGGTGATGGAGGGGCCACCCTGCGATGGGCGCAGGCTGGCAAGCAGCTCGGCGGTGCGGGCCAGGGACAGCCGTGCCTGCGGGGTCTTACCGGTCTCGGTGGCCCGGCTGAGGGCGGAAATCACCGCCGCAGCCAGAAGATAGCCGGTGGCGTGATCCAGTGCTTGCACCGGCAGCGGGGTCGGTTTCTCCGCGCCTGCCCAGATCCGGCCTGCATCGGCGATGCCCGCGCTCATCTGTACCAGACTGTCAAAGCCGCGGCGGCGCACCCAGGGGCCGGTCCAGCCATAGGCGTTGAGCGTTGCCTCAATCCGGTTTGGGGCGATCCGGTCGCGGGTTGCCTGATCATAGCCAAGACCTGCAAGGGCGCCGGGGCGGTAGCCGTGCACCAGCACATCGGCTTTGGCCAACAGCGTCTCGAAACGGCGCCGGTCCGGGTCCTTGCGCAGATCGAGCATGGCCATGCGCTTGCCCAGCGAAATATCCGGTATCACCCCCGGCTCATCCCAGCCGGGCGGGTCGATCCGCAGCACCTCGGCGCCAAATCCAGCCAGCGTCCGGGTGGCAATCGGCCCGGCCAGGACCCGGGTCAGATCCAGCACCTTCAGTCCGGCCAGCGGCCGTGCCTCGCTTGCTTCAGGACGCGCACGCGGAGAGACGTCGCGGGGGGCGGTCCATTGTACCAACGGTTCCGAGCCGACTGCCTGTCCCTGCGGGTGCGACAGCCACAGCTCGCGGCTGCGCATGGTGGCCGACACGCCTCCAGCAGCGACGATCTCGCGCTCCAGCAGGTCGCCGTCCCATTTGCTGACGGCCGTGCGCACCGCCTCGGGCGTGCCTTCGCAGCCGAGCACCTGAAGCGCGGCGGCGCGGTGATGGGGCAGGTTGGTGTGCAGTCGGATCCAGCCATCGGCGCAGGGATAGTCCCCGGCAATCGGATCCCAAAGCGATGGCATCTCCCAGCCTGCGGGGCGAAAACTATAGCCGAACCACAGCGCCGCCAAACGCTGATCCACGGTGACTTCGGGCGCGCGGGGCGCAAGACCTGCCACCTTCATGTAGCGGGCCAGCTCCACGCCGACGGCAGCAATAGAGGCAGTGGCTAGCCCGGTCACCGCAAAGGCACTGGGCCTGTGCCCGCTGCCGGTGATGGCATAGCTTGCGGGATCGGGAAGGGCGGCAAGCAGGGTCATTGTTGATAGGGGTCCAGACTGTCGCGCAAGCCGTCACCAAGGAAGTTGAAGGCCAGCACTACCACCACGATGGGCAGCATGGGAATGGCGGTCCACCAGTAGATCTCGATATTGGCGAGGTTCTGCGCATCGTTCAGCATCACGCCCCAACTGACCGCAGGCGCGCGCAGGCCCAGGCCCAGAAAGGAAAGCGCGGTTTCGCCCAGGATCATCGCCGGGATCGACAGGGTTGCCGAGGCGATGAGGTGGCTCATGAAATTCGGCAGGAGATGCTTGCGGATCACCCGGCCCGATGTGGCGCCCATCATTTCGGCGGCGCGCACGTATTCCTCTTCGCGCAAGGACAGGAACTTGGCCCGCACCGAGCGCGCAAGGCCGGGCCAGTCCAATATGCCAAGGATCACCGAGATGATGAAGAAGACCGCCACCGGAGACCAGTTAGAGGGCACGGCTGCTGAGAGCGCAAGCCACAGAGGCAGCTCCGGCAGGCTGCGCAGGATCTCGATCACCCGGTTGATCACCCAGTCGATCCGGCCACCGAAATAGCCCGCAATAGAGCCGAAAAAGATGCCTAGAACGAAGGAGACCGTAATCCCGATCAGACCGACGGTCAGCGACAGCTGCGCGCCATAAAGGATGCGGCTGAAGACATCGCGGCCCAGCCGGTCCGAGCCCCAAAGGAACAGCGGCACATCGGCGCCGGGCGCGCAGACCAGATGGGTGTCGGCCGGGATCAGCCCGGCGATATCGTAGGAGCTGCCTTCGCAGAAGAATTTCAGCCGCAGCGGGTTGTCCAGATCCGGTTTGAACTCCCACTGGAAGGTTTCCAGATTGGCCTCAGAGGTCATCGGGTAGATGAAGGGGCCGAGGAACTCGCCCTCGTGGAAGAGATTGATCTCCTGCGGCGGCGCATAGAGATGCTCGCTGTGACGTTCGTTCGGGCCATAGGGCGCGACAAAGCCGACAAAGGGCAGCATCAGATAGCAGAATAGCAGGAAGGCGCCGGAGATCAGGCCCAGCCGGTGCGTCTTGAACTTGCGCCAGATCAGCACCCAGTTCGGGGCATCCAGATCCTTGCGCTCCAGCTCGCGCAGGGACTGTTCGGCGTCATAGGGGGCATCGTCGACATAGCGACCGTCGGGCAGCTTGCTCATGCGTCGCGCCCCTCATAGCGGATGCGCGGATCCAGAAGGACCAGCAGCACGTCCGAAATCATCGTGCCGATCAGGGTCAGAAGGGCGACGAACATCAGGATGAAGGCCGACAGGAACATGTCTTGCGATTTCAGCGCCTGCAGCAGATCCGGCCCGATGGTTTGCAGTCCCAGCACCACCGAGACCAGAACCGATCCTGACACCATCGAGGGCAGCAGGTTGCCGATGTCGGCCACGAAGGGATTGAAGGCCACCCGCAGCGGATATTTCGCCAGCATCCGCGATGGCGCCATGCCCTTGGCAATCGCGGTTTCCACATAGGGTTTGCCCAGCTCGTCCAGCATATTGGCGCGCAGCCGCTGCATCATCGCCGAGGCGCCCGAGGTGCCGATCACGAAGGTCGGCACGATCAGGTGGATGAGGATCGATTTCACCTTGTCCCAGCTCATCGGCTCACCTTCGTAGATGGGGTCCATCAGCCCGCCGATGGGCAGGTCGAACCAGCGATGGCCGTAGTAGAACAGGATCAGCGCCAGGAGGAAGTTCGGCGTCGCCAGACCGAGGTAACCGACAAAGGCCGAGGTGTAATCCACCCAGGTGCGCGAGCGCGCCGCCGCCAGAACTCCCAGCGGCAGGGCCACCATATAGACAAAGAGAACCGCTGCGAGATTGACGAGAACCGTCAGCCACAGGCTGTCGCCGACGATCTCGGCCACCGGGCGGTCGAATTCAAAGGACCAGCCGAAATTGCCCTGAATGAGGCCTGAGAAGCCGTGCGGGCCTGGCATGAAGCCCGCCCAGATGAAATACTGCTGCCACATGGGCTTGTCGAGGGCGTATTCCGTGCGCAGGAACTCTGCCTTGGCCACGCCTGCGGTCTGACCGCTGGCACGCAACTCGGCGATCTGGTTGGACAGGTAATCGCCGGGTGGCAGGTTGATGATCACGAAGATCAGCACCGACACCACCCAAAGCGTCAGCAGCATGGTGCCGAAGCGGTATATGGCGTAGCGCAGGATTTCCATCAGCCCTGACCATCCTCGAAGAAGAACTCATCCATGCGGTGGACACCAAAATGAGCGCCGGGATCCCAGGCCCAGATGCCGCGTTCGGGCACGTTGCGCAGGCGGTTTGACACCACCACGGGCTGCGGCGCCTCGGCCACAAGGCCAATGCCGTAGACCTGCTCGGAATGGATTTTCAGCATTTCTTTCCAGGCGGCGACCCGCTCCGCTTCGGTGGTGGCGATCCGCCAGTCATGTGCCAGCTCCATCAGGCGCTGGGCGGGTTCCATATCGGGCGCTTCGCCGACCTCTCCGCCGGTCTGGTAATATTGCCCCCATTTCGGCCAGGCCAGAAAGACCTGATCGGTCGGCGCCAGATAGGCGGGCGAGGTATAGGGCTGTGGCAGGCCGTTGTCCCAGCCGTACCAGACCGAGGCCGCAGTGGTGCCTGAGAACACCCGGTTGCGCAGGATGTCGCGATCGAGCGGACGCATCACCAGTTTGACCCCCACGTCGCGCCAATCATCGGTGATGATCTGCAGGGCGTTTTCGACCTCCTGCCGCTCTCCGGCGGTTTCCACGATCAGCTCCATCGGACGCCCGTCGGGCAGTTGGCGGATGCCATAGCCATCCTTTTCGGTCAGCCCGACCTCATCCAGCAGCTGATTGGCCAGATCGGGATCGAACTGCGCCCAGGCTTCGCGCAGGGCGGGATCGAAGAAGGGGCTTTTTTCCAGCACGGTCATGGCGCCGGGCTTGGCCAGTTTGAAATAGAGCGATTTGTTGATGGCGGCGCGATTGATGGCGACCGACAGGGCGCGGCGCACCCGAACATCGCGCAGCAGTTTGCGCCAGACCGGATCGTTTACGTTGAGGTTCGGATAGATCGCGATCTGCGAGGCGGTGCCGGTGCCCCAGAGGAAGGTCCTGTAGTTGCCGCCGTCGGCTTCGCCCTTGCGCAGGATCGGAATGTCACGAAAACCCAGACCACGGGCCTGAAGGTCTGCCTCTCCGGCGTTGGCTTTGGCAGCCACCAGCCCGCCCGAGACGATCTCCATCTCCACCGTGTCGATATAGGGCAGCTGTACGCCCTTGGCGTCGATCCGGTGGTAATAGGGGTTGCGCACGAACAAGTGGCGGATCTTCTTGCCCGCCGTCGCGTTCATCCACGGCTGCAGGGTGGGCAGCTCGTGATTGTCGAACTTGTACATGTTGTCGTATTTGTTGTGCAGCGCCGCCCAGCTTTTGACGCGGGCGTAATCCACTTCCTCGGCCAGTTTGGCCGGGTCGGCGTAATCGGCGTGGAACTGCTTCAGATAGGCCGAGGGCCGGTAGATGAAGGGCGGGCGCGCCTGCGCCAGATGGTGCAAAAAGCTGGGGTTCGGGTTCTGCCATTCAAAGATGACGGTGGTTTCATCCGGGAATGTGACCTCGGGCAGCTCTCCCTCGGCGCGGAGAAATTCCGGCGGCCCGGCGGGGCTGAGCAGCGGGTTGTTGGCGATGTCCTTCCACCAGTATTCGAAATCGGCCGAGGTGAACGGGGATCCATCCGACCAACGGTGCCCGGGGCGCAAGTGCAAGGTAAAGCGCTTGTTGTCCTCTTCCTCATAGCCCAGCAGGATATCCGATTGCAGTTTGTAATCCGCGTCATAGCCGACCAGCCGGGCGTAGCCATAGACCACCATCTGGCGGATGTCTTTCGACCGGGTCACCATGGTGTTGAGCGCACCGCCCTGCACGCCAAAGGCACGGCCCTTGGCCTCCAGATTGACCACAAGCGGCGCATCCGGCAGGCGCTCTGCCGCCTTGGGCAGGTTGCCAGAGGCGACCTCTTGATCCCAGAAGGCGCTTTCCTGCGGGGTGGGCAGCGTGCCTGCCAGCGCGGCGAGCGGTGCCAGAAGTGCGGCCAGCGCGATGGCCAGTACGGGTTTCAGGGCGGTTCGTTTTGTCGCGGGTTTCGGGGCGTTATACATGGCAACGTACCTTATGTCCGGGTTCCAGGATGACCAGAGGCGGGGCCTCGGCTCCTATGAATCTGAAATGTTCGGGCCAGCTGTCCGGCGCGCCGGCGCCTTGCGAAACCAGATCCAGATTGATCGGGCGCCCGATATCGGGTTCCGGCTGCGCTGCGATCAGCGCCTTGGTGTAGGGGTGCTGCGGGTTGTGGAACAGCGTCTGCGGTGGAGCCTGCTCGACGATCAGCCCGCGCCGCATCACCGCGACCTCATCGGCGATCCGCGCCACCACCGCCAGATCGTGGCTGATAAAGAGATAGGACAGCCCCTGCTGTTCCTGAATGTTTTCCAACAGCCGCAGAATCTGTTCCTGCACCGACACGTCCAGCGCCGAGGTCGGCTCGTCGCAGACGATCAGCGAGGGATCCAGCATCAGCGCACGGGCAATCGACAGGCGCTGGCGCTGGCCGCCGGAAAAGGCATGCGGATAGCGTTGCAGCATCTCGGGGCCAAGGCCGACGGTCTTCAGCATCTTTGCTGCCTTGTCGCGGCGGTCGGCGGGGGTGCCGATACCGTGGATCTCCAGCGGCTCGGTCATGGTGTCCGCGATGCGCATGCGCGGGCTGAGCGAGGAATAGGGATCCTGAAACACCATCTGCGCCTCGCGCTGAAACGCGGTGCGGGCGGCGCGGTCCATCTGGTGAACCTTGACGATCTCACCATCCGGATCGGGGCGGAACAGAACCTCGCCGCCGGGATCCGGCGGTTCGGCGCCAAGCGCGATGCGGGCGGCGGTGGTCTTGCCAGAGCCGCTTTCGCCGACGATGGCCAGCGTCTTGCCGCGTGGCAGTTTCAGATCGACGCCGCGACAGGCGTGTATAAGAGTGGGGGCAGCCCAGCCCTTTCCGGCGCGCAGGGTGTAGGTCTTGGACACCGATTTCAGCTCAAGGATCAGATCTTCCTTGGGCTCTGGCGGCACAGCCTGCGTGGCGGCGGGGATCTTGGGCGCGGCGTTGATCAGCGCCCGGGTATAGGCATGCGCGGGTGCCGAAAGGATCGGTGCAGCAGGACCAGCTTCCATCACCCGGCCCTTGTGCATGACCACCACCTCTTCGGCCATATTGGCAACGACGCCCAGATCGTGGGTCACAAGGATCATCGCCATGCCGGTGTCGCGCTGCAATTCCTTCATCAGGCCCAAAACCTGTGCCTGCGTTGTCACGTCCAGCGCCGTGGTCGGCTCATCCGCGATCAGAAGATCGGGTTTTGCCACCATCGCCATGGCAATCATCGCCCGCTGGCGCATGCCCCCGGACAATTCAAAGGGGTACGAGTCATAGGTGCGTTGCGGCTCGGGAAAACCGACCCGTTCGAAACACTCCAGAACTTCCTTGCGGGCGGCGGCTTCGCTTTTGCCTTCGTGCAGCCATAAAACTTCGGAGACCTGGTTGCCGATCCGGTGCAACGGCGACAAAGAGCGCATCGGCTCCTGAAAGATCATCGCGATCCGGTTGCCGCGCACATCCCGCATGCGCCGTTCGCCAAGGCGGCTCAGCTCCAGCGGCGCGTCGCCGCCGTGGAGGGTGATGCGGCCAGAACGGATCTGGGCGGCACGTGGCAGAATGCGCAGCACGGCGCGGCAGGTGATCGTCTTGCCGGAACCACTTTCCCCGACCAGCGCCAAGGTGCCGCCGGGGGCAACGTCAAAACTAACATCGCGCACGACAGCTTCATCCCGGCCAAAGCCGATGCTGAGGCCCTCGACTGACAACAGCGGCGCCATTCAGTTCAACCCGTCTGAGGTCCGGTGATGTCTCTTCATGATCTTCCCGTTTCCCTGTTTTTTCCCCCACCATCGCGCGGCCTACGGGCACTAGTCAAACCCCATTCGCAGATAGCAGCCCCAGATGCGGGAAATATGACGCGCCGGTGGGGTCTTTACGCAATTGTGAAGGCGCTCAGGCCGTTTTCGCTATTCGCTACACATTTGCGTAAAAGTCTGACACATCTGCACGGGATTGGCCGCCGCGCGGCCATGGCGTGCAAGGAGACCGTAACATGATCACCCGTCTGGACCTTTTTATCGATCGCATGGTGTCCCAGCGTGCCTGTCTGGATTACGCCATTGCCGAAACCGCTGGTATGAGCGGCCCGGTCTTTGAGCTGGGGCTTGGGAACGGGCGCACCTACCACCACATGAAGCACAATATCACTGGCCGGGATATCTATGTTTTCGAACGCGCTGTTGCCTCGCATCCTGACAGCACCCCGCCCGAGGATCTGACGATCCTTGGCGATGTGCGTGAAACGCTACCGGCAGCTGTGGAACGGTTCGGTGCGACCGCCAGTCTGATCCACGCGGATCTGGGCGGTCACAACCGCGCCAAGAACGATGCCTTTGCCCGGCTGGTGTCGCCGCTCATCGAACCGCTGCTGGCGGTGGGCGGCATGATGGTGTCCTCGGACCGGATGTATTTTGACAGCTTGCGCGAAATGCCCCTGCCGCCGGACGCGGTCGAGGGGCGCTGCTTCATCTACCGCCGCGACTCCTGATCCGCGCGACGCTCTGTCATGCTGGCCTCACGTGCTGCCCTGCCCCTAGGCTGGCAGTAACAGAGGGAGGCCGCCATGATTTTCTACGATTGCTCCACCGCGCCGAACCCGCGTCGGGCGCGGATGTTTCTTGCGGAGAAAGGGCTGAGCCCTGAAACCCATGACATTTCCATCGCCAAGGGTGAGCAGCTGGACGCGGCCTTTCTGGCGGTGAACCCGCGCGCGACGATCCCGGTTCTGGTCACTGATGCGGGCACTGTCCTGACCGAGAACCTTGGCATTGCCGCCTATCTGGAGGCGGCGCATCCGGAACCGCCGTTGATGGGACGCACCGCCGATGAAAAAGGGCTGGTGCTGATGTGGAACTCCATCGTCGAACAGCAGGGCGGCGCCCCCGTGGCCGAGGCGCTGCGCAACACCCACCCGGCGTTTGAAAACCGCGCCATTCCCGGCCCCGATCACTATGCCCAGATCCCTGAGCTGGCCGAACGGGGACAGGCGCGGACCGCGCGGTTCTTTGATCTTTTGGAAGAGCGTCTGCAGGACAGCGCATTCCTTGCCACTGATCATTTCACGCTGGCGGATATCTCGGCCTTCGTCTTTGTCGACTTTGCTCGCGTGATCAAGATGCGGGTGCCCGAAGCCAACACGGCCACGCTGGCCTGGCAGGAGGCCATTCGGGAGCGTCCAAGTTCGCAGTTGTAGGCCGGGAGGGCAGAGGAGGAGGTCTCGCGCAGCGATGGCACGTCCTGACAGCCCGAGTTCGGAGCCAATATCAGGATTTAATCAGGCGCTACTTGCCCTTAATTCGCGCTTGAAAGGCGTCAAATTCCGTTTCGGCTACGCGATAACTCTGCTTGGTCATTTTCGGTGCTGCAAGCGCCTCATAAAATCGTTGTGCGCCACCGTTGGTGCCGTCTGTGGCCCAGTCAAAACGTGTGCAGCCCTCGCGACGTGCCACATTGATGAGGGCGGATAGCAATGCTTTTCCGACACCTTTCTGTCGTGCGCTCGGTGAAACAAATAGCTCTTTCATCACCAACGATATGCCCGGGCCTGCCGGGAAGCTTAGTCCCCATGTGGCAAACCCGACGGGCTGGGTGCCATCAAAGGCCAGATGGCACGCCATGTGCCTTTCGGCGCGGAGCAGTGAAAGCACCCGCTCTTCTTGATCATGGGTGGCAGGGACAATCTGGTAATACGCGAGGCAGGCCCGGTGAAGAGTACGGAACGCCTCTGCATCTTCTGCCCTGAACGCTCGGACTGTCACGCTCATTGGTTTTTCTCCGAGGCAATCGGGCGGGTAGTCTCGTTTCCCTTGCGGTGGCAGATGGCATGACCGCGGATGTTCTCGCGGCATCTCACTGTGCAGGCATTGCTCATTTCATGTCACCTTAGAAACCGTCTCAGGGTGAAGGCTCGCATACAAAATGCGGGTGCTCAATGACCGTTCATTTGCGGGCGGTGCGGGCCCGCACGATGGACGGACACGATTTCGAGAGCGCAGGTGCCCTGGCCTTAAAATGAGACAAATGTCGCAACACCGTCAAATGCGGTGGACAAGGCGCGGTGGGCGCCGCAGGATGTTTGTTGCCCTGATTGGCGCACGTCACGAGGTGTTCTGTCCATGCCCCCCAAACCGATCCTGCACCGGGATGATCCCACCGCCGAACCCCTGACCGGCAACGTCAAGGTTACCCGGGCCGACTGGCTGAATGTGGCGATGGATGTGCTGATCAGCCACGGGGTTGAGCAGGTCAAGGTGCTGGCCCTGGCCGAGCGCATGGGCGTGTCGCGCTCCTCCTTCTACTGGTATTTCAAATCGCGGCAGGATCTGCTGGATGCGCTGTTGCAGACGTGGGAGCAGACCAACACCGCCGCGATGGTTGCCCAGACCGAAGCCCCTGCCGCCGCGATCACGGGTGCGGTGCTGAACGTCTTTCACTGCATTGCCAACCCGGATCTGTTCAATACCGCGCTCGATTTCGCGGTGCGGGACTGGGCGCGGCGCTCGGGCAAGGTGCGCAGCCTGCTGGACCGTTCCGATGCAAGGAGGGTGAAAGCGCTTAGCGACATGTTCTCCCGCTATGGCTATCCGGAGCTGGAGGCAAAGACCCGGGCCAAGGTTCTTTACTACATGCAGCTTGGCTATGACATGGCGGAGCCGAACGAGAGCCATAAGGAACGGTTGCAGATGACGCCTCATTACCTGCGGGTCTTCACAGGCAAAGAACCCCTGCCGGAGGAGCTGGAAGAATTCGCCATCTACACGGAAAGATACTGGGACGTCTGAGTCGACCGGGTCTGGCGACCATCGCCTAGGCGGGGCTGGGCACAGGCGGCTGACAAATCTCCCAAAACCGGAAAAGAGAGGTCAGCAGCGTCTTCAGCTCGGCCGCACCTTGGGGCTTGATGAAATATCCGCTGACATTGTGCTTATAAGCCTCGGCAATGTCCGCGTGATTGTCTGATGTGGTGAACATGAAGACGATCTGATCTGCCGTGTCCGGGTTGGCGCGCAGGGCGCTCAGAAAATCATGGCCGTTCATGCGCGGCATGTTGATATCCAGCAGGATAAGGAACGGGCTTTCGATTGATATCCCCGGGGCTGTTCCCGCCAGGATATCCAGTGCTTCGATGCCGTCACGCGCCCGCACGACGGTTGCCGGAAGATCAAGCCGTTTCAAAGTACGTTCCAGGATCATCGCATCCAGGTCGCTGTCTTCGACCAGAAGGATGTTCATTTCAGTTGGCATACAGGCAGGCCCTTTCCGAACCGTCTGGTGTGCGTGTCCCGGCACTGCTTGGCCGGTTTCCCAAGGCGCGTTGCGTCCTTATCGGAACGAAGTCACCCATCGTTCGAAAATTATGCATTTCTGTGGCTACTTTTACAATTGCCAATCCGGCACTGGCCGCAATCGGTCGCACTGTGCAGCCCGATGGGAGAGGCGTTTTCAATCCGGGACAGCGGAAAGCGGTGCTGGATAAGCAAGAGTTTTGGATCAAAAAAGGGCGCGCTGCGCAGAGGCAGGCGCGCCCTTGATCGGGAGAGACGGCACTCAGAGCTGGCCGAGCTGTTGGTCGACCTCTTGGCGCACCTTGGCGGCGGCCTCCATGCGGACTGGGCCATAGCCCCGGATCTCCATCGGTGCTGCCAGGATGTCGGCGCAGGTGTCGTGCCGGTCCGCGCCATAGGCACGTGCGACCTTGGTCAGCGCCGCCTCGTACCAGTCCAGAAGGTCGCGGTGCAGGCGGGCCTCGGCGTGATAGCCAAAGGGGTTGAACGCGCTGCCACGCAGGCCCTTGGCCTTGGCCATGACCGACAGAGCCGGGCGTAGCCAGGCGCCAAAGGCGCTTTTCTTGGGGCGGCCCCGGCTGTCCTTGCCGCGCGCCAGCAGCGGCGGCGCGAGGTGGTATTTGACTGAATAGTTGCCGTCGAATTCCGACGCGATCTGCTCCTTGAAACTGTCTGCGGTCAGCAGGCGGGCGACTTCGAATTCATCCTTATAGGCCATCAGCTTGAACAGCGACTTTGCCGCGTGCGTCACCAGATCGTCCTGCACGTCCGCAGGCAAGGAACTGCGCAGCTGCTCCAGCGTGTTGCGGTAGCGCTCTGCATAGGCAGCGTCCTGATACTCAGTCAGGAAGGCGGCGCGGCGGTCGATCATCTGCTGCAACGTTTCCCCTTCCTCCGGGGTTTCGTCGTAGAACTGGCTGACAAGCGCGGGATCCACCGCCATGGCGCGCCCGATGGCAAAGGCGAGGTGGTTCTTGTCGATGGCCACGCCGTTGAGTTCGATCGCTTGGCTGAGGGCCGCACCGCTGACTGGCACCAGCCCCTTTTGCCAGGCAAAGCCCAGCATCATCACATTGGCCAGAACCGCATCGCCCAAGAGCGCCTCTGCCGCCTCGTTGGCGTTGAAGCCCGATAGGTTCTGGGCGCCAACCACCGCTTCGATCTCCTTTTCGCGCAGACCGGTCATCAGGTCGGCATCGCGGCGCAGCACCAGATCGCCCGTGGGCATTTCGGCGCGATTCAGCACCACTTTGGTGCCCGCACGGTAGTGTGCCGAGGCCTTGGGGGCGGAGGACACCACCACATCGCAGCCAATGACCGCATCGGCAGCGGCCTGATCAATACGCACCTGGTTCAGCGTTTCGGGCGCGTTCGACAGGCGGATATAGCTGAGAACGGTGCCGAATTTCTGCGCAAAGCCGGTGAAGTCCAGCACGCTCGACCCCTTGCCTTCAAGGTGCGCGGCCATGGTGATCAGCGCGCCGACGGTCACAACGCCTGTGCCGCCCACCCCGGTGACGAGCAGATCGAATGGCTCGGCGAGGGAGGGAAGGTCCGGGGCGGGCAGGCGGGCCACCAGCTGGTCTGCATCCAGACCGGCGGGCTGCTTCTTGCGCCGCTCGCCACCCTCAACGGTGACAAAGCTGGGGCAAAAGCCGTTGAGGCAGGAGAAGTCCTTGTTGCAGGAGGAGAGGTTGATCTTGCGCTTGCGCCCAAAGGGCGTCTCTTTCGGCTCAACGCTCAGGCAGTTGGATTCCACCGAGCAATCGCCGCAGCCTTCGCAGACCAGATCGTTGATGAAGGCAAATTTCTTCGGGTCTTCCATCTTGCCGCGCTTGCGGCGGCGGCGTTTCTCGGTGGCGCAGGTCTGTTCATAGATCAGCACGGTGACACCGGGGATCTCGCGCAACTCGCGCTGAACGATGTCCATTTCGTCGCGGTCGTGGAAGGAGGTTCCGGCGGGGAAATCGGCGCGGTTGAACTTGGCGATATCGTCCGAGACCAGCGCGATGCGGTCCACCCCTTCGGCGCGGCAGGTCTGGGCGATGCCTGATACGCTGACCGGCCCGTCCACCGGCTGACCGCCGGTCATGGCGACCGCGTCGTTATAAAGGATCTTGTAGGTGATGTTGGTCTTGGCAGCGACCGCTTGCCGGATCGCCAGGCTGCCCGAGTGATACCAGGTGCCTTCGCCCAAGTTCTGGAACACATGCTTGCCGCCGTTGAACTGCGAGGCCACCGCCCATGGCACACCTTCGCCGCCCATCTGGGCATAGCCTGCGGTGTCGCGGTCCATCCAGCTGGCCATGACGTGGCAGCCGATGCCGGAAAACGCCTTGGACCCTTCGGGCAGCTTGGTCGAGGTGTTGTGCGGGCAGCCCGAGCAGAAATAGGGCGTGCGGGTGGCGCCGGGCACGTTGATCAGCTTGGGTGGCTCAGCGGTCAGCGCTGCGGCCTTGGCGGGCAGGTTTTCTTCGGGGAAGAAGGCATCAAGCCGCGCGGCCACGATGGGGGCCAGTTGCAGCGGGCTCAGCTCCCCTGTCCATGGGATCAGCGGCTCACCCTTGCTGTCGTATTTGCCGACCATTTTCTTGGGCTTGTCGCCGGGCCAGTCGTAGAAATATTCCTTGAACTGGCTTTCGATGATGCCGCGTTTTTCCTCGACGACCAGCACCTCTTCCTTGCCGTTCACAAAGCGCAGCGCCTCGGGGCGGGCCAGCGGCCAGACCATGCCGACCTTGTAGATGTCGATACCCAGTCGGCGGCAGGCGGTCTCGTCCAGCCCCAGAAGGCGCAGCGCCTCCATCAGGTCGAGATGCCCCTTGCCGGTGGTGACAAAGCCGAACTTGGCGTCCTTGATGTCATAGATGCGCCGGTCGATCGGGTTGGCTTCGGCAAAGGCGCGCACCGCCTTGATCTTGGCCTGGATCCGGGTCTCGATCTCGGGCGAGGGCAGATCGGCGCGGCGGATGTGCAGCCCGCCGGGGTAGGGGGGCAGTTCGGGCAGGATGAAGTCGCGATCCGGCTGCAATTCCACGGACCGCGCGCTCTCCACGGTTTCCGACACGGCCTTGAAGCCGACCCAGGTGCCGGAATAGCGCGACAGGGCAAAGCCGTATTCGCCAAATGTCAGGAATTCGGAGACATCCGCCGGGTTCAGCACCGGCATGAACCAGGCCATGAAGGCCACGTCCGACTGGTGCGGCATCGAGGAGCTGACGCAGCCGTGGTCATCGCCCGCAACCACCAGCACGCCGCCCTTCTCAGAAGATCCATAGGCGTTGCCATGCTTCAGTGCATCGCCAGAACGGTCGACGCCCGGCCCCTTGCCGTACCACATGGAAAAGACACCCTCGACCTCGCAATGGGGATCCAGAACCGCCTGCTGCGCGCCCAGAACGGCGGTGGCGCCCAGATCCTCGTTCACGGCGGGCATGAATTTGACCTTGGCCTCTTCCATCCGCTTGCGAGAGCGCCAGAATTCCAGATCGACGGCGCCAAGAGGCGAGCCGCGATAGCCCGAAACGAAACCGGCGGTGTTCATCCCGGCGTTCTGATCGCGGCGGGACTGGTCCAGCATGATCCGCGCCAACGCCTGCGTGCCGGTCAGGAACACGCGGCCCTTGGTCATCTCGTAACGGTCATCGAGCTGGTAGCTGCGGAAGTCGTGGCTCAGCTTGGTCATCGGGGAGTCCTCGCGCGGGTAGTCTGTGATCGCGAAAGGATAATCCATTTGAGGCGGAAAATTTTGCCACATCTACTGGCGTTTTGGTGATTTGTGGATAAATTAACCGGTGTTGATCACTATTTTGAACTGGATAACCGTTACAATGAAGCTGGACGACCGCGACCGCCGTATATTGACCCTGTTGCAGGAGGATTCGCGTATTTCCAATGCGGATCTGGCCGAGACGGTAGGCATGTCGCCCTCGGCCCTGTGGCGGCGGGTGCGCGCGCTGGAAGAGGCCGGTGTGATCGAACGCTATGGCGCGGTGGTGAATGCGGCGGCCATGGGGCTTGGCTTTCACGCCATGGTGCATGTGCAGCTGACGCGGCATGATCCGGAAAAGCTGAAGGAGTTCATCCGCGCGGTTGAGAACAATTCGCTGGTGCAGGAGTGTTTTGCGACCACCGGCCAGTCGGATTATCACCTGCGGGTTCTGGCGCCGGATCTGGAGGCCTATAACCGGTTCCTGGAAGAGTTCTTGTTCCGCCTGCCTGCGGTGGCCAGCGCCCAGACCAACGTGGTGCTGCGCACGATCAAGCGGGACAGGCCGGTTGTCCCTTAGGCGGGTTGTGCCCTAGGTCGCGTATTTCAGCCAGGCGGCGGCCATGGCGATATAGGTCAACTGGTGCAGCGCCTGATCGGTACCGGCAGCGCGCCAGAAAGCCGCCTGTTGTGGCGTCAGTTGCTTGCTGTCGGAATAGCGCGCCTTGCAGTAGTCGATGTTGAAATGCACGATCCATTCCAGCACGCAGGTGATCAGGATGAACAGGACGGGCGCGCCCATCAGCACGAAGACCAGAATGGAACCCAGCGTGTGAACTCCGGCATGCTGCGCACGACCGCTGTGCAGGTATTCGCCGCGGCCCGACAGCATCTTTGGTGTCTGCAGAAAGAAATCTGCGAACATATGTTTGACCTGCATCAGGCAGAGCAGCAGCAATAATGTTCCGGTATGCTCCGGCAAAACAGTCCCCTGTCATCTATACTGTCCGGGAACCTTACGTTTTTTTGCCGCCATGGCAAATGCTGCGTGCCCTTGTGCCGCGACGACAGGCCAAAACGGGCTTTGGTGCAGTTGCCATTGCCTGTCACAGGTAAACCGCGCTAGGCATATGCTGTACCGAATTTCAGACGCCTATCCGGAGCTGTCTCATAGAACGTTCTTTGTTCCGTTTTATCTGGAAGTATTCCAAACGTGATCAGCTCGTGCTTCTGGTGGTCACGGCCTGCCTGTTTCCGCTTTTGTACCTGACACTGGAACTGCCCAAGCGTATCATCAACGATGCCATTGGTGCCGAGACCGACACGATTGCGGTGTTGGGGTATTCCTTCGATAAGCTGACTTTCCTGTGGATCCTTTGTGTGGCCTTTCTGGTGTCGGTGCTGATGCACGGTCTGCTGAAAATGCGCATCAACACCATGAAGGGGGTTCTGGCCGAACGGATGCTGCGCCGGTTCCGCTATCAGCTGATCGCCCGCGTTTTGCGGTTCCCGCAGCCCTATTTCGAACGGGTTAGCCAGGGCGAACTGGTGTCGATGGTGACATCGGAATCCGAGCCTATGGGCGGTCTGATGGGCGATGCCGTCAGCCAGCCGGTGTTGCAGGCCGGGCAGATGCTGACCATCCTCTATTTCCTGTTTGTGCAAAGCTTCTGGTTCGGTCTGGCCGCCGTGGCACTGATCCCGCTTCAGGGCTGGTTGATCCCGATGCTGCAGCGGCGCATCAACCTTCTGAACAAGGAGCGCATCAAAGAGGTGCGGGCGCTGGCCTCGGAAATCGGCGAAAGCGCAGCAGGTGCCGCCACGCTGCGCATCAATGGCGGCTGGCGCTACCGGATGGCGGTGATCACCGACCGGCTGGGGCGGCTTTATGATATCCGTTTCGATATCTACCAGAAAAAATTCTTCATGAAGTTCCTCAACAACTTCATCACCCAGCTGACGCCATTCTTCTTTTACGCCGTGGGCGGCTTCCTGGTGCTGCAGGGCAAGGTGTCGCTGGGCGCGCTGGTGGCGGCGCTGGCGGCGTACAAGGATATCGCCTCGCCCTGGAAGGAACTGCTGACCTATTACAACCAGACGCAGGACATGTCGCTGCGCTGGGAGGTGATCCTGGAACGTTTCGCGCCGCCGGGCATGGTCGATGAAGCGCTGATGACCGGCGAACCTGACGATATTCCACGCCTCAAGGGCGATATCGAGCTGAAAGACGTCAGCGTGCGCGACGCCGATGGCAATCTTGTGCTGGAGGATCTTACCGCCACGCTGCCTGCGGGGAAGGTCATCGGCATTGCCGCTCCGTCCGAGGAAGACCGCCGCGCCATGGCCGAATTGCTGACCCGTGAAGTGCTGCCTGCGGCGGGCGCCGTGACGGTCGCAACCTTTGATCTGCGCGAGGTGCATCAGGCCATCGTTGCTTCGCGCATCGGTCATGCGACCTCGCGGCCGGTTCTGTTTCGGGGCTCTTTCGGGGACAACGTAATGATGCCGATGCGGCAACGCCCGCAGGGTGAGGCCCGCGACATGTTGCAGCTGGATGCGGCGTTGAGGGCGGGCAACAGTCCCGACCCCTACGATGCGGCCTGGCTGGACCCATCGCTTGCGGGTTTTTCGACCGAGGCGGAATTGCGCGACTGGTGGGTGCAGCTGGTGTCGGGCATCGGCACCGATACCGCCCTGTTCCGGCGCGGCATGGACCAGAAATTCGACAGCAACGCGCATCCTCGCCTGACCGCCAGCCTGATCGAGCTGCGCCCCAAGGTGCAGGCGGCCATTGAAAAGGCTGGACTGGAGGCGCAAGCGCATTTCTTTGCACCAGACCGCTATAACCCGGCGCTGCCGGTGGCGGAAAACCTGCTGTATGCCACCCTGCGCGAGCCGATCACCGAAGCGGTGCTGAAACGCCACGTCAATTTTCTGGACCGGCTGCGCGAGCTGAAGCTGGACACCGACCTTGTGACGCTGACACAGGACGTGGTGGACATGCTGCGGCAGATCTTTGGTATCGATGGTACCGGCCACCCGCTGTTCCGCAAACTGGGGCTGGAACCGTCGGCCTATGAGGCGGCGCTGGCGCTGGTGGACAAGACCCGCAGCAAGGGCGTCGATGCGCTGGACCGGGACGAGCTGGCACAGATGCTGATCGTGCCCTTCAGCATCTCGGCCGAGCAGATCGGCCCGGCGTTCAGTCAGGAAATGCAGGACCGCATCCTGCAGTTCCGCCGCAGCCACGCGGACGAGCTGATGGAAACGCTTGAGGACATCTTTGTCCGTATCGACGACAGCAGCTTTGCCCCGGGTCTGACGGTGATGGAGAACGCCATGTTCGGCAAGATCTCCGACACTGCCGGCGCCCGCGGTGACGAGCTGCGCAAGCTGGTGTCGGACGTGCTGGTGGAAAATGGCACCCGCAACATGGTGGTCGAACTGATCTTTGATCTGCCGGTGGCGCTGGGCGGGCAGGGCTTGCCTGCCAGTTTTGCCGAACCGCTGGCCTTTGCCCGGGCGACGATCAAACGGCCCGATATCCTGATCCTGGAATCGGCGCTGGCGAGTTACGATCTGGAAACCCGCGTTTCGGTGCACAAGAACCTGCGCAAGCTGTTGCCGGAGACGACGCTGGTCTATCTCGACAGCGATTTCGAACGTTCCGAAGTCTTCGATGTTTTCTACCAGCTGCGCCAGGGGCGGCTGGTCAGCGACCAGATGCAGGAGGCCGCCGTGGCCGACAGCGCCGCCAGCCAGGATCTGGCGCGCAAACTGCGGGCGCTGGAACAATCCGAGCTTTTCTCAGGTCTCAACCGGCGCCAGCTGCGGTTGCTGGCCTTTGGCGCGCGCTGGTACGAGGCCAAGGCGGGAGATGCGGTCTTTTTGAAAGACGACGATGCCAGCGACGGTGCCTATATGATCACCGAAGGCGAAGCGGGGCTATTCCTGCCACAGGATGGCGAAGAGGACCGGTTGATTGCCACGGTTGGCCCGGGGCGGCTGGTCGGGGAGCTGGGGCTGATCCGCAAGGAGCCCCGTGCGCTCAGCATGATCGCGCAGACGAATCTGATCTGTCTGCGTATCGGCGAGGAAGAGTTCCTCGCCGTGGTGGAAAACGACGCCGCGACGGCCTTTAAGCTGTTGCAGGTGGTGGCCGGCTACGTGTCGAGCTGATCTGACGAAGACAACCAACAAGACGGGAAGAATAGAATGAAACTGCTGCGATATCGCGTGGGAGACACTGTGCGTCCGGGGATGCTGGCGGCCGATGGAACGGTCCGCGATCTGTCGGATCATGTAGAGGATATCACAGGCGCAACCCTGGATGATGCCGCGCTGGCGAAGCTGGCGGCACTGGATGTGGCGGCCCTACCCGTGGTCGAAGGCAATGTGGACCTGGCGCCCTGCGTCGGCGGCGTGGGCAAGTTCCTCTGCATTGGTCTCAACTATTCGGACCACGCCGAAGAGGCCGGGATGTCGATCCCGGAACATCCGATCCTGTTCATGAAAGCGACCTCGGCCATTGTTGGGCCCAATGACGATGTGGTGCTGCCGCGCGGCTCGGTCGCTGGCGACTGGGAGGTCGAACTGGGCGTGGTGATCGGCAAGACCGCCAAATACGTGAGCGAAGAAGACGCGCTGGATTATGTGGCCGGGTATTGCGTGGTCAACGATGTGTCCGAGCGGGATTTCCAGATCAAGCTGACCGGACAATGGACCAAGGGAAAAAGCTGCGACACCTTTGGTCCGATCGGTCCCTGGCTGGTGAGCCGGGACGAGGTTGCCGATCCGCAGAACCTGTCGCTGTCCTGCGATGTGAACGGTCAGCGCATGCAAAGTGGCACCACCGGCAAGATGATCTTCTCGGTGGCGGAAATCATTGCCCACCTCAGCCAGTTGATGACCCTGCATCCGGGCGATGTGATCGCGACAGGAACCCCGCCGGGCGTCGGCATGGGGATCAAGCCTGATCCGATCTATCTGAAACCGGGCGACGTGATGGAGCTGGAAATCGAAGGTCTGGGCCGTCAACGTCAGACCGTGCGTGCGGACGACTGATCCGGGCGTTCTGAAACACCATCGTTGAAAGGCAGGCGGGGCACTCCCGCCTGGTTTCGGCCATTCAGGGAATGCCCTGTGCCAGTTGGGCGTGGCGCGGCGAAGCCGCGCCACGCCCAAAGCGTGTCTGGGGCTTTGCCGCAGGCAAGGGACCTGACAGGCACGGGAGCACCCGCGTCCTTGTCGAACGGGGTCAGGTGCCGTGGGTCTCAAACCCAGCGGGTTTGATCCGGTGTAGTCTTGGAATGGAGACGTCTGTGGGCCGCTCGGTGCCGGGCGCAGTGGGTGCTTATTCCGGGCCGCAGAACTGGCGGTAGAGCAGCGCGATGATCTCTTCGGTGTTCCGGTCCTTCAGGGAATAGAAGATCGTCTTGCCGTCGCGGCGGGTTTCGACCAGCCCCTCGTCGCGCAGTCGCGCCAGCATCTGGCTGACGGCGGCCTGACGCATATTCAGCAGCGCTTCCAATTCGCCGACGGATTTCTCACCGGTGCCGAGATGGCACAGGATCATCAACCGCCCTTCATGGGCCAGCGTCTTAAGGAAAGACGCGGCATCGGCGGCGCGCTGGGCCATGTCGATCGGGGTATCCGGCGACATCGTATCGGGATGCTGAATGGTCACGTGTCCGGGGTCCTGCGATAAATGATGGACCGTATAATGCCCCATTTTGTCCCTGTTGCACAAGCCATCGATGAAACAGAGTCACTCGGGCAGCGGCGGGGCGCCTCCGGCAAAGGAATTTCCCTTGGCATAGTCGCAAGGCGCCTCTTGCATGTTGAGGTGCAGATCATCACCCGTAAAGGGATTGGCGCGGGCCAGATCCTCGTCCACCTCGATGCCCAGACCGGGGGCCTCGGGCGGCCGGATGAAGCCCTCTTCGACGCGGATCGCCCCTTTGATCAGGGCGTCGTGGAAGGGAGTTTCGATGGTTTCGGCCATCAGGATATTCGGAATCGAGGCCGCCAGATGGATGTTCGCGGCCCATTCCACCGGCCCGGCATAAAGATGCGGCGCCATCTGCGCGTTAAAGGCTTCGGCGATGGCGGCGACCTTCTTCATCTCCCAGATGCCACCGGCCCGTCCCAGCGCCGGTTGCAGGATCTCGGCAGCGCCCGCGCGCAGCACCGCGCCGAACTCGGCCTTGGTGGTCAGCCGCTCGCCGGTGGCCACCGGGATGCGCACCTGCCGGGCGACGCGGGCCATGTCGTCGATATTGTCGGGGGGCGTGGGTTCTTCGAACCACAGCGGCGAATAGGGCTCCAGCGCCTGGCCCAGCCGTACGGCGCCTGCGGTCGAGAACTGGCCATGGGTGCCGAACAGCAGGTCGGCGCGATCGCCGACCGCCTCCCGGATCGCCTTGCAAAAGGCGACCGACTGGCTGATGTCGCGCATCGCGGGCATATGGCCGCCGCGCATCGTATAGGGGCCTGCGGGGTCGAATTTCACCGCCGTATAGCCCCTCAGCACCATTTCGGTGGCGCTTTCGGCGGCCATATCGGGCGAGGTCCAGAAGGCGGCGATGTCGTGATGGGGCAGCGGATAAAGATAGGTATAGGCGCGGATGCGATCGTTCATCCGCCCGCCGAGCAGTGCGTGCACCGGGCGGTCCCTGTCCTTGCCCAGAATGTCCCAGCAGGCGATTTCCAAGCCGGAAAAGGCCCCCATGACCGTCAGATCGGGACGCTGGGTAAAACCCGAGGAATAGGCGCGGCGGAACATCAGCTCGATGTTTTCCGGATTCTCGCCCGCCATATGCCGGTCAAAGACATCGCGGATCACATGGGTCATGGCGTCCGGCCCGATCGAGGCGGCATAGCATTCGCCCCAGCCGGTGACCCCGGTGTCTGTGGTGACCTTAACGAGGATCCAATAGCGTCCACCCCAACCCGGGGCAGGCGGTGCGGTGACGATGATGTCGAGGTTCTGCAGCTTCATGGGAGGGCTCCTTTGGGCTGCGGCAGCCGTTAGTGGTTGAAGAGGATGACGTTGCGCCGGGCTGAGCCGGTCTTGGTATCGGCGATGGCCTCGTTGATCTGGTCAAGGCGCCAGCGGCCGGAGATCAGCTCGTCCAGTTTGAGCCGCCCCTGATCGTAAAGGTCGATCATCCAGGGGATATCGCGCTGGATCACCACATCGCCCATCTTGGAGCCGACCATGCCCTGACCGATGGCGGCCATTACGACGGGCTCGTATTCCGCCTTTTGGCCGGAATGCGGCATGCCGATCATCACCGCCTTGCCGCCCCTTCCCAGATAGCGCACGGCCTGATCATAGGCGGGGATGGCGCCTACAGTGACCAGCACCGCATCGGCCCCCTTGCCGCCAAGCGCTTTGTAAGCGGCGCGCCAGGGTGAGGCCTGGCTGCCGAGCACCCCGTGGGTGGCGCCGAATTCCTTGGCAACCTCCAGCTTTTCCTCGCTCATGTCGACGGCGACAATGCGGCGGGCGCCTGCGATGCGGGCGCCCTGAATGGCGTTGAGGCCAACGCCGCCGGCGCCGATTACCACCACGTCCTGCCCAGGGCGCAGACCGGCGGCATTGACCGCGGCACCAACGCCGGTGATCACCCCGCAGGAAATCAGCGAGGCGACATCCTTGGCCATGGTGTCGGGGATCTTCACGATCTGGCGCTGATCGACCACCACCTTTTCTGCGAAGGCACCGCAAGCCATGGCTTGTTCCAGCGGGCCGCCATCGGCGGTGGTGAGGGGGCCGTTTTTGACCCCGTCATAGGGCGTTTCGCAGATCGTCGGCTTGCCTCCTGCGCAGCTGGGGCAGGTGCCGCAGGCGCGAATCAGGGTGACGACAACGCTGTCTCCCTCTTCAAATCCGTTGACGCCGCCGCCAACCGCGGTGATCGTTCCGGCCGCCTCGTGGCCATAGACGGCAGGCAGGTGACCGCCCCAGGCGCCTTCGGCATAGGAAATATCGCTGTGGCAGATGGCCACCGCATCCAGCGTCACCTCGACCTCGCCCATGCGCGGGGCGGCCAGCTGAATCTCCTCGATCACAAGCGGACTGCCGAAGGCGTGGCAGACGGCGGCTTTGATGGTTTGCATGGTGCGTTCTCCCCGTTGGCCCGTGTTTTTTAGACCGTGCATTTTCCGCACGGTGACCCGGACGGTTGATTGTCGCAAGAGGAGAGTTGAAGGGGAGATTGCGCGTTTACGTGTGGGAACGGCTGGCGCGCAAGAATAGCAGACACCCACCCAACATCAGCACCAGCGCCAGCAGGAACGGCGCCCCCGGCAGGTAGATGGCGGTCTCGGCGCGGGTGAAATGGGCAAAGGTTAGCGTCATCATCATCGGAGAGATGATCATCGACAGGGCGTGTACGGCGGTCATCACCCCCTGTAGCTCCCCCTGTTGGTTGTCGTCCACCGCGCGGGACATGATCCCCTGCAATGCGGGCTGCACCACCGCGCCAAGGGCCGAGACCGGGATCAGCGCAAGCGCCAGCGACCCGCTGGTGATGAAGGCGAGAATGCCAAAGGCGACAAAGTCGAAGATTTGCCCCCAAAGCACGGTGCGTCGCTCGCCGAACCAGCGCACGCAGTGGCGCAAGAGCCAGCCCTGCACCAGCGCCATCGAGACGCCGTAGATGGCCAGTGACACGCCGATGACCCTGGTGTCCCAGCCAAACCGTTCGGCGGTGAAATAGGACCAGATCGACGGGTAAACGTAGATCGCCACGGAATAGAGGAAATAGACCCACAGAAGGTTGGCAATACCAGGAATGCGGGCCATGGCGCGAAAGGCGCCAAAGGGGTTGGCGCGGCGCCAGTCAAAGGCGCGGCGGGTCTTGTCGGTGACCGTTTCCCGCATCACGAACCAACCAAGGGCAAAGTTCAGCGCTGACAGGGCGGCGGCCGCATAGAACGGTGCCCGGGTGCCCATCTCGCCAAGCAGACCACCGATCAGCGGACCCAGCACGAAACCAGCGCCAAAGCCCGCGCCCAGAAGGCCGAAATTCGCGGCCTTTTCATGCGGTTTCGAGATATCGGCGATATAGGCGCCTGCGGTGGAGTGGGTGGCGGCGGTGATGCCGCCGATAAGACGCCCCGCCAGTAGCAACCACAGCGATCCGGCCAATGCCATCACCAGATAATCCAGCGCCATCACGAATAGCGACACCAGCAACACCGGACGGCGGCCAATGGCATCTGACAAGGAGCCCAGCACCGGGCTGAACAGGAATTGCATCACCGCAAAGACGGTGCTGAGAACGCCGCCCCAGATCGCCGCATCCGCCAGCGATCCGCCCTGCACCTCGACAATCAGGCTGGGCATGATCGGCATGATCAGACCGATGCCCATGGCGTCGATCATCACGGTCAGCAGAACAAAGACCAGCGGCAGGCGCATCAGAAGGGCACAGCCTCTGCCAAACCGTCTTTCCCGTGTCCCATTCTGGTGTCTCTTTGCCGGTTATTTCTCGCCGCAGATTTCGGCGGCTTTTTCGGCAAAACGCAAGGCTTCCGCCGGGGCATGTCCCAGTTGCCGGGCTGGATCAAACAGCGCCTCAGTATCCAGATCGGCAAAGGTGCGCGCTGCAAGGGTGCTGAGTGGCGTTGCGGTCTCGTTGGCCTCCAGGCAGAGCTTTTTCACGGCGGCCTGCGCCTCCGGTCGGGGCATTGTGGCGGCGAGGGCAAAGCTCAGCGCCTCGGCGTGGATCATGTCCAGGCCGCTGGCGAGCGCCGCCCCCATGGCATCAGCGTTGGGGGTGATCCCGGCGCTCAGATCTTTGGCCATGGCGGCGGCGCTGGCGGCGCCCAGCACGATCTGTGGCAGGCACATCCATTCAGTGAACCAGGCGGCACCGTCGCGCTGATGCTGCTGCATGGCGGCGCCGTGCAGGACCGAGAGAAGCCCCGATCCCTGCCGCGCCAGCGCCACCAGCGCCGAGGGCGCAACCGGGTTCTGTTTCTGCGGCATGGTCGATGAGGCCCCGGCGCCGCCAAGACGGATTTCCTGAATGCCGGTCTGCACCAGCGCGATGCAATCCTCACCCATCTTGCCAAGCGCCAGATTGACCCGCACCAGCCAGTCAGTGAGGCGCAGCACCGGGGTTCGGTCGCTGTGCCAGCTGCGTCCGGGATCGCCAAGAGACAGGCCTTCGGCCAGGGCAGTGCGGATCTGCGGCGCCTCGGGCCCCAGCGCCCCGGCGGTTCCGGCAGCACCAGAGAGTGAGACCAGCAGGCAGGACTGGCGCAAGGTGGGCAGCTCTTCAAGAAGCGCGATCAGTGGCGCGCCCCAGGCGGAGACCACGGCGCCAAAACTGGTCGGGGTGGCATGCTGGCCATAGGTGCGGGCGGGCATCGGCAGCTCGGCATGGTCCTTGGCCAGCCGGGCCAGTGCCGTCAGCGCTGCTTTCAAATCGGTTTCAACCGCCGTCAGAACCTGCCGCAGCCGCAGCATCAGGCCGGTGTCCATGATATCCTGCGAGGTGGCACCCCAATGCACGTATTGCGCATGTTCCGGCGCGTTCATCTCGCTGCGCAGTGCGGCGACCAGCGCGGGCACCGGCACGCCATTTTGTCCGGTGGCCTTGCGCAGCGCACCGGGGTCCAAAGCGACTTCCATCACCGCTCGCTGGATGGCGGCAGCGCTGTCGGCGGGGATCACGCCCGCCGCGCCCTGCGCCTTGGCCAGCGCACCCTCGACCAGCAGCATGGCGCGGATTTCGGCGCTGTCGCTGAACAGGCGCGCAGCATCGCCCGCCGGGAAAAGATCGCCATAAAGCTGGCTGTCAAAGACCGATCCGGCCATGTCAGAGATCCTTTTCGATCTGGGTGAGCAGATCCGCCAGCGCATCCGGCGCGGCGAAGAAGGGGGAATGAGAGGTCTGCATCACATGCACGCGGCCCTTGGGCCAGTCCTTGACCATATCGGCCTGATATTCCGGCGGAATGGTCTGGTCATTTGCACAGCGGATATAGGCCTTGGGCGTACCGTCCCAGTTGGCGCCCAGGGTCAGCGGCGTGTCCTGCGGGCGGATCGCTTGCGGGCAGAGACGCTCCAGCGCATAATCCACCGCCTCTTGCGGGCAGTCGTGGTAGAACAGGCGCGGCACCTCGGCCGGGTCTACTGTGTAGCTGTTGCTGGCTTCGTCTTTGATCGCCGCATGGGCCAGCGTCTGGCGCGGGCCGCGCTTGCGCATGTCGATCATGGAAAGGCCCGAGACTGGCACATAGGCGCAGAGATAGATCAGCCCGCGCAGGCGGCTGGGGTCCTTTTCTGCGGCGGCCGAGATCGGAAAACCCGCCCAGGAATGGCCCAGCACGATGGTGTTCGGCCCGGCGGCCATCAGGATCGCCTCGGCGGTTTCCTCCAGCGTGACACTGGTCAGGTCGCGCCCGTCGTTGTGGCCGGGCAGGTCGATGGCGCGGGCGGTATGGCTGCGCGCCTCCAGCGCCGGGATCAGGTCGCGCCAGCACCAGGCGCCGTGGCAGGATCCGTGGATCAGCAGAAAGTCAGCCAATGTGTCCGATCTCCTTGAGGAAGGTGGTCAGCCGTTCGGTGTATTCATCGGGCTTTTCGACGCAAGGGATGTGGCCCGCGCGGCGGATCAGGTGGAATTGCGATCCGGGGATCAGATCGACGGTTTCGCGCACCAGATCGGGCGGGGTAGAGCCATCCTCGGCCCCGGCAAAGCCAAGGCAGGGCAGACGCAACCCGCTGGTGGGAGTGTAGAAATCGGTGCCCGCGATGGCGGCGCAGCAACCTGCGTAACCGGCGCGCGATTGCTGCACCAGCATGTTGCGCCAGAGGGTCAGCTCGGGTGTTGCGCGGAAATCCTTGCCGAACCAGCGTTCCATCACGTTGTCCGCCAGCGCCTCGATGCCCTGTTCCTCGACCGCCTTGATCCGTTCCTGCCACATCTCGGCGGTGCCGATCTTGGCGGCGGTGTTCGACAGTACCAGCGCGCGCACCTGATCGAGGCGTTTCACGGCCAGCCCCTGTGCGATCATGCCGCCAATGGAGAGGCCGACAAAGACGCAGTCGCGCACATTGAGATGATCCAGGAGCCGCTCGGCATCGCGTACCAGCGCGCCCATGGAATAGGGAGCGGGCGGAACGGTGGACAGACCATGCCCGCGCTTGTCATAGCGGATCACCTTCAGACCCGCAGGCAGGCGTTCGACCACCGCGTCCCAGACCCTGAGGTCGGTGCCCAGAGAGTTGGCAAAAACGATGGGCGCGCCGTCCGGATCGCCGTCGACACGGTAGTGCAGCTGGACATCGCCCAGATCCGCGATTTGCATGATATCTCTCCCCGTCACGTTTGCGGCGCACCATATCCGCGAAGGCACGGGAAGGTAAAGCAAAGGTCGGGGAGGGACGGGTGCCGCCTTAGGCGTGCTGCTCCAGTGCGCGGATGAACATCGCGGGATCCACATTGCCGCCGGTGGCCACGGCGATCACCGCATCGCCTTGGATCTCATCCCCGTGGAACAGTGCCGCGGCAAGGGCAGCAGCGCCGCCCGGCTCGACAACGATCTTCAGCCGCAGGAAGGCCAGCGCCATGGCGCGCAGGGCTTCGTCCTCGGTGATGACAATGCCGGGGCCGCAAAGGCGCGAAAGGATGGGAAAGGTGATTTCCCCTGGTGCAGGCGTCAGGATAGCATCGCAGATGGAGCCGGAGGTGGCGGGATTGCTTTCGACCTGCCCGCTTGAGAGCGACCGGGCCACGTCGTCAAAGCCTTCGGGTTCGGCGGGACGTACCCGCAGACCGGGCGCGCGGGCCTCCAGCGCCAGCGCCACGCCGCCGGTCAGACCGCCGCCACCGCAGCAGACCAGCACATCGCCCGAGGTGACGCCTTCGGCAGCGGCCTGCTCGGCGATCTCCAGACCAACGGTGCCCTGACCCGCGATCACCTGCGGGTCGTCATAGGGTTTGACCAGCGTCAGGCCGCGGGTCTTCTCGTAATGCGCGCCGATCTCTTCGCGGCTTTCGCCTGCGCGGTCATAAAGCACCACCTCGGCGCCAAGGGCGCGGGTGTTGTCGATCTTCAGCTGCGGGGCATCAGAGGGCATGATGATCACGGCAGGGACGCCATGGGCCTGCGCTGCCGCCGCGACGCCCTGCGCATGGTTGCCGCTGGAATAGGCCAGCACGCCGCGCTTGCGGGTCTCGTCGTCCATCGCCGAAAGCGCTGCCCAGCCGCCCCGGAACTTGAACGATCCAGTGTGTTGCAGGCATTCGGGTTTGACCAGCAGGCGACGCCCCGCAACCTCGTCGAGGAAGGGCGAGGATAGCAGCGGTGTCTTGCGGGCGTGGCCGTCAAGCCGCCGGGCAGCGGCTTCGATCATGGAAATGGAAGTCATCAAATCTGGTCCAATACGGAATGAATAAGGGTGAGGGCAGCCGGTTCGTCCAGAAACGGGACATGGCCGCGATTGTCCAGCTCTACCGCCTGCAGTGCAGGCAGGCGGCGCTGCATTTCAAGATAGGTCTCATGGCTAAGCACATCGGAATTGGCGCCCCGGATCACGCCGCAGGGCAGCCCCTCAAGCGCCATGAACAGCGCCCAAAGATCGGGGGGCGGGCCAGCCTTGGCCTGCTCAAGCAGCGCATCGCGCAGGCGTGGATCATAGCGCAGGGAAAGGCCATCCGGCGTTTCGTCGTAGAAGACCTCGACCTCTTCACGCCAGCGGGCGGGCGGCACGTCGGGGAAGGCGGGTGCCATCAAAGCCGCCAGAGTTTGCGCAGCCTTATCATAGGTTTTTGCAGCGGGGCGGCGACCGACGTATTCCATGATGCGGGCAATGCCACCTTGAGGGATTTCCGGTCCCACATCGTTCAGCACCACGGCGCTAAGGCGGTCCTTTGCGGTGGCGGCCAGCACCATGGCCACCATTCCCCCACGTGAGGTGCCGAGGATCGCCGCCTGTTCCAGGCCGAGGTGATCCATCAGTTCGGTCACATCCTGCGCCTCGCGCATGACGTTGTAATTGGCAATCTCAGGATCGAGGTCCGACTGCCCGCGCCCGCGCGCGTCCAGCGTGATCATCCGGTAGCGCGTCGCATGCGGTGCGAAATAGCGAAAGTCCTGCCCATCTCGGGTAAGGCCCGGCAGGCAGATCAGCGGCAGGGCCTGACCCTGCGCGCTGTCGGTGTAGTGGAGCGACAGCCCATCCGAAGTGGTGAAATTTGGCATCGGCGCGATGTGCTCCTTTGGGATTGAGGGGATCAGCCCTTGGCGATGTTCGGGATCGTGGTGAGATCATTCAGCACGTGCTGCGGCGTCCAGGGCAGGCGGTCCATCGGTTCTTCGGCGCGGTTGACCCAGACGGTTTCGAAGCCGTAACCGCTGGCCGCCGCCGCGTCCCAGCCGTTGGAAGAGACGAAGAGCACCTCGGACGATGCGCAGTCAAAGCGTTTGCCGACCAGATCGTAGACGCTGGAATGCGGCTTGAAGACGCCGACGCTTTCGACCGACAGGAGATCGTCCAGAACCGCGCCCACTCCGGCGGATTGCACGCATCCTTCGAGCATGCCGGGCGAGCCGTTGGACAGGATGGCCGTGTTGAAACCGGCCTCTTTCAGCGCGGTGAGCATGGCGGGCACTTCGGGGTAGGCTTGAAGTTCCCAGTAGAGCGCCAGCAGACGCTCGCGCAGGGCGTCATCTCCGGCCAGACCGGCGGCCTCCAGCGACCAGTCCAGCCCGTTCTGGGTGACCTCCCAGAAATCGGTATGGGCGCCTGTCACCGCACGCAGCCAGGTATATTGGATCTGCTTCTGGCGCCAGTTGGCGGCGAGGGTTGCCCATGTGCCCTGAAGCTGCGGGAAGTCCGGCTCGGCCGCGGCCTGCCGGGCGGCGGCGGCAACATCGAACAGGGTGCCATAGGCGTCGAATACACAGGTGGTGATGGGCATGGGGTCCTCCGTTGCCGCGACTTTGTCATAGGAGGCAGCTTGGAACAAAGCGGGAAGTTGTACCTGTCACAATTGCGCGAGGGTGCCCGGATGGCGGTCAAATATTGTCTCTGCTGCGGTCCGGGCCGTGGGTTTACATCACAAACAGGTCCTGTAGGGTCCGGCCCTTTAGATTCTGAACACGAACTGGAGGTCACATGACCGAGGTAAAGAATGGCGACACCGTGCGCATCCACTACACGGGCCGACTGACGGATGGGACCGTCTTTGACAGCTCCGAAGGGCGTGATCCGCTGGAGTTCACCGTTGGCGCCGGTCACGTGATCGGCGGCATGGATGCCGGTTTGCCGGGCATGGTCGCGGGCGACAAGAAGACGCTCGAGATCGCCTGTGATGACGCATACGGTCCGTCCAACCCTGACGCACGTCAGGCGATCCCGCGCGAAGGTATTCCGGATGACATTCCGCTGGAGCCGGGCACGCAGCTGCAGATGCAGACCCCGGAAGGCCAGGTCCTGCCGGTAACCGTGGTCGAAGCGGACGAAGCGACGGTTACGCTGGATGCCAACCATCCGCTGGCGGGCAAGGATCTGATTTTCGATATCGAGCTGGTGTCGATCAACTGATCTGCGAATTATTCTGCAAGGCGGGGTTCTCCCGCCCGAAAAGGCCGGATCCCAGATCCGGCCTTTTCCGTTGGGCCCTTTTCGTCGGAGTGGCGCCGCTGCGCGGCGCGAAGGACGGCTGAGAGGCGCCAAAGGGAGGGCTTTGCCCCTCCTTTGGACGCCAGAGCCAGTTTGTGTGCAGCCAGAGCCGCCTTAAGGGCAAGCCGCACCGAGGGTGCGGCGGCTGCGCCGCCCTTGACCCGGCTCCGGCCAAAGGGGGGATGGGCGTTTCGCTTTCTCTACTTGCATGGGCATGAAACTGCGGCTTTGCTGGCCGAGGGGCAAAACAGGGAGACATATGGCATGGCTGCAACGGAGCTTATCCGGGCACTGGACCTTGAGGTGCCGATCTTTCAGGCGCCGATGGCGGGGGTCAGCTCTCCTGCCATGGCGGCGGCGGTCAGCAATGCAGGCGGGCTTGGCGCGCTGGGCATCGGGGCATCGGGCGTGGCGCAGGCGCAGGAGATGATCCAGCAGACGCGGGCGCTGACCGCGCGGCCCTTTAACGTCAATGTTTTCTGCCACCAGCCCGCAGTACCCGACCCGGCGCGGGAGGCAGCCTGGCTGGATCTGCTCGCACCTGTCTTTGCTCGGTTCAATGCGGCGCCGCCCGCGGCCTTGAGCGAAATCTACACCAGCTTTGTGGTGGATCGGGATATGCAGAAGATGCTGCTGGCAGAGCGCCCGGCGGTGATCAGCTTTCATTTCGGCCTGCCTGCGCCGGATGTGATCCTGGCGCTGAAAGAGGCGGGAATCTTTTTGATGGCGAGCGCCACATCGTTGGCGGAGGCGCGTGCGATCCGTGACGCCGGGGTGCAGGCGGTGGTGGCGCAGGGCTGGGAGGCTGGCGGTCATCGCGGCATCTTTGATCCGGCAGCTCCAGACGAAAGGTTGAACGCCCTTGACCTGACGCGGCGGCTGGTGGCGGAGCTTGATCTGCCGGTGGTCACCGCAGGCGGGTTGATGACGGGGGGCGATATCGCAGCGGCGCTGCGTTTGGGGGCGTCTGCAGCACAGCTGGGCACCGCTTTTATCGATTGTAGCGAGAGCCTGGCTGATGGCGCGTACCGCGCCCGGCTGCATTCGAAAGCGGCAGACGCCACGCAGATGACAGCGGCGATTTCAGGCCGCCCAGCCCGTTGCCTCGCCAACGATTTCACCGCATGGGCGGCAGAGCACGCAGGCGCGGCTGTTCCGGACTACCCGATCGCCTATGATGCGGGAAAGGCGCTGAATGCGGCGGCCAAATCGGCCGGGGCTTCCGGGTTTGGTGCGCAATGGGCGGGCCAGGGCGCGCCGCATGCCTGCAGCGGTCCGGCAGCAGAGATCATGGCTGCGCTGATTGCCGAATGGCGCGCGGCCATGGCCTAGACCAGCGGGCGAAACAGAGCGCGATCCGCGCGCCGGTGTAACGAGCAGATGGAGGGTATGAGATGAGCACGCGAATGGAGGATCTGCTGGCCCGGATGCGGGAGCTGCAGGACGAGCTGGAAGATGAAATCGCCGACAAGCGCGCGGCGTTCCAGTACAAGCTGGAGAACGGCCGCATCGTCTGGGAGGAAGAGGCCCGCCGTCGTCACCGGGCGTTGCGGGTGCGCTGGCTACGCTTTCTTGCCTACACACGGCCGATGGTGCTGATCACCGCCCCTTTCATCTATGCGCTGATCGTGCCCTTCGTGCTGCTGGACCTCTTCGTGCTTGTCTATCAGGCCGCCTGTTTCCCGGTTTACGGTATCCCAAAGGTGCCGAGGCGCGATTTTATCCGGATGGACCGGCACCATCTGGCCTATCTAAACGGGGTGCAGAAACTGAATTGCATCTACTGCGGCTATTGCAACGGGGTGATCGCCTGGGTGCGCGAGGTTGCCAGCCGCACCGAAGCCTATTGGTGCCCGATCAAGCATGCGGCGCGGGTGGCGGGCGCGCATGCGCGCTATGCCGAGTTCTCTGAGTTCGGAGACGGCGAGGGGTTCGAGGCAGGATTGGCCCGCTCCCGCCGCAAGGTTCAGGAGAAGGATGGCCCGGACGAGGCTGACGGAGCCTGAAGTGCTTGGGGGTTGTTCCTGCCACAAAAGAAAAACGGGCGTCCGGTGAGGGCGCCCGTTTTCTATGTTGAAGGATGCGGCCTGCAGGTTGCCTAGAGGTGTTCCTGCTGCGGCATGCCGAGGATGTGGAAGCCGCCATCAACGCGGATAACCTCACCCGTTGTATAGGCGCCGGCATCTGAGGCGAGGTAGACGGCGGTGCCGCCCACGGCCTCCAGCGTAGCATTGGACCGCAAGGGCGCGTTCTGTTCGGTATGCTTGTAGGTCTTGCGTGCCCCGCCAATGGCGGCCCCGGCGAGGGTCTTCATCGGGCCGGGTGAGATCGCGTTGACGCGGATGCCATCGGGGCCAAGGTCATTGGCCAGATAGCGGGTGGCGCTTTCCAATGCGGCCTTGGCAACGCCCATCACGTTGTAGTTCGGGGTCACCCGGTTGGAGCCGCCATAGGTCAGCGTCAGCAGGGTGCCACCGTTCTCCTCCATCATCGGATAGGCGCGGCGCGCCACCTCGATGAAGGAATAGGCGGAGATATCCATGGAGTTCTTGAAGTTCGCACGGCTGGTGTTGATGAACCGGCCGGTCAGCTCTGTCTTGTCCGAATAGGCAATCGCGTGCACCACAAAATCGATCGTCGGCCAGCGCGCTGCCAGCTGTTCGAATGCGGTGTCGAGCGAGGCATCGTCGGTCACATCCACATCAACCATGAAATCGCTGCCGACAGAGGCCGCGAGCGGTTCCAGCCGCTTGCCAAAGGCTTCACCCTGATAGGTGAAGGCCAGCTCGGCTCCGGCCTCGTGCATCGCCTTGGCGATGCCCCAGGCGATGGAACGTTCGTTGGCCACGCCCATGATCAGGCCCCGTTTGCCGGTCAAAACTCCAGACATGACGTGCTTATCCCTTGTACTTGCTCAGAACCATGGAGCCGTTAGTGCCCCCAAACCCAAAACTGTTGGTCATCACGCTGTCCAGACCGGCGTTCTCCACATAGGAGGTGGCGATTTCGCCCTCTTCGATGCCTTCGGACAGGGTTTCGACGTTGATCGACGGGGTGATGAAATCATTGTCCAGCATCAGAAGGCAGAAGATCGCCTCCAAGGCGCCGGCAGCACCCTGCGCGTGGCCGGTCATCGACTTGGTCGAGGAAATCGGCGGCACCTGGCCTGCGCCAAAGACGCGGCGGGCAGCTTCGACTTCGCCGAGGTCGCCGACCGGGGTCGAGGTGCCATGGGCGTTGATATAGGAGACCTTGCGACCCTCGGGCAGGGTGGACAGGGCCAGACGCATGGCGCGCTCGCCGCCTTCACCGCTGGGGGCAACCATGTCGTGCCCGTCCGAGGTTGCAGCAAAACCGGTGACCTCGGCATAGATCTTGGCGCCGCGGGCGAGCGCGTGATCCAGATCTTCCAGCACCACGATGCCGCCGCCGCCGGTGATCACGAAACCATCGCGGTTCTGGTCAAAGGCGCGCGAGGCCTTTTCGGGCGTGTCATTGTATTTCGAGGACATCGCTCCCATCGCGTCGAACAGGCAGGACAGGGTCCAGTCCAGCTCTTCGGCGCCACCGGCGAACATCACGTCCTGCTTGCCCATCATGATCTGCTCGGCGGCGCTGCCGATGCAATGCAGCGAGGTGGAGCAGGCCGAGGTGATGGAATAGTTGATGCCCTTGATCTTGAACGCGGTCGACAGGTTCGCGGAGATCGTGGACGACATGCATTTCGGCACCGCGAAGGGCCCGATCCGCTTGGTCGCGCCAGTTTTCAGAACGGTCTGATGCGCGGCCAGCAGGGACGAGGTCGACGGTCCGCCGGACCCTGCAATGAGACCGGTGCGGTCGTTGACGATCTGATCTTCGGACAGGCCGGAATCGGCAATCGCCTGGCTCATGGCGATATGGGCATAGGCAGCCCCCGGCCCCATGAAGCGCAGGGTGCGCTTGTCCACATGTTCGGCAGGATCGATTTTCAGCGTGCCGGCCACCTGGCTGCGAAAGCCGTGTTCGGCCATTTCGGGGCTGGCTACGATACCGGATTTCCCGGCCTTGAGCGATGCAAGAACCTCTTCGGCTGTGTTGCCGATCGAGGAGACGATGCCAAGACCGGTGACGACGACGCGACGCATAGGTGCACTCCCTTAATAGCTTTTGTCTTACTAGGCCGTGCAGGGCATGGGTGCAAGATGGGTTGGGGTTGGAGGGCTTCGCCCGGGGGGAAGTGTTCACAACTTTTGTTTGCCATCTGTTGTCAAATGCAGACGTTGGGCTAAAGTTCAGCTACTTTCCTGACTACTTTTCCGAGTTCAATGGATAGCATCGTGCGTATTGCCATTCGTATCTTTGGGCTGGAGAGTCTGTATGCATTTTCGTTTGGGAGGCGTCTTAGTAGGGGGTTCTCTCCATTTGCTAGTCTAGTTAATTCCCCTGAAACGTTTAGCGAGATACCCTTTGTTGTATCTGGGAAAAGTTCTCGAATTTTTTCTTCTACATCCCTGTAGTTGAATCTATCTGACTCAATCTCGCCGCAAGCGTAGATGCACTGATTCCTTCTCGCTGCCTTTGTTTCCTTGGAGTTTAGGCGCCCTGAGACAATCGCGCAATTTGCTCGAATAGAGTTTCTTGCCCATTTTAAAACCGCCCGATCAAACACAACTTGATCAATCTTCCCGTTTTTCTTGTTCGCCTCTCGGGCAATTCTTAGTCCAAGTTCCTGAAGTTCGAGCGCTATTCGGTCTGTTACCCTCAGCATTCTTTCATAAAATACTTCCTTGTTCCCCACCACCTCCAATTTTAGAATGCTTTCCAGGCCAAGGCTCATTAGGGTCTTCGCCTCCTGGGCTGTCATGCGTTCGACTTCAGGGATTTCCTTCAGTCGAGTGGATATTGTTTGGACATTCCCGGTTTTCGCCAACTTCTCATCTATTCCGGCTGGTGTGCCGACTATTACAATTTTTACATCATATTCAGCGTAGGTGGGGTCATCTAGAAGCACAACGCAATTAGATATCGCCTTGCAAATGGTTGCGTCTGCTGCAACCTGTTCAAAATTATCGAACACGACAACTGCATTCTTCTTGCCTGCCATTTTTCTAATGTAGGCAAGTAGTTTTTCAAATGGCTCCTTTTTTCCTTTTACGTACCTCCATGTTCCCTCAATGTCTATCCCTACGCCTGACGGCTTCACACCACCCGATTTGGCCAGCTCATACTCTTCCTTCTCTAACCGTTCTTGCCGAGACAGCTTGTCTTCAAAGGCGGCTGAGAGAGAGCCAAGCGCTGATGCCTGAACTAGGTTTACTACCTCGTAAAAGACGCCTTTATTTTCAAAAACATTTTTGTAAAGCCATGATTTTCCATTCCCACTTTCGCCAAAAATTATTAAATGTTGGCTTTCCAGAAGGCCTTCGGCGAGTTCTTCCTCCAGATCAGGTCTTGTAATGTATAGGCGAGGGTTGACGCTCGCTGAGCGTGGTGTGAATACCTCTTCTGGCTTTGGTGTTCCGCTGAAAAATGACATGAAGATAGCCTGCATTTGTCGAGTGTCGAAAATATAGGGTCCTTGATAACAATTCATTCGCCCCCATGCACGCCTTTGTTGTGTCGTGGGGCGTGAAACGTGCTTTTGGGTGTGGTTCGTTAAAAGCACCAGCCGACCCTATTCAAAAGGCGCTTTTTCAAAGGTTAAAGCCCCCTGTTGTGAGCCCTGGAACGACGACCGCAGGCTGATCCACGCATTGCCCCCCCCCCAATAAAAGAGGCCCCGCGGGGCCTCCTGATCTTCTAACCTGGTTGTGACTGGGCTTGGCCGTAGCGAGCCTCAGCCCTCGCTCAGAACCACCCGCATGTCCTTGACCTGATAGATCTCTTCGCCATCGGCCTCCACCGTGCCATCGGCAACGCCCATGGTCAGGCGGCGGGTTTGCATCGCCTTTTTGAAATCCACCTTGTAGGTTAGCATCTTGCGGTCAGGGCGGACCATGCCGGTTAGCTTCACTTCGCCGACGCCCACGGCCATGCCCCGGCCCTTCCAGCCGCGCCAGCCGAGGTTAAAGCCGGTGAGCTGCCACAACCCGTCCAGACCCAGACAACCGGGCATGATCGGGTTGCCGGGGAAGTGGCATTCGAAGAACCACAGGTCCGGGGTGATGTCGAATTCCGCAAGGATGTGGCCCTTGCCGTGGCTGCCGCCGTCGGCGCTCACTTCGGTGATGCGGTCCATCATCAGCATCGGCGGCGCGGGCAGCTGGGCATTGCCCGGGCCGAACAGCTCGCCTCGGGCGCATTTCAGCAAATCTTCTTTGTCAAAGCTGCTCGGGTAGTCGGCCATGCTGGCGGTGCTCCTGCTGAGGTGTCTGTTTTCAATCTGGCCTCCTGTAGCATCGGCCCTGCGGGTCCTGCAAGGGTTCTGCATCTGTCCCGTCCATGTGCTGCGGGGGCTTTGCGCGGGGCGCGGTGCAAGACGCCGCAGGGGAATCCATTTGAAAATCCCCCCCCGTTGCCCCTATATATACGGTCAGCAACGCGAGGCAGGATCTGCACATGACGCCAAACAGCGAAGATCTGGCAACCAACTGGCTGGGACAGGCCGGTCTGCGCCCGACCCGGCAACGGGTGGCGCTGGCTGAACTGCTGGTCGGGGATGGCAAGCATCGCCATGTCACCGCCGAAAGCCTGTTCGAAGCCGCCAAGGACAAGGGTGCGGCCGTGTCGCTGGCCACCGTCTACAACACGCTGCGCGCTTTTTGCGAGGCGGGCGTGCTGCAGGAGATCACGGTGGACGGGTCGAAAAGCTATTTCGACACCAACACCCATGACCACCCGCATTACTACTGGGAGCAGGAAGGCCGCGTCAGCGATGCGCCCTCGGATCAGCTGGTGATCCAGCGCCTGCCCGAGGCGCCCGAAGGCATGGAAATCGCATCGGTCGATGTAGTGGTCCGCTTGCGCAAGAAGGCCGATCACGGCTGATCTTCTGATTCTCTCTCCGTAGCGTCCTTTTTGAAAGCCTGTGTCAGCGCAGCCATCGCCCGCGCAGTGAGCGAGTGCGGCGCCGGGTCCGCGTGGCAGGTCAGCACGACCGGCTCCACCGCCTGCGGCGCGGCCAGCGGGCGGGCGATCAGCGGCAATCCTTCATAGCTGTGGTCTGATTGCGGCAGGCTGTAGGCCAGTCCGATGCCTTCGCCGCTGGCGGCCAGGCTGCGCAGAAGTTCCAGCGAGGCGGCGCGATGGGCGATGGCAGGCACCAGCCCGGCGCCGCGAAACAGCCGCATCATATGAGCAATCGAAAGCCCCTCGCGCGACAGGATCAGCGGCTCGGTAGCGAGGTCGCCAAGGCTGACCTTGCCACGGGCGGCCAGCGCATGATCCGGCGGCATCAGCGCCTGAGGCGTGACGCGATAAAGCTCCTGCCGGGTAAAGCTGGAATCAAGCCCCAGATCCCAGGTCAGCGCCAGATCACAGGCGCCGGACAGTTGCGCTGCAATGAGATCCTCGAAATCGCTCTCTAGCAGGTCCAGCTCCACCCCCGGCAGGGTCTGGCGCAGCACCCGCAGGGCACGCGGCAGCAGAAAGGGCGCAAGATCACGGAAACATCCCAGTACCAGCCGCCCCTGCGGTGCAGCACCGGTGCCCGCGTGTTCCAGCCGCGCGGCCTCCGACAACAGCGCCTCGGCTGCGGTGACAAACTCGCGCCCCTGTGGTGTCAGCGCCAGCGCCGCGCCTTTTCTGCGCAGGAACAATACCCGACCCAGATGTGCCTCGATCCGGGCCAGCGCGGCGGATAGGGCGGGCTGGCTGACATGCAGCGCCGACGCCGCACCCGACAGGCTGCCGTGGCGGGCGATGGCGGTGACATATTCATAGTGGCGCAGAGTGAGGTATAACATGTTCCGAAGGGTATATTAGAAAGATATGATTTGAAATTATGTTCTAGCCAGATCAACTTTACCAGCAGCAAGACGTCCAATAAGGGAGACGAAAGATGGTGCATCCGCTGATCACCGAAGAGCAGGTCGAAGCCTACCAGCGCGACGGGGTGGTGATGATCAAGGGCCTGTTCAAGGATCAGGTCGATCTGCTGCGCAAGGGGGTAGAGGCCAATATGGCAGAGCCGGGCCCCTATGCCTCCAACAACGAAAAGAAGGGCCAGACCGGGCGTTTCTTTGACGACTACTGCAACTGGACACGGATTTCCGAGTTTGACGAAGCGATCAAGGCCTCGCCAGTGGCCGAGGTTGCCGCCGATCTGATGCGCTCTGACCGGGTGCAGATGTTCCACGATCACGTGCTGGTCAAGGAGCCGGGCACCTCGATGGCGACGCCCTGGCATCAGGATGGCCCCTATTACTTTGTCGAGGGCCAGCAGACGATCAGTTTCTGGTCGCCGCTTGATCCCGTGCGGGAGGCATCGCTGCGCTGCGTTGCCGGATCGCATGCCTGGGAAAAGGAAGTGCTGCCCACCCGCTGGGTCTCGGAAGAGGGGTTCTTTGCCGACGAGGGCCAGTACATGCCGGTGCCCGATCCCGATGCCGAAGGCATGCGGGTCATGGAGTGGGAGATGGAGCCGGGCGACGCCGTGGCCTTCAACTATCGCACGCTCCATGGTGCGCGCGGTAATACCGCAGATCAGCGCCGCCGTGCCTTTTCCCTGCGGCTGGTGGGCGACGATGCACGTTATGTCGAACGCCCCGGCCCGACCTCACCGCCGTTTCCGGGCCATGACATGCAGCCGGGCCAGCACCTGCGCGAGGATTGGTTCCCGGTGCTGTTGCAGCGGTAAGCGGCTGCTATGAAGGCGGGGCAGGGGGTGCCGGGGAAACCGGCCTCAGAACCACTGCCCCGGCTCCATCAACCCCAGATCCAGCAACTGGCGCGAATGCCATTCGAACGGGGTGGAATTGTGCCAGCGGAAGCTATGGATATCGAACGAAGAGCCGGGATTGCGTTTCAGCGCCTTGGCGGTGCGGAAGGAGCAGATGGCTGCCGTCAGGTTGTGATGCCAGGGGCAGGAATAGGTGTTGTATTCGTCGATATTGAAGGTGTGGTTCGGCTGCAACTCCAGGTCGGGTCTGGCCCGGAACAGAGAAATCCGGTCGATCTTGCGGCTGGCCTGCGGGATGTGTTCCTCGTGGCGCCAGCGCACACCGCCGAAAAAGTCGAGCTGCCGTTCCTCGGGGCTGCTTTTGGCACCAATGTAACGGGACTGCGCATAGTATCCCGATTTATCCAGATAGGCATTGGCCAGCGACACGGCGTTGGGGTGAGCCTCAAGATCACCTGCATAGAGGTCGATCACATAGGTCAGCATCGCCGCGCGCTTTTCCTCTGTGTGAAAGGTCAGCATTTCCGCGACAGTCCGCGTTTCGCAAAACGGGAAGAACAGGTATTCCGCGTTGTAGCAGTAGTAGAGCCAGCATCCGGGGCTTGCGGTGCGGATCACCTTGTTGATTGCGGCAAAGACGGTTTCGGGCACGCTGCAGTCAAACGGCACCCGGTGCACCCGGTTTTTCACATCCCCCGGCAGGTCAAAGGCATCGGGGATCAGGGCGATCACCTCGGCAAAGCCGCTTTGCAGGTGGTGGCGCAGGGTGGTGCCGATTTCCACGTCATCTTCGAAAAAGATCAGCGCGACGGGCCCCTTGATCAGCAGCGCCGACTGCTGCTCAAGAAAATCGTCGAGGGAAGAATACATCACGGCGGTCTGCTCCTGCCTTTCTGGCATTTGCTCCCAAAATCGGGTAAGTGCGCCTGCATTGCAAGCGGCGTCATTTCCCAGTATGGCAGGCCGCTGATCCCTATGTCCGGCTGGAAGGCAACGAACCCATGAGCGCCCCCAAGAAGCTGTTTATCAAGACCTACGGCTGTCAGATGAATGTCTATGACAGCGAACGCATGGCCGAGGCGCTGGGCGGGCAGGGCTATGTCGAGACGAAATCGGCGGATGATGCCGACATGATCCTGCTGAACACCTGCCATATCAGGGAAAAGGCCGCCGAGAAGGTCTATTCCGAGCTGGGCCGGTTCAAGGGTCTGAAGGCAGAGAAGCCGGATCTGAAGATCGGCGTTGCAGGCTGCGTTGCGCAGGCCGAGGGCGAAGAGATCATGCGCCGTCAGCCGCTGGTCGATCTGGTGGTCGGACCGCAAAGCTATCACCGCCTGCCAGAGATGGAGAGCAAGGCGCGCGCGGGGGAGAAGGTGCTCGACACCGATTTCCCCGAAGAGGACAAATTCGAAAAGCTCAAGAACCGCCCCAAGGCCAAGCGTGGCCCGACGGCATTCCTGACGGTGCAGGAAGGCTGCGACAAGTTCTGTGCCTTCTGTGTGGTGCCCTATACCCGTGGTGCCGAAGTCTCCCGCCCCGTATCCCGCATCATCGGTGAGGCGCAGGAACTGGTGGAGCGCGGCGTGCGCGAGATCACGCTGCTGGGGCAGAACGTCAACGCTTACCACGGCGAGGGGCCGAATGGCGCGGACTGGACCCTGGCGCAGCTGATCTGGGAACTGGACAAGATCGACGGGCTGGAGCGGATCCGCTTTACCACCTCGCACCCCAACGACATGATGGACGACCTGATCGAGGCGCATGGCACCTGCAAAAAGCTGATGCCCTATCTGCACTTGCCCGTGCAGGCCGGATCGGACCGGATCCTGAAACGAATGAACCGCAGCCATACCGCCGAAAGCTATATCCGCCTGATCGAACGCATTCGCGCCGCGCGGCCGGATATCCTGATCTCGGGCGATTTCATCGTCGGCTTCCCGGAAGAGACCGAAGAGGACTTCCAGGCCACGCTCGACCTGATCGAGGAAGTGAAATACGGCACTGCCTATTCCTTCAAATACTCGACCCGTCCGGGCACCCCGGCGGCCGAGCGCGCGCAGGTAGAGGCCGCAGTGGCGGATGAACGCCTGCAGCGGCTGCAGGCCCTGCTGACCCGCCAGCAGCGCGAGGTGCAGGACAGCATGGTCGGGCGCGAAGTTGGCGTGTTGTTCGAAAAGGCGGGCCGTCTGCCCGGGCAGATGGTGGGCAAATCCGACTATCTGCACGCGGTGCATGTGGCCGATTGCGACCGCGCCATCGGCGATCTGGCGCGGGTGCGCATCGTGTCCTCGGGGGCAAATTCGCTGGCCGGTGAACTGATCGGCTGACCATTTCCTCGGGCCTTTGCAGCCTTTGATCACCTCGCTCCTTTGGCGCGGGGTGAGTCTTTATTGCATCCATTTTGTGGACAGTTTTAAGAAATTTGTTTGAGTGTTGGGGAAATCCGCATAGTTTTGGGAAAAAATAGGCTCCGCCAAGGGGCAATAGGCTGAAAAGTTGTGTAGTTTATTGTTTATACATGGATTGATGCTGTTACCGTGAGGCTTAACGCTCGTGGTGGCATGCTCCCGGGGGGACTTAGGTGAAGGATATCTGGTTGTGCTGAATTTCAAGTTGAGAAAAGCAGGCGCTTTGCTGGCCGCTGCCACGGTCGCATTCAGTCTGGCAGGGGCGTCTGTTCAGGCGCAGGATACGCAGACACGCACTGTTGTCGGGGAACGCTATGTACCGACCATCTGGGTTGATCCGGATGGCTGCGAACATTGGGTAATGGACGATGGCGCCGAAGGTTACATGACACCGCATGTCACACCGGACGGCAAACCTGTGTGTCGTCCCGGTCTGCTGTGCGGTATGATGCCGACGGATCAGTTCTTTGCCACGGACAAGCATTTCATCAACGCGGCAGGCCGCAAGCGCCTGACGGAATTCTTCCAGAAGACAAAACCGAGCACACGGTATTTCGTGATTGCCGGTCACACCGACAGCCGCGCCTCGGATGAATACAATATCGGCCTGTCGCAACGCCGGGCCAATGCGGTGGCTCAGGTCGCACGATCTGCCGGTGCGCGGGTTGGTGATATCCGCGCCTACGGCGAACGTGATCCGCGCGTTCCCAATACCAGCGCGGCCAATATGGCGCAGAACCGTCGCGTCGAAATCTATTGTGTGCGCTAAGGGGGATTACAGCATGACCATTCTCAAAGGGGCCGCTGCTCTGTGCCTTGCGCTTTCGGTTGCTGCGTGTACCGATGTCACCGACAAGACTCGCGACCAGAACATTTTTGACGGCAAAAGTGGCGATCTTTCGCAGCTGACTGCCGGTATCTGGGTCGATCCGCAGGGCTGTGAACACTGGATCATCGATGACGGTGTCGAAGGCTATGCCGACCTGCGCCGTACGCCGGATGGCAAGCCCGTCTGCAACAGCGAATTGCCGCGCAATGTCGCAACCGGCCCGTTCAAGTCCGGTTCCACCTATGGCGACCCGCTGTAAGCGCATCGAACGGTTTTGAGAACAACGCAGCCGCCCGTCTCTGGGCGGCTGTTTTCTTTTGCCGTTCTGACCCCGTCCGTATTGTGTCAGCCCATTTTTGTTTCAACCGTGTGAATTTTGCCGGGCTGCGCTTGCACCGGGCGCGCGGCAGAGGCACATTGAAGGAAACCGCAAGCCAGAGGAATAGAGATTGGTCACCAGCGCCCCGCCGTCGTCGTCCCACCCCCATCCCGACACCGCACATGAAGTGCTGCTGGAATTTCCTGACAATCGCCTGCTGATCGACCTCTGTGGGGAATACGACCGCAATATCGCCGATATCGAACAGAAGCTGGGCGTGCAGATCTTGCGCCGCGGCAATCTTCTGTCGGTGATGGGCGAGGAAGCAAGCCGCGAACAGGCCGCAGCGGTTCTGACTGCGCTCTATGACCGGCTGGAAACAGGCCGCAGCGTCGAAAGCGCCGATGTGGACCGCGAACTGCGCATGGGGCCGTCGGATCAGACCGATCCGGGCGGCCAGTTGGAAATGTTCAGTGGCGGCAAGGTCGAAATCAAGACCCGCAAGAAGCTGGTGGAGCCGCGCACCGACGCGCAGAAGGCCTATGTGCAGGCCTTATATGAACACGAGCTGGCATTCGGCATCGGCCCGGCCGGCACCGGCAAGACCTATCTGGCTGTCGCGGTCGGGGTCAGCATGTTCATCACTGGACAGGTGGACAAGATCATCCTCTGCCGTCCTGCTGTTGAGGCGGGCGAACGGCTCGGCTTCTTACCTGGCACCCAGGAGGAAAAGGTCGATCCCTATATGCAGCCGCTTTATGACGCGCTGAATGACTTCCTGCCCGGCAAGCAACTGGCCAAGCTGAAGGAAGAGAAGACGATCGAGATCGCGCCGCTGGCCTTTATGCGGGGGCGCACGCTTTCGAATGCCTTTGTGGTGCTGGACGAGGCACAGAACGCCACGACCATGCAGATGAAGATGTTCCTGACCCGCCTTGGCGAAGGTTCGCGCATGGTGATCACCGGCGACCGCAGCCAGGTGGACCTGCCGCGCGGCGTGCCCTCGGGTCTGGCGGATGCGGAGCGGTTGCTGAGCAGCATTCCCAAGATCAGCTTCAACTATTTCACCGCCCGCGATGTGGTGCGTCACCCACTGGTGGCGGCGATCATCGAAGCCTATGACGCGGATGTTCCGGCAATCTGATCCCGGCGCCCTGCGCCGGGTCCGTGATGTCGGACCCCAGCGGATATGTGAAAGCGACAGATGACATTAGAGATTTCCACCGAAGACAGCCGCTGGGATGCGGTTGCGCTTGAGGCGCTGGCGGAGCGGTCCATCGGCGCTGCGCTTGCGCATTTTGATCTGGAGGCCGAGGAGTGCGAGATTTCCCTGCTGGCCTGCGACGATGCGCGCATCGCGGATCTGAACGCAGAATTCCGTGAAAAGCCGACCCCGACCAATGTGCTCAGCTGGCCAGCCGAGGAACTCTCTGCCGAGGAGCCGGGCGGGGACCCTCTGCCGCCAGAGGCTGATTTTACGGGCGAAATCCCGCTGGGTGACATTGCCATTGCCTATGAAACCTGCGCCCGTGAGGCCGAGGAAGCGGGAAAACCGCTGGCAGATCACCTCTGTCATCTGCTTGTTCACGGAGTGTTGCATCTTTTGGGTTACGATCACATTCGCGACCCCGACGCCACACTTATGGAAGGGCTGGAGGTCGAGATACTTGGCAAACTGGGTATCGATAACCCATATACGGTAAATGGAAGCCCCTGAACGGGGCATATTGGATAGGATAAATGGGCGACATAGAAGGCAGTTCTAACGCAGCGCATGGCGCGCTGCATATGAAGAGTGAGGCCATCGAGGCCACGGAACACGCGGAAAAGACCGGACTGTTGGGGCGTATTTTCGGCTCCTTGTCGGCCTCTGCCGCGACGGAGGAACAGGAAGAGCACCAAGACGCTGTCTCCGAGGTTCAGCCACATGGCATGATCAATCTGCGCCGGATGCGGGTTGAAGATGTTGCTATCCCCTCGGCCGAGATCGTGGCCGTCCCCGTGACAATCGAAAGCGACGATCTGGTGCAGGTCTTCCGCGACAGCGGCTTTACCCGTGTCCCGGTTTACGAGGGCACGCTGGACACGCCGCTTGGCTTTGCTCACCTCAAGGATTTTGCCCTGACCCATGGGTTCAACTGCGGGGCGGAGCCGTTCAATCTGCGCGAGATGCTGCGCCCGCTGCTATTCGTGCCACCGTCTATGCCCATCGGGGTGCTTCTGGCCAAGATGCAGGCCGAACGTCGGCACATGGCGCTGGTGATCGACGAATATGGCGGTGTTGACGGTCTGGTGACCATCGAAGACCTCATTGAGCAGGTCATCGGTGAGATCGAGGACGAACACGACACCGGCGAGGATCAGACCTGGTTCCGGGAAAAATCCGGCTGCTATATCGCCCAAGCCCGCACGCCACTGGATGAATTTGAGGCCGAGATCGGCCAGTCGCTGACCAATCACGACGATGTCGACGAAGAAGAGATCGACACGCTGGGTGGACTGGTCTTCATGCTGTCGGGCCGGGTGCCCGCCCGCGGTGAGGTGATCGTGCACCCGGACGGGCCTGAGTTCGAAATCATGGATGCCGATCCCCGTCGGATCAAACGGCTGCGGGTACTGGTGCCCCACGCCGCGGAATGACGAAGGTTTCCGTTCTGCGCAGCAGGTTGGGGCGGCTAGCACCCCATTTGCCGGTCCTTGCGCTGGCCTTTGGCTTTGGCGCGCTCATGTCGCTGGCGCTGGCCCCCAATCACATGCTCTGGACCGTGCCAATTGCACTGGCGGTGATTGGCGCCTTTGCCCTGCGGGCGCAGACGTCCTGGTCTGGCGCCATGTTGGGCTGGGCTTTTGGGCTTGGGTATTTCGCTTTTGGCCTGTCGTGGATCGTTGAACCCTTTCAGGTGGATGCGCAGCGGCACGCCTGGATGGCGCCCTTTGCCCTTGTGTTTCTGGCCGGTGGTCTGGCGCTGTTCTGGGGTGCCGCCTTTGCCGGGGCCGTGCGGTGGAGCAGGGGGGCAGCGCGGGTCGCCCTGCTGATTGCCTTCTGGAGCCTTGCAGAATTTGCCCGCGCCTATCTTCTGACGGGGTTTCCCTGGGCCGCTTTCGGACAGTTCTGGATTGATACGCCCGCAGCGCAGCTGCTGCCGTGGATTGGTCCGCAGGGGCTGGCGGTGCTGACGCTTGCCGCCTTTCTGCCGCTGGCGCTGCTGCGCTCTAGCCCCGCACGTGCGGTCCTGCCCGGCGGTGTGCTTGTTGCCCTTGTGGCGCTGCTGCCGTCTTTGCCAGAGGTTGCGCTGACCGAGCATAAGGTGCGCTTGGTGCAGCCCAATGCGCCGCAGCACCAGAAATGGCACCCAGATCTGCGGTGGGATTTCGTGCGCCGCGCCATGGGCTTTAACGCCCAAGGCACGCGCCCTGATATGATCATCTGGCCGGAAACCGCGGTGCCGCAATTGTTGAACTATGCCGAGGATACGCTGGAGGCGATCCTTGAGCAGGCGCCAGGCGTGCCGCTCTTGCTGGGGATCCAGCGCGAAGAAGGCGGCGCCTATTTCAATTCGGCTGCTCTGATCAGCGCCGATGGTTCTGCCGGGCAGATCTATGACAAGGCACATCTGGTGCCCTTCGGGGAATACGTGCCTTTTGGCGATCTGATGGCGCGGTTCGGATTCCATGGTTTGGCCTCTCAGGCCGGGGCGGGCTATGCAGCGGGACCCGGCGCGCGGCTGATGGATCTGCCCATCGGCAATGCACTGCCGCTGATCTGTTACGAGGCGGTCTTCCCGCAGGATGTGAACGCCGTCCCCGATCGCCCGGACATGCTGGTGCAGATCACCAATGATGCCTGGTTCGGCACTCGTTCGGGGCCCTATCAGCATCTGGTGCAGGCGCGGATGCGGGCCGCAGAGCAGGGGCTGCCGATGCTGCGCGCCGCCAATACCGGTATTTCCGGCGTGATTGACCCCTATGGGCGCCTTGGCCCGTCGCTGCCCTTGGGGGAGGCTGGCTATGTGGATGTGATCCTGCCCGCGGCGCTTCCCGCGACCCCTTACAGCGGAACCGGGGACTGGCCGGTGCTGATCCTGCTGCTGGGGCTGGCAGGTGCGGCGCTGCGCCGCGGCGGAAATATGCAGGCGCGTTCATAGCTGCTCAACCTCTGGCCGGTAAAAGCATTGACGACAACCGTCTTCCCACGTAGGTAGTTTCGGTTCCTCCCACAACGGCTTCCTGGCGTGGCGAGGCGAAACCAAATGGAGCACTTTTCATGACCCGCAAGCACTATATTTTCACTTCGGAATCCGTTTCCGAGGGCCACCCGGATAAGGTCTGTGACCGGATTTCCGATGCCGTTCTGGACGCCTTTCTGGCGGAAGAGCCAGAAGCGCGTGTCGCGGCAGAGACCTTTGCCACAACCAATCGCGTTGTGATCGGGGGCGAGGTGGGTCTGTCCGACCAGGACAAACTGCACGATTACATGGGCAAGATCGACGAGATCGCCCGCGCCTGCATCAAGGACATCGGCTACGAGCAGGACAAGTTCCACCACGAGACCGTGGAAATCACCAACCTGCTGCATGAACAGTCCGCCCATATCGCGCAGGGTGTCGATTCGGCCGAGAACAAGGACGAAGGTGCTGGCGACCAAGGCATCATGTTCGGCTTTGCCACCAATGAAACCGACGCGCTGATGCCCGCGCCGATCCAGTTCAGCCACGCGATTCTGCGCCGCCTTGCCGAAGTGCGCAAGAACGGCACCGAACCGGCGCTGGGTCCCGATGCGAAATCGCAGCTGTCCATCAACTATGAGAACGGCAAGCCGGTGGGCGTCAACTCGCTGGTGCTGTCGACCCAGCATCTGGACGAGTCGCTGACATCCGACGATATCCGCCAGATCGTGGAACCTTATATCCGCGAGACCCTGCCCGAGGGCTGGCTGACCGCAGAAACCATCTGGCACGTAAACCCGACCGGCAAGTTCGTGATCGGCGGCCCCGATGGCGATGCTGGCCTCACCGGCCGCAAGATCATCGTCGACACCTATGGCGGTGCGGCCCCGCATGGCGGCGGCGCCTTCTCGGGCAAGGATCCGACCAAGGTTGACCGTTCGGCGGCTTATGCCGCGCGCTATCTGGCCAAGAACGTCGTTGCCGCTGGCATGGCCGACAAATGCACCATCCAGCTGTCTTATGCGATTGGCGTGTCCCAGCCGTTGTCGATTTATGCCGACACCCACGGCACCGGCGACGTCGCGCCTGAGGCGATTGAAAAAGCCATTGGTCAGGTGATGGATCTCAGCCCGCGCGGCATCCGCTCGCATCTGGGCCTCAACAAGCCGATCTATCAGCGCACCGCAGCCTATGGTCACTTTGGCCGCGAACCCGATGCCGATGGCGGCTTCAGCTGGGAACGCACTGATCTGGTCGAGGCGCTGAAAAAGGCCGTCTGATCCGGTCAGGCCGTGTATTGCAAAACGGGGGCGGGCCACGGGGCCTGCCCCTTTTTTTGATCCGCGACTGGTGTAGGGCGCAGGGCTTGAGCTACGCGCCGGGGCCGAACTAGTCTTCTCCGGCGGGGAATGCCCTTCGCGCAAAGGAAGCCATGTCCATATGAACCGTTCATCCCTGCCTATATTCTCGCTGCTTTGCCTTGTGATGCTGGCATTGCCGTTACCCCTGCTGGCCAGGGAGCCACTTCCGCAGAAATTTCGCATCGACGGCGAGGCCTTGGTGTTTGACACTGAAACCGACATCACCGGCGCGGCGTCCGAGATCACCCCCGAGGACATCGACGCTTTTCGCAGCATCCTGGCAGACAACCCGCAGGTCACCGAGATCCGGCTGAACAGTGGTGGCGGCAGTGTCTATGCCGGGGCCGAAATCGCATGGATCGTCATGGACCATGGGCTGAATACTTCGGTCGATGGCGAATGCGTCAGCGCCTGTGTCGATATCTTCCTGGCCGGGCAGCGGCGGCGCATGATGCTGGGGTCCAAGATCGGGTTTCATCAGCGCAGTTGGGCGCCGGAAGCGGTGCAAAGCTATTACCGGGAATGGCGCGATGACGAAGATTGGGCCACCCCTTTTGAATTCGGCTCCTGGATCTATCAGGACACTCAGGAGGAAATCTACGAACAGCTGACCTATCTGGTATCGCGCGGGGTCGATCCGGCCTTTGCGATTGAAACCATGCGGGTGCGCCCCAATGCCGAATGGTACCCGTCGCGGTTACGTCTGGTTGCGGCCGGAGTGTTGCGGGAACAGGCGCCGCAGGATCAGTAGCACCGGGACAGCTCTCTTGACCCGCAGGGCGGCTTGCGGCAGATGGACGCCCAGCATTCGCCCGCCTGCGCCTGTTAATGGCGAAACGCAAATTCGGGCGTGGAAACACCGGCAATGAAAAGGCCCGTCCGATGTCTGATGACAAGAAAACCAGCTCTGCCAGCCACCCGGCGCGGACCGATGCGGCCGACAAACACGCCAGCGGCGCGCCCTGGCGCAATTTCTATGGCCGTTTCAGCGGCAAGACCCTGAAGGACAGCCAGCGACGTTATCTGGACGAGGACCTCGGGGCGTTGTCGCCCGGGGCGGTGGGCTGGGATGAAAACCCGGAGCGCAATCCGCTGGATCTGCAGGCGCTGTTTGGCGGTCGCGATGTCTGGCTCGAGGTCGGCTTTGGTGGCGGCGAACATCTGGTACATCAGGCCCAGAACAACCCAGGAGTCGGCATCATCGGTGCCGAACCCTTTATCAACGGGGTGGCCATGCTACTGGGCAAGATCCGCAAGGCAAATGCGGATAATATCGCAGTGCATCCCGGCGATGCGCGCGATCTGATGGATGTGCTGCCCGAAGCGTCGATTTCGCGCGCCTTCCTGCTCTATCCCGATCCCTGGCCGAAGAAACGCCATCACCGCCGCCGCTTTGTGACTGCGGAACATTTGGAGCCGCTGGCCCGCTGCCTGAAACCCGGCGCGATTTTCCGGGTGGCGACGGATATTCCTGATTACGTCCGCCAGACCCTGGAAGAAGTGCCAAGAGCGGGCTTTGAGTGGCTGGCCGAGCGCCCTGCCGACTGGCGCGAACCCTGGGACGACTGGATTTCCACCCGATACGAGCAAAAGGCCCTGCGAGAGGGGCGCACGCCGCATTACCTGACCTTCCGCCGCCTTGGCTGATATCGGGGTGATATGGGCGTGATCTTGCGCTGATCGGCGCTGGACCGGATCACGGCAATTCGTTACCGATAGCGGAAACAAAAGCATTCGCGACACTCTGACAAAGGAAGCCTTCATGTCCGGACACGGTACGCCTACCCCGATGATCTCTCACCGTGCCGACCCGCTGGCAGGCGTGGCCAAGGTGCCGGGCGACAAGTCGATTTCGCACCGGTCCCTGATCCTTGGCGCCATGGCCGTGGGCGAAACCCGGATTTCGGGACTTTTGGAAGGCGAGGACGTTCTGGACACGGCCAAGGCGATGCAGGCCTTCGGGGCCGAGGTCATCAACCATGGCGGCGGAAAGTGGTCGGTCTTTGGTGTCGGTGTCGGCGGTTTTGCCGAGCCGGACAATGTGATCGACTGTGGCAATTCCGGCACCGGCGTGCGGCTGATCATGGGCACTATGGCGACCTCGCCGATTTCCGTGACCTTCACCGGCGATGCCAGCCTCAACAAACGCCCGATGGCGCGGGTTACCGATCCGCTGGCCCTGTTCGGCGCGCAGGCGGTGGGCCGCTCTGGCGGGCGGCTGCCGATGACCATCGTCGGGGCGGCGGATCCGGTGCCGGTGCGCTATGTGGTGCCGGTGCCCTCGGCGCAGGTGAAATCGGCTGTTCTGCTGGCAGGGCTCAACGCGCCGGGGCAGACCGTGGTGATCGAGAAGGAAGCCACCCGCGACCATACCGAGCGGATGCTCGAAGGGTTCGGCGCCGAGATTACCACCGAAGAGACGGAAGAAGGTCGCGTCATCACCCTCACTGGTCGGCCCGAGCTGAAACCGCAGGTGATTGCGGTGCCGCGCGATCCGTCCTCGGCGGCTTTCCCGGTCTGCGCGGCGCTGATCACGCCCGGATCGGATGTGCTGGTGCCGGGTATTGGCCTCAACCCGACCCGCGCGGGACTGTTCACCACCCTGCGGGAAATGGGCGCGGACCTTACATATGAAAACGAGCGGGTCGAGGGCGGTGAGCCGGTCGCCGATCTGCGGGCGCGCTACTCCCCCTCCATGCAGGGGGGCGAGGTGCCGCCTGAACGCGCGGCCTCGATGATCGATGAATACCCGGTGCTCTCCGTCGTTGCCTCCTTTGCGCGGGGCGAGACCATGATGGCGGGCGTCAAAGAGCTGCGCGTCAAGGAAAGCGACCGGATCGACGCCATGGCGCGGGGGTTGCGGGCAAATGGCGTTGCCGTACGTGAAGGGGATGATTGGTGGGCCGTGACCGGCCTTGGCCCTGAAGGCGTGCCGGGCGGCGGCACCTGCGAAAGCTTCCTTGATCACCGGATCGCCATGTCGTTCATGGTGATGGGCATGGCGGCACAAAATCCGGTCTCCGTTGATGATGGCGGCCCGATTGCGACCTCCTTCCCGATTTTCGAGCCGCTGATGACGGCGCTTGGCGCCAAGTTCACCCACGCCTGAGATTTCGGAGCGCTTTGTAGCATGACCACCCGTTTCACCATCGCCATCGACGGTCCGGCAGCAGCGGGCAAAGGCACGATTTCCAAAGCGGTCGCCGCGCATTTCGGCTTTGCTCATCTGGACACCGGCCTGTTGTACCGCGCTGTCGGGGCGCGGGTGCTGGGTGGTGAAAAACCGCTTGAGGCCGCGCGGTCCCTTGTGGCTGCGGATCTGGAGGCCGAGGGGCTGCGCACGGCCGAGGTGGCCCAGGCCGCATCGAAAGTGGCAGTGATCGCCGAGGTCCGTCAGGCCCTGGTGGATTTCCAGCGCAGCTTTGCCCGCCGGGCCGGGGGCGCGGTGCTGGACGGGCGCGACATCGGAACGGTGATCTGCCCGGATGCCGAGGCGAAACTCTTTGTCACCGCCAGCGCCGAGGTCCGCGCCCGCCGCCGGTTCCTGGAGCTGAGCGAAAACGGATCGGACAGCGATTACGACACCGTTCTGGCTGATGTGAAGGCCCGGGACGAACGCGACATGAACCGCAGCGAGGCGCCGCTGAAGCCTGCGGATGATGCGGTGGTGATCGACACCAGCGATCTGAGCATCGAAGCCGCTATCGCGGCGGCCATTGCGGCGATCAAGGACCGGCAAGGCTGACCGGAAACGGGGGAGGCGGCGGCTGTTTCCACCGCCAATAGCCGGGCCGTTCCCTTGTCCTGACAGGGATGCCGAGTCCATTTCCCCTTGCCAGCAAGGGGGAATCTGCTTATACGGCCCCTGTCGAAAGAGATGCGAAAACGCACCACGGACAGTCTGAGCAGGGTCGGGGCAACCTCCGGCCCTTTGTGTTTGTTTGCTCCAGACGGTTCAGATGCGTGATCTCAGACCGACCAACCCATTCAGACCGGCGGAGACAACCGCATGGCCAGCTAAATAAGATATGTAAAGGAAATCCGAGACCACATGGCTCAGAACACATCGATGGAGGAATTCGAAGCCCTCCTGAACGAAAGCTTCGAAATGGACACACCCGATGAGGGGTCCGTTGTTAAAGGCAAGGTCATCGCAATCGAAGCGGGCCAGGCCATCATCGACGTCGGCTACAAAATGGAAGGCCGCGTTGATCTGAAAGAATTCGCAAATCCTGGTGAAACTCCCGAAATCGCCGTTGGCGATGAAGTGGAAGTCTTCCTGCGCTCGGCTGAAAACGCCCGTGGCGAAGCTGTCATCTCCCGCGAGATGGCGCGCCGCGAAGAAGCATGGGATCGCCTGGAAAAAGCATACGCAGACGATGCCCGCGTCGAAGGCGCGATCTTCGGTCGCGTCAAAGGCGGCTTCACTGTCGATCTCGGCGGCGCCGTGGCCTTCCTGCCCGGTTCGCAAGTTGACGTGCGCCCCGTGCGCGACGCTGGCCCGCTGATGGGTCTGAAGCAGCCCTTCCAGATCCTGAAAATGGACCGTCGCCGTGGCAACATCGTTGTCTCCCGTCGCGCCATCCTGGAAGAATCGCGTGCCGAACAGCGTGCAGAAGTCATCGGCAAACTGTCCGAAGGCGATGCGGTTGACGGCGTGGTCAAGAACATCACCGAATACGGTGCGTTTGTTGACCTCGGCGGCGTTGACGGCCTGCTGCACGTCACCGACATGGCATGGCGCCGTGTGAACCACCCCTCCGAGATCCTGTCGATCGGCGAAACCGTCAAGGTTCAGGTCATCAAGATCAACAAAGAGACCCACCGTATCTCCCTCGGCATGAAGCAGCTGCAGGAAGATCCGTGGGATCTGGTTGGCGCCAAGTTCCCGCTGGGTTCGGTGCACAAGGGTCGCGTCACCAACATCACCGATTACGGTGCATTTGTTGAGCTGGAGCCCGGTGTCGAAGGTCTGGTCCACGTCTCCGAGATGTCCTGGACCAAGAAGAACGTGCACCCCGGCAAGATCGTTTCGACCTCGCAGGAAGTCGACGTCATGGTTCTGGAAATCGACGGCGCCAAGCGTCGCGTGTCCCTGGGCCTCAAGCAGACCATGCGCAACCCGTGGGAAGTCTTTGCTGAGACCCACCCCGAGGGCACCGAAGTCGAAGGCGAAGTCAAGAACATCACCGAATTCGGTCTGTTCATCGGCCTCGAAGGCGACATCGACGGCATGGTTCACCTCTCCGACCTCAGCTGGGACGAGCGTGGCGAAGATGCGATCCAGAACTACCGCAAAGGCGACATGGTTTCGGCCGTTGTCTCCGAAGTGGACGTTGAAAAAGAGCGTATCTCCCTGTCGATCAAAGCCCTGGGCGGCGACAAGTTCGCCGAAGCCGTGGGCGGCGTGAAGCGTGGCTCGATCGTGACCGTCGAAGTGACCGCCATCGAAGACGGCGGCATCGAAGTGGAATACGAAGGCATGAAGTCCTTCATCCGCCGCTCCGACTTGTCGCGTGACCGTGCCGATCAGCGCCCCGAGCGTTTCTCGGTTGGTGACAAGATCGACGTCCGCGTGACCAACGTTGACAGCAAGACCCGCCGTCTGGGTCTGTCGATCAAGGCACGCGAGATCGCGGAAGAGAAAGAAGCAGTGGAACAGTATGGCTCCTCGGATTCCGGCGCATCGCTGGGCGACATCCTGGGCGCAGCGCTGAAGACCGGCGACTGATCTTCAGAGATTTCTCTGTTCTGACAATCTGGAAAGCCCCGCAATTTGCGGGGCTTTTCTGTGTTCTGGGGCATGGAAGGTGACAGCCTCGGGAGAAGACGCAGCAATCTCGCTACAAGCTGAAAGAGGCGGCCGACGGATGCTTGCCGCTGGAATTGGGCGTAAGATCCAGATGACTGGCAAAGACAGTGCTTTGCGCGACGCCGTCATCGCTGCCAAGCGCTGGAGTGGAGACCTTGAACTATTTTCTACCGCAGGATCACTGGAAACCGTGATGTTGCGACTGGAACCCAAGGGGCCTGTCGATCAGAGAATTTGATCTCATTATGAGATTTCCTTGCTAATTTTGATGTCTCTGAACCCCAGGTCTGGGCGGGCGGCGAATCAGGTCCGGCCGCAGGCCGTCGGCGGCGCGAAACCGGGCCCGGGAGGCGGCAAACTGCCCTATGGGCAGCAAATGGCTGGTTTTACAAAGCAATTTCGTGCAATCTCCTCAGATATGGAGGTTGGCGACGCCTGTTTTTGTTCCCGGCGCGCCGATTTTTTCCTATAGTCGGGAACACTCGACAAAGGATTGCGTTGGCTTGGGAGGGCAGAAAGGATGATCCGCTCTGAACTGATTCAGAAGATTGCAGACGAAAACCCGCACCTGTATCAGCGGGACGTCGAAAGGATCGTGAACACGGTATTTGAGGAAGTGACCGATGCGATGGCCCGGGGTGACCGGGTCGAGCTGCGCGGCTTTGGCGCTTTTTCGGTGAAAAAGCGCGATGCGCGGGTTGGTCGCAATCCCCGTACCGGCGAAACGGTCCATGTTGAGGAAAAACATGTGCCGTTCTTCAAGACTGGAAAGCTCTTGAGGGACCGTCTGAACGGAAAGGCTTAAATGCGCTATATTCGTTATGCCATCCTGGCTTCGCTTGGGATCATTCTGGTCTCGGTGAGCCTTGCGAACCGCTCTGTCGTGGAGCTGAAGCTGATGCCGACCGCCCTGGCGGAACTGGTGGGCTGGAACCCGGGCATCGCCCTGCCGCTGTTTGTCGTGGTTCTGGGCGGCGTTGCCGCTGGTCTGGTGATTGGCTTCATCTGGGAATGGCTGCGCGAGCACAAGCATCGCCGCGAGGTCGGAAACCAGACCCGCGAGGTGAAGAAACTGTCCCGCGAAGTGCAGAAGCTGAAAAAGCAAAAGCACGAAGGCAAGGACGAAGTTCTTGCGCTGCTGGACGACGCGGTCTGATCTGATGGCTGCTGACATCCGGGTAAAGGTCTGCGGCCTCAGCACGCCGCAGGACGTCGATTGCGTGGCGCGCGCGGGCGCGGCCTACGCGGGCTTTGTCTTCTTCGAAAAATCACCACGCAACGTCTCTTATGAAACCGCGGCAACCCTAGCTGCTGCTGCGCCTGTCGGCTTGTGCAAGGTTGCCCTGACGGTCAACGCGGGCGATGCGGAGCTGGATGCGCTGACAGAGGCCGTGCCGCTGGACATGTTGCAGCTGCACGGCAAGGAAACGCCCCAGCGCGTGGCCGAGGTCAAGGCGCGCTACGGCCTACCCGTGATGAAGGCCATCGGGGTGGCTGACGCGGCGGACCTGGCGCAGATTGATCTTTACTCAGATGTGGCGGACCAACTTCTGATCGATGCCAAACCGCCCAAGGGCGCTGACCTTCCGGGCGGCAACGGGCTAGCCTTTGACTGGCGCCTGCTGGCCGGGCGCAAATACTGGCGCAAGCCTTGGATGCTGGCCGGTGGTCTAACCCCGGAGAACGTCGCCGAGGCAATCCGGATGACCGGTGCCCGTCAGGTTGATGTGTCCTCGGGCGTTGAAAGCGCCCCCGGCGTCAAGGATGCGGACCTTATCCGCGCCTTTGTGCAGCACGCAACGGGTTAAGCCCAGGTTGGCAACGGGCTTGCGGCTACCGGAGCTGCGTCCCGGCTTCGTGCCGATCATCCCGGTGACTTTACCGCAGATGGCGCGATTCCTGTCTGGTGTCTCTTTACCCGTCGCCTGCTGCGCTATACTCAGAAGCAGTGCCGCGCAGAGAGGAACAATCATGGCCGAAGATCTTTTCAACAGCTTCATGAACGGGCCCGACGAAAAGGGTCGCTTTGGCATTTTCGGCGGGCGTTTCGTCAGTGAAACGCTGATGCCGCTGATCCTCAGCCTTGAAGAGGAATACGACCGGGCCAAGGACGACCCGACCTTCTGGGCCGAAATGGACGATCTGTGGAAGAACTACGTGGGCCGTCCCAGCCCGCTGTATTTCGCCGAGCGCCTGACCAATCATCTGGGCGGCGCCAAGATCTATATGAAGCGCGACGAGCTGAACCACACCGGCGCCCACAAGGTGAACAACGTGCTGGGTCAGATCCTGCTGGCCCGTCGCATGGGCAAGACCCGGATCATCGCCGAAACCGGTGCGGGTCAGCACGGCGTCGCCACGGCGACTGTCTGCGCCAAGTTCGGCCTGAAATGTGTGGTCTACATGGGGGCGCATGATGTCAAACGTCAGGCCCCGAACGTGTTCCGCATGCGTCTGCTGGGCGCCGAAGTGATTCCGGTGACTTCGGGCCGGGGCACGCTGAAGGATGCGATGAACGATGCGCTGCGCGACTGGGTGACCAACGTGCGCGATACCTTCTACTGCATCGGCACCGTGGCAGGCCCGCATCCCTATCCGGCGATGGTCCGGGACTTCCAGTCTGTCATCGGCAAGGAAGTGCGCTGGCAGCTGGCCGAGCAGGAAGGCGAAGGCCGCCTGCCTGATACGCTGGTTGCAGCCATTGGCGGCGGTTCGAACGCGATGGGTCTGTTCTACCCGTTCCTGGACGACAAGAGCGTTGGCATCATCGGCGTCGAGGCTGGCGGCAAGGGCGTTGACGAGAAGATGCAGCATTGTGCCTCGCTCACCGGCGGCCGCCCGGGCGTGCTGCACGGCAACCGCACTTACCTCTTGCAGGATGACGATGGTCAGATCCTCGAAGGTTTCTCGATCTCTGCGGGTCTGGATTATCCCGGCATCGGCCCGGAGCACGCCTGGCTGCATGACACGGGCCGCGCCGAATATGTGTCGATCACCGACAAGGAAGCGCTGGAGGCGTTCCAACTGTCCTGCGCGATGGAGGGAATCATCCCGGCGCTGGAGCCGAGCCACGCGCTGGCCCATGTGATGAAGATCGCGCCGACCCTGCCCAAGGACCATATCATCGTGATGAACATGTGCGGTCGCGGCGACAAGGACATCTTCACTGTGGCGCGCCATCTGGGGTTTGACATGTCCGACACCGAAGAGGGGCGCGATCTGGAAGACTGATCCAGATCTCCTGATCTATCTGTAAACACAGGAAAAGAGCTGCCATTTGGCGGCTCTTTTTTCGTTTTCGGGGCCATAAACCCAGGTTTATGCACCCTAAACCAACCGCAGTCCGGCCGGAATTTAAACCTCTGTCGAATGGTTCTTGCCGGGCCGAGCGGTTCAGTCTGGGTCGAGGCGGCTGAAAACCCACCGCCAACGTGATCAATAAAAGGAAGATCCTGATGAACCGCGTACTTCTGACCAGCACCGCAATCCTCTTGGGCCTTGCAGCGACCACCTATGCCTCTACCGAGACAGGCTCGGGCGAGCAGAACCAGAATTCCTACGAGCACGCCTATCAGAACCAGAACCAGCATCAGAACCAGAACGAGCATGCCTATGCCTATGGGAAGTCCGATGATGCGGGTGAAGACGACCACGGCGAAGGCCATGGAGAGGGCCACGGCGAGGGCGGCGAAGGCCACGGTGAAGGTGGCGAGGGCCATGGCGGTGAAGGTCACGGTGGCGAGGGCCACGGTGGTGAAGGCCATGGCGGTGAGGGCCATGGCGGCGGTGGCGAAGGCCATGGTGGTGAAGGAAACGGTGGTGAAGGTCACGACTAACCCGACGCGCGTCCCTTAAGCGCACCCAAGGCGCCTGTGGAGCATCCGTCCCAACGCTCCATTTCCCCCCGGCGCCTCACAAGGTTCAACCGCGGTATTTTCTGCCTGATACCGCGGTTGAGCTTTTCTGCCGATCAGTGGCATTGTCCCACAGAGCAACCCATCGCCCCGTTGAAATCACACGAAGGAGGACACAGCCCATGCGCAGCCGGATCGCCGACGTCCTCTTTGTTCTTGTCATGTTGCTGGCCTATCCGGGCGTCGCCTTGGCCGACTCCTTCACGGACAGAATTACCGATCAGCTGCGCAGTCAGGGCTATGGCGAGATCGTGGTGACGCGGACTTTCCTTGGCCGCTACAGGATCGTGGCCACAACCGACCGGATCGAGCGCGAGATCATTGTGAACCCCGGCACCGGTGAGATCCTGCGCGATTACATCGAAGACAAGGATGACGACAGCGCCAGCAGCGGTCTTTTCAGCCTGTTTGATCGCCTTGGTGGCGAAGACGGAGACAGCGACGGGGATGATGGCGGCGAAGACGGGGATGACGATGGCGGCAACGGCGATGGTCCCGGCGCGGGCGGCCACGGCGGTCATGGGGGTGACGGACAGGGTGGCGAAGGGCAGGGCGGCTCCGGTGAAGGCGGTGATGGCGAAGGCGGGGACGGCGATGACTGATCATGGGCCGGGCGCGCCTGTGCTGACCAAACGCAGGGCAGCCGCATGAAGACGGGTTGGTTTCTTCCCGTTCTGGTATTGGTGCAGGGCATTTGCGCCACGTTCTTTGTTTCCGATATTGCGCTTACGGTGCTGGGGCTGCGGTCCCGTCCGATCAGTTGGCAAACCCGCGAATTTCTGGAAATCGGCGCCGCACTGGGGCTCGTGCTGGGGGTGGTGCTGGGCTGGATTGCCTACCGGCGCAGCCAGCAGCGGGTGCGCGCGGTCGAGGAAAGCCTGCGCCTGATGCAATCCGCCTTCAAGGATCACCTGGAAGAACGGTTCTGCGCCTGGGGTCTGACCCCAGCCGAACGCGATGTGGCGCTGTTTTCCCTCAAAGGGCTCAGCCTTTCCGAAATCGCAGAGCTGCGCCAAACCTCGGACGGCACAGTCAAGGCGCAGAGCAATGCGATCTACCGCAAGGCCGGGGTTAGCGGCCGCACGCAGCTGCTGAGCCTGTTCATCGAGGATCTGATGAGTGACGACGGCTAGGGTCTGCGCTTAGGCACTGTGGGCCTTCAGGACGTCGATTGGCACGACGTCGAGCGCCCGTTGGTGGGTGCCTTTCAGGTTCACTCGCGGCGCACAGCCTTCATCGGCGGCCTGCAGGAACCGAGCGGCGCAGAGGCACCAGCAATCGCCGGGTTTTAGTCCCTTGAACTGGAATTCGGGTCGTGGCGTGCTGAGGTCATTTCCCACATATTTCGAATAAGCAAGGAACTCTGCCGTCATCACCGCGCAGACGGTGTGGCTGCCCTGATCCGCCGCGCAGGTGTTACACGCGCCGTCGCGGAAAAAGCCGGTCATCGGATCGGTGGAGCAGGGTTCAAGCGCCTCTCCCAGAACATTGATGCTGTCGTCTTTTTCCATGCGGGCCTCCCTATAATGCGCGGGCGATCTGTCGAAACATCTCGATATTAGCGCGGTTTACGCCCTTGTCGCGGAATTTTCTGTCTGCTGCCGTGCTGACGATCACCACGTCCCGGTCCTGGTCGATATAGATGTATTGGCCGTAGACACCTCGGGCGAGGAATTCGCCGTCATGGGCGCCGATGGGCACCCACCATTGATAGCCATATCCGATCTTGCCCTCCTTGGTCGGAGCAGAGGGGTGGGTCGAGGCGGCGATCCAGTCGGCAGGCACGATCTGCTGTCCGTTGTACCGGCCGTCCTGTTCTATCAACAGACCGAACCGGGCATAATCGCGGGTGGTGATATTGAGCCCGCCCAGCACAAAGGCCACGCCGTCGCCATCGGTCACGTAATAGGGTGCCTGTTCCAGCCCCAGCGGGGTGATGATCTTTTCCGACAGGAGATCCGGAATGCTGCGCCCGGTGGCGCCCCGGATCACCATGCCGATCACATGGGTGTCGATCGACACATATTGCCAGGTGCTGCCCGGAGCGGCGAAGCTGTCCTTCAGATCGGCAGCGAACTGGTCCAGCGCCCCGCCCAATGCGATCTCGCGGCCCATGCGGTTAATGTCGGAGTCATAATCCAGGTAATCCTCGTCAAAGGTGACGCCGCTGGCCATGTTGAGCACGTTACGGATGCTGGCGCCGTCATAGGCGCTGCCTTTCAGCAGCGGCGCGTATGTGGTGACCGGATCGTCGAGAGAGGCAATCGCGCCTTCCTCCAGCAGGATCCCAAACAGCGCCGAAAGATAGCTTTTCGCCACCGACCAGGAAATCCGCCGGTCCGTCTCTTCGGTGCCAAGGTGATAGCTTTCGTGGCGGATCTTCCCGTCCTTCAGCACCAGAAGAGAGGTCACGGCGCGGGCATCGATCCAGTCGCCCGCTCCGGCGGGCAGGGACATCGCCTCGCCTTTGGCAAGGGGTACGACGGGTCCGTCGCCGCGCGGCACCGACCGGGTCAGAAAGGCGCCCTCCATGTTGGAAAAATTCGCAACGATCCTGTCTTCGGCAAACAGCGAATTCACCGTCCAGAGGCGCATGATCTCTTCCCGTTTCCACAGGCCTGCCGCGAGCAGGACAACGGCTGCAATGGCCAGGACGCGCCCGGCTATCCGCATGAGTTTGCGCATGTCTTTCCTCCCCTTTGCGGTCAGCCTAGCCGCCGGGGTGAGCCCGCGCAAAGCGGACGCAACGGAAAGCAGCCTACTTGAACTTGTCCACCAGACGCTCAAGCGGGGAGCGGTTGTCCTGTGTCTCGGGGGCTTTGTCCGCCTGCTTTTCCGCCTTGGCCTGCGTCTCCTGGCCCTTGGGCGAAGTGGAGCTGCGTGGCGGCGCGGTGCGCAGGGCAACCGCATTCATGAATTTGCCGCCGTCCCCTTTGGCCAGCGATGCTGCGCCGTCGGAAATGCCGCGCATTAAATCGTCGAGCCAGTCTTCGTCCGCCTTGGGGAAATCGCGTAGCACATAACCTGCCACGGCGTCCTTGTGGCCGGGATGACCGATGCCCAGACGTACGCGGGCGTAGTCTGCGCCGATATGGGCGTGGATCGAGCGCAGCCCGTTGTGGCCCGCGTGGCCACCGCCCTGTTTGACGCGCGCCTTGCCGGGAGCCAGGTCCAGTTCGTCATGCAGCACGGTGACATCCGCTGGTGTCAGCTTGTAGAATCGCATGGTTTCCCCGACGGACTGGCCGGAATTGTTCATGAAGGTCTGCGGCTTCAGCAGCAGCACCTTTTCACCGCCCAGGGTGCCTTCGCAGATCTGTCCCTGGAATTTCGACTTCCAGGGGGAAAACCCGTGGTCTTCGGCGATCCGGTCCAGCGCCATGAAGCCGATATTGTGCCGGTTTCTTTCGTATTTGGCGCCGGGGTTTCCCAGTCCGACAAAGAGTTTCATGGGCTCTCTCGCTGTTTGCAGATCTCTGCCTGATACATGCCTGCTGCGCGCCGGGAAATCCAGTGCCGGGGCCCGTCGACGGTTTTCGGTGTGGCAAAAGAAAACGGAGCCCGAAAAGGGCTCCGTTCCTTGATCCTGCCAATGTGGCGTAGATCTTATTCTTCTGCGGCTTCTTCCGCTTCGCCTTCTTCCTCGTCGTCCGAGGCAGCCAGACCAGCAGGTGCTGCGATGTTCGCAATCACGAAGTCGCGGTCGATGGTCGGCTTGGTGCCGTTCGGAAGGTCAATCGACGAGATGGTGACGGTGTCACCGATCTGCAGCTCGGAGATGTCCACGACGAGCTTTTCCGGAATGTCGCCAGCGGTCACGACCAGTTCCACCTCGGGGCGGACGACGGACAGCATGCCGCCTTTTTTGATGCCGGGTGCAACGTCTTCACCGACGAACTCAACCGGGATGAACAGGTTGATCTTGGTGGTGCGGCGCAGGCGCATCAGGTCAAAGTGAGTCGGCAGGTCCTTGACCACGTCACGCTGGACGTCGCGGCAGATGACGCGGACGTCTTCCTGACCTTCAACCTTCAGGTTCCACAGAGTGGACTTGAAGCGACCGGCTTTCAGCTTTTTGAACAGCTCGTTAAAGGGGATCTGGATCGCAATGGGATCGACGTCACCACCAAAAACAACACCAGGAACCATGCCAGCGCGACGCGCTGCGCGAGCGGCGCCCTTGCCCGTCCCCGCACGTTCCTGGCAAACGAGATCAGGAATCTCTCCAGCCATTTTAATTCTCCAATATGTTAGGGCGGGATGCCTCCAAGGCTGTCACCCCGCGTGAAGCCGCGCGTATAACGGAGAATCCCCGCAATGCAAAGCTTAAAAATCGCTGCCGGAGATCAGTCCTGCCAGCGTCCTTCGAACCCTTCGGGGACCAGCAGGTTATGACGGCCAAGATCCGCCACGTTGCGCTCGCCGCACAGGGCCATTGTGGTGTCCAGCTCTTTCTGGATGACTTCCAGAGCGGTGGTCACACCCTTCTGCCCCATGGCGCCCAGACCATAGACAAAGGCGCGTCCGATCATGGTGCCCTTGGCCCCCAGCGCCAGCGCCTTCAGGACGTCCTGCCCCGAGCGGATGCCGCTGTCCAGATGCACTTCGACCTGATCACCCACAGCATCCATGATCTGCGGCAGCATCCGGATCGAGCTGAGCGCGCCGTCCAACTGGCGCCCGCCGTGGTTTGAGACAGTGATGGCATCGGCGCCGACCTTGGCGGCCATCTTGGCGTCCTCGGCGTCCAGGATCCCCTTCAGGATCACCTTGCCGCCCCACATTTCCTTCAGCTTTTCGATCTTGCCCCAGTCGAGCGAGGGGTCGAATTGCTCGGCCGTCCAGGCGCCCAACGAAGACGCGTCGGAAATGCCTTCGACGTGGCCGACGATATTGCCGAACTCGCGACGTTTGGCGCCCAGCATTTCGATGCCCCAAGCCCATTTCGTCATCAGGTTGGCGATGGTCTTGGGTGTCAGTTTCGGCGGTGCGGAAAGACCGTTCTTCAGGTCCTTGTGGCGCTGCCCAAGGATCTGAAGGTCCAGCGTGATCACCAGCGCCGAACATTTAGCCGCCTTGGCGCGTTCGATCAGGCGCCGCACGTAATCCTCGTCCTTCATGGTATATAGTTGGAACCAGAAGGGTTTGGTGGTCGCCTCCGCCACGTCCTCGATCGAGTTGATCGACATGGTCGAGAGGGTAAAGGGCACACCAAAGGCCTCGGCGGCGCGGGCGGCTTTGATTTCACCATCGGCGTGCTGCATGCCGGTCAGGCCGACGGGCGCCAGTGCCACGGGCATCGCAACGTCCTGGCCGATCATCTGGCTGGCGGTGGAGCGGCCGGACATATCAACGGCCACCCGCTGGCGCAGGCGGATCTGTTCAAAATCCGAGGTGTTCTCGCGGAACGTCTGCTCGGTCCAGCTGCCGCTTTCGGCGTAGTCGTAAAACATCCGGGGAACGCGGCGTTCGTAGATGCGCTTCAGGTCGTTGATATTGGTGATAACAGGCACCGGTTCGTCCTCGCCCTAGTGGTGGTCAGGATTGTTTACCAATTTCACCCTGCTGGCGCAATGATGGCCTGCGCAAATTGTCTGTCGGTAAAATTTTACGGTATATTTATTGTAAAAAACCTATAGGTTTCAAAACAAGACGTCGAAATCTTGCAGGGTAGCCGTATTTCTGGCGCCATTTGAGGCCGGCTCAGGGCGGTGTCTGTATGGGTTTGGGCGATTATTGAAACGTACGAACCGATTGAGGCATGTCATTTCGACAGTGAACCGCAATTCCGAACCCAGGTTGCCCGCAACAGCAACAATTGCCGATCTGCGCCTTGCACTTGAGCAGGAACGGGCCGCTCGGCAGGAGGCCGAAGCGGCCAACCAGGCCAAGTCGGCCTTTCTGGCGGTAATGAGCCATGAAATCAGGACGCCGTTGAACGGCGTTCTGGGCATGGCCGAGGTGCTGGCCGACAGCGGCATGCGCGAGGATCAGAAACAGGCGCTTGATACCATCGCTGACAGCGGCAATCTGTTGCTGACCATCGTCAATGACATTCTGGATCTCTCCAAGGTCGAAGCGGGTAAGCTTGAACTGGAGATGATGCCAACCTGCGTGACTGAGGTATTTCACTCCCTCTGCCGCCAGTTTCGCCCCCGGGTCGAAGCAAAGGGCCTGTCCTTTACCAGCGTGCTGAGCGGGCTGATGGCCCGCAAAGAGGTCTGGGCTGAACTGGATCCGACGCGGCTTACTCAGGTTTTGGGCAATCTTCTGGCCAATGCGCTGAAGTTCACTTCCGAAGGGGCGGTGACCTTTACCGTTCACGCGCGGGAGGTAACAAACGGCTGCGTGGCGCTGGATTTCAGAATCCGCGATACCGGCAGTGGCATCCACGCGGCGCAGCACAAGAAACTGTTTAGTCCCTTTGCACAGGCCGAGGTCAGCGTGAACCGGCTGCATGGCGGGACCGGGCTGGGGCTGGTGGTGGCGCAGCAGATCTGCCGGGAAATGGGCGGCGGGATCGATTTCACCAGTGCAGCCGGGGAGGGCAGCGAATTCCATGTCTCACTGGTGTTGCAAAGCAGCGAACCCAGTGCGGAGGATCCGGCGCAGGACGAACTGGACTGGAGTAATGAGGTGTTGCAGCGTCACCGCTGGCGGGTGCTGGCGGCTGAGGACAATCTGACCAATCAACTCGTCCTGCGCCACCTGCTGAAGGAGTTCGATCTGGATCTGACCATTCTGCCGGATGGGGCCGAGCTCTGTGCGCTTTGGCGGGCGGGTGGCGCTGATCTGATCCTGATGGACGTGAACATGCCCGTTATGGACGGTGTTGCCGCAACCGGTGAGATCCGCCGCGCTGAACGTGAAGAGGGTCGTGCACCGGTACCGATCATTGCCATTTCGGCCAATGCGATGGCGCATCAGATCGAGGGCTATCTGGCGCAGGGTATGACGGCGCATGTGGCCAAACCAACCCGCAAATCCGACCTTGTTGCGGCAATGGCGCGCGCGCTCGCCGGTAGCAGCCTACCCTGACCCACCTGATCCGCAGCGCGGATCAGGTTGTTGTTCTGAAGGAGGCGTCAGGCGGCGTGGGCGCCATCCGACAGCGATTTCACAAAGGCCAGAACTTCTTCCACCGGTTTTCCGGCTGCGATCTGGCTGACGATGGCGCTGCCGACTACGGCACCGTCCGAAATCGACGCGATGTTGCGCGCCTTTTCCGGGGTATTGATGCCAAAGCCCACGATCACCGGCAGGTCGGTGGCGGCCTTGATGCGCGCCACTTCCGGTCCAACATCGCCTGCTTCGGCCTCGGCGGCGCCGGTGATGCCGGTGATGGAGACGTAATAGACAAAGCCAGAGGTGTTTTGCAGCACCCGCGGCAGGCGTTTGTCATCGGTAGTGGGCGTCGCAAGGCGAATGAAGTTCAGCCCGGCGGCCTGGGCGGGAATGCACAGCTCATCGTCTTCTTCCGGGGGCAGGTCGACCACGATCAGCCCGTCGATCCCGGCGGCCTTGGCGTCGGTCAGAAATTTATCGACGCCGCGGTTATAGATCGGGTTGTAATAGCCCATCAGCACGATCGGCGTGGTGTCGTCACCTTTGCGGAATTCCGCGGCCAGCTGCAGGGTACGTTCCAGGGTCATCCCGGCGTCCAGCGCCCGTTGCCCGGCCAACTGAATGGTGGGCCCATCCGCCATCGGATCGGTAAAGGGCAGGCCCAGTTCGATAATGTCGACCCCGGCGGCAGGCAGTCCCTTGACCACCTCCAGCGCGGTGTCGAAATCCGGATCTCCGGCCATGACATAGGAGACGAAAGCTTTCTTTCCGGCGGCCGAAAGCTCGGCGAATTTGGCGTCAATGCGGGTCATGATCGGGCCTTGTTTGTGATGTCCGCTCTGGTGTGCCGAATGTTCTGCCGGAAATCAATCCCAAGCCACATCAACCCTGCAGCACATGCCCCAGATCACAGCGGAAAATGCCAGCGCAGATGCAGGGAATTTACGCCGGGATTGATATCGGCGGTCGAAGCGTTGGATTTATGCGACAGGGACAGCGACAGGGCGGTTCCGTTGGCAAAACTGCGCCCGACGCCTGCCATGCTGCGGATCTCGAAGGTTGACCCCAGATCGTTCAGTGCCACGCTTTCGAAATAGGCGCCCGGCAGGACACTGGCCTCGATGAACCAGGATTGGCCCAGATCCCATTTGCCCGCCACACCGGCGCCGATGAAGAGGTCTCCGGTCTCCTGCACGTCCAGGGCAGCACCGAAACGGGCGGAAAAGATGCCCTTTTCGTAAAACGCGTTGTGCCGGTAATCCAGCGACACAAGTGCGCTGTTTTCCGAACCGGGCCGGGAGAATTCGGAGTATCCGATCCCGACAGATAGTTCGCGGTCCTGCGCGGCGGCAGCGCCTGCGGACAAAAGGACGGCGGTCAGGGCAGCAATGTATTTCATCGTCTCACTCAGCATCAGGAGAATTGGGTGACCGGGACATGGGTATTGAAGTCCGTTTGCAACAGGAAAATCAAGACAATGATAGCGGCCGTGATATGGCGTGAACGGGGCGGCCGGGGCAGATGACAATGGTTGCTGCGGGGCCATGACCGCTTGCGCCACCGCCCAATGCTGCCTAGAAGCGGCTCCCAAGTGGCATCAGGAGGCCGGTATGGGCTTTAAAATGGGAATCGTCGGTCTGCCCAATGTTGGTAAGTCGACATTGTTCAACGCATTGACGAAAACAGCCTCGGCGCAGGCAGCGAATTTTCCGTTCTGCACGATCGAGCCGAATGTGGGTGAGGTCGGGGTGCCCGATGCGCGCCTTGATAAACTGGCAGCCGTCGCGGGATCGAAACAGATCATCCCGACACGGATGACATTCGTGGACATCGCCGGCCTCGTCAAAGGCGCCTCCAAGGGCGAAGGGCTGGGCAACCAGTTCCTGGCCAATATCCGTGAAGTGGACGCCATTGCCCATGTGCTGCGCTGTTTCGAAGACGGCGATGTGACCCACGTCGAAGGGCGCGTCGATCCGGTGGCCGATGCTGAAACCATCGAAACCGAACTGATGCTGGCCGACTTGGAAAGCATCGAGAAACGCCGTGCGGGCCTCGTGCGCAAGCTGAAGGGCAATGACAAGGAGGCCCAGCAGCAGGATCGCCTTCTGGCCGACGCCCAGGCAATGCTGGAAGAGGGCAAACCCGCGCGCCTCGTCGAGGTTGACGCCGAAGATGCAAAGGCTTGGCGGATGCTGCAGCTGCTGACCACCAAACCGGTGCTTTATGTCTGCAATGTCGGCGAATCCGAATCCGTTGAAGGCAACGAATACTCTGCCAAAGTGGCAGAAATGGCAGCGGCACAGGGCAATGCCCATGTGATTATCTCGGCCCAGATCGAAGAGGAAATCAGCCAGCTGGATCCCGAAGAGGCAGAGATGTTCCTTGAGGAAATGGGCCTCAGCGAAGCCGGGCTCGACCGTCTGATCCGTGCGGGCTACGAGCTGCTGCATCTGGAAACCTATTTCACCGTCGGCCCCAAAGAGGCCCGCGCCTGGACCATCCGCGCGGGCACCTCGGCACCGCAAGCCGCAGGCGTCATCCACGGCGATTTCGAAAAAGGTTTCATCCGGGCAGAAACCATCGCCTATGAGGATTTCATCGCCAACAATGGCGAACAGGGCGCCAAGGAAGCCGGCAAGATGCGCGCCGAGGGCAAGGCCTATATCGTCAAGGATGGCGACGTGCTGCATTTCCTGTTTAACACCTGAACACTCGGTATGCCCACGAAGATCGCAGCGCCCGCCAGTATCCCTGGCGGGCGTTTTTCTGTGCACCTTTCCTGACTGGCGTCTCAACCGTGGGCGGGAGGAGCCATGAAAAACAGCGATTTCAAGGAGTTCTTGGATTTTCCAAGAAAATGCCCGTCGTTTCAAGAATGCCCTTGTATATCCGATAGTTGCTGGGCTATACGCGTCGACGGAGACGTGGCCGAGTGGTCGAAGGCGCTCCCCTGCTAAGGGAGTAGGCCCGGAAGGGTCTCGAGGGTTCGAATCCCTTCGTCTCCGCCATCACCCAAGAAATCATGGGAAACGGCGATTAGGGAAGCCTACCCGCCAGCTTACCGCTAACAGATTCACGCTTGAATACGACGTGAAGCAACGGCTTCGGCATGTGCGCAATCATGAGAAGTCTGGACCGGTCGTTCTGCTACTATTCTTTCGGAAGTTGGTCTTTAGCTGCTTTATATAGCTGTTCGGGCAGGTCTCGCCAAATTGATCTCACCCTGTTTGCCCGCAGACATTCAATCTGAAGGAAGCCATCGTGTCTCCGCATCTTCGGATCCCTAAAGGGAGACATATTGTATTTTTGATGAAAGGTTTGGCGCCAAGAAGGTCTTTGGACTTGCGGAAAACCAGCTGGTGCAGGGGCTGTTGGCCGACAGGCAGGCCGAGCTGGCCGCTGCCCGCGCGCTGGTCCGGGATGCGGCGCGCACGTATGACGAAACCGGAGCTGCGGCGCTGGAAGCTTCTTGTGCCAAATATTTCTGCACCGAAATGGCGGGCCGGGTTGCAGACCGCGCGGTGCAGGTGCATGGCGGCGCCGGCTACATGGCCGAATACGCCATCGAAAGACTGTACCGAGACGCGCGGCTGCTGCGCATTTACGAAGGTACCAGCCAGATCCAGCAGATCATCATTGCCCGCAACATCGTGAAGGCCGCAAAAGACCGCATGTAAGCGGCAGGGAAGGAAAGAATATGTTTGAAGACGTCGTAATTTGCGAACCGGTCCGCACGCCGGTTGGCCGTTTCGGAGGCCAGTTCCGCGACCTGCACGCCCATGAGTTGGGCCGCATGGTGATCGAAGGCCTCTTGGCGCGCACCGACCTGCCGGGTGATCGCGTGGACGAGGTGATCTTCGCCCAATGCTACCCATCGATGGATGCGCCGGCGCTGGGCCGTGTGGTGGGGCTGGATGCCGGTCTGCCGATCAGCATTGGCGGCTATCAGATCGATCGCCGCTGCGGCTCTGGCCTGCAGGCGGTGATCAACGCAGTAATGCAGGTGGCGACCGGAGGGTCTTCGCTGGTGATCGCAGGCGGCGCCGAGTCGATGTCGAATGCGCCCTTCTATTCGACCAAGGGTCGCTGGGGCATCAAGGGCACCGCGATGGTGTTCGATGATGCGCTGGCGAAGGGACGTGTGACGGCAGGCGGGATCAACCACCCGGTGCCGGGGGGCATGCTGGAAACCGCCGAGAACCTGCGCCAAGAATACAATATCGGCCGCGAGGAACAGGATGCCTTTGCGGTGGAAAGCCATCGCCGCGCGGTGGCGGCGCAGGACGGCGGGCTGTTCGATGATGAAATCATTCCGGTGTCCGTCAAAAGCCGCAAGGGCGAAGAGACTTTCTCGAAGGATGAGCATCCGCGCCCCGAGGCCACGATGGAGAGCATGGCCAAGCTGCGCCCGATCCGGGGCGGTATCGACAGTCAGGCGACGGTCACGGCGGGCAATGCCTCTGGTCAGAACGACGGCGCCTCGGCGGCGATCATCACCACCCGCGCCATCGCGGAGGAACTGGGGCTCAAGGCCTATGCCCGGATCAAGTCCTGGGCCGTGGCCGGTGTCGGTCCCGAGGTCATGGGCATCGGCCCGGTGCCGTCGGTGGCCAAGGCGCTGGACCGTGCGGGTATGGCGCTGAAGGACATCGACCTGATCGAACTCAATGAAGCCTTCGCGGCGCAGGTTCTGGCCTGCACCCGTGAATGGCAATTCGCCGACAGCGATTTTGAGCGAATGAACGTCAATGGCTCGGGCATTTCGCTGGGGCACCCGGTGGGTGCGACCGGCGGACGGATCATGGCTGGGCTGCTGCGCGAGATGCACCGCCGCGATGCGCTGTATGGGGTTGAAACCATGTGCATCGGTGGCGGTCAGGGTCTGGCCGCGATCTTTGAAAAGGTCTGACCGGGCCGCGCTTTGCGCCTGATCTTAAAACGGACAGGGCCGCTCTGGCTGGAGCGGCCCTTTTTCGTGTGTGGAGTAGGTGACAGAAACGGCCGCCCCGATGTACTGGGACGGCCGCAGGGTCTGTCAGCCCGTTGGTCAGTCGTTGTTCAGCATGATCACGTTGCGCCGCGCGTTGCCGGCCATGGTGTCGGCAAAGGCCTCGTTCACCTGATCCAGCGTCCAGCGCCCGGTGATCAGCTCGTCCAGCTTCAGGCGGCCCTGCTGGTAGAGGTCCACGATCCAGGGAATGTCGCGCTTGATCACCACGTCGCCCATTTTCGAGCCGAGGATTTTCTGCCCCGCGTCCGCCATCACAAGCGGCGAATAGCTCGCGTTAGAGCCGAAATGCGGCATGCCGACCATGACGATCTTGCCGTTGTGGGCAAGGTAACGGGGCGCCTGATCATAGACCGCAGCGACACCGACCGTCACCAGTACCGCATCTGCGCCGCGCCCGTCCAGCAGCGCCTTCACCTCCTTGAAGGGTTTGCCTTCGGCCAGCACACCATGGGTGGCGCCAAAGGCTTTGGCGTCTTCCAGTTTGGCGGGGTTCATGTCGACCGCGACGATGCGGCGGGCGCCAGCGATACGGGCGCCCTGAATGGCATTGAGGCCGACACCGCCCGCGCCGATCACCACCACGTCGTCACCGGGGCGGACATTGGCGGTATTGATCGCGGCGCCGACGCCGGTGATCACGCCGCAGGAGATCAGCGAGGCCGCATCTTTCGGCATGTCGGCGGGGATCTTCACGATCTGGCTTTGATCCACGACCACCTTTTCGGCAAAGGCGCCGGTGAAAACCGCCTGCCAGACCGGGTCGCCTTCGGTCGTGGTGATCGGGCCCTCGGCCGGATCGCCCGGTTCTTCGCAGACGGTCGGATGGCCCTGGCCGCAGGACGGGCAGGTACCGCAGGAACGGATCAGCGTGACGGCAACACTGTCGCCCACGGCAAAGCCTTTGACGCCCACGCCGACAGCGGTGACGATGCCAGCAGCCTCGTGACCGAAGACCGCGGGAACGGCGCCGCCAAACCCACCCTGCCACAGCGAGATGTCCGAATGGCAGACAGCCACGGCATCAATCTTCACCTCGACTTCACCCAGTTCGGGTGCGCGCAGTACCACCTCCTCGATCACAAGGGGCTCTCCGTGCTTGTGGCAAACGGCGGCTTTGACTTTGGTCATGGGAGGTCCTTTCGGTCTGTCGTGTCATGCGCGGGCAGCGCGGATTTCCGTATGTACATGAAGCTGCCGATTGCAGTGGCGCGCGGTCTTGGTCTGGATATCCGCGAAACGGAACATGCAAAGCTTCTCCTCTTTCGCAAATTTTAGGGTGCCATGGTGATTGTTAGCAATCTAATTAAACCACGTGACGCAACGGACTATGCGAAAACCAGCAACGCAACGGTCAGGATCGACATGGCGAGCGTACCATAGGCAAGGTTCCAGCGCAGACCGACGCGGGCGGGATCTTCATCGATCATGCGCGCCGACAAGCGGACCGAGGCCGAAAACGGCGTTACGTTCACCACGATGGACCAGATCGACACCATGGTAACCGCAACCGCCAGCGGGCTGATGGCCAATGGCGTCAGGTTCGGCAGCGTGCCCGCCAGGATGGTGACCGAGATGATCGGGCTGACGCCCACCATCGACAGCAGATAGGCGATCCAGCCCGCCAGCGCCAGAACCGCACCGCTGCCAAGTCCGAGGGCGACGATGGTCTGACCAAGGGCATTGGTGTCGATCAGCGGTAGCACCAGAACACCCAGAAAGGCCGAGGTTGTGAACAGGCCGATTTCGGAGCGCATGCTGGGCAACCCGGGGAGCAGCCCGGTCACGGTGGCTCGGGCGGTGCCGGTGATCGCCGGAAGCGCGCCCTCATGCCAGCGCTGGATCGCCATCCAGCCAAGGGAGACCAGCGGCAAGCACAGAAGCAGCGCCTGAATGAGTGTAACGCCGAGTATTACGGAGACGCCCCAGGAAAACGACGGCACGAAGATTACCATCCCCATCAGGGGCAGCAATCCGGCAAGGGAGGGCGCCTCGGGCAGGCCCGGAAGAACCCGGCGCGGATAGCTCATCCGGTCGATCCCCCAGCCCAAAAGCAGCATCACCACCGCCAGCGGCAGTGAATAGATGACGATCTGCCCATAGGCGACGCTGGGAATGGCCGCAGTGATCAGTGCCATGGTGACGGTCATCGGCGACCACATCGGAAGCGAGGAAAACCCGCGCATCATGGCCAGCGTCATGCGGCGGCGGCGGATGCCCGCGATGCGCTTTTGCTCGTCGGTTTCGCCGGGAGATACACCCTTGGCGATCATCGTACCCAAGAGGCCGATGGTCGAGAAATTTAAGAGGATGCCAAATACCGCCGCGCCGAAGGTCAGGACCAGATAGCGGCGGCCCGGGCGCTGGTTCACCAGGATCTCGCCAGAGCGCAGGATCAGCGGCGAGCTGTTCGCGGCGAACTGAAGGAAGCTGAGCGAGGTGAGGAAAAAGGCGAAGAACGCGGCCCGGTCGATGGCAGTGGAGGCGCGGGCAAGATCAAAGGTGCCTTGGCTGACCTCATAAAGCGGCAGCGCGATGCACAGTGAAAGGAGAATTAAAGCGACTTTGGACAGGCCGCGCAGCTCCAGCGCCAGAAAGCCCAGGATCCCCACGAGCTCCATCAGCCGCAGAGCGGGCGCATCGGTAAAGATTTCACCGATGGCCCCGAGGCTGACAAGAAGAAGAAAAGCGGATGACAGCATTATTGGGCGCTGTATCGTGACGGCGAGTTTTGCTTGGCCATCTTGTCAGAACTCCTCAGAGCTGTGCGGGTTAGAGTGGTGCAGCTCCGTGCGAGAGCTGCCTCCGGCGGTTGCGGAAGCAGAGCCAAAGCCTTTTGCTTAGGGTATTTATCTTGCAAATAATAATCAAGCTAATTACATTTTTTGCCAAGCGGTCGCGCGGGCGGGCCGGGGGAGATTGGCCAAGTATGGGGCGGCAGTATGACCAAAAGCGATAAGGCAACCACGGCTCGCAATGAAGGGGTCTCGGGCCCGGTGTTTCAGGATATCGCGCGGTTTCGCGGCATTCTGTTTGACGGGCTATTGCGGCCGCACGACATCACCATGGCGCAGGGTTGGGCGGTGCTCAGCCTCATGCGAGAGGCTGGTCAGCGGCAGGCGGATCTTGCGGCCAAGCTGGACATCGGGCCAGTGACCACTTCCAAACTGATCGACCGGTTGGAGGCACGCGGCTTTGTTGAACGGCGCGCCGATCCCGGCGACCGGCGGTCGAAACGGATCTTTGCAACAGACAAGGCGCACCAGCTGATGGATATCATGACCGAGACGCAGCGCCAGGTGGATACCATCGCCAATACAGGGATCGAACCGGAAGAGCTGGCCACCACCATGAAGGTGCTGGCGAAGATGCGGCAGAACCTCAAGGCGTCGATGACGCGGGATTGAGGCGGGTCAGGATCTAGTCTTAAGGCTGGGCTCAGTCCGGGCAATGCACGGGCTCCGCTGGCCGCGGCTCCTTCCACCGTACAAGTCGATTCCCCCGACCGCCTGTGACGCGTCCCTTCGCCTCGGCACCTTCTTGGGACGGGACGAATTTGCAGTTAATTACCAAGCTAATTGTTTGCCAAGTATCTATTCGGCCTTATAAGGGCGCTAACGCGCCCGGTCCGGTGCAGACCGGACCGGCATCCTTTGCAATGCGACAGGAGAAAACATGTCTTTGGTGCTCATCGAACGCCCCGTTGACCGGGTTGGTGTGATCCGGCTCAACCGCCCCGAACGGCGCAACGCGCTGTCGACCGAATTTCGGGCGGAAATCGCCAAGGCGTTGACTGAACTGGACGCCGACCCCGGGATCCGGTGCATCGTGATGACGGGCGATGAAAAGGCCTTTGCCGCCGGGGCGGATCTGGCCGAGCTGGCTGAGGTACGGCCGATGCAGGAGGTCTTTGACCGTCTGGGCGCGGTCAAACGCGCGCTCGAAGCCTCGAATACCCCCGTCATCGCAGCGGTGCGTGGCATGGCGCTGGGCGGCGGTTGTGAGATGGCGATGATGTGCGACATCATCATTGCAGGCGACACCGCCAAATTCGGCCAGCCGGAAATCAAGGTGGGCATCATGCCCGGCGCCGGTGGCACCCAGAAGATCCTGCGCACGGCGGGCAAAGCCAAGGCGCTGCGTTACCTTCTGACAGGCGATCTGTTCCCGGCGGATGTGGCGTTGGATCTGGGCATCGTCTCAGAAGTGGTGCCGGATGCCGAGGTGATGGACACGTCGCTTGCCATGGCCAAGAGGATTGCCGCCCAGCCTGCCAAGGCGGTGCAGGCGATCCGTGACGCGGTGCGCGAGGGGGCGAATACGCCGCTGGATACCGCGCTCATGCTGGAGAACCGCCTGTTCCAGATGCTGTTTTCCACCGACGATCAAAAAGAGGGAATGCGCGCCTTTCTTGAAAAACGCGCCCCTGAGTTCAAAGGACAATAAGTGATGGCCTATGCATTCGACGACATCAAAAAGGTTGGCGTGATCGGCGCCGGGCTCATGGGGGCGGGCATCGCGCAGGTGCTGGCGACCGTGGGCTATGACGTGGTGCTGAACGACATGAATGCCGAGGCGCTGGCCAAGGCGAAGACCGATATCGAAGGGCGTATCGACCGTATGGTCGAAAAGGGCAAGCTGGAGGCGGACGCCGCCGCTGCGGCCAAGGGGCGGCTGACCACATCAGGCGACCTCACCTCCCTCGCGGATACGCAGATGGTGATCGAAGCCATCATCGAGCGGCTCGACATCAAACAGAGCCTGTTTGCCGAACTTGAAGGCATCGTCAGCGCGGACTGCATTCTTGCGTCGAACACCTCCTCGCTCTCCATCGCATCGATCGCTAAGAACTGCGAAAACCGCGCCCGCGTGGTGGGCATGCACTTCTTCAACCCGGTGCCGCTGATGAAGCTGGTCGAGGTGATCGGCGGCGCGGCCACCGATGCGGGCGTTGTCGATGCGACCTATGAATTGGGCAAGGCGATGGGCAAGGTGCCGGTGATCGCCAAGGATGGACCCGGCTTCATCGTGAACCTGGGTGGGCGGGCCTATTACACCGAAGGTCTGCATATCGAGGCCGAAGGCGTCGCCCCGCCTGAGCAGATCGACCGCATCATGAAGATGGCGGGCGGATTCCGGATGGGCCCGTTCGAGTTGATGGATCTCACCGGCATCGACACCAACTTCCCGGTCTCGACCTTCATCTTCAACGGCTACCATAGCGATGCGCGCCTGCGCACCACGCCGCGCCATGGTTATATGGTTGAGGCAGGGCTGCTGGGGCGTAAGGTGGGGCGCGGTTTCTACGACTACGCGCAGGACCTGCCCAAGCTGCCGACCCGGCCCGAAGCCGGACCAAAAACCCCGCTGACCGCAGTTCTGCCGGAACGCTCCGATGCCTTTGCTCCGCTGGTGGAAAAGGGCCTCAGCGCTGCCGAGGATGACGGCAAGGCGCCGATCCTGGTCAGCCCGCTTGGCGAGGATTGCACCAGCACCGTTGCCCGCCTTGGCCTTGACCCCAAACGCACCGTTGCAGTGGACCTGAGCGCGGTCGGACGCGGGATCGTTACCGTCATGACTGCTCCCGGTGGCTCGGATGTGCTGGAGGCGGTGACCACCTGGCTGGCGGGCGCGGGCCTGCATGTCGAGGTTATCAAGGACAGCCCCGGCTTTGTTGCACCGCGTATCATTTCGATGATCGTGAATCTGTGCTGCGAGATGGCGCAGATCGGCGTCGGCAGCCCCGAGGATCTGGGCAAGGCGATGACCATGGGTCTCAACTACCCGTTCAACCCGCTGGAGTATGGCGACAAGGTTGGCGCAGATCGGGTACTGTCGATCATGGAGGGGCTGCAATCCACGACCGGGTCGGAACGCTATCGCCCCAGCCTCTGGCTGAAACGCCGCGCGCTTTTGGGTCTGTCGCTTAGCATCGCGGACTGACAGGCGCGAATACTGCGAACGACGGGCGCGCTGGATCAGGCGCGCCCGGCAAGATACCCCAAAGTCACCGCCGCCAGCAGCCCGTTGCCCGATAGATAACCGCTGTCGCCGGTACCCGAAACGCCGCAGGCCGCGCCACCCACGGCATGAAGGTTGTCAAAACTTCCACCCGCCGCGCGGCGCACCCGGGCCGTTGCGGGATCGACCTCTAGCCCGCCTTGGGTATGGAACAGCGCGCCGGTGACCTTCACCGCGTGATAGGGGGGGCGCAGTGGCGGGGTCTGCCCGCTCCAGAGTCTGCCAAAGGCGTCCGTGCCCTCGTTGGGTATATCGCCAAGGGTATTGGCCAGCGCATCTGCGGGCAGGCCAGCCGCCTTGGCAAGCTCTGCAATGCTTTCACCGGCTAGCACCGCGCCTTGCTTTTCTGCGTTCTTGAAATCCTCGAACTGCCGCGCCACGGCGGCGATGCGACTGTCGAACACCACCCAGGCGGTGCCGCCCGGCTGTGCCAGTACGGCGCGGGCTGCCTCGGAATAGCCCTGCGCCTCGTTCCAGAACCGTTTGCCCTGGCAATTCACCTGCACGCCGCCTTCGGTGATGGTGGCCCAGGTGATCAGGATGCCATGCGGATGCGCGACATTACCGTGCCCCTGATAGGCGCCCAGATGGGCGGTCGCTGCGCCAAGAGCCTGCCCCCAGGTCACGGCCTCGCCGCGGTTGCCGTCATGGCCGAACCAGACCGCATTGTCGATCTCGGCCATATGGGTGGAGACCATGGTGCGATTGCCTCCAAAGCCGTTGCAGGCGAGGATCAGCCGCGCGCAGCCGATGGTTTCTGTACTGTCATCGGGCAGCTGCAACTGGGCGCCAAAGATGGGGTTTTCCTTTGAATAGAGTCTGATTGCGCGGCGATTGCAGATCAGCGGCACATCCAGCGCTTCGATCCGGGCGCGCAGGGCGTCGATCAGTTCCTGCCCGGAACGGGTCGGCAGCCCGTGCATGCGGCGGCGGCTGTGGCCGGGGTAGTCAAAGTCGGTGACCAGTGAAAACGGCAACCCGTGATCGCGGGCCAGCCATTCGATCACCGGCGCCGCCGTGCTGGCCATGCTGGCGACCAGATCCGGATCGTTTTCATCATGGGCCTTGGCCTGAATGTCCTGCGCAAACCGCTCTGCGCTATCCTGGATGCCTGCCTCGGTCTGAAACTGCGTGCCCGCAGCGGGGATCAGACCGGCGCTGAGCGCGGTGGACCCCGATGGTACGGCGTCGGCCTCGACCAGCAGAACTTCCTGTCCTGCCTCATGGGCGGCCAGGGCGGCCACCATCCCCGCAGCGCCCGCCCCGATGATCAGTGTTTCGACCGTCAGGTCAAAGGATGCGGGCGGTTCAGCGACATCAGGACTTGCCATCGAACCGCTTTCCAAGGGCCAGCATTTCAGGTGTTCCAATGGCCGCGTTCAGCCCGTCGAAATCGTGCATCCGGTCAGAAAATGGCTTGTTAGAGCCTGATTCTTTCAGGCTGGCATAGTAATTCTGCGCGGTCATCGCCAGGGCGCGGACGATACCACCGGGGAAGATCACGATGTCGAAGCCCATGTCCTGAAGGGTCGTGGCCGAGGAAATCGGCGTGGCTCCGCCTTCGACCATATTCGCCAGCAGCGGCACCTTGCCTTTGAAGGTCGCCGCGATTTTTGCCAGCTCATCACTATCGCGCGGGGCCTCGATGAACAGCACGTCGGCGCCTGCCTCGATGTAGCTGCCGGCCCGGTCGATGGCGGCATCAAATCCTTCGACGGCGATGGCATCGGTGCGGGCAATGATCAGCGTGTCCTGACGGCGGGCATCGGCCATGGCGGCGATCTTGCCCGACATCTCGGTCTTGGAGATCAGCGATTTGTCGGACAGGTGGCCGCATCTTTTCGGATAGCTCTGGTCTTCGACCTGAAGGGCGGCAGCACCTGCACGTTCATAGCTTTGCATGGTGCGCCGTGCATTGAGCGCGTTGCCAAAGCCGGTGTCGGCATCCATGATCACCGGCAGGTCAGTTCGATCCGCGATCAACGCCATGGTATCTGCCATCTCCGAGGCGGTGGTGAGACCGATATCGGGGCGGCCAAGGCGGGTGTAGGCCACCGCGGCCCCCGACAGGTATAGGGCCTCGAACCCGGCATCGGTGGCCAGCGCGGCCGTCAGGCCATCATAGACACCGGGGGCCAGCAGGATCTCGGGCGAGGTCAGGCGCTTGCGCAGGCTCATGACGTGCCTCCCAGCAGTGTCACTGCCTCGGCGCAGGTCATGATCTCCGTCACCGAGCCGAGAGATTTCAGAGTGGCCTCGTGCACGTCGTCCTTGAAGGCCGCGCAGCCATCCGACAGCAGGATGGTGTGAATGTCGCGCAGGTGGGCATCGCGGACGGTGCTGGCAACGCCGCCATTGGTGACGATACCGCCGATGATCAGCGTGTCGATCTTCATCGCCCGCAGGATATATTCAAGACGGGTCTGATACAGCGCCGAATAGGCCACCTTTTCCACCGTGAAATCGGCCGGAGCCAGAGTATCGACAAGGCTGTGCCCAAAGCTGCCCGGTTCAAAATCGCCCTTGGTCAGAAAGGGGCGCAGCTTTTTCAGGTGCGGCGAGATCAGCGGCTCCCCACCACGACCCGGCACCAGCGTGAACTGGGCGGAGATATAACTACCCCCGGCCTTGGTCAGGGCGGTTTTCACCGGCGCGATCCGGTCCGGAAGGGCCTTGATGCTGTCGGCGCCCTGACCCGCACGGCCATAGGCACCCTCGGGGTGCAAAAAGTCGTTTTGCAGGTCAATTGTCAGCAGGGCAGTGGAGGAAGGGGTCATGCGCTGGCCCTTTCGATCAGTGTATTGCCGTAGGCGTCGACTTTGCCGACGAGCCCGGGTTCGATCAAGACGGTGGTGTCGGGTTGCTCCAGAATGGCCGGACCCGCGATTTCGGCGCCGACGGGCAGGGCCAGCCGGTCATAGAGGCTGGTTTCGTGCCAGGTGCCGTCGAAATGCACCTGCCGCGTGCCCCGGAAGGCCTGCTCGGTACTGCCGCCCTTGGGTGCCAGCGTTGCCAGATCGAACCGCGGACGGCGGCCTGTGATGGCCGAGCGCAGGTTGATCACCCGCCGGGTGCCGTTTTCCAGAAGTCGACCGTAGGTGGCGCGATAAGCCGCATCAAAGGCATCGGCGATCTGCGCCTCGGTCGGCGGTGTCACGACGCCGTTTTCAACGGTGACCGGCAGGGTGACGGGCACCGTGTGCGTCTGCCCGAGATAGGCCATATCAAGGGTGAATTCGGTGTCGCGCCGCTCGAAATGGGTGCGCGCCGCGTCCAGTGTGGCCAGCCCGCTGTCGACGTGGCTTTGCATGAACCCGGTCAGGCTTTGCAGATCGATACCGGCCAGGACCGAATTGATGGTCTGCACGAAATCCTGCCGCATATCGGCGATCACGCAGCCCATCGCCGAGGTCACGCCGGGATAGCGCGGCACGATGGCGCGGGCGAGACCGACCTCGGCCAGCATGGCGCCAGAATGCAGCGCGCCGCCACCACCAAAAGGCATGAATGCAAAACGTTCGGGATCAAAGCCGCGCTCGATAGAGACCAGCCTGAGCGCTCCGGCCATACGGCTATTGGCAACGCGCAGGATCGCCTCGGCGGCTTGCAGCGCGTCCATGCCCAGCGGACGCCCGACGTGTTCCAGGATCGCGGCCTTGGCGGCCTCGACATCCAGCCGGTCCAGCTTACCGCCGATGGGGTTGTCGGGATCGATGCGGCCCAGAACGACATTGGCATCGGTCACGGTCGGGCGGGTGTTGCCCTGACCATAGGCCACTGGGCCGGGAGTGGAGCCGGCGCTTTCCGGTCCGATGTTCAGCAGGCCACCCTTGTCGACCCAGGCAATCGAGCCGCCGCCCGCGCCGATAGTGGTGATTTCGATCATCGGGGAGCGGACCACCATGCCGAAATCGATTGAGGTTTGCGGCGACAGCATGGATGTGCCCTTGGCGATCAGGCTGACATCAAAGGAGGTGCCGCCCATGTCGCCGGTGATGACATCTGGAAATCCGGCCGCTTCGGCAATGTATCCGGCTGCGATGACACCGGCCGCCGGGCCCGACAGAGCAGTGCGGACCGGCAGTTTTGCCGCCGTGTCCACATCCATCACGCCGCCATTGGACTGGACGATCATGAACTCCCCGGCGAACCCGCCGTCCTTCAGCGCGGTTTCGAGCCGCGCTAGATAACCCGAGACTTCGGGTTGCAGATAGGCATTGAGCGCGGTCGTGGAAAAACGTTCGAATTCCCGGATTTCCGGCAGGATCTCCGAAGATGCCGAAACATGCGCATTGGGCCACATCTCGCGCACGGCAGAAACGGCGGCGCGTTCGTTTTCGCCATTGGCATAGCTGTTGGCAAAGAGGATCGCGCAGGCAAGGCACCCTTCGTCGATCAGTTGCTGAGCTGCGGCGCGCACCGCGTCCAGATCCACCGGCGTGCGCACAGTGCCATCGGCCAGTGTGCGCTCCGGCACTTCCAGCCGCAGGGCGCGGTCCACCACCGGAGTGAAGTTCCCCCGCAGACCCCAGGTGCGCGGGCGATCGCGGCGGCGCATCTCCAGAACGTCACGTAGGCCCATTGTGGTGATCACCCCGATCCGGGCGCCCTTACGCTCCAGCAGCGCATTGGTGCCTGCGGTGGTTCCGTGCACCACCACCGAGACGGTCGAAAGATCATCGACGCGGGAATTGATCCCGGACAGGAAGCCGCCGGACTGGTCCGGGCGCGTGGTGGGCACCTTGGCGACTTCGGCGGTGCCGGTGGCTTCGTCCAGAACGAAGATATCGGTGAAGGTGCCGCCGACATCGACGCCGATCATGCGGTTGCTGCTGGTCATTGGGTCACCTCTTTCCAGGCCGGGCCATAGGTTTCGGTCGCTGCGTCAGGGCTCATCAACCCGCCTGCGACATCGCGGGCGACATCGGCTGCCGGGCGCTGTGACGCAGGGCCGTAGCCGCCGCCGCCTGGGGTATCGAGCCGCACTGACTGGCCGCGCTCCAGCTTGATCCCAACCATTTTCGAGGCCATCGGCGGGTGATGCCAGCCATCTGCCTGCTCGTAGGAAAAGACATTGAGCGCAGCATCGCCGCCGCCAGCCGCGCCCTTGGGCGCAAAGCGGCCACGTTCACCGAACAGGAAGGCGGTGGCGTTTTCCTCCAGTACTTCAATTTCATAGGTCGCGCCCATGCCGCCCCGATGCATGCCGGGGCCTGCGCTGTCTGGGCGCAGTGCCCATTGCTTGAACATCACCGGATAGGCGGCCTCAAGGATTTCCATCGGCGGGATTGTCGCGGTCGAAATTGGCGCATTGCCGTGGTTCAGCCCGTCGCCTTCGATGGAGCCGCCATGGCCGCCTCCGTAAAAGCTGAACATGACCCAGGGTTGACCATTGGCGCGTTTGCCGGAAATCGACAGGGCGTTGATGGTGCCATAGGCATTGGCGACGACGCGATCCGGCGCCGCCTGTGAGGCCGCGGCAAAGATCACGTCAACCATGCGCAGGATCGTTTCGGTGTAGCCGCCGACCGGCGCCGGGAAGGGCGCAGACAGCAGCGATCCATCGGGGATCTTCACCTCGATCGGGCGCATTACGCCAGAGTTCGCAGGCAGGGACGGGAAGATATGCTTGATCGCCACATAGGCGGTTGCGACCGCCGTCGGCAGTGCAATGTTCACCGGGCCTGCGCAGCGGTCTGCCGTTCCTGTGAAATCCAGCGTCATCCGGTCATCATTGATCTCCAGCGCGACTTTGATTGCCAGCGGCGTATCGGTGATGCCATCATTGTCGAGGAAATCCTCGGCCTCCCAGCGACCGTCGGGCAGTTCCGTCAGCTCCGAACGCATCAGCGCTTCGGCCCTGTCCTGCAAGGCATCTAGGGCCGCGCGCACGGTTTCGGCGCCATATTCGGACAGCAATTCATCAAGACGTTTCACGCCCAGATCCAGCGCTCCCAGCTGACCGTTCAGATCGCCCTGCGCCGACTGCGGCAGACGGGTGTTGCGCATCAGGATGTCGGTGATGTCGGTTTGGATCTTGCCTGCCTTGGCCAGCCGGACCGGCGGCAGGACAAAGGCCTCCTGAAAGGCATCGGTGGCAGCGGGGTTGTAGTTGCCCGGCACCGCGCCGCCCACATCGTGCCAATGTCCGACCGAGGCGAGATAGCAGAACAGTTTGCCATCGTGGAAATAGGGCCGCACCAGCCGCATGTCGCTGAGGTGGGTGCCGCCCAGATGCGCATCGTTGAAAATATAGATGTCGCCGTCTTCCAGGTCGCCGTTTTCGGCGGCCTTTTCGATGACGGCCTTCACCGCAAAGGACATCACCCCGACAAAGATAGGCAGGCCGGATTTGCCCTGTACCAGAGTGTCGCCCGACACCGCGTGATAGAGGCCGTGCGATGCGTCATGGGCCTCGGCGATGATTGGGTTGAAGGCGGCGCGAAACAGAGTGGCATCCATTTCATCCGCGATTTGCTCCATCCGTCCGGCCAGCACGGCCAGCGTGATCGGGTCTATCTCTTTGGTCATGGGTTTGCCTTTGTTTCAGCGATATCGTTCCAGACGTCCTGCCGGGTGAGACGCCCGTCCACCACTTCGAAGCGGTCGATGAACCGGATGCCGCTGAAGGGGGTGCCATCCGGCCATTCGCCCGACAGGGTGCCGCGGCAATAGACAACGGCGGCGTCCTGCGGCGATTGCAGCGCTTCGAAGCCCTCGTATGTCTTGGTGACGAAATTGTATCGGGGCTTTGCCCATTCGATCAGCTCTTCCAGCGTCGTCATCGGGGCGGTGCCGGGGAACGTCATGGAGAAGCCGGGAGCCAGCAGCGCCCGGGCCGTGTCTATCTCGCGCGCTTCCATCGCGGTCAGGTAGTTGCGCACCAGAGATACCGGATCGGGGAGGGCGGGGGCGGGGCTGCGATGCGCGCCGCCGCGCATGTAACCCGCAGGATCCAGCTCATGAATCATAACGGTGACGGCCTCGGGCGGGGCGGGCACGACGATTCGCATCGCGTTGGTCAGCGCCGCGCACAGTCGCGTTTTCTCGTCTGCGCTATATCCCTGCATCACGTGGAGTTCGATGACGGGCATGAAGTCTCCCTTTCTAAATTGGTATCTTTTGTAATACAGATTATTTGCTGCGCATAGGTCAAATATTTTGAACATCTGTGAATAGATTTGTTGCTTTTGAAAAAACCATCGCTAGGCTTGAGAGGCAGTGAAAGGAGAAATATGGGACAGAATCTGGCATCTTCCGCAAGCAAAGGTCTGCCTGAAGGGGGGAAGGCGCAGCGTGTCTTTTTGCATCTGCATCAAGAGATTACCCGTGGTGTCTACGCGCCGGGGAGCGTGCTGCCGGGTGAGCAGAAGCTGGCCGCGACTCTGGGCGTGTCCCGTGTCACTGTGCGTCGGGCGCTAGATGTGCTGGAGAAGGACGGGCTGGTTGAACGCCGTGTCGGATCCGGCACAACGGTCTGCGCGCAGAAGTCCAGTCCTTCGATGGCGGCGGACTTCAGTACCCTGATGCCGCAGTTGGTCGAAATGGGGCAGAACACCACCGCACGGCTGCTCTCCTTCAGCTATGGCGCCGCGCCCGGCGGCGTTGCCGAGGCGTTGGGCCTTGGGGCGCAGGTACGGGTTCAGACAGCGGTACGCCTGCGTCTGGTTGAAAATGAACCTTTCTCCCATCTGACCACATGGGTGCCGGAAGAAATCGCGCAGAATTACACAGAGGCTGAACTGGCCACGACGCCACTGTTCCGCCTTCTGGAGCGCTCGGGCGTCAAAGTCGATTCCGCCCATCAGACGGTCAGCGCGACGCTGGCCTCTCCGGAAGTTGCCGAAACGCTGGGTGTTCGGATCGGCGCGCCGCTCTTGTCCCTCGACCGGGTTGTGCGCGACGAGGAAGGCCGCGGGGTCGAATACCTTGCCGCGCTCTACCGGCCTGACATGTTCCGGCTTGAGATGTCGCTGAACCACGTCGGCGTGGGCGAAACCCGCCACTGGGAGCCGGTGATCAATCCGGCCCGCAAAGAGGCAGCCGAATGACCACCCCGCAGACCCTGTTCGACAAGCTTTGGGCTGCGCATGAAATCATGCGACGCGACGATGGCATGTCCCTCCTTTGGGTGGACCGGCATCTGGTGCACGAAGGCTCGCACCACGCCTTTGCCAAGCTGGCGCAGCGGGGCCTGAAGGTGGCCGAACCCGATCTGACCTTTGCGGTGGTCGATCACTATGCGCCAACACGACCGGGCGCTGTCGCGCCCGATATCCGCCGGATGATCGACACTCTGGGCCAGAATGCACGGGCACAGGGCATCCGGCTGTTCGATCTGCACGATCCGGGGCAGGGCATTGTGCATGTGCTTGGCCCCGAGCAGGGGCTGACGCTGCCTGGACTACTGATCAACTGCGGGGATAGCCATACCTCCACTCACGGGGCGCTTGGGGCTTTGGCCTTTGGCGTCGGGGCGACCGAAGTCGCCCATATTCTGGCAACCCAAACGATCTGGCAGCGTCGGCCCAAGACCATGCGGATTTCGGTCAATGGCGCCCTTGGCGCTGGTGTCACGGCCAAGGATCTTGCACTGCACTGGATCGCCGAACTGGGCGCGGATGGCGCCAGGGGTCACGCAATCGAATACGCGGGCAGCGCGGTTGAGGCGTTGAGCATCGAAGGTCGCCTGACCCTGTGCAATCTCAGTATTGAGGGTGGTGCCCGGCTGGGTCTGATCGCGCCGGATCAGATCACTTTCGACTATCTGAAAGGGCGCAATTTCGCCCCGAAGGGTGCCGCCTGGGAGGCTGCTCTGGCGGATTGGCAAAAGCTCTACAGCGATGCGGAGGCCATCTTCGATCAGGAGGTTGCAATCGAAGCCGCAGAGATCGCCCCGACGGTGACTTGGGGCACCTCTCCGGAAGAGGCGCTGCCGATCACTGGCCGTGTGCCGCGCCCGGCAGACCTGCCCGGAGGAAAGCAGGATCAGGCGCGTGCAACGCTCGATTACATGGGCCTTGAAGCAGGGATGCCGCTTGAGAACATCGCGGTTGATCAGGTGTTCATCGGCTCCTGCACCAATGGCCGGATCGAGGATCTGCGCCTCGCGGCCAAGGTTCTGGCGGGACGCCAGGCCAAGGTGCCCGGTCTGGTGTCGCCGGGATCCGCCGTTGTCAAGAAACAGGCCGAGGCTGAAGGGCTGGCGCAGATCTTTACCGATGCGGGCCTTGAATGGGCCGATGCCGGCTGTTCCATGTGTGTGGGCATGAATGGTGATCTGGTCGAGGCGGGCAAACGCTGCGCCTCCTCCACCAACCGGAATTTCCGCGGGCGGCAAGGACGCGGCGCGCGGACCCATCTGATGAGTCCCGCCATGGTCGCCGCCGCCGCCGTTACCGGACATCTTGCCGATGTGCGCCCGCTGCTGGAGGGCCGGTCATGAGCGGGTGGAGCAAGATCGAAGGTCGGGCGGTGGCGCTGGCGCAGGAGAATGTGGACACGGACCAGCTGATCCCGGCGCGGTTCATGTCGGCGCCGCGCAGCGAGGGGTATGGCCAATTTCTGCTGCACGATGCGCGTCAGGATGACGACGTGCATGTGCTGAACCTGCATCCCGGCGCCTCGGTGCTCGTGACGCGGCGCAATTTCGGCAGCGGCTCCAGCCGCGAGGCTGCCGTTTATGCGCTGGTGGATTTCGGGATCAAGGCGGTCTTCGCCCCCAGTTTTGGCGACATCTTTGCTGGCAACGCCGTCAACAACGGCCTGCTGCCCGCCCGCCTGCCAGAAGAACAGATCGAGGCGCTGATCAGCGCCATCGGCAGCAATGATGTGGCGGTCACCGTCGATCTGGCTGCTGGCCGTGCCAGCATCGCCGGGCAGGAGGTCTCTTTCGAGATTGATCCCGTCTGGCAGCAGAAACTGGTCAATGGTTGGGACGACATCGACCTGACCGCTCAGCACCAAGAACGGATTTCAACGTTTCGGGCGGCCCGTGCTTCTCAGCACCCATGGGCCTGGCCCGCGACGTAAGACGGCAACGGGCCCTGATGGGGGCCGAGGCCACAACCAAAGGGGCGTCACAAGGCACCCCATCACCAGGGAGAAAGACAAAATGAAGCACAGTATGATTGGTGCAGTCCTTGTCACCACGGCGATGACCTCGGCTGCCTTTGCCGAAGACACGCTGACCGCCGTACACGCCTTTCCGGAATCGCTGATCTACACCAAATCTTTCCTTGAGTTCGTCGACAAGGTGAACGCGGCGGGTGAAGGTGTCGTCAATATCGAGGTCCGTGGCGGCCCCGAGGCCATCGGCATGTTCCAGCAGCCGGACGCGGTGCGTTCGGGCGTTGTGGACATGGTCTACACACCGGGCAGCTTCTATGCCGGCGCCCTGCCGGAAAAAGACGCGCTTGTGACCTCAAACCTGACGGCGGTGGAAACCCGCGCCAATGGCGGTCTGGAACTGATTGACCAGATTCACCAGGAAAAGATGGGCGTCAAATACCTGGGCTGGTTCGACTCGGGAGTCTGCTACAACCTGTGGACCCGCAATGAGCCGAAGCTGGACGCGGACGGCAACCTTGATGTGTCCGGTCTGAAACTGCGCGGCAACGCGGTCTACAACGCATTCTTCACCGAATATCTGGGCGCGCAGGTGATCGACCTGCCCACCACCGAAGTCTATTCGGCGCTGGAGCGCGGCGTGGTGGATGCGACCGGTTGGACCCAGATCGGCTTGATCGATCTGAAGTGGAACGAATTCCTGAACTACCGGATCGAACCCTGCTTCTTCTCGACCGACCTTGGCACCATCGTGAATCTCGACAAGTGGAACAGCCTGTCCGAGGAATCGCGCAAGATCCTGCAGGATGTCGCAATCGCCCACGAGGCGGAAAGCGCCGCCAAACTGGGTGCCCTGCGCGACGCGGATTTCGCGGCCCTTGAAGAGGCCGGCATGAAAGTCGTGACCTTGGAAGGTGACGCCGCCGACGCCTATCTGGCGGCCGCCACGCAGAAAACCTGGGACCGCATGAAGGGCCTGATGGCCGACAGCCCCCAGGGAGACGGCAACTACGACAAGCTGATCGAGCTGTTCTACGACAAGTAAACAGCCACGGGACGGCACGCCGGATCGCGGGTCCGGCGTGCCGCCTGCCTTTGGAAAGGATGAGAAATGGCAATGGTCGGAAAGCTCTATCAAGGCTTCCTATATGCGATGGCGGGCATCGCGGGTTTCATGCTGGTCTGGCTGATGATTTCGGTCACCCTGTCCGTGGTGATGCGCAATGCTGGGCTTCAGCCCTTTGCCTGGCTTTTCACCTCATCCGAATACGCCATTTTGTACATGACCATGATGGGCGCCCCCTGGTTGGTGCGTGAAAAGGGTCATGTGCATATCGAATTGATTACCGCTGCATTGCCCGCTGAGGTGCGCCGGGTGGTCAGCCGTCTTGTGGCCGCGCTTTGTGTTCTGGTGTCGGTGATCCTAGCCTGGAAGGGCGCAGAGCTGTTTCTGGGCAATATCGCGCGCAACGATCTGGACGTGCGCGCCTACTACTTTCCGAAATGGATCCTGACGATCGCCTTTCCGGTCAGCTTTGGACTGATGGCGATTGAATTTTCCCGTTTCGTATTTGGCAGCGACCTGATGCATTCGGGCGAAGCGGGGATACACGAATAATGGAATGGTTTGAATCACTGGCCCTGCTGCTGGGTTCGATCCTGGTTCTGATGGCCATCGGCATGCCGGTCGCGCTTGCCTTTCTGGCGGCCAATATCGTTGGGGCCTGGTTTTTCATGGGCGGTGCCAAGGGGATCACGCTGCTGCTCAACAACGGGTTTGGCGGGCTGACGAACTATGCGCTGGTGCCGATCCCGCTGTTCCTGCTGATGGGAGAGGTCTTCTTTCACACTGGCCTTGGGGCACGGATGTTCAATGCCATCGACCGGCTTCTGGGTAAGCTGCCCGGGCGGTTGTCCTATGTGACTGTGCTGGGCGGGACAGCGTTTTCAACGCTGTCCGGCTCCTCCATGGGCTCGACCGCGCTGCTGGGCAGCCTAATGGTGCCCGAGATGACCAGCCGCGGATACAAGAAGCACATGTCGATCGGGCCGATCCTTGGAACCGGTGGTCTGGCGATCATCATTCCGCCCTCTGCTTTGGCGGTGCTGCTGGCGACGCTCGCCCGCATCGACGTCGGCGCGCTGCTGATCGCGGGGATCCTGCCGGGGCTGGTGCTGGCCAGCCTTTATATCGGCGTCATCTATCTGCAGACCCGCATCGACCCGACCGCTGCCCCTGCCTATGAGGTTGAGACGCTCACCTTTGGCGAAAAGGCACGGCTGCTGTTCGGAGACGTCTTGCCCATGCTGTCGGTCATGGTTCTGATCGTCATCGGCATGGTTGGTGGGCTGATCACCCCGTCCGAGGCCGCCGCCTTTGGCGCGCTTGGGGTCCTGATCCTTGCCATTCTGTTTCGCTGTCTCAGCTGGGAGGCGATGAAGAAGTCCGTCGTCGGCGCGCTGCGAGTGACGCTGATGGCCTATCTGATCGTGTTCGGCTCAGCCACTTTCAGCCAGCTGCTGGCCTTTTCCGGTGCCTCCAGCGGGCTGATCCGCTGGGCGACCTCCTTTGATCTGGCGCCGGTTGCGATGCTGTTGGTGATGTTCTGTGTGCTGCTGCTGCTGGGCATGTTCATGGAGCAGATCTCGATGATGCTGCTGACCGTGCCGATCTTCTTTCCGCTGGCGGCCTCGCTGGGGTTCGATCCGATATGGTTCGGTTTGATCATCCTGCTGGCGTTGGAGATCAGCTTCACCACGCCGCCCTTCGGGCTGTTGCTCTTCGTGATGAAAGGGGTAGCGCCCAAGGATACCACGATGCGCGATATCTACATGTCGGCCTTTCCCTATATGGCCTGCTCGATGCTGCTGGTCGCCTTGCTGATCCTGTTTCCTCAGCTGGCGCTGTGGCTGCCGGGGCTGTGACTGCTTTGCCAAAGCACGGAAAGCCATGGGGCAAATTGCTGTGAGCATCGGATCGTAGAAATGAAAACGCTGCCAGCATATGTTGCTGGCAGCGTTCTTCGTTTTCATTGCTCCGCCCGGGGCGGTGAGGTCAGAGCGCGAACCAGTCGGCCTCCGCCGCATCGGTGCCAAGGACCTTGATCACGAAGTCTGCATTTCCATCACCGTCCACATCGCCGGCGATGCGCTGGAAATCGCCACGATCCGCCGCGCGAAGTTCCCCTGCGGTGCCGCTGAAGTGAGCACTGCCGATAAAGGTAAAGGCGTCGTCCTCTTCAGTGGAGTTGTCAGCGTCGATCCGGTCCAGTCGGATGATATCGAGATCGTCGCTCGCGAAATCGGCGATAGTGTCGGTCCCTCTCGGACCCGAAAGCCGGAAAAAGAAATCGTCGGCTCCGTCGCCACCGGTCAAAAGGTCGGCGCCGCGGCCGCCCCGCAGGATGTCATCGCCCGCGCCACCGTCCATGGTATCGTCACCAGCGCCGCCGTTCAGTTTGTCGGACCCGCGACCACCAAACAGCTTGTCGTTGCCGCCACCGCGGACCAGCACATCGTCGCCAAACCCGCCCCGCACAACGTCATTGCCCGCGCCACCTTCGAGGCTGTCATCGCCAAGGTTGCCTTTCAGCGTGTCGTTGCCTTCGCCGCCGTCAATCAGATCGTCGCCTTCGTGGCCAAGGATCAGATCATCACCGCCCCAGGAGGCGATGTAGTCGGCGTAGGAACTACCCTCGATGACGTCGTCGGTCGCCTCTGGCGCAGCGATTTCCGTGGTGCCGACGTATTCGTGCAGCACGTAGATGGCTTCGCGGGCGTCTTCCACCGACTGAGCCCAGTCGTTGATCCCGGCGGCCGAGCCTTCGGCCATTTCATAGCTCTCGCCATCGGCAGAGAGTGTCATGTACTCGTCCACCCAGTCCTTGCCGGTGCCAACGTCATTGACGCCGTCGCCGTTGCGGTCCTTGCCCCAGATCACGTCCAGCAGTGTACGCTGCACTGCCTCAAGGTCGGAGGGATCTCCGTCCATGTCCTGGTACCACTGGACCCAGGCATCTCCATAGGTGGCGATACGGTCATAGTCGAAGGTCTCTGCGCTGCCGTCGGTAAAGCCGAAATAGTCGATTGTCTGGGTGTCGCCGGAACCGGTGACTTCGTTCACCCCCATGAAGGTATGCGCGGTGAGCGTCGCGTCCATGCTGACCGGGTGGAACTTGGAGAAGACGCCGGCCAGCAGCCCGGTGGGGTTCCAGCCCGTGTTCATCAGGTCGATCAGCGATTGCGGAATGTTCCCGGCGACATTCGCCTGAACCTCGGTCCAGCTTGTTGCGCCGCCTGCGGTCATGATCAGCTTGTAAAGCGCGAGGTTCTCGCGTGGGGAATCGATCAGGACACCGTCCACCATGATGCGGCCCGACGCATCAGTCGAGATCTCGGTTCCGGCGTTGATCTTGCCAAGCGCCTCTTCCAGAGCGGATTCGACCACCTGATCGGGCGAGCGCATAATGTTTGCCCGCTCCATCTCGATTTCCTGGATGTAATCCAGCTGGTCAGCTGGGACTTCGTATTCGCCTTCTCCGCCTTCGACGAGGTGGATCGGAAAGGTCTCGCCGGTTTCAGGATTATAGCCGATCGGCACGATCTGGCCGTTCTCATCCAGCACCGGTTCACCGTTGCCGCCGCCATCACTTGGGTCAAGATCCCGGGTCAGCACCCAAAGATCACCATATAGGTCGCCTTGAGCGGCGCCGCCGGAGGTTGAAACTGAATCTGCCATAACCGTCTCCATCGTTAAGCACGCCCTGGTGCTGTCGCATTTAACGTTGGCCAGTGTATGCAAGCGCAGTCGCTACACTTTGATCGATATCATCTTTGAGTGGAAATTCTGTCGGCACAGTCCATAGCCTGATTCGCTGACGGCATTTGCACCAGCTTTTCTTACCAGCGCTGCGCCGATGGCAGCGGCTGGCAATTGCTGGGCTGGTGCGATTGGGCTGGGGGTCAACCCAGTTTACGCCATTCCTGTTGCGCGTCCATGCCTTGCCCCGGGGCAGCGGCGGCCCGTCCAGCGGCCTCTCCGGTCGCAAAGGCGGTGCCCATCACCCGAATAGAGGCATAGGCCATCGGATCGGCGCCGATGGTGCGCCCGGCGAAATAGAGGTTATCCACGCCCTTGGCGCGCAAGGCGTCCAGCGGGATGGAGGCACACCCGGTTCCGCCTACGGGGGTATAAATCGGTTGCCCGGGGACCGTGTGATCCTCCATTGGCCAAGCCGCCTTGGCCACCTCGTCGTCGCGCTGGCGCCCGGTGGCAATATCTTCTCCGGTCAGTTCATAGCGGGCTGCTGGGTGGCGGCTTTCCCGGATGCCGATCTGCGGGCCGGTCTGCACCAGATAGGCGTTTTCAAACCCAGGCACATCAGAACGCAGCAGCGCGACATAGTCGTGTGCCGCTTCGCGCGCGGCGCGTTCGGCCGTGCTGAAACTGGCGGAACTCAGATCCGGCATCGGGTGGTCGAACATCATCCACCACATTTCGCCGGTGTTGGGTACTTCGGTGTAGATGCCGCCGTCATCGCGGGCAGAGGGCCAGCGTCCATTGCGCCTGTAGCGTGCAAAGGCTGCCTTGATGGCCTCGCGGTCTATTGGCTGTGACCGGTCACGCCCAGCGATCCGAATGGGTGCTGAGATTGCCTGCAGGTTGCCGTTGGTATCCCCGGTGCGGCAGGGAATACCGGCGACCAATGACAGGTTAGCATCTCCGGTGGCATCCACAAATGCCTCGGCCACCACCCGGGTGCGCCCGTCCATACCGGCCAGTGTCACCGCTTCGATACGATCCGACGTGCGTGTCACAGCCGCCACGCGGGTATGGAGCAACACGTCAACGCCCTGCGCCGCCAGCACCCGGTCCAGTGCCAGTTTGACCGCTTCTGGTTCCAGAAGGATGATCCAGTTGAGCGTCGTCGGCGATTGAAACGGTGCGCAATCCAGCCCGAGGTTGCGCAGCTCATCCAGGACCAGATCGGCTACCCCTCCTACGACTTTGATGGGCTCAGGCCCCTGCTGATAAAAACCGCAGTAGGCCAGCACCTGTGCGTTGGTCGCGGCGCCGCCAAGGAAACCGTATTTTTCGACCAGTAGGACCCGCGCCCCGGACTGGGCCGCGCCAAGTGCGGCACCAACCCCCCCTGCGCCGCCCCCTGCGACGACGACATCATAGTCGCTTTCGGGTTTTGCCATCATGTCCGCCACCCCAGCAGGCGCCGTTCGATAAACCCGATCACTGCGCTGGTGATGACGCCCAGAAGCGACAGGATCACCACGCCAGCGAAAAGCCGTTCCAGATCATAAAGCGAGCCCGCTTCGAGGATATAGGCCCCGATACCATATTCCGCGCCCAGCATTTCTGCAGCGACCAGAAGGATGATGGCGATGGCAAGGCTGATGCGCAGACCGGACAGGATCCCCGGCATGGCGCCCGGCAGAACGATCTTGCGCACGATGGACCACCAGGACAGGCCAAAGCTTTGCCCCATGCGGATCAGCGTGCGGTCGACGTTGTCGACCGCGCTGTAGGTAGCGACCACCGTGGGGGTGAAGGTACCAAAGGCGATCAGCGCATATTTCGATCCTTCGCCAATCCCGAACCAGATCACGAAAAGCGGCAATAGCGCGATTTTCGGAATGGGGAATATGGCCGCAACCAGCGGCACCAGCCCGGAGCGGATGTAGGAAAACAGGCCGATAAGCACCCCGATACAGATACCAAGAAGCGCACCGATGGCAGCGCCGACCGCCAGACGGGTCAGCGACGGGCCAAGATGTTTGAACAGCATGCCGCTGTCATACAGCTCCCGGAAAGTATCCAGCACGTCCGAGGGGCGCGGCAGGGTCAGGGCGGAAATCCAACCCGTGCGGGTGCCCCATTCCGCCAGCAGGATCAGGGCGACAAAAACGGCCACGCCGACCCAGCGACGTGAGTGCGGCGCAAAACCACCGCCCCGGAATGCGACGGGTTTTTCTTGTGTCATGTCAGACATGGATCAGCTCCGCATCTGCAGCCCGCGCCTCTTCGCGCATTAGCTGCCACAGGTGTTTCTGGTGGGCATCAAGATCAGCATCGCCAAAGGCGCGCTCGGAAAGGGGTTTGTCGATTTCGACGATCTCCCGGATCTGGCCGGGGCGGCGCGACAGAACCACGACCTTGTGGCCAAGTCGGACCGCTTCGGCCAGGTTGTGCGTCACGTAGATGGCGGTGAACGGCTGGCGCATCCAGAGATCAACCAGATCGTCCATCAGCAATTCACGGGTCTGGCTGTCGAGCGCAGACAGAGGTTCATCCATCAGCATCACGGCGGGCTTCACCGCAAGGGCACGTGCGATTGCGACGCGTTGCTTCATGCCGCCCGACAGCTGCTTGGGCAGGGCCTGGGCGAAATCGCTGAGCTTGGTGCGGGCCAGCACATCGTCGATGATCCGCTTTGCCTCGGCGCCCTTGATGCCGTGGTCCTCCAGCACCAGCGAGATATTCCCCGAGACGCTGCGCCACGGCAGCAGGGCGAAATCCTGAAAGATATAGGTGAGCGGGTTCAGGCACCCCTCGGGCGGTGTGCCCAGTTGCAGAACCTGGCCCTTACTGGGGCGCTCAAGCCCGCCGATAAAGCGCAAGAGGGTGGATTTACCGCACCCCGACGGTCCCACGATGCAAACGATCTGCCCGTCCGCGATGTCGAGAGAGATATCCCGCATCACTTCGAAATCGTTATAGGAATGGCTGATGCCGTCCAGACGGATGTCCATGCGCTGTCCTTTGACTACAGGAGAAGGACGGGCGCCCCGCAAAAAGCAAGGCGCCCGGAAGAACGTACAAGGCGTGGCTTAGGCGCCCAGCGTTTTGACGTAGGAATCGTCCACAAGCGTGTCGAGCGTGATGTCGCCATCGACAAGACCTTCGGACTGGAACCAGCTCAGCTGATCCTGAACGCTGGCGATATTCAGCGCCGCGCCCTGGCTCAGCCGCATGGTGCCATTGATGATCGAGGGGGCCGCCTTTTCGCGGGGGCGATCCGTGTAGACGTATTTGTGGATCAGATCGACCATCTCGTCCTGATCTGCGGTGCCATCGATCATGGCTGCGGCATAATCATCGACCCCGCGCGAGAAGCCCTGAAGGAAGCTTTCGGTCAGTCCGCGTTCCTTGGCCGCATTGTTGGCCGAGGTGAAGACAGTGGTCACCTGATAGTCGGGAATGTAGTCCGACACGTTGCCCACCATGTGCCAGGCACCGGCGGCCGCCAGCGGTTTGGCGATATGGGGCACGATGGACCAGCCATCGACCTGGCCCGATTTCATCGCGCCGATGATCGCGCCGACCTTTTGCAGCGGTGTGAAGCTGAGGTTGATGCCTTCGGCAGCGGCCATCTTGGCGCCCATGTAGTGGAAGGACGAACCCGCCTGCGTGACGGCGTATTTCTTACCGTCCAGATTCTTCAGCGTCTTGATGCCGGCCTGATAAGAGGCATCCGAGATCAGGTACTTCTGTCCGTCGATGCCGTCCTCTTCGGTCAGGGCGCCGCCGATGACCTTGATCGCTCCCTTGTCCGCGAGGCTGATCAATCCGCCGGAAATGGCGGTCACGGCGTAATCCACATCGCCCGAGGCAATGGCCACCGCCATCGGCTGCGCGGCCTGGAAGAACTCCAGTTCCACGTCCAGCCCGGCATCCGCGAAATAGCCGCGCTCCTGCGCGATAAAGCTGCCGGAATGCGAGGTGAAGCGCAGCGCGCCCACCTTGATTTTCTTGTTCTGGGCCAGCGCAGGGGCGGCAAGCCCCGTCGCGGCCACGGTTCCGCCCATCAGGGCCAATGCCTTGCGGCGATTAAGTTTCATCATGATCTTCCTCCCTTATAGATCAGTGTTACGCCTTCAGGTCTGCCTCGATCTCTTCCTTCAGCAGGGCCAAAGCCGTGATTTCATCTCTGTCCAGAACCGCATCCAGCAGCGCTTTTTGCCGGGCCTTGCGAGCGGCCCAGTTCAGCTTGCCTTCGCGCAGCAGCGCCAGCCTAAAGCGGCGGCTCTGGTCGAAGAACTTGCGCTGCAAATCGATCAGGCGCGGGCTGTCGCAGGCCGCGATCAATGCCGTGGCAAAGGCGCGGCAGGCATCATCCCATTCCAGCGCCGTCAGATCGTCCGGGGTCGTGGCTACGGCGGCCTCGGCCTTTTGCAGGGCGTGATGGGCGGCAACGACCTGCCCCTCCCAGGCGACATCTCCCAGTGCGATCGCGCGCGACAGGGCGATGCTTTCGATTTCCTGCCGGACAAGTTGAATGTCGCGCAGGTCGTCCTCGGTCGCCGAGGTGACGCGAAACCCGCGCTGCGCGGCGCCTTCGACCAGACCTTCAGAGGACAGGATGCGCAGGGTTTCCCGCATGGAATGGTTGGAGCCACCATAGCGGCTGCGCAGCTCATTCAGCTTCAGCTTCTGATCCGGCAGCAGGGTGCCGAACGCGATGTCCTTCCGTAGCGAGGACGCCAGCAGTTCGACGATGGTGCTGTCTTCATTTTTCTTGCCAGAGAAGATCATTTCATTCCATATACGCAAAAATGTTGGATATTTTTAAAAGTGCCTCACATTACTGTCAACCGTCAACTTTCGGAGCGCCGCATTATGGACATCTCAGGGACGACCAAGCTGCTGCCGATTATCGGTGCCCCCGTCGCGGGGGTGGTGTCGCCGCCGGGTATGAACGACTGGTTTCGCACCCGCGGTATCGACTGCCGGATGCTGCCCCTGGACGTTCCGGCCCCTGTGCTGACAGAGTTCTGGGCGCTGCTGCGCGCCTCCGAAACGTTTCTGGGCTGCTCGATCACCTATCCGCACAAACAGGCGGCTTTTCAGGAAGCGAACCAGGTGACGGACCGGGCCGGGCGCATCAGGGCCGTGAATACCCTGCGCCGTGAGAGTGATGTGCTTGTTGGCGACATGACGGATGGGCTGGCTCTTATGGAGGCGCTGCGCGTTTCTGGGGTGCCGGTTGCTGGTAGGTCGGCGCATATCATGGGGGCAGGCGGCGGTGCCGGTCGGGCCATTGCCGATGCGCTGTGCGAAACGGGCGTTAGCGACGTTGTTCTCAGCGACACGGATGAGGGGCGGCTGGCGGAAACGGCAGCCATCCTGCGCGCGCATTGGCCCAAGGTCCGTATTTGGGAGGAAGAGCGCGCGGCAGACATTCTGATTGACGCAACCCCGACCGGGAAAGATCAGACCGCTGGTCCGCTGTTCCCGGCTGAGCGGATCAGGGAGTGCATGGCCGTGTGCGATATCGCCGGGCTACAGGGCGAAAGCAAATTCCTGCGACTGGCCGCTGAGCTGGGCAAGCAGATCGTGGACGCCGCAGCCTTGGGGCGGGGGCAAATTTCAGTTCAGACGTCTTTTGTTTTCAAGGATGCCTGAGCCGACGCTGCCCTTCTCCCGTTTTTGATCTGGGTCGATACCGAAGACTAGGTGATCGTCTTGTCTGCCTTGAGCGAGGCCGCGGCGACCAGGCGGGCGTTTTCAAGGTCGTTACCTTCGGCGCGGGCCACGGCTTCGCTATGCGGGAGACCGTGGTGGAGCCATCTATCGATCAGACGTTGGCGCAAAGTGGAAAGGTCGACGTCCAGAGAAATCGAGAAGTCCCAGAAGCGGCGCAGCTCCCGCCATCCGGGGGCATCAAACAGCAGGTAATTGCCCTCGACGATGACGGTGTCGCATGTCTCGGGAAGTAGGCCCGCGCCAGCAATTGCGATGTCCCGGTCCCGATCGAAAACCGGGAAGATCACCGACGGTGCATCCGGCAGGGCTTTCACCAGCCGAAGCAGACCACCTAGGTCGAAGGTCTCCGGCGCGCCTTTTCTGTCCAGAAGACCGCGCTGGGTGAGAATGGCGTTGTCGAGATGGAAGCCATCCATTGGCACGACCTGGGTCTGGCACCCGGCGTCGTTCAGCTTGTCCGCAAGGACTGCCGCCAGCGTGGATTTGCCAGAGGCTGGCGGTCCGGCCAGAGCGACAAGTTTGCGTTGTCCGGAGCGCGGCGCTGTCAGAATGGGATCCAGGAGCCTTTCGGCGATCGCTTCAGGCTCGTTCATGCCGCGTCCTGGGCAGGTGGCTCCTTGGCGCCGGTCATGAAGGCCACGGCATCGGACATGGTATAGTCCTTGGGATCGATGGTGCAGAGCCGTTTGCCCAGCCGGTGGATATGGATCCGGTCGGCGACTTCGAACACATGCGGCATATTGTGGCTGATCAGGATGATCGGGATGCCGCGCGCCTTCACGTCCTGAATGAGTTCCAGCACCTTGCGGCTTTCCTTGACCCCCAAGGCCGCCGTCGGCTCATCCATGATGATGAACTTGGTGGCAAAGGCGGCCGCTCGGGCGACGGCGACACCCTGCCGCTGACCGCCCGACAGCGTTTCGACCGGCTGCTTGATCGACTGCACGGTCATCAGGCCAAGTTCGGTCAGTTTTTCCCGCGCGAATTTCTCCATCGCCGGTTTGTCCAGCATCCGTAGGTATTTGCCCAGAAATCCGGGTTTGCGGATTTCGCGTCCGGTGAACATGTTGTCGGCAATCGACAAGGCGGGGGACAGGGCGAGGGTTTGATAGACGATTTCGATGCCCATGTCGCGGGCCTCGATGGGGGAAGAGAAACTGACCGGTTTGCCCTCAATCAGGATTTCCCCCTCATCCGGGATGGTGGCGCCGCAAATCGCCTTGACGATCGAGGATTTGCCCGCGCCATTGTCGCCGATCACGGCCAGGATTTCCCCGGGGCGCAGTTCGAAATCCGAATGGTTGATGGCGGTGACGTGCCCATAGCGTTTCACGATACCTTTGGCCTGAACGACTGGTGTCATGCCGAAACCCTCCTGATCCATTGGTCGATGGCGACCGCGATGATGATAAGCCAGCCGATGGCGAAGACCTGCCAGAGCACATCCACCCCGGCCATGCGCAGCCCCGACTGGAAAACGCCGACGATCAGCGCCCCGAAGAGCGCCCCAAGGATCGATCCACGCCCGCCAAACAGCGAGATGCCACCGATTACCACGGCGGTGATGGACTGCAGGTTGCCTTCGTAAAAGGATTGCGGCGAGATCGAGCCGACCCGTCCGATCGAAGCCCAGCCCGCAATGGCGCAGACCAGACCGGCGAGCATATAGACCGAGACCAGCGTGCGCTCGGTGCGGATGCCGGACAGTTCCGCCGCCTCCATATCGTCGCCTATGGCGTAGACGTGGCGCCCCCAGGCGGTCTTATTCAGCATGTACCAGAGCGCAACAAAGATCACGACCATCAGGATCACGCCAAAGGTGATGCGGGCGCCGCCAATATTGAAGGCATTGCCGAAGAACTTCAGGAAAGGCGCTTGATCGTCGATGTCCTGGCTGCGGATCGACTGAGCTCCGGAGAGCCAGAGATTGAGCGCAAAGAAGATCGACCAGGTGCCGAGCGTGGTGATGAAGGGGGGCAGTTTGACCTTGGTGATCAGCAGCCCATTCATGGCTCCCGCCGCCATGCCCCCAGCGAACCCCAGCAGGATCGCAAAGGGGCTGGGCACGCCCAAGTTGACCGCCAGATTGCCCATGATGACCGACATCAGCACCATGATCGCCGCGACCGACAGATCGATGCCCGCGGTCAGGATGATCAGTGACTGCGCTGCTGCGAGCATGCCGATGATCGACACCTGCTGCAGGATCAGGCTGAGGTTGAAGGCGGAAAAGAACCGCCCTCCGGCGATCAGCCCGAAGGCCAGCAGGCTGATGACCAGCACGATGACCGGCACGAAGGTTGGGTTGTTGTGCAGGATATGCTGCACCCGGCTCAGCAGCGTTGTGTTGCGAACTTCGAACTGGGCGACGCGTGTATCACTTCCCTCCAGAACCTGTTCGTAGTGTTGGCCTTTTGAGCCCATTCCGGATGTCTCTGACATGACGACCTCCCCGGCCTGAAGCCTATGCTACGGCCTCTGATACGGTCAAAGGTTTAGATTGATGGCATTTGGCCGGGGCATTTGCTGCCCCGGTCCTGTGGTGTTTGCTGAATTTAGCCCCAGCACTTCTTCAGGCCGTCGGCCGAGCTGAGCGACGGGATACCGTCGACCGGCGCATCTGTGATCAGTTCAACGCCGGTGTTGAAGAAATCCAGCCCTTCGGTGTTCGCCGGTTTGGTGCCGTTCTCGGCCCAGGCCTTGATCGCGTCGATACCGAGCGAGGCCATCCGCAGCGGGAACTGCATGGAGGTTGCGCCGATCACGCCCTCGCCGACATTCTGCACGCCGGGGCAGCCGCCATCGACGGAAACGACCAGCACGTCGTCTTCACGGCCCACCGATCTGAGCGCCTCATAGGCGCCGGCAGCGGCAGGTTCGTTGATCGTGTAGACCACGTTGATGCCCGGGTCGATCTGCAGAAGGTTCTCCATCGCCGTGCGGCCACCTTCTTCGTTGCCGTTGGTCACGTCGTGGCCAACGATACGCGGGTCATCTTCATCGCCGATGTCGGTGGGGTCCTTGATGTCGATGCCAAAGCCCTGCAGGAACCCGCCGTCGCGCAGGTAGTCCACCGAGATTTCCGAGGCATTCAGGTCCAGGAGGGCGATCTTGGCGTTTGCAGCCTCGTCACCCAGCTTTGCCGCGGCCCACTGGCCAATCAGCACCCCGGCCTTGAAGTTGTCGGTAGCAAAGGTCGCATCGGCTACATTGGCCGGTTCGAACGGAGTGTCCAGCGCGATCACCAGCGCACCGGCGTCACGGGCCTGGGTGATGACGGGCGTCAGGGCGCGGCTGTCCGTCGGGGTGATCAGGATGCCTTTGGCCCCCGATGCAATGCAGGTCTCAACCGCTGCGACCTGGCTTTCCACGTCGCCGTCAATCTTGCCCGCATAGGTGGACAGATTGATGCCGTTTGCTTCGGCTGCGGCGGTCGCGCCTTCCTTCATCTTCACGAAGAAGGGGTTGGTGTCGGTCTTGGTGATCAGACAGGCGTTGATCTCTGCATGCGCCGCGCCAGCCACCGAGGCCAGGGCGAGCGCGGAAATGGTCATGAGTTTTTTCACGTGGTCCTCCCGAAATTATTGTTCTCAATCCGGCTGGCTCCTCTCCAACCGGACCCGCCTAGAGCGATCTGGGCAGGTCGTGAGCCCTAAAAAGCCTGATTCCTCATAGGGTGTCAATTTGTTTGTTAACTTTACTAACTAATCGCCACAGAGTATCTTTTCTGAAGAAAGGCGGCAAACTATGTTCGTCCGAATGGACCATGTCAGTATCAAAGAACGAAGTGCCGGGGTGAATCAGCGGGGTGTCCGCGATCACAACGAACGCCTCATTCTGTCCATTCTGTTTCGCCACCGCGCCGTGTCCGCCGCCGAGATCGCCCGCCGGACCGGCCTGTCCCGCCCTACGGTCTCCACCATCCTGCGTAGGCTGGAGGACGACGGCTTCGTCCAGCGGGGGGAGCCGGTCAAGGGCAAGGTCGGCAAGCCTTCGATTCCCATCGAACTCGGCTCCGAGGGGGCCCTGTCCGTGGGCATGAACCTGGGCCGCAAGAGCGCGGATCTGCTGCTGCTGGATTTTGCCGGCAACGTGCGCCAGCAGCTGCGTACGACCTATGATTATCCCATGCCGGACGCGATCTTCGAATTCCTGAAAGATGGGCTTGAAACCCTTCTGTCCGGCCTGACCGCAAAGCAGCAGGGCCGGGTCTGCGGCATCGGCATCGGGCGGCCTTTTGAGCTGTGGAAGTGGCATGATCTGACCGGAGCCGCTGCGGAAGAATTTCAATCCTGGGAAGATGTCGATTTTGCCACAGAAGTGGCCAGGTTCAGCGACCTGCCGGTTTTTGTCGTGAACGATGCCACGGCGGCCTGTCAGGCCGAGCATATGTTCGGGCGGGGCAAGGATTTCCGCGATTATGCCTATTTCTTCATTGGGTCCTTCATCGGCGGCGGGGTGGCGATGAATGGCACCGTTTTCGAAGGCAATCGGGGCAATGCCGGGGCGCTGGGATCGATGCGCACCACCGGCCCCCTGGGCGAAAGCCTGCAACTGATCGATACCGCGTCGCTGCACCTGCTTGAGGCGCGCCTGGTAGAGGCCGGGATCGGTCCCGAAATCCTCTGGCGCAAACCGCAGGACTGGAGCGGTCTGGAACGCTATGTGGAGGCCTGGATCGGCACAACGGCACAGGAGTTGGCAAAGGCATCCTTGTCGATATGCTCCGTCATCGATTTTGAAGCCATCATCATCGATGGCGCCTTCCCGGTCGCTGTGCGTGAGGAACTGGTCGAACGCGTGCGCCGCTATCTGGCCAATCAAGACAAGCGCGGTTTGATCTCGCCGCAGATCGAGGCTGGAGCCGTCGGCGAAAACGCCCGCAGCATTGGCGCTGCCGGGGGGCCGATCTTCACGCAGTTCCTGCTTGATACCAACGCCGGGCTGGCGGCGTTATGACCCGGTTTCAATGCAAAATCCCGCGCGCAGGCGCGGCAGCGGCGCAGCACTACGCGGAGCGAATGTCATGATCCTATGCTGTGGTGAGGCCCTGATCGACATGATCCCGACCCCGACCGATGGCGGGCGCGACGGGTTTGTGCCCCATTCCGGTGGCGCCGTGTTCAACACCGCCATCGCGCTTGGGCGGCTTGGCGTGCAGACCGGTATGTTGACCGGCCTGTCCCGCGACATGTTCGGTCAGCAGCTTGTCGAGGACCTGAAGGCCAGTCACGTGGATACCACCCATGTCATCACCTCGGATCGCCCGACGACCTTGGCCTTTGTCAAACTGACGGATGGCCACGCGTCCTACAGCTTCTTCGATGAAAACTCGGCTGGCCGGATGCTGCTGCCTGCTGATATGCCGCAGCTGCCGGAGGATCTCACGGCGCTCTATTTCGGGGGCATCAGCCTGGCCTGCGAACCCTGCGCCACCGCCTATGAGGATCTTCTGGCGCGCGAAGGCGCATCCCGCGCGGTGATGCTGGATCCGAACATCCGGCCGGGCTTTATCGAAGATATCAACCGTTTCCGCGCCCGCCTGGACAAGATGATGGCGCTGGCGGATATCGTGAAAGTGTCGGATGAAGACCTAAACTGGATTGTTCCAGGGCCGATGCCGCTGCCGGAAAAGGTTGCGGTCGTGCAAGCCAAGGGTCCTTCTGTGGTAGTCATGACCCAGGGCAGTAAGGGGGCGACGGGGTTTCTGGCGGGCGGAGAAAGCGTGCAAACCCGGGTCCGTCCCGTTCAGATTGTAGACACGGTCGGAGCCGGGGACACCTTCAACGCCGGCCTGCTGGCCCGGCTCAGCGAACTGGGCGTCTTACAAAAAGCGGCCCTGCGCAACTTACCCGCAGACATGCTTGCAAATGCGCTGTCCTTCGGCGCAGGTGTCGCCGCCGTGACCGTCTCCCGCGCGGGTGCGAACCCGCCCTGGGCAGCTGAGCTGTAACTTCTTTTCGACTACAACATCAGCGCCTTGATGCGCCGTCGCTCCTTTGCGCCGTGACGATGGGCCATAGCCTAGGGTCAGGACCCATTGATTTCCGTCCCGCCGCGTGATTCACGGTTCGAAAACCGAGCGGTGCCCATGTCTGATCTTTTCTGGCTGACGGATGCGCAGATGGCGCGCCTTCAGCCCTTCTTCCCCGAGGTCCTACGGCAAGCCACACGTTCACTGCCCGGCAGGGCATTGCGCAGCAATGTCCCGAGAGGGATGATCGACGTGTGTTGAGCGGAATTATCTTTATTAATCGCAATGGGTTGAGGTGGCGCGACGCACCTTCGGCCTATGGACCACACAAAACGCTTTATAACCGTTGGAAGCGGTGGAGCGTGACCTGCTCCCCTGAAAAGTCCGCGGTTTGAAGTTAGCCTGTTCTCCAAACGAGGAGACAAACGATGCGGAAGAGC